>MNRL01000001.1 GCA_001915925.1 Clostridium sp. CAG:354_28_25
GATAAAAATATAAAATTAAATAGGAATCTCGAAAATTAATCTACAAAATAGCTTCAAGATTTTACAAAAGAGAAATCCTACTAAAAATTTATGCTATCTAATATATAATAAAATGTTGACAAATACTTATTTCCTATAGTATAATTGATATGCTTTTTAATTTTAGAGATAAATATTTATATATTTTTACAACAATATAATAGGAGGTGCATAAAAATGAAAATGACTTATCAACCAAAAACAAGACAAAGAAGTAAAGAACATGGTTTCATGAAAAGAATGAAAACTAGAGCAGGAAGAAATGTTTTAAAAGCAAGAAGAAGTAAAGGAAGAAAAAAATTATCAGCTTAAGTATATGGCCACATTAAGTGGTCTTTTTGCAATCTATAAAAAATAAAGAGTGGTAAGAAATGTTAAATACAGATACATTAAAAAAGAATTACGAATTTAAAAATGTTTTAACAAAAGGAAAATACTATAATGGAAATTATATTGATATTTATATAAAAAAAAATAATAAGAATTTCAATTATATAGGTATTGCTGTAAGTGTAAAAGCAGGAAAAGCTGTAAAAAGAAATAAAATAAAAAGATTAATTAGAGAAAATTATAGATTACTAGAGGATAAAATTTCTGTTGGGTATGATATAATTTTTTTATGGAAAAAAAATAAAAATATTTCTGAAGCTAATTTTTTTAATATTAAATATGATATAATTAAAACATTAAATAAAAGTAATTTATTAAAAAAAGATGAGGGTTAATGAAAAAAATATTAATTTTTTTTATAAATATATATCAAAAACATATATCTTCTCTTATATCAAAAGAGGGAATACATTGTAAATTTTATCCTACATGTTCTGAATATACTAAACAAGCTATTATTAAATACGGTTCAGTAAAAGGAAGTTTCTTAGGGATAAAGAGAATTTTAAAATGTAATCCTTTTTCAAAGGGTGGATATGATCCATTAAAATAAAGGAGATAAAAATATGGCATTTTTAGCAAGTATATTTGGTACGATATTATATTTTATTTATAATATTGTAAATAATTATGGTTTTGCAATAATTTTATTTTCTGTATTATTGAAAATAGTGTTATTGCCATTATCTATAAAGCAACAGAGGACAATGCAAAAAACTTCAAAAATTCAAGAACAAATGAAATCATTACAGTTTAAATATAAAAACGATCCAGAAAAATTAAATCAAGAGACAATGAAACTATATAAATCTGAAAATATGAGTCCTTTTAGTGGATGCTTAAGTGCAATACTTCAATTAGTCATATTGCTAGCAGTATTTTATATGGTAAAAAGTCCATTAACGTTTGTAAAAAATGTTTCTGAAGAAGATATAAATAATTATAAGAATGAACTTCAATCTGCAAATATAGAAATAAATCAAGCATATCCTGAGATTTCGATAATTCAGCATAAAGGAAATGAAGATGAAAAAGTATATTTAAATATGGAATTTTTAGGTTTGGATTTAAATAAAGTTCCAATGCAAAATTTATCTGATCCTAAAGTTTATATTATTCCTATTTTATATATTTTATCTACATTTATTAGTACAAAAATATCAACAAATATGAATAAAAAGGATAAAGATAAGAAACTTCTAAATGATCATATAGAAGAATATGAAGGAGAAAGTAAAGAAGTTAAAAAAGAAGTTGAAGAAGTAGATATGGTAGAACAAACTAATAAAAGTATGTCTTTGTTAATGCCTATAATGTCAATATCAATTTCTTTAGTAGCACCATTAGGACTAGCTTTATATTGGTTAACTAGCAATGTACTAATGATATTAGAGAGATTTTTTATAAGTAAATATCTTAAATCTAAGGAGGAAAAATAAAATGCCAAATAGTATATTTGCAGAAGGAAGAACTACAAACGAAGCTATAGAAAATGGATTAAAACAACTTAATGCAAAAAGAGAAGATGTAATTATTAATGTAATAGGTAATGAAGAGAAAAGAAGTTTTTTTAGTATTTTAGAACCAACAAAAATAAAAGTAGAATTAACATTAAAAGAACCTGTAAAAATTAAAAAGGCTAATATTACAGACGAAGAATTAAATGAAGTATTAGAAACAATGAAAAAGTTTTCAAATGACTTTTTTAATCAATTAAAAATAAATAATTTAAGTATAAATGTTGAAGAAAAAGAAAAAAGAATATATATTTCTGTAACTGGAGACGATATTAATTATTTAATAGGATATAGGGGAGAAACACTTAATTATTTACAATTAATTTTTTCAAATGTTGCTAATAAGAGTCTTAAACATAAATGTAGTGTAATATTAGATATTGAAAATTATAGAGAAAAGAGAAAAGTTGTATTAGAAGAATTAGCAGAAAAAATATCAAAAACAGTAGTAAAAAATAGAAAGAAAATAGAGTTAGAACCAATGTCTGCTTATGAAAGAAAAATAATACACACAAAATTACAAAATAATTCAAAGGTAAAAACTTATAGTGTTGGGGAAGAGCCAAACAGAAGAATAATAGTAGATTTAAAATAATTTAATAAAGATAAAACAGAAGTCAAAGTTCTGGGTAATAAATAAGAAAAAATAATTGGAATTTTAATTCCAAAATCTTAAATATTTCCAAGCTTTGACTTTTAAATTTAAATAAATTAAATAAATAAATTAAATAAATAAATTAAATAAATAAATTAAATAATTAAAAAATTAATTAAATTAAATAATTAAATAAATAAATTAAATAATTAAAAAATTAATTAAATTAAATAATTAAACAAATAAATTAAATAAAATAAATTAAATAAAATAAATTAAATAAAATAAATTAAATAAAATAAATAAATAAATTAAATAAAATAAATTAAATAAAATAAATAAATAAAATAAATAAAATAAATAATTAAATTAAATAATTAAATAATTAAAATAAATAAATAATTAATTTAATAAATAAAAAGAAAAGAGGGATAAAAATGAGTACAATAGCTGCAATATCGACAGCCCCAGGGATTGGTGGAATTGGAATAATTAGATTAAGTGGGGAAGATACTTTTAAAATAATAGAAAAAATATTTATTCCAAAAAATAAAAATAAAGAAATAAAAGGATATACATTTAAATATGGACATATTATTAATCCAAAAACAAATGAGATATTAGACGAAGTATTAGTTTCTTATTTTATAAAACCAAATAGTTATACAACAGAAAATATGTGTGAAATTAATTCTCATGGTGGAAATATTGTTATGGAAAATATTTTAGAAGTATGTTTAGAAAATGGTGCAGAATTAGCAGAGCCAGGAGAATTCACAAAAAGAGCTTTTTTAAATGGTAGAATTGATTTATCTCAAGCTGAATCTATAATAGATATTATAAATAGTAAAACTCAAAAAGAATCAAAAGCTTCTTTAAAGCAATTAGAAGGCTTTTTATCTCAAAAAATAACTAATATACGTAAGAAAATAATGGATATAATGGTAGATGTTGAGGCAGATATAGATTATCCAGAATATGATATAGAAGAAGTTACAGAAAAGAAAGCAGAAGATATGCTAAAAGATGTAAAGAATGATTTGTTAGAACTAAAAAATACTTTTGATAATGGAAAGATTATAAAAGATGGTATAAAAATAGCTATAGTTGGAAAACCAAATGCAGGTAAATCATCACTATTAAATGCTTTATTAAGAGAAGATAGAGCCATTGTAAGCAAATATAAAGGTACAACAAGAGATAGTATAGAAGAATTGATGAATATAGACGGAATCCCAATAAAAATAATAGATACAGCAGGAATAAGAGAAGCTGATGATGAAGTAGAGAAAATTGGAATACAAAGGGCTAAGGAGATAGCTAATGACGCAGATTTGCTAATTGCTATTTTTGATATAAGTGATAAAATAGATAATGAAGATTTAGACATTATAGACCTTATAAAAGACAAAAAAGCTATAATTGTATTAAATAAGATTGACTTAGTACAAGATAACGTAAAGATAGATGAGAGAATCACTAGATTAGGTAAAGATATAATAAAAATTTCAGCTTTAAATAAAGAAGGTATTGATCAGATAAATAAAACTATTTCTAAAATCTTTAAAATAAATGAGATAAATATAGATAATGAAGTTATAGTAACTAATACGAGACATAAGAACCTAATAAATAAGGCTATAAAATCAACTGAGAATGCTCAAATAAGCTTAAAAAACAAAATGCCAATGGATATTGTGGCTATCGATATAAAAGACATTTTGGAGAGTTTAGGAGAGATAACCGGAGAGGACGTTTCAGAGAATATAATTAATGAAATTTTTTCCAAATTTTGCCTGGGAAAATAAAAAATGTAAACTAGCAAATTCGATGTAAGAACAAAAAACGAACATAAACCTATAAGTTAAGATGACTGTAAGCAAACAGAGATTTTTTTGAAATTGACTTAAAGTCAATAAAATAACTTTGTGAAAATTATGTGAAAGCGAATTTTAACTTAAAAATTCAATAAAAAATCAAACAAAATATATATAAAAAAATAAAATAAAACAATTTTGATTGTTCCATAAAAAACGAAAAATTGGAGGTAAAAAATGAAATACGATGCAGGAAATTATGATGTTGCTGTAATTGGAGCTGGACATGCTGGGTGTGAAGCAGCGTTAGCAGCAGCAAGAATGGGAATGAAAACAGTAATATTTTCAATTAGCCTAGAGGCTGTTGCAAATATGCCTTGTAACCCTCATATAGGAGGAAGCTCTAAAGGACATTTGGTAAGAGAGATAGATGCTCTTGGTGGGGAGATGGCAAAAAATATAGACAAAACTTTAATTCAAATAAAAATGTTAAATACATCAAAGGGACCAGCAGTTCATTCATTAAGAGCACAAGCTGATAGGAAAAGATATCAAATGGAAATGAAACATACTATAGAGAAACAAGAAAATCTTAATATAAAACAAGCAGAAATAACAAAAATAAATATTAAAGATAATGCAGTAGAAAGCATTGAAACAAGTGTAGGTGCGGTATATAATGTAAAAACTGTAATTTTAGCTACAGGAACTTATCTTAAAGGAAAAATATTTATGGGTGAGTATTCACAAGAAAGTGGACCTGATGGTGTATTTGCAGCAAATGAATTATCAGATTGTTTAAAAGAGCTAGGAATTAAAATAGTAAGATTTAAAACAGGTACTCCAGCGAGAATAAATAAAAAGACAATAGATTTTTCAAAGATGGAAATACAAGAAGGAGATACAAATATAATTCCTTTTTCATTCATGGATAAAGCGCCAACAATAGAGCAAGTACCTTGTTATTTAACATATACTAATGCAAAGACACATGAAATAATAAGAAAGAACTTAAATAGATCTCCATTGTTCTCCGGAGAAATTTCAGGAACAGGACCAAGATATTGCCCATCAATAGAAGATAAGGTAGTTAGATTTGCAGATAAAGAAAGACACCAAATCTTTGTTGAACCAGTAGGGTTAGATACTGATGAAATGTATATACAAGGAATGAGTTCATCTTTGCCAGAAGATGTACAAATCGCAATGTATAGAACCATTCCTGGATTGGAACATGCAGAATTTACAAGGTCAGCATATGCAATAGAATATGATTGCATAGATCCATTAGAATTACAATTAAGTTTGGAACATAAGAAATATAAAGGATTATTCTTTGCTGGCCAGATAAATGGAACTTCAGGATATGAAGAAGCTGCTTGCCAAGGTCTTATAGCAGGAATAAATGCTTCACGAGAAATACAAGAAAAAGAACCTGTTATTTTACATAGATATGATGGATATATCGGAGTATTGATTGATGATATAGTTACAAAAGGAACAAATGAACCATATAGAATGATGACTTCTAGAGCAGAATACAGATTATTACTAAGACAAGATAATGCAGATTTGAGATTAACTGATATTGGTTATGAAGTGGGTCTTATATCAGAAGAAAGATATAAGAAATTTAAAGAGAAAAAGGAAAATATAGAGAAAGAAAAAGAAAGAATATATAATAAAACCATAAAACCTACAGAAAAAGTAAATAAATTCCTTGAAGAAAACAATTCTTCAAAAATTAGTAATGGTATAAAACTAGCTGAATTACTACGAAGAACAGAATTAACATATGAAGATTTAAAAGAAATTGATGAAGATAGACCAGGATTAAGTGAGCAAGTAAAAGAAGAAGTAGAAATACAAATAAAATATGAAGGATATATAAAATTACAAAATGCGCAGGTAGAAAAAGCAAAAAAATTGGAAAATAAATTATTACCAGATGATATAAACTATGAGGCTATAGGTGGAATTAGATTAGAAGCAAGACAGAAACTATCAAAATTAAGACCAAGATCTGTAGGTCAAGCATCTAGAATATCAGGGGTTTCACCTGCTGATATATCAGTAATATTAATATACTTGGAACAATTTAAAAGAAATAATAAAGGAGAATAATATGCAATTAGATGAATTTTCATATGAAATGAAAGATAAAATGAAAAGAATAGCTATAGATATAACTAATAAACAAGTGGAAAAATTCTTTTCATATATGAATTTATTAATAGAATGGAATCAAAAAATTAATCTAACAACAATTATCGAGCCTAAAGAGATAATAATAAAGCATTTTGTTGATTGCGGAACAATATTAAAATATTTAAAAGACGGTGAAAATGTTATAGACATAGGCACTGGAGCAGGTTTTCCAGGGATACCAGTCAAAATATTAAATGAAAATTTGAATGTAACTTTGGTAGATTCTTTAAATAAGAGAATTAATTTTTTAAATGAAGTATGTATAGCTTTAGATTTAAAAAATATTGAATTAATACATTCTAGAGCTGAAGATTTGGCAAAAAATAAGTCATATAGAGAAAATTTTGATAAATCTGTTTCAAGAGCAGTTGCTAATTTAACCACTTTAGCAGAATATGACTTGCCATTTATTAAAAAAGGTGGTCAAATGATTGCTATGAAAGGGTTTGAGATAGACGAAGAATTACAAAATGCCGAAAAAGCAATTAACATTTTGGGTGGTAAAATAAAAGAAGTAAATAAATTTACTTTAATAGATACAGATAATAAAAGAAGTATAGTACTCATAGATAAGGTAAAACCTACACCAAAGCAGTTTCCAAGAAAAGCGGGAAAACCATTAAAAGAACCAATAAAATAATGGAAAAAAATAAAAAAATATTGATAATTTTCATTGACATATTAACCATATTTTTATATGATTAATATGTTAATTTTTTTATTATATACATACAAATGCAAAGCTTAAGAAACAGCTCAAATGCTTGATATTTAGCTATTTATAACTAAATTTGTAATAAAAATTAATTTTTAATATTAAGCAAGGGGGAATAATTTTGGGAAAAATAATATCAGTAGCAAATCAAAAAGGTGGAGTTGGAAAAACAACTACGACAGTAAATTTAAGTGCAGGATTGGCTAATAGAGGTAAAAAAGTATTAATTATAGATGCTGATCCACAAGGAAATGCAACTAGTGCTGTAGGAGTAGACAAAGAATGTGAGTTATCAACATATGATGTATTAGTAAACGAAGTGGATATGAATGAAGTTATCCAATCTACAAGTACTAAAAAACTAAATATTTGCCCTTCAAATATTAATTTGGCAGGAGCTGAAGTCCAGCTTGTATCAATGGTTTCAAGGGAATTAAGATTAAAAGAGCAACTTGATAAAATAAAGGAAAACTATGATTATATTTTTATAGATTGTCCACCATCATTAGGATTAATTACTTTAAATGCTTTTACAGCGTCTGATAGTGTATTAATTCCTGTTCAATGTGAATATTTTGCTTTAGAAGGATTAGGACAATTAATGAATACGATTAATATAGTAAAAAAACATTTAAATAAAGAGATTTACATAGAAGGAGCGGTTCTTACAATGTATGATTTAAGAACTAATTTGGCAAATCAAGTTGTAAAAGAAGTTAAGAGATATTTTGAAAATAAAGTGTATAAAACAGTTATACCAAGAAACGTTAAACTTAGTGAAGCTCCAAGCTATGGAATGCCAATTATAACATATGACCCTAAATCTAAAGGAGCAAAGGCTTACGATAAACTTGCAAAAGAGTTTATAAAAAGAGCATCTGAAGGAAAATAAATAAAATGATGAAAGGATGATGATATAAATGGCTAAGAAAACCGGATTAGGAAAGGGCTTAGATGCCTTATTTGCAAGCACTATAGAGGAAGAGAAGAAAGAGGAAGAAATTCAAGCAGGCGAAAAAATCCATAAGTTAAAACTTATCGAGATTGAGCCAAATAGAAACCAACCAAGAAAGAAATTTGATGAAGAAGCTCTAGAAGAGCTTGCTAATTCTATTAAAGAATATGGATTGTTACAACCAATAATTGTTACAAAGAAGGATGATTATTATGAAATCGTTGCTGGAGAAAGAAGATGGAGAGCTTGTAAAAAGGCTGGATTGACAGAGATACCAGCGATTATAAGAGATGACGATGAAAGAAGAAATAAAGAAATCGCTTTAATAGAAAATATACAAAGAGAAGACCTAAATCCTATTGAAAAAGCAATGGGAATAAAAAGTTTAATGGATGATTATGGTTTGACACAACAGAAAGTGGCTGATATTTTAGGAAAAGCAAGAAGTAGTATTGCTAATAGTGTTAGAATTTTAAATTTAGATGAAAGAGTTATTCAGTTAGCGCTAGAAGGAAAACTAACAGAAGGACATTGTAAATCAATATTAGCAGTTCCAGATAAGGATAAGCAATATGCAATGGCACTATATATTATAGAATCAGGTGATAGTGTTAGAGAAGCAGAAAAGAAGATGGCTAGAAATAAGACTAAGACTAATAAAGATAGAAAATATGAGCCAATTTATAGAGATATAGAGACATCATTTAGAGATTTTTTCGGAACCAAGGTTAAACTTGATGCTGGAAAAAGAAAAGGAAAGATTATAATAGAATACAGCAATAATGATGATTTAGAGAGAATTTTAGAATTAATTAAAAAATAAAGAGAGGAAATATATGGAAAATATTGTTAATACATTGAATAATAGTTATGTAATTTTAGGAATAGTTGTAGTAAACATAATATTGCTTATATTATATATATCTAGCAATGTAAAATTAAGAAGATTGAATAAAGAATATCGTAACTTCATGAAGAAAATAGGAAAGGGAGAAGATATTGACGAAAACCTAAAAGTATACATAAAGAAAGTTGAAAAGGTTAAAAAAGAAAACAAAGAAATAATACAATATTGTGAAGATTTAAATAAAGAATTAGCTAAAACTATTAGAAAAGTAGGAATTGTAAGATATAATGCTTTCAAGGATACTGGAAGTGATTTAAGTTTTGCTCTTGCATTGTTAAACGATAATAATGATGGAGTAGTTTTAAACGGTATATATTCAAGAGAAATGTCAAATATATATGCAAAGCCTATAAAAGCAGGTAAGTCAAAATATACAATATCTGAACAGGAACAAGAAGCAATAGATAAAGCAATAGAATCAAATGGATATAATGTAATTGAATAGAATAAAGTAAGAAAACAGTTGTTGAAGATGAATTTAATAACTGTTTTTTTATTGAATATACAAGCTTAAAATTAAATGATAGGAACATTTATAAATATAGTGTAAAATAAAGCATATTTTTAAATAAAAAGGACAAAATTATATTGACAATGAATTAAGATTATGCTAATATATATATTGTCGTGAGACACGGAGAGGTGGTCGAGTTGGTTTATGGCACCAGTCTTGAAAATTGGCGTAGGTTTGTAGCCTACCGTGGGTTCGAATCCCACCCTCTCCGCCATTTTTTTCCAAGTGGTTGAAGGGGACGGTTTGCTAAACCGTTAGGGTTTCGTAAGGGGCCGCGAGGGTTCAAATCCCTCATTCTCCGCCAAAAGGAATGCATAAAAGCATTTCTTTTTTTGTCTTATGAAATCCTAAAATCTAACATGTAAAATTTTTGAGTCTTTAAAAGTTATGTTAAGTAGTTAAAAAATTTGAAACAATAATATAAATGCATTGAAATTAACTTATGATAGAAAATGATAAATAGGACTTAAAAACAATAGCTGAGGATCAATTTTAAGAAAAAATAAATATAAAACAATATAATTTTATAGTGAGAAAGTAAAAAGGCTTTAAAATTAATTTTGAAGAGAAAAAAAGCAAAATAGTTTTTTTAATATCATTTTTTATGAGCAAATAATGTTTTTTGGAACTATTATATTAAAAATTAAATTAATATTATTAAATATTAATTAATAATAAAATAATATTTAGTATTAATTAAATAGAAAATTTACGGATAAAATACAAAGAAAGTATATTTAATTAAATTAATTTATAATAAATAATATTAATTAAATAATTAAATATAAATAAATATAAAATAAATAATAACTATTAAAAAATATTTTTAAATAAATAATATTATATAAATAATAATAAATTAATAGAATTAAAAGAAATTCTAGTTATAACAAATAAATAAGAAGCATTTTATTATTAAATAATATTATAATTATTAATTAATTTAAATTATTCCAATAAAAAACTAATTAATTTATTTAGTATATAAATTAATTATAAAAAAGAAAATAATATTTTATTTCTAAATAATTCAAATAATTAATTATAAAATAAATAATAAAAAATATTTAAGTAATTAATATTAGAAATTAAATGGAAAAATAAAATTCCGATTATAATAAATAATTAATAAGTATTTTACTACTAAGAAGTATTATAAATATTAATTATTAAAATAAAAAAATATCAAAAATAATGAATAATAAAAAAGTAATTAATTTAAGTAAATAAAAATAACAAAATAATAAAAATTAATTATAAAAAAGAAAAGTATATATAAAGAATTAAAATATAAATTGAATAAATAACATAAAAATATGATAAGTAAATTAATATAAAAAATTAATAATAAATAGTTAATATAATTAAATTATATTTAATAAAAATAATTAATAAATAATTTAATTAATAAAATAATGAGATAATAAAAAGATAATTTAAAAACTAATAAAATTTAAAATTGCTTAAAGCGTTAAATAATTAAAAAAATATATATTAAACCAATAAAATGTAAATTAGAAATAAAAAAGTTAAAATTCAAAAATTATTAATTAATAAAAGTATATTTAATTAATAAATATTCGGAAAAATAATTAGAATATTAAAATTAATTATTTAAATAAATAATGATTAATTTGTTTAAATAACTTTTTACATTAAATAAAAGAATTTTAAAAATTAATATTTAATATACAATAATAAATAAAAAAATTAACAAAATAATAAAATATAATAGAGATTAAATAAATTATTCAAAAAAAAGTTAGTTAATTTATTTAGTATATAAATTAATTATAAAAAGAAAAATAATATTTTATTTCTAAATAATTAATTAGAAAATAAATAATAAAAAATATTTAAGTAATTAATAAATGAATTATTTAATAATTAAAGAAAAAACAAATATCATGTATAATAAATAATTAATAAAAATAAATTAAATGAATAAAATTTTGATTATAATAAATAATAAAAAAGTAATTAATTTAATAAAATAGCAAAATAATAAATTGGTAAATAATAAAAATTAATTATAAAAAAACCATATAAAAAATAATTAACATAATTAAATATAGATTTAATATTAAATAATTATTATTAGATATATTAAATGAAAAATATTAATTAATCAAAATATATAAATAAAAAAAGGAAAATATGAATAATATAATTAAATTATATTTAATAAAAATAATTAATAAGTAATAAATAATTTTAATTAAATAAAATAGTGAGATAATAAAAAAATAGTTAAATAATTAATAAATATATTAAATGAAGAAAATGTAAATTAGAAATAAAAGATTTAAAATCGAAAAATTATTTATTAATAAATGTTTTTAATTAAAAAATATTAAAAAATAATTTGAATATTAAAATTAATTGTTTAAATAAATAATAATTAATTTTTTTAAATAACTTTTAAAATTAAATAAAAGAATTTTAAAATAAATATTTAATATACAATAAAAATATATAAATTTACTATAAATAAAAAATGCATTAATATAATTAAATTAAAATAATAATTAAATAAATTTTTAAAGTGAAAAAGCTAATTAATTAATTAATTTATTTAGTATTTAAATTAATTATAAAAAATAATTATAAAATAAAATTAAAAATATTTAAGCAATCAATATTACAGATGAAAAAAATTATTAAAAGGTAATTTAATATTAAAAGTATTAAATAATAAAAGTTAACTATAAAAAATATGCAAATAAATTAAAAAATAAAATATTTTAATTTAGATGATTAACCATAATTAAATAGAAAAAGAGATTCTAATTATAATAAATAGTTAAAAAAATGTATGATAAACAATAAATAATATATTATATAAAATTTTATAAATAAAAAAATAATAATAGGATAAAAATATAAATTAAATAAATTATTTAAATAAAAAAGCTAATTAATTTATTTAGTATTTAAATTTATTATAAAAATTTTACTTCTAAATAATTTTAATAATTAATTATAAAATTCAAAATGTTTAATTAATATATTTTAAAAATTAAATAACTAAAAATTAATTAAAATATAATTTTAATTAATTCATTTATTAAATAATAATTAAAGAAAAAAACAAATATCATGTATAATAAAAAAGTAATTAAATTTGTAAAAATTAATAAAAGGGTAAATAATAAAAATTAATTATAAAAAAATTATATAAAAAATAATTAATATAATTAAAATAGATTTAATAAAAATAATTAATAAGTAATAAATAATTTAATTAAATAAAATAATGAGATAATAAAAAGATAATTTAAAAACTAAAAAATATTCTAATATTTAAATAATAGAAAATTAAAAATATATTAAATTAAGAAAATGTAAATTAGAAATAAAATAATTTAAAATCAAAAAATTATTTATAAATAAAAGTTTTTAATTAAAAAAATAATTTGAATATTAAAATTAATTATTTAAATAAATAATAATTAATTTTTTTAAATAACTTTTAAAAGTAAATAAAAGAATTTTAAAATAAATATTTAATATACAATAAAAATATATAAATTTACTATAAATAAAAAATGCATTAATATAATTAAATTAAAATAATATAAAATAATATATTATATAAAATTTTATAAATAAAAAAATAATAATAAGATAAAAATATAAATTAAATAAATTTTTAAAGTGAAAAAGCTAATTAATTAATTTATTTAGTATTTAAATTAATTATAAAATAAAATTAAAAATATTTAAGCAATTAATATTAGAAATGAAAAAAATTATTAAAAGGTAATTTAATATTAAAAGTATTAAATAATAAAAGTTAACTATAGAAAATATGCAAATAAATTAAAAAAATAATTAAAATTGTTTAATTAATATATTTTAGAAATTAATTAATAAAAATTTATGATAAAAAATATATAAAGAATAAAAAAATAAATTAATTAAAAAAATTATTTTTTATAAATAATTAATTAAATAGAAAAAATAGAATTCTAATTACAATAAATAATTAAGAAGTATTTTACTATTAAAAATATTATAAATAATAATTATTAAATTTAAATAATAAAAAAATACTTAAAAAAATAATTGGAATATTAAAATTGATTATTTAAATAGATTTAAAAAGTAAATAAAAGAATTTTAAAAATAAATATTAAATACACAATAATAAATTTAAGTGAAGCTAAATTAATATTTTTTTTAAGTTAAATAAAAATATATTAATTAAATATTAAAAAAATGAATAAAAAAAATAAAATTACATATAATGATAATATAAGGTTAACATTATTTAATCGAAGAGTGTAACGAGCTATTTTAAATATGGTTTTTTACATTCGAATGCTTGGCATATTGTAGCTAGTAAATGGTTATAATATACTGGTATTAAGAGTATAATATTTGTATGTAGGCTGAAAGGTTAAATTATATGTATTATATTCGAGATAAGAATATGTTGATATTTGAATGGTTATTTCTATTCCTTTTGGGAAGAAGATAGCTAGTAAGGGTGTTTTCATATTCGAGTGAATTATTAATATTAGTGGTATTAAGCTTAGTTAAATAGCAATATTTAATAGGTTGAAATATTATTTTTATTGGTATGATCAAGAGTAATATTAGCTTTATGGATAATTGATACTATTTTTGTTTAATAGTATCAATTATTTTTTTACATATATAACAAGGTTAAGTTTTCTTAGTCCGTGCGATTGCGAAGCAATCTGCACATGTGGTGAAGCCACTTTTCTTATAATAAATAAAAAGCTGGAATATTTTTTATTCCAACTTTTTATATTTTTATTTATTTGAGTAATTTACATTTGAAGTTTCTTTATTTTCTTTTTCTATTCCTTCTTTATGTAATTTTTCTCTTTTTAAATTATCTTTAGCTACAGTCATTAATAATTTAATTCTATTTGTTTGATTAGATTCACTTGCACCCGGATCGTAATCTACAGGAGAAATATTTGCATTAGGATATTTTTCTCTAATTGTTTTAATAACACCTTTACCAACAACATGGTTAGGCAAACAAGCAAAAGGTTGAACACAAATAATATTTGGAATTCCATGTTCAATATATTCAATCATCTCTGCGGTTAAGAACCAACCTTCACCAGTTTGATTACCAATAGATAAAATATCTTTTACAGTATTTTCTAAATGCCAAATATTACAAGGTGGTAAATAATCTTTTTTAGATTTTCCTAATGCTTCCTTTGAATCTTTTTCTAATATATCAATTAGACTAATTGCAGCTTTAGATATTTTTGCAACAATTGGATTTGTTCTTAGTAAACTATTAAATGTAACTTTATGTGTTGCCATAAATTTGATAAATCCCATAAAATCTGGAAGAACGACTTCTGCACCTTCCTTTTCTAGTAAGTCAGCAACGAAATTATTTCCAAAAGGATGGTATTTTATTAAAACTTCCCCAACTATTCCAACTTTAGGTTTTTCAATAGATGTATCTAGCTCAATTTTTTCAAAGTCATTAACGATGTCGTAAATACTTTGTTTAAATTCTTTACTATTTCCATTTTTTAAGATTTCTTTACATTTTTCCATCCATTTATCAAATAAAGCTTGAGTTTCGCCTTTATTTTTCTCATAGGCTCTATTTTTGGTTAGCATTTTTTGTAAAAGGTCACCATATAGTACTCCTCTTAGTAATTTTTCTAATAAAGGAATGGTTAATTTAAATCCTGGAACTTTTTCCATTCCGACTACATTAAATGAAATAACTGGAATATTTGGGTATCCGGCATCTTTTAGAGCTTTTCTTATAAAACCAATATAGTTTGTAGCTCTACATCCACCACCAGTTTGTGACATTATTAAAGCTGTTTTATTTGGATCATATTTACCAGACTCTAATGCTTCTATCATTTGTCCTGTAACTAGTATTGATGGATAACATGCATCATTATTAACATATTTTAACCCAGTCTCAACAGTTTTTTGAGTACATTCTCTTAATAATACTAGATTATATCCTGCAGTCCTCATTGCTGTTTCCAATAATTCAAAATGAATTGGAGCCATTTGTGGACAAAGAATAGTGTAGTCTTTTTTCATTTCTTTAGTAAATATTTTTTTGTTTATTCCATAGTTTCCATCATTTGATTCATCATTTTTTGCAGCTAATCTTTTATTCATACTTGCTAATAATGAACGAATACGAATTCTAACAGCACCTAGGTTATTTACTTCGTCTATTTTTATTAATGTATACATTTTTCCATAGCTAGATAATATTTCTTCAACTTGGTCAGTGGTTACCGCATCAACACCACAACCGAAAGAATTTAATTGAATTAATTCTAAGTTGTCATGGTGTCCAACGAATTCTGCAGCTGCATATAGTCTAGCATGGAATACCCATTGATCAACAACTCTTAAAGGACGTTTGGCTTCTACTTGATTTGCAACACTATCTTCTGTTAAAACGCATAAACCAAGGCTTGTAATTAATGTATCAATACCATGATTTATTTCGGGATCAGAATGATAAGGTCTACCTGCAAGAACAATACCTTTCAAATTATGTTTGTCAATGTACTCAACTGCTTCCTTACCTTTTTTACAAATATCATTTTTAAAATTTTGATATTCTTCTTCTGCTTTTTTAGCTGCTTCCATTAATTCTTTTTTATTAAAATTATATTCTTTAAATTCATCTAATTCTAAAATTCTTTTTGTTAAATTCTTAGCATCAAAAGGTAAGAATGGATTTAAGAATTTTATATCTGGATTTTTAAGTTCTTCTACATTATTTTTTAAAACTTCAGAATATGAAATAACGATTGGACAGTTATAATGATTATCTGCTTTTTCATATTCTTTTCTTGAATAAGGCATACAAGGGTAGAATATGGTTTTTATCCCACTTTGTATTAAACTTATTATATGACCATGAGAAAGTTTTGCTGGATAACAAACTGATTCAGATGGCATAGATTCCATTCCTTTTTCATAAGTTTTTCTATTACTTTTTTCAGAAATAATTACTCTAAATCCTAATGAAGTAAAGAATGTAAACCAGAATGGATAATCTTCATACATATTTAATACTCTAGGGATTCCTATTGTACCTCTTGGAGCATCTTTTTCATCTAAAGGTTTATAATTAAACAATCTTTCTTGTTTGTATTTTATTAAGTTAGGTAATTCACTATTACCAGTAACTATACCTGCACCTTTTTCACAACGATTTCCAGAGATATGTTTGTGTCCGTTATTGAATGTATTTATTGTCAATAAACAGTGATTTTCGCATCTGTTACAACGTGCATGTGAAACTTTTATTTCTAATTTATCTAAATCATCATTTTTAGTTATTGTAGAATAATATTCCATGTCTAAATTTGATTCATATTGTTGTCTTGCAAGTATAGCAACACCATATGCACCCATTAATCCTGAAATATCTGGTCTTACAACGTTTTTGCCTACTATTTTTTCAAAAGCTCTTAAAACAGCGTCATTATAGAAAGTTCCACCTTGGACTACAATGTGCTCACCTAAAGTGCTTACATCCCTAACTTTCATAACTTTTTGAATAGCATTTTTTATAACTGAATAAGAAAGTCCAGCAGAGATATCTCCAACACTATAGCCTTCTTTTTGAGCTTGTTTAATCTTAGAATTCATAAATACAGTACATCTTGAACCTAGATCAACAGGTCTTTTAGAAACGATTGCTTCCTCTACGAATTTTTCTATAGACAAGTTAAGGCTTTTTGCAAATGTTTCGATAAAAGAACCACATCCTGAAGAACAAGCTTCATTAAGCATTATATTATCGATAGCTCCATTTTTAAGTCGTATGTATTTCATATCTTGACCACCAATGTCTACTATACTTGTAACATTTGGTTGAAATTTTTTGGCTGCTGTATAATGTGCGATTGTTTCAATTTCATTTAAATCAACGTTTAGAGCTGTTTGGATTAACTTTTCACCATATCCTGTAACACCACTAAATCTTATTTTTGCTTTTGGTGGTAATACAGAATAAAGTTCCTTTAACATTTTCATAACACTTTTTAAAGGATTTCCTTCATTATTTGCATATAGTGAATATAATAAATTATCTTCATTATCGGTTAATACTAATTTTGTAGTAGTAGAACCAGCGTCAATTCCTATAAAACAATCTCCTTCAAAGCTATTTAAATCTTTTCTTGAAACTTTGGATTTTTCGTGTCTATCTTTAAATTCTTTATATTCATCCATAGAATTAAAAAGAGGATCTATTGGATGAGTTGTATTGTCTTGGGAATTTCTTAAATTTTGTATTTTTTGTTTTAATTCATCTATTGATATTGGTGTATTACCAATTGCATCTAGACAGGCCCCCTTAGCTACTAAAAGATGAGCTTCTTCTGGTACAACGATTTCTTCAGGTTTTAAATGAAGAGTTTCTATAAATCTTTTTCTTAATTCAGGAAGATAATTTAAAGGACCTCCTAAAAATGCTACTGTACCTCTTATAGGTCTTCCGCAAGCAAGACCACTTATTGTTTGATTAACAACTGCTTGAAAGATTGAAGCAGCAATATCAGATTTTTCTGCACCTTCATTTATTAAAGGTTGTACGTCAGTTTTGGCAAAAACTCCACAACGTGAAGCTATAGGATAGATTGTTGTATAGTCTTTTGCAAGTTCATTAAGTCCTGCTGTGTCTGTATCTAGTAGAGAAGCCATTTGATCTAGGAATGCACCTGTACCACCAGCACAAGTTCCATTCATTCTTTGTTCTATTGATTGATCAAAATATATAATTTTTGCATCTTCTCCACCTAATTCTATAACTACATCTGTTTGTGGAATAAATTTTTCAACAGCTCTTTTACAAGCTACAACTTCTTGAATAAAAGGTAGCCCCAAAAAAGTAGCTGCAGACATTGCGCCAGATCCTGTAAGTGCGATTGTAAATTTACTGTTTGGAAACTTTTCTGGTAATGATTCCAAAACCTTGCAAACTGTGTTTTTAGTATCTGAAAAGTGTCTTGTGTAATCAGAATATATTTCTTTTTTATTAGAATCTATAACTACAATTTTTACTGTTGTTGACCCAACATCTAGACCAACATGAAGTATATTTTCCATATATTTCTCCTTTCATAACTTTTGTAAAAAAGCATAATTTTACAAGCTAATTGTATACGGAAAAAGCCATTTTGTCAAATTGTAAAAAAAGGAAAAACAGTTATATTTTATACTTGTCTTTCATAATAATTAATCAAGAAAAAGGAGGGATAAAATGAAAAAGAAAGAAGGGTTTTTAATAGTATTTTTTTTAGTATTATTAGTAGTAATTTTAGGTGTAGTAATATATTATTTTAATAAAAATAAATTGGAAGAGACAAATGAAATAGTACAAGAATATGTTCCAGCAGAAGAAGTTAGTGATGAGCAATTAAGAAGTACCATTATTTCATTATATTTTGTTAATAAAGATAGTGGAGAAATTAATCCTGAGGCTAGGACAATAAATATTAATCTATTATTAGAGAATCCATATAAATATTTATTAGAACAATTAATAGAAGGACCAAAAAATGAAAAATTACAGAAAGTAATACCAGATAATACTAAAATTAATAATGTAGAATTAAAAGGGGATATTTTATATATAGATTTTTCACACGAATTTATTGATAATGCATTAGAAGGAAAAGAGAACGAAAGTAAAATAATAGAAACAATAGTAAAAACAGTTACAGAATTAAATGAAGTTAATGCCATAAAAATATTAATTGATGGGGAAGAAAATAAATGTTTTAAAGATGAAGAAATTAATTTCGAAAAAGAATTTTTAAGAGAAGATTATTAATTTTGTTTTTTAATAAATTCAGCAAAATTTTTTGTTTTTAATAAAATCGTAAATTTATTTAAAAAATTTTCTACTTGGTAAAGTGAACAAATAAAATTATTTTTTTTATTTATAATATCTTTTTTAGGAATATTCATAATGACCTCCAAATTTGAAAAAATTAAATATTTATTATATAATATGAAATGAGATTTATTATGTTGAGGAATAATTATGGATTTAAAAGAAAATGAAAGAATAGATGATTTAGAATATAAAGGATTAAAAATTATACAAAATGAAAACTATTTTTGTTTTGGTATAGATAGTATTTTATTAAGTGATTTTGCAAAAGATTTAAAAAAAGATAGTAATATATTAGATATAGGAACAGGCACAGGAATAATAAGTATATTACTATCAAAAAAAACAGAATGTAAAAAAATATACGCTTTAGAAATTCAAAAGGAAATTTCGGAAATGGCAGGTAGAAGTATTAAATTAAATAACTTAGAAAATACAATCGAAATAATTAATGATAATATAAAAAATATAGAGAAATATTTAGATAAAAATTCTATTAATGCAATTGTTACAAATCCACCATATAAAAAAGAAAATTGTGGAGTGAAAAATGAAAATATAAATAAATTAATTTCTAGACATGAGATTACAGCTAATTTAGAGGATTTTATTTCCCATGGAAGTAATGTATTAAAAGATAAAGGCGCATTTTATATGGTAAATAGACCAGAAAGATTAGCTGAAATAATAAATTTATTTAAAAAATATATGATAGAACCTAAAAAACTAAGACTAGTTTATCCAAAAGTTAATAATAAACCTAATTTAATTTTGATAAAGGGAGTAAAAAATGCTAAATCATTTTTAGAAATAGAAAGACCATTAGTTATATACAACGAAGATAATACATATACAGATGAAATATTAAAAATATATAATAAAAAATAGGGGGGAAGAATGAAAGGTAAACTTTACATAGTAGCAACGCCTATAGGCAATTTAGATGATATTACATTAAGAGCTATTAACACATTAAAACAAGTTGATATAATAATAGCAGAAGATACAAGGCATTCATTAAAATTATTAAATCATTTAGAAATTACTAAGCCTTTAATAAGTTATCATAGACATAATGAAGAAGAAAAAACAGACATGATATTAAATAAAATAGAAGAAGGGAATAACATTGCTTTAATTTCAGATGCGGGAACACCAGTTATTTCTGACCCTGGAGAATTTATTGTAAAAGAAGCGCTAGAAAGAAATATAGAAGTTGTTCCAATTCCAGGGGCTTGTGCAATAATAACAGCTTTAATGTCAGCAGGAGTAAATACAAGGAGCTTTACTTTTTATGGATTTTTATCTTTAAATAAAAAGCTAAGAACTAAAGAATTAGAACAAATTAGAAGCAATAGAAATACTATCATTTTATATGAAGCGCCACACAAAATTATAAATACTTTAAAAGATTTAGAAAATTATGTAGGAGATAGAAAAATTGTACTAGCTAGGGAACTAACAAAAATACATGAAGAATTTATTAGAGGAACTATTGAAGAAGTACGAGAAAAAATAACAACACCTAAAGGCGAATATGTAATAATTATAGATGAGAATAGTGATATAGATACTAACGAAGAAAATGAATTAAATAAATTAACATTAGAAGAACATTTTGAATATTATAAAAAAATCGGATTAGACAAAAAAGATATAATAAAGAAAATTGCGAAAGATAGGAATGTTCCTAAAAATGAAATTTACCAACATTTTATAAATTAATTTAATACACACATAGAAAAAGATTGTAATGATAGTTACAATCTTTTTCCAATATATAATGTATTTTATTTATCTTCTGTTTTAGCTAAATTTTCTATACATTTTGGGCAAACTAATTTATCTTTATAAGTAATTAATTTTTTTGTGCTTCCGCAAAAGATACAATTAGGTTCATATTTTTTTAGAACTATGGAAGATCCATCAACATATATTTCTATTGGATCTTTTTCTTTTATGTCAAATTTATTTCTTAACTCTATAGGAATAACAACTCTTCCTAATTCATCCACTCTTCTTACAATTCCTGTTGATTTCATTTACAATCCTCCCTAATCAAATTAAACGACAAATTATACTACAATAATACCATATTTTATCTTTTTGGTCAATAATTTAAGAAGAATTATATTTTCCTATTTTTGGAAATAGTTTGTATAAATTTAAGAATTAATTAATAGAATAAAATATGGGGGAAATAAAATGTTAAATAAGTTATGGCCAGGTTTTATCATTATTTCATTTATTTATGCGGTATTTAAATTCAATATGAATGAATTAAATAATGCTATTTTTGAATCATGTAAACAAACAGTCGAAATGATTTTAAGTTTTATTGGCGTTATGTGTATGTGGAATGGGATAATGGAAATTATTAAAGAAACGACTTTAATTAACAAGATAACTAAATGTTTGTCACCACTTATGAAATTTCTATTTCCAGATATAAAAAGGGAAAATAAAGCATATAAAGAAATATCTATGAATATTGTGGCAAATCTATTGGGACTAGGTAATGCTGCTACTCCATTAGGATTAAAAGCTATAAAAACATTACAAGAGGAAAACTCAAACAAAGAGGAGCTATCAGACTCAATGATAATGTTTATTATTTTAAATACGATATCAATACAACTTATTCCAACTACTGTGATTGCAATAAGAAGCTCACTTCGGTTCGAGCAATCCTTCTAAAATCATATTGCCTGTTTGGATAGCTACGATTGTTGCAGCTATAGCAGGAATAACATCTGTAAAAATATTATCTAAAAAAGGAGCTCGTAAATGAATTTTATAAATTATATTTCAACGATTATAATACCTTTTGTAATTGTATTTGCGATAGGATATGGAATTGCAGAGAAAAAGAATGTGTATGATATTTTTATTGTCGGGGCAAAGAAGGGAGTAAAAATAGTAATTAAATTATTTCCAACTTTATTAGCAATATTTCTAGCTATTAATTTATTAAAAAGTTCTGGAATAATTAATTTTGTGATAGAGTTAATTTCACCATTGCTAAAATTATTAAATATTCCTGCAGAAATAATGCCTTTGGCTATTTTAAGACCAATTTCTGGAAGTGCATCAATGGGAATTGCGACAAATATTATGCAAGAAAATGGAGTTGATAGTAAGATTGGTCTAATTGCATCAACAATAATGGGAGCTACAGAAACTACTTTTTATACAATAGCTTTATATACGAGTTCTATTGGAGTAAAAAAAATAAGATTTACATTGGTTTCATCACTAATAGCAAATTTTGTGGGTGTAGCCACAGCCATTCTAATATTTAATTATATGTAGAAAAATGTCGAAGAGTTTTTGTTGACAAGTTAATAAAAAGAGAGTAAGATATAAAAAATTAATTCAAAGAGGAAATATGTTTTTTAAAATCTTAATTTTTATTTCAATTTATTTTTTTATAAAAAAAACAATTCAACGAATTATTTCGAAAAAAATCCAAAACAAATTAAAAAATAGTTAATAATCTTACAGAAGGAGCAATTTTTGCATGTATATAATTATTACAGCTCCCCCAATAAATGAATAATTACATAAAAAAATAATATAATGTTCCTTCTGTAGCCCCCATATATTACCAATGATAAGTTTCGTTATTAGAAATTTTAAAAGCTCTAAATAATTGCTCTAACAAAAATACACGTATTAATTGGTGTGGAAATGTCATTTTAGAAAAACAAATTTTTTCATCTGCGCAGTTTAAAACTTCAGAAGATATTCCTAAAGTTCCACCAATAATAAATGTAATTGAGCTATTATAATTAAGAGATATCGAATCAATTTTAGAGGAAAACTCTTCAGATGAAAATTGTTTTCCATGTAAATCTAAACAAATTTTATATGAATCTTTTTTTAAATGCGATAATATTTTTTTACCTTCAGTATTTTTTATATTTTCAATAATTTTATCATTTAGTTTTGAAGGTAATTTTTCATCAGAGAGTTCTATTATATTTAAATTACAATATTTAGAAAGCCTTTTAGAATATTCATTTATAGCATCTTTAAAAAAACTTTCTTTAATTTTTCCAATACATATTATATTAATTGATAACATGGTAAACTCCTTAAATTTATTTTTTGAAAGGTATTAAAAATGTTTAATAGTAGTTAGTATAAAAATAAACTGCTATATATGTTTATCTATAGCAGTTAAAAAATATTCTATGTTAAGAAACTGTAACTATTTTACTTGGTTCATTTCTATTAGCAACAGATACTCTAATAGAATTTTCGTCAAAATTACTGCTTATTAATTCTTCTATAACTGTTTGATAAGCTAATTCCGGAAAATTATTTTCCTTACTTAAATGTCCAAGCATTACTTCTTTTAAAGATCCTTTTAATAAGTAAGCAATTGTTTTACCAGCCATTTCGTTTGGTAGATGACCATTTGGACCTAAAATCCTTGTCTTTAAATAATATGGGTATTTTCCAGATTTTAATATTTCTGGATCATAGTTAGATTCTAATAAAATAAAAGAACTACCATCCAATTTATTTACAATTGACTTGGTCATATGTCCAATATCTGTTGCAATGCTAATTTTTTCATTATTATTTATAATGTTAAAACCACAAGGATCAGCAGCATCATGTGGAATAGAAAATGGATTAATTATTAAATCACCAATTTCAAATTTTTCATATGATTTAAAGAACTTTTGGTTTGTATCTGAAATTCTTTCTTTTTGCTTTGGCATTGCATCCCAAGTTTTTTCATTTGCATATACTGGTATGTTATACTTAGAAGAAACCATCCCTAAACTTTGAACATGGTCAGAATGTTCATGAGTAACAATAATGGCATTAATATCACTAAGAGATATATCACTAGAAGATAAAGCGGAAGTTAGCTTTTTCAAACTAACTCCACTATCTACTAATATTTTTGTATTGTCACTTTCTATAAATAAGCTATTTCCAGTACTGCCACTATATAAACTTCTAAAATTTAACATATTAATTTCATCCTTTGCTTATTCAGAGACTCTTTCTATTTTAGCCCCCAAGTTTCTAAATTTATCTTCAATGTGTTCATAACCTCTATCAATATGTTCTAGATTATAAACTTCAGTTTTTCCTTTTGCAATAGTTCCTGCTATTATTAATGCAGCTCCTGCACGTAAATCTGTAGAATAAACAGGTGCAGCTGATAATTCATTTACACCTTGAAAAACAGCAGATTTTCCAGAAGCTGTTATATTTGCTCCCATCTTATTTAGTTCAGCAGTATATTGAAAACGAGAATCCCAAATACTTTCATTAATTATACTAGTTCCGTTTGCTATAGCTAATACAACACCCATTTGTGGTTGTAAATCTGTAGGGAAACCAGGATATGGTGCTGTTTTTATTGTTGCTTTATTTGGTCTCTTTGAAGCCCATACTCTTAAAGTATCACCATCAATATCTTCTACATGAGCACCTATTTCTAATAATTTTGCTGTTACACACTCTAAGTGCTTAGTAATACAATTTTTTATCGTTATATCTCCTTTAGATGCAACTGCTGCTAACATAAAAGTCCCAGCTTCTATTTGGTCAGGAACAACTGAATATGTAGCATTACCATGTAAAGCTTTTACACCATTTATTTTAATAATGTCCGTACCTGCACCACGAATATCTGCTCCCATTGTATTTAAAAAGTTAGCAACGTCAACAACATGTGGTTCTTTTGCAGCATTATCGATTGTTGTTGTACCTTCGGCAAGAACTGCAGATAGCATAACATTTATTGTTGCCCCAACAGATACTACATCTAGGTATATAGAATTTCCTATTAATTTCTTAGCTTTAGCTTGAATTTTTCCTTGGGAAACATCAACTTTCGCACCTAAAGCTTCAAAACCTTTTATATGTTGATCAATAGGTCTTGGACCTAAATTGCAACCACCAGGTAAACCTACTTCAACATTTTTAAATCTACTAAGTAGAGCACCTATTAAATAATATGAAGCTCTAAATTTTCTTGTTAGATCTAATGGAGCATGTGTAGAAGTTATATTTGTTGTATCTATTGTTAATGTATTATCATTGATCCAATCAATTTTTGCACCCAATTCTTCTAGTATTTTACAAGAAATTTTAACATCACTAATATTTGGTACATTTTCTATTGTACAAGTACCATTAATTAAAAGTGTTGCTGGTAATATTGCAATTGCGGCATTTTTTGCTCCGCTAATTGTAACTTCACCTTTTAAAGGAGTGCCACCTGTTATTATCAATTTATCCAAATTAATTACCTCCAAAATAATTTTTTAAATAGTAATTTATTACATAAAAAATAGAGTGTTATACACTCTATACCTAATAAAATATAACATAAAACAATTATATTGACAACCATATTATAAATAAATATTTTTTTATTTACTAAAATTATTTAAAAATTCAATTATTTTAAATTTAATTTTTATATCAGAAGTATTATCATTGCTGTTATTTCCTTCACTTATAATCTCATAACTTTCGGAATTAATATTTTCTTTTAATGTATTTTTGGAATCATCTGGAACAACACCTGTAGAGGAATTTACAAAACAAAGAGGAGGGAATAATACACACCACCAATTTTGTCCTATAGCATCACCAATTTCAATTTTTAAAGCATCATAATTGCCTGCTGGGAAAGAAATATCGCCATATGATTTAGTAGGAAAATGAAAATTTCCAATTTCGATATTAACATCATAATTATATCCATTTTCTTTTATTGTATTTAATGCGATTTCCTTAAATGAATCTAAGTGATTATTAACCATAGAAATAACATCTTTTTTATCTGAAGAGCTAGAAGTTAAAGTATTCATATATTCTATTATCTTGTCTCTAACTTTTAATTTTAACTCTTGGTCAGCAGAAGAATCGCTATTTGCAATGATGTGTAATCTAAATACACTATCTGAGAGATTGTAAGAAATTGCTTGGCTATAATTAAAGGAAAGCAGAACAATATATAAAAATATTAGTATAGTTAAAATTAAGATAAAATTTAATTTCTTTTTCATATGTAACCTCCTATATATGATATATGTCTAATAGGAATATGAACTGAAATTTTAAAAAATATACATAAGAATATAAAATATTTGTCGATGAAATTACCAAAAACAAAAATGGAAAATATTGACATTAAAAACAACGAATGGTAAAATTTGTAAGTAGCCAAAAATATTGGAGGGATACTATGTATTGTGAAGAGAATTTTAAAAGGATGTCTAGTTTCTATGTAAATGAAGTACATTTAATAACTATGTTACTTCCATATATGGAAAGAAAAATTCATGAAGACTGCGAAATTTACACAGTTTTACAAAACAGTTTAGATAAAATAATAAAACTATTATTGTCAAAACTAAATCTAAAAGAAGAATTAAAAGAGAAAATTAAAGAAATAGACTGGAACGCTAAAACAATGAACGATTATAAAAATTTAGAAAAACAAATTAATAATTCTAGTAAAAAATATATTATTATAAACGGAAATGAAAAATATGTTAGAGAAATTAACAAAATGTTAAAAAAATATAAGAAAAACCATAAAGATGCTAATTTAGTATTAATTAATTGTTATGATATTATAGAATTTAATAAGAATATAGGAAATATTTTAGAAAATACAGATAAGATTTTAAATACGTCTGGGGAACACGAAATAGAGGAGATTTTTCCTGAATATGTAAGAGAAGTAAAAAAGAAAGCTTAAATAATAAATCCGTAGATATTGACGAAAAAAGTTTTATATTATAATATATTAATTGTCATTTATAATAATATAAAATTAAGAGAGGCAGATCGATGGAAAAATATGATGAAGTAAAAGAGATACTAAAGAAAAACAATCAAGAGCAATTGTTAGTTTACTATGATAAGTTAAATGCAGAAGGAAAAGAAAAACTGCTAGATCAAATATTAAATGTAGATTTTGATTTAATAAATGAACTATATGAAAAGACAAAAAAAGGTATAGAGATGGGTGATGACGTAATTGAACCTATCGAATATGTAGATAAAAGTAAATTATCTAAAGAAGAATATGAAAATTATGAAAAATTAGGAGATAAAATAATAAAAGAAGGCAAACTAGCAGTATTAACAATGGCTGGAGGACAAGGAACAAGGCTTGGATACAATGGACCAAAAGGAACATTTGATATCGGATTAGATACTCATGAATCTTTATTCGAATTAATTTGCAAGCCAATTAAAGAAGCAAATGAAAAATATGGAATAACAATTCCTTGGTATATTATGACGAGTCATGAAAACAATGCTGAAACCGTTAATTTTTTTGAGAGCCATAACTATTTTGGATATCCAAAAGAAGATATAATGTTTTTCATTCAAGGCGAATTACCAATGATAGATAAAGAAGGAAAAATATTAGTAAACGAAGAAGGATTTCTAAAATTAGCAGCTGATGGACATGGCGGAGTATTTGAGTCAATGTTAAAAAGCGGAGCATTGGAAGATATGAACAAAAGGAATATTGAATGGGTATTTATAGGACCAGTAGATAATCCTTTAGTAAATATGGTAGATCCAATATTTGTTGCTATTGCTGCAACAAAAAAATGCATGGCAGCAGGAAAATCAGTTGTTAAAGCAAGACCAGAAGAAAGAGTTGGAGTATTTTGTAAAAGGAACTCAAAACCAAGTGTTGTGGAGTATACAGAAATTTCGGAAGAAATGAGTACCAAGAGAGATGCAAATGGAGAATTAGTTTTTGGAGAATCTCATATCAATTGTAATTTATTTAATATTAGAAGAATAAATGAAATTGCAGCCAATAAATTACCATATCATGAAGCATTTAAAAAAGCGAACTATATAAATGCAAAAGGTGAATTAGTTGTAGCGAATAAACCAAATGCATATAAGTTTGAAACATTTATATTTGATGCATTCCAAAGTATGGAAAGTATGGCAGTAATGAGAGTAAAAAGAGAAGATGAATTTGCACCTGTAAAAAATGCAGAAGGTGTAGATAGCCCAGAAACAGCAAGAGAATTATATATAAATTTTCATAAGAAAAATTAAATGTAAAACAATACAAAATGGGCTGAAGGGCCCGTTTTTGCATTTGAAGGAGGAAAAATGGAATATTTAAATGAATATAAAAAATGGTGTACAAGTGATGTTTTTGATGAGGAGACAAAAAAAGAATTAATAAATATCAAAAATGATAATAAAGAAATTGAAGATAGGTTTTATAAGGAATTAGAATTTGGAACAGCTGGATTAAGAGGTGTAATAGGTGCTGGAACTAATAGAATGAATATATATACTGTAGGAAAAGCAACACAAGGGTTAGCAAATTATATTAAAAAACAACATGGAGAAGATAGAGGAGTTGCAATTTCTTATGATTCTAGACATATGTCACCAGAATTTAGTAAAGAAGCAGCGTTAATATTAAATGCTAATGGTATAAAAACATATTTATTTGATTCGTTAAGACCTGTACCAGAATTATCTTTTGCAGTAAGAGAATTGAAATGTATTGCGGGAATAATGATAACAGCAAGCCATAATCCACCAAAATATAACGGATATAAAGTTTATTGGGAAGATGGTGCACAAATAGTTCCACCGGTTGATAAAGACATAATTACAGAAGTAAATAATATTACAGACTATGGAGAAATAAAAAAGATTTCACAAGAAGAAGCAGAAAATAAAAAACTATATAACTTAATCGGAAAAGAAATAGATGAGAAATATATGGATACATTACAAAAACTTGTTTTAAATCCTGATATTATTAAGAAACAAAAAGATTTAAAAATAGTATATACTCCATTACATGGAACCGGGAATATACCAGTTAGAACAATATTAAAGAGACTAGGTTTCGAAAATGTATATATAGTAAAAGAACAAGAACTTCCAGATGGGGATTTCCCTACAGTTGATTATCCAAACCCAGAAGATCCAAAAGCTTTTAATTTAGCTTTAGAATTAGCAAAAGAAAAAGATGCTGATATAGTACTTGCAACAGATCCAGATGCAGATAGATTAGGGGTATATGCTAAAGACTCAAAAACAGGTGAATATAAATCATTTACTGGAAATATGTCTGGCTTATTAATTGCAGAGTATGAATTATCACAAAAACAAGAGAGAAATTTAATACCTGCAAATGGTGTATTAATAAAGACAATTGTTTCATCAAATTTAGCAGACAGTATTGCTAAAAACTATAATATAGAATTGAAAGAAGTTTTAACAGGATTTAAATATATAGGAGAGCAAATAAAAATATTTGAGCAGACAAATTCAAATACATATTTATTTGGATTCGAAGAAAGTTATGGCTGTTTAATAGGAACACACGCAAGAGACAAGGATGGTATAGCAGCAGTTATGGCACTTTGCGAAGCTGCAGCATATTACAAAGAAAAGGGATTAACATTATGGGATCAAATGGTTAATATCTATGAAAAATATGGATATTATAAAGAAGACTTGTTATCATTAACACTAGAAGGTGCTAGTGGAGCAAGAAAAATAAAAGAAATGATGGATAATCTAAGAAATAATGTTCCTTCAAAAATAGGAGAATATAAAGTAGAAAAGTTTAGAGATTATAAGACAGCGAAAATAATAGATATGGAAACTAAAGAAGAAGTAGAAACAGGATTACCAGTATCAAATGTACTTTATTTTGATTTAGAAAATGATTCTTGGGTATGTGTAAGACCTTCAGGAACAGAGCCAAAAATAAAATTTTATGTAGGCGTAAAAGGAAACAATATGTCAGATGCAGAAAATAAAGTAAAAAAATTAAAAGAAGATTTAAAAGAACTAATAAAAGAGTAATATATAAAAAAATAAAGTCAATATTAAATATTGGCTTTATTTTTTATACGTTTAATTAAACTTAAAATTAATTTTTGATCTGAAACATCCATATCTTTTAATTCGTCTGTTATAGTTGTAATAATAGCTGCTGAATTGTCATCAAAAAATTGGTTAAATAATTGTGTTGGATTAGTATCAATAGCTTTACAAAGTAATATAATATTATATATGCTAGCATTATATTTACCGTTTTCAAATTTTGATAAATATTCAGGTGTTAAATCACTTTTTTCAGCTACTTCTTCTTGTGTAAACTTTTTACTTTTTCTAATTTGTTTATACGTATTACCAATAATTTTATTTGCTTCTTTTAAATCCATGTGCTATCCTCCTAAAAAATTTATATTAAGTATAACAGCACTTTAAGAATAATTTAATGAACTAAATAATAAAAAATAACATTTAAATTAAACTATAATTAAATTAAATATTCCAACCTTTAATTTTACTTCGTTTTATGGCACCATACATATTAGCTCTTACATGAGGAATTTGTTTATTTAAGTCATATAACAATTTCTTTATATCTTCACGTTTAGATTTACCATCCATTGGACAAGCTTTTGGCATAATAGTAATATTGTTATTTTTTATAAAACTACGTGTTTGTTTTTCACTAATATATATTAGAGGTCTGATTAAAGTCATTTTGGACCTATCCATATACGAAACAGGTGCAAAGGTAGAAATGCTGCCAGTATACAAAATATTCATAAGAAATGTTTCTAAAACATCATCTTCATTATGACCCAAAGCGATTTTATTGCATCCATGTTCAATTGCTGTTGTGTTTAAAATTCCGCGTCGCAGATTAGCGCAAAGAGAACAAGGATTTTTTTCTTTTCTAATGTCAAAAACTATTTCCTTTATATAGCTATCTACAACATATAATTCAACATCAATTTTTTGACAAAGGTCATATAATATGTTAACGTCAAAAAATTCAAATCCTGGATTGATAGATATTGCTATTAAGTCAAATTTCTTGGGATAAAATCTTTGCAAGTTTTTTAGGGCCATTAACAAAGTTATAGAATCTTTGCCGCCAGACAAAGCTACAGCTATTTTATCACCCTCATCTATCATATGAAATTCTTCGATTGCTTTTCTCATTGAACCTAATATTTTTTGCATAATAAAATCCTTTCTTAACTCTTGATATTATACCGAAAAAATGGATAAAATTCAATAGTTTTCGATTTCATGATAAGTTAGCCTTGAAAAAAAGAAGTAAAATTGATATAATGCAAAAGTATTAAAAAAATGCACTTATAGCTCAGGTGGATAGAGCGCTCCCCTCCTAAGGGAGAGGCCGCTGGTTCGAATCCAGCTAAGTGCACCAAAATATAGGGAAAAAAGGACCGTCCCCAAATCCCGAGTAGGAGAAAAAATGAAAGAAAAAATTTTTTTTATGAAACAGGCATTAAAGGAAGCGGAAAAAGCATATCGTAAAGGAGAAGTTCCTATTGGTGCAGTAATTGTTAAAGATGGAAAAATAATTTCTAGGGGATATAATTTAAAAGAGACGAAAAAAAACACCCTGAAGCATGCAGAGATTATTGCTATCGAAAAGGCAAGTAAGAAGCTAGATGCTTGGAGATTAGAAGAGTGTGATATATATGTTACAATGGAACCATGTCCAATGTGTATGGGAGCAATAATTAATTCTAGAATACGAAAAATTTATTATGGTGTATCTGACTTAAAAGCTGGAGCATGTGGCTCTGTTATAGATTTAACGAAATATAAATTTAATCATATACCAGAATATGAAAAAAATATCTTAGAAGATGAAAGTAAAGAAATACTACAGAAGTTTTTTAAAGAATTAAGAGAAAAAAAGAAGAAAGATAGAGGTGTAACTAATGAAAATTAGTGAATTAAAAGGTAAAAAAATTGTTCACATATGTGTTATACTTGGAATTATAGTTTTAATTTTAATAATAGCAGGAATAATAATGTTAAGATATCAAGTTGAAGGGGAAACTAATTTACCATTCGAACTTTCAAAAATGATTGTGGTAAGTACTGCGGAAAGTAACGAAATAGAAGCAGTAGCAGATACAAAATGGAATTTTAGTGTTAATCAATATAACGATATATATTTAGAAATACAAAAAAATGATGAATATACAAAAAATATAAATATTAAAAATATAACATTTGAAAACTTTGTTATAGAAAAGAATAGCGGAGCAGAGAATATAAAGTTATACAGAGCTAATTCTGAAGGTAAAGTTGTAGAAGATGAAGCACATTTAGTAGGAAGCTCATTAACGTATAAAGGCGAAAAAGAAACAAACTTAGATGAATTAAAAATTTCAAATCAAGGAAGCATAATTTTATTACGTTCAGTTAATCAAAATGTATGTGAAGTAAGAAGTAATGATGAAGAAATAATACATGATGGAACTTTACTTGCAAAAGGTAATGCTAATTCAGAAGATTTAAACTATAAATTAAGCTTTGATGTAGTGATAGAAACTAGTAGAGATATTAAGTATAAGGGAACTATATCAATAGAATTACCAACTGGAGATGTTCAAACACAAGGAAAAACGCAACTAGAGAAGACAGATTTTAGTGATGTAATTTTTAAAAGAATGTAAAATGTCTTGCTAAAATAACAGAAAGCATATATAATAACAACGGATATAAAATAAAGTTACAATGTTTAGCCTTTGTATGGAGGGCAATCCCAATAAAAAGCTATGAACCTTGTCAGGTCCGGAAGGAAGCAGCAATAAGTAGTGTATTTATGTGGGTAATTGCTTTCCATAGAGAGGCTAAACTTAAATTAAAGGGAAGTGGTAAAATGGCATATACAGCATTATACAGAAAATTTAGACCTTTAACTTTTGGCGAAATTGTGGGGCAAGAACATATTACTAAAACATTAAAAAATCAATTAATAGCTGGACGAGTTGGGCATGCGTATTTATTTAATGGATGTAGAGGAACAGGAAAAACTTCAGCTGCTAAAATATTAGCAAGAGCAGTAAATTGTTTAAATCCAAAAGATGGAGAACCATGTAATGAATGTGAAATATGTAAGGCTGCACTTTCAGGAGCTTTAACAGATATTGTGGAAATGGACGCAGCATCAAATAATAGTGTAGAGGATATAAGGCTTATAAGAGACGAGGTTAATTTCTTACCAACTCTTGCAAAATATAGAGTATATATAATAGACGAGGTTCACATGTTATCTACAGGTGCATTCAATGCTTTATTAAAAACATTAGAAGAACCACCAGCACATGTTAAATTTATATTGGCAACAACGGAACCTCAAAAACTACCAGCAACTATTTTATCAAGATGTCAAAGATTTGATTTTAAAAAAATCTCATTAGAAAACATTGTAAAAAGATTAAAAGTGGTATGTGAATCTAGCAAAATAGATGCTGATGAAAATGCATTAAAAATTGTAGCTTCTTTATCAGAAGGAGCAATGAGAGATGCATTAAGTATTTTGGAAAGATGTCTGCAAGATGGAGATAATGAGATAAGCGAAGATAAAGTAAAAGAACTAGTAGGAATACCTAAGTTAAGCTATATAGAAGAAATTGTAACAAGTGTTTTAGAAAAAAATATTGATGATTGCCTAAAAACACTAAAAACCGTAATTAATGAAGGAAAAGATCAAAATAACTTTTTATGGGAAGTAATAAAATATGTAAAAGATGTTTTATTATATAAAGTAACAGGTGAAACAGGTATATATAGTGAAGCAGAAAAACAAAAGTTAAAAGAACTTGCAGATAAATCTAACAAAGAAGAATTAGTTCATTTGATTTATCAATTATCAGATTTAGAAAATGATATGAAATGGTCTTCTCAGAAGACAATAATGTTAGAAGCAGGATTTATAAAACTATGTGATTCAAATAAAGGAAATGCAATGCAAATTCCTGTAGATATTTCAAATAGCCCAAATATAAACAATAATGATTTACAAGAATTGCAAAGAAGATTATTTAAAATAGAAAGTTTTTTAAGTCAAGCTGGAAAGAATAGAATTGTTAATGCAAGTAATGCAGAAGTAAGAAAAGAACCTACCGTAGTTAAAAAAGTAGAAAGAAAACCATTAACCCCAGAAGAATTAAAAAATAATGCATTTTGGAAAGACATTGTTGGAAAATTTAAAAACGAAGGAAAAATGGGATTATATACGAATTTATTAAATACAAACATTTCAGAGATAAATGATATGACAGTAGGAATTAATTTTAATAATGGACTAAAGCCACTAGCAAAAGGAATTTTAGAAAAGCCAGAAAATATGCAAGCAATAACTAAAGAAGTGTCAATAGCTTTTGGAAAAGAAATGAAAGTAAAATTAATAGATAATCATGTGGAGGCTAAGCCAACAAAATCAGAATTCGAAAGTTTGGTAGAAGGTTTAGATATTCCAATAGATATAATAGAATAAAATTAGGAGGTATAATTATGGCAAGACGTGGAGGATTTCCAGGAGGAATGGGTGGATTCGGAGGAATGAACCTAAACAATTTAATGAAAGAAGCAAAAAAAATGCAAGCAGATTTGGAGAAAACACAAACAGAAATAGCTGCTAAAGAATTTGAAAGTACAGCTGGTGGAGGAGCCATAACTGTAAAAGTAAGTGGAAAGAAAGTTATTAAAGAAATAAAATTAAATAAAGATATAGTAGATCCAGATGATGTAGAAATGTTACAAGATTTAATTATTACATGTGTAAATGATGCGTTAAGCAAAGTGGATAGTGCAACAGAACAACAAATGGGAAAATTTAATATACCAGGAATAATGTAAGGAGTAAAAATGTCGATATATTCACCATCAATAGAAAAATTAATAGAAAATTTTGAAAGATTACCTAGTATTGGAAATAAAACAGCGACGAGGCTTGCTTTTTATATGCTAAATTGCAGTGATGAAGTCGCAGAGGAATTTGTAAAATCTATACAAGAAGCAAGAAAAAATTTAAAGTATTGCTCTGTATGTTTTAACATTTCTGATACTGACCCATGTTTTATTTGTGCAAATCCAAAAAGAGATAAATCAACTATTTGTGTTGTAGAAGATGTTAAAGACATTATTGCTATGGAAAAAACACATGAGTACAAAGGAGTTTACCATGTTTTACATGGTTCTATTTCACCAATGAATGGAATAGGACCTGATGATATAAAAATAAAAGAGCTTTTAACAAGATTACAAACTGGAGAAGTAAAAGAAGTAATTTTAGCAACAAACCCAAGAGTAGAAGGGGAAGCAACAGCTATGTATTTGTCTAAGTTAATAAAACCATTAGGAATTAAAGTTACAAGAATTGCAAGAGGAATTCCAATAGGTGGAGACCTAGAATATACAGATGAAATTACTTTGTTACAAGCTTTAGAAGGACGTATGGAAATATGAGAAATATCAAATTAACTATAGAATATGATGGAAAAGAATTTAATGGTTGGCAAAAGCAACCAAATAAATTAAATATACAAGGTACTATAGAAAAGGTTATTTCCGATATAACAAAAGAAGAGATAGAACTTATAGGTTCTGGAAGAACAGATGCAGGAGTACATGCGCTAGGACAGGTTGCAAATTTTAAAACTAATTCTACTATTCCAATAGAAAAATTTGCAATAGCTATAAATTCTAGATTGAAAAAATCTATTATTATAAAAAAAGCGGAAGAAGTTCCGGATAGATTTCATAGTAGATATAATTGCAAACAAAAGACATATAGATATGTAATTAATAACTCCGAAACAGGAAGTGCAATTTATAGAAATCTAGAATATAATATAAAGATGCCATTAGATGTAAATAAGATGCAAGAGGCAGCAAATTACTTTGTCGGGGAGCATGATTTTACGGGTTTTAAAGCAAGTGGAACAAGTAGTAAAAGTAGTGTAAGAACAATTTATTCGGCAAAGGTTATTAAGGATAATGAGCGAATTGCTATAGAACTAACTGGTAATGGATTTTTATACAACATGGTAAGAATTATAGCTGGAACCTTAGTAGAAGTTGGTTTGGGAAAAATAAAACCTGAAGAAATAACGGGAATAATTGAATCGAAAGATAGACAAAAAGCGGGTAAAACGTTACCACCTTATGGGTTATATTTAGTAGAAGTTAACTATAATTAGTAACAAAATGAATAAACATTCATAATATATATAAAGAAAAAGAGGAAAGAAAAATTCTCTATACATGGCTTCTAGAGGAAGTATGAAAGGATTGAAATATATTATGAATGTTTTATTAATATTTTTTGCAATACCACTTGCTGTAATAGTAATATCAATAGCATTGGAAAAACTTTTAAATTGCCCAATACTTGTTGCAGCAATAATATTTTCCATATTATTATTAATTGCAGTTATATTTTCTAGTACTATATTTTTTATTTTAACAGTAATATATACGATATTATCTTTTTTAGCTGCATGGATTAGTAAATATATTTGTAGGTTTATTTGCAATTTAAGAAATTGTAGTAATCTTTGTAATAATAGTTGTAATAATGGAAATGATAATGAAGATAATAATCAAGTATTAACAGTAAATGGAAGAGTAAGAGTACTAGATTCAAATAATAATAACAATAATAATCAAAATAATTCTGGAACATTCTGTGGATGTTACAGAAAGAGATAGATGAGGAGTTTTTTATGAGAATAGATAAATTTTTAAAAGTAGCAAGAGTTATAAAAAGAAGAACAATAGCAAATGAGATGGCTGATAAAGGAAGAATATTTGTAAATGAAAAACAAGTAAAACCAAGTTATGAAGTAAAAATAGGGGATATAGTCGAAATAAAATTTGGAGAGAAGATATCTAAATTTAAGATTATAGAAATTCCAAAAACGCAAGGAAAAAATATGCCGGAGATGATAGAATTATTATAGCTAATTCTCATCTTCGGCTATTGTTTTGGCAATATTATAAATAAGTCTTTGTTTTTCTGGAGAACATTTCGCTAAAAGTTTTTTGAAATCTTCTTCTAAATATGATTCTGAATTTTCTGAGCTTCCAGATAAAATATAACCTTCTGAAACGTCTAATAATTCACAAACTTGAGTTAGTCTATTTAGATTTAAGTGAGAATGACCACGTTCAACTCTACTTAAGAATGCAACAGAAACATCCGGTTGTTCTGCTAAATTTTCTTGAGTCATATTTTTGGCAAGTCTTGCTCTTTTTAATCTTTCTCCAATTATAGAATAATCTAAAGCCATAGTGCTCCTCCTAATTATTTTGTAAACTCAATATAGCATTTAAATAAATTCACTAGAAGAAACTACAAAGTAAATATTAACTAATAAATTTATACTATTTTTTACAAAATTAGCATAAATTATTCTGAAATTTTGATGAATTTTATTGATAACTATTATCACTTATGTTATGATGATATAGGAGCCTAAAAATAGGCAAAAATATATCAGGAGGTATGTTATGAAATTCAAACAATGGGAAGGTTTTAAAGAAGATGGAGAATGGACTAAAGAAATAGACGTAAGAGGCTTTATTCAAGCTAACTATACTCCATATGAAGGAGATGAAAACTTTTTAAAAGGAGTTTCAGACAAGTCAAAAAAATTATGGGACAAGGTATTAGATTTATATAAAGAAGAAAGAGAAAAGGGAGTTTTAGATGCAGATTGTAAAACACCTTCTAGAATAAATGCATATGCACCAGGTTATATAGATAAAGACTTAGAAGAAATCGTAGGACTTCAAACAGATGCACCACTAAAAAGGGCAATAATGCCAAATGGTGGTATTAGAATTGTAGAAAAATCAGCAGAAAGTTATGGATATAAAGTTGATGATGAGGTTGAATATATTTATCATAACTTAAGAAAAACACATAATGATGGTGTATTCCAAGTATATACAAAAGATATCAGAGCAGCAAGAAGCTCACATTTATTAACAGGACTTCCTGATGGTTACGGAAGAGGAAGAATTATAGGAGATTATAGAAGGGTCGCTTTATATGGTGTTGATGCATTAATAGCAGATAAGCAATTATTAATGGATACATCTTTAAATACAGATGAATTTACAGAAGAAATTATAAGACAAAGAGAAGAAGTTGCTGATCAAATCGTTGCATTAAAACAATTAAAAGAAATGGCAAGTTCTTATGGATTTGATATATCTGAACCAGCTTCTAATGCTAAAGAAGCAATACAATGGTTATATTTTGCATATTTAGCTGCAATTAAAGATCAAAACGGTGCAGCAATGAGCTTAGGAAGAACATCAACATTCTTAGATATATATATCCAAAGAGATTTAGATAAAGGAGTTATAACAGAAGAAGAAGCTCAATCTTTAATGGATCAATTTATAATAAAATTAAGATTAGTTAGATTCTTAAGAGCACCTGAATACAACGAATTATTCAGTGGAGACCCAGTTTGGGTAACAGAAAGTATCGGAGGAATGGGAATTGATGGCAGAACATTAGTTACAAAGAATTCTTATAGAGTATTACACACATTAGAAAACTTAGGTGCAGCGCCAGAGCCAAACTTAACAGTATTATGGTCAAAGAATTTACCTGAACCATTTAAAAGATATTGTGCTAAAATATCAATTGATACATCTTCTATTCAATATGAAAATGATGACTTAATGAGAATTACACTTGGAGATGATTATGGTATAGCTTGTTGTGTTTCTGCAATGAAGATAGGAAAACAAATGCAATTCTTCGGAGCAAGAGCAAACTTAGCTAAGACTTTATTATATGCAATTAATGGTGGTAGAGATGAAAAATCTGGAAAACAAATAACACCTAAATTTGCACCAATAACTTCAGAATATTTAGATTATGATGAAGTTATGGAAAAATTTGACCAAATGATGGATTATGTTGCAAAAATATATATTAAAGCATTAAATGCTATTCACTATATGCATGATAAATATTCTTATGAAGCATTAGAAATGGCATTACATGATAGAGAAGAAGATATCTTAAGAACAATGGCATGTGGAATCGCTGGCTTATCAGTTGTTGCTGATTCTCTTTCTGCTATAAAATATGCTAAAGTAAAAGTAATAAGAGACGAAACAGGCTTAGCAGTAGATTATGAAGTTGAAGGAGATTTCCCAAAATACGGAAATGACGATGATAGAGTTGATGATATAGCTGTAGAATTAGTAAAAACATTTGAAAGAAAACTACAAAAGCATATAACATATAGACATTCTAAACATACATTATCTATATTAACAATCACATCAAATGTTGTTTATGGTAAAGCAACAGGAAATACACCTGATGGAAGAAGAGCTGGCGAGCCATTTGGACCAGGAGCAAACCCATTACATGGAAGAGATACAAATGGTGCATTAGCTTCTATGAACACAATTGCAAAATTACCATATGAATATTCAGAAGATGGAATCTCATATACATTTGCAATTACACCAGGAACATTAGGAAAAGACAAAGAAACACAAATTACAAATATGGTAAGTATGTTACAAGGATATTTTATAAAAACTGGACACCATATAAATGTAAATGTTTTTGATAGAGCATTATTAGAAGATGCAATGGAACATCCAGAAAAATACCCACAATTAACAGTTCGTGTTTCTGGATATGCAGTTAACTTTATAAAACTTACAAGAGAACAACAATTAGATGTTATAAACAGAACTATTCATGAAAGAATATAGTTAAAATAGGGATATAGGGATTTGGGGACGGTGCTAAAATCCCTATATTTATGCAAAAAATAATTTGGAGGATTATTATGGACGTAAAAAGTCAAATGAGAATACATTCTTTTGAGACATTAGGAGCAGTCGATGGACCAGGAATAAGATTTGTAATATTTACACAAGGATGCAATTTAAAATGCAAATATTGCCAAAATCGTGATACATGGGATGTGAATTCTGGTACCATATACGATATAGATGACGTGGTTAAAAAAATTGAAAGATATACAGCATATATGCAAGCAGATGGAGGAATAACAGTAAGTGGTGGAGAGCCACTTCTTCAGCCAGATGCATTAATTACATTATTTAAAGAAATGAAGAAGAGAAATATAAAAGTAGCAGTTGATACTTCTGGAAATTTGCCTATTACAGATAAAATTAAAGAAGTAATTGAGCTTACTGATTTATTCTTATTAGATATTAAATGTATAAATGATGATATCTGTAAAGATTTAGTGGGAGTTTCTAATAAATATGAATTAGAATTTGCTAAATACTTAAGTGAACATGGGAAAGAAATGTGGATAAGACAAGTTCTAATTCCTGGTTATACAGATAAAGAAGAAGATCTAATGAAATTAAAAGAATTTATAGCATCATTAAAAACTGTTACTAAGATAGAAATTTTACCATATCATGATTTAGGAAAATTTAAATGGGAAGAATTAAATGTTCCATATGAATTTGAAAATGTAAAAGTGCCAACAAATGATGATGTAAAAAAAGCAAAAGAGATATTAGGAATATAGGGATATAGGGACGTTCCTAAAATCCCGACATCAAAACCCTCCAGATAGTCTGGAGGGTTTTGATGTAATTATATATTAAATCCAATTAAATCAAATATAATTCCGAAAATAACACCAATTGCGAATAACAATACTGTTATCTTAATATTTTCTTTTAAATCTTTATTAGTTCTAAATAAAATTAGTAATCCAACACCTGTATTAACAAGAAGTCCGGCAATCATTGTAGCAAAATTAAGTACCTTAGAAAGATATAGTTGTGTAATAATTACAGATGATGCACAATTAGGAATTAATCCAACTAATGATGCGATAATAGGTCCAATTATTGGTGTAGAATTTAAAATATGTGCTAAATTATTTTCTCCAATAAAATATATAATTATATTTAAAACTAAAGATATTATAAAAATGTATAAAGTAATATTTATAGTATGTTTTAAAGCAGACTTAAATATTCCATGTTCACAGTGGCAATGTTCATGCTCGCACAAATCTTTTATTTCTGGTTCATCTTCTGAAGTTTCAAATTTTTTTCTAAAAAATAGGTCAATTATAAAACCAACGATAACAGCTATAACAAGTTTAATTCCTAATATTGAAAGAATAATCCTTACATCTACTGCTTCAGAAATTAATATTGGTAACATCTCATCAGAAGTAGATAAAAATACAGCAATTAATGTACCTAAAGTAATAATTCTGGCTGAATATAGGCTAGAAGCTGCTGCGGAAAAGCCACATTGAGGTACAACACCTAGGATACCACCGATTAATGGACCAAAATGTCCGGATTTTTTAATAGCGTCTTTGGTTTTATGACTAGTTTTATGTTCTATAAATTCCATTATTATATACGTTATTAGCAAAAATGGAATTAGTTTTACGGTATCTATTAAACTATCTAAAATTGCATCCCACATAATAAATCTCCTATCTATAAAATAACTCAATAAAGTAAAATTCATAATTTATAAAATATAATTAAAATAGGGATTTAAGGAACGTCCCTAAAATCCCTCTAGGATTCTCTCCAAATCCCTATTCATTTTACTATAAAATGTAAATTTTTTCAAGTAATCAGTTGCAAAACAGGAAAAAATATGATAAAATACCTGTGCTGAAAAGAGAGATCTTTTCTCCTTACCCATTTAGTTGATGGGTTATTAAACCATGAGGAGGTGAATATAATGAATAAATACGAGAGTGTTATCATTATTAATCCATCTATTGAAGAACAAGCTATAAAAGATTTAGTAACAAAGTTCACAGATTTGATTAATAATAATGGTAAAGTAGAATCTGTTGATGAACGTGGTACACAAAAATTAGCTTATCCTATCAAAAAGAAAGAAGAAGGATATTACGTAGTAATTAACTTCGAAGCTAAACCAGATTCAATAGATGAATTAGAAAGAAATTACAGAATAGAAGACAACATCATGAAATTTATCGTAGTAAGAAAAGAAAAATAATAATACGGGGGCCTTTAAAAGAAAGGTAAGGGATAAAATATGAATAAAGTAGAATTATTAGGTAGATTAACAAGAGATCCAGAAGTAAGATATACACAAACAAATAATACACTAGTTGCTTCTTTCTCATTAGCTGTTAATAGAAGATTTGTACGTCAAGGAGAAGAAAGACAAGCAGATTTCATTAATATAGTAGCATGGAGCAAATTAGGAGAATTTTGTAGTAAATATTTTAAAAAAGGTCAACAAGTTGCTATCATAGGAAGAATTCAAACAAGAACTTGGGATGATGACCAAGGTCAAAAACATTATGTAACAGAAGTTGTTGCAGAAGAAGCTTATTTTGCAGAAGGAAGAAGAGATGCAGAAGCTTCAGGAAGTTTTGATAACGCATTTGGTGCTATGCCAACAGGTGGAGATTCAGACTTCGAAACTACTTCTAATGATGATTTACCATTTTAATCAGAAAGGGGGAGAAATAGATGGCAGACAAAAAACAAAATAGAAGAAACAATAGAAACGATGATGATTTCAATCCAAGATTTAGAAAAATGAGAAAAAAAGTATGTCCTTTATGTGCAGATAAAGATTTAGAATTAGATTATAAAAACGCAGAACAATTAAGAAAATTTATAAATGATAAAGGTAAAATATTACCAAGAAGAGCAACAGGAGCTTGTGCTAAACATCAAAGAGATATTACTTTAGCAGTAAAAAGAGCAAGACATATTGCTGTTTTACCATATACTCAAAACTAATTAAATTGGATAAAAAATACCGTAGCTTTTTGCTACGGTATTTTCAAGTCAGTATTGTAAAAACGAAAAAAATATTATAAAATAAAAGGTAACATAAAAATAGTAAAGGAGAAGCGAATATGAAAAAAGGTATACGCATTAGTAACGAGAGCAATCTTCGCTATAGGCGGGAGGAAATTTTCTATGCCTATTTTATTGAGGATATGAGCAAAGAGATGATTGCAGAAGAGTTGGGATGTAGCTTATCTACAGTTGAAAGAGATATTCGATATATAAAGCAACATGTGGACGAGTTCATGTAGACCTTTAAAATTATTAAGCCACTTGAGTTCCTACGCTCGAGTGGCTTTCCTCATGATTTTATTAAATTATGAAACATAAAAATGAATCAAAGATTTTATATTATAATCAGAAACTGTCATAATAGTATTAAAATCGGGATTTAAGGAACGTCCCTAAATCCCGAGAAACAAAATATTATATATTTCTAATCTTAAACCTAATATCATCACCAAAAAACTTACAAATATTATAATAACCAACTATTCTTGAAACAATTCTTTCATCATATATAGAAAATAAATTTTGGATAGAAAGATTTGTTGAGATGATAGTTTTTTTATTACTTAAAATACGAGTATTAATAACATTAAATAATTCTGTGAATTTTATATTATTAATTGACTCTGTTCCTAAGTCATCTATAATTAAAAGATCAGAATTAAATATATTATCTAAGAAATCTTTAGAAATATTATTCTTTCCAAATTTGCAATCAATTATATTGTCAAGCATTATTGGTGCAGTTTGGTATAAAACGATTTTTCCGTTATCGATTAATTCTTTAGCTATGCAATTAGAGAGAAATGTTTTACCAAGTCCAGGACTACCTGTAAATAATAAATTTTTTCCCTTAGGATTATCAAAGTCTGTTAAGAAATTATCTACAATCTTTTTTATTATTAATATGTTTTGTCTAGGAGAAACAGAAGAATGATATTTTTCTTCATTTATTTCGTCAGAATACATATTAATATCAAAATTACTAAAGTTTTCGAAATCTAGTTTATTTATATTAGATTTATTATAAGAAATATTTATTAGTTTTTGTTTTAAACAAGAACACATAGTAAAACTATTATTTTCAGCTATATAGCCAGTATCATTACAAATAGAACATTCATATTTGGGTGATAAATCATCTTCGCTCATCTTGATGCTTTTTAAGAAATTATGTTTTTTTTCTTTTAATAATTCTAATTCTTGTTTTAATACATCAATTTTTTGAGTATCATGTGCCTGCAATTTTTCTCTAGAAAGATTAAGCCCACATTTAGCAATTTCAGAATTTATTTCCTCTAATTCTGGATATTTCTTAAACAGTTGGTCTCTTTTTTCATCAGCAAGTTGCTCAGCATGTAATCGTTTAATTTCATATTCTTTTAATAAATCTTTTAATATACTATCAGACATAAACTAACTCCTTAATTATTTGCATATAATGAATCTAAATCATTATATGTTCTTTGCTCGAAACTTTTGTAATTTGTTTGTTTTTCCAAAGTCTTTTTGTTTTGATTTTGAATTTTCATTTGTGCAAGATAATTATTAACATCAGTTGTAGTAAGTAAATTATGCTCATGCCAATTAGAAATTAATTTATCTAAATAATCAAAATTAAAGTTGGATTTAGATGTAGTTTTCTTTAAAGCAATTTCAATTATATCCATAGTATATGAATAATCTACCACCCACTTTTCGATATAAGCACTTTCATATTGTGTTAATGGACGAGATAGCCCAAGTTTTTTAGAAATTTGCTTCTTTATTAATGATAATTTTTCTTGTTTTGCGTAGTAATTTTCTAAATCTGTATATGTTTTAATATTGTTTTTATGCCATCCTTCTGCAACAGCTTGAATATAATTTCTATGTAGTGCAGAACGTTCCAAACAATATCTAAATAATGCAATCATAACTGGTTCATCAAAACCATATTTGTTAAACCATAAATCGATATCGTTATACCATGAAGGTGACATCATACCTTGGAAACAAGTATTGTTAATATCTTCAATAGCTTTAGCTCGATATTGATTTTTGGCATTAGAAAGGGCATTTTCTGGAGTTGAAGTTAATCTAGGAGAATATAATTTATTCAATTCTTTTTCTTGTAAATCAACTACAATATATCCATTATTTTTCTTTATTAGAACTTCTTGCTCTTCCCAGTATGCTATGGCTTCTTGGATTGTTTTAAAAGGAATATTTAATGTTTTTGAAACATCGTTAATTTTAACTTCTTTGTTATATTTTGAAAGAAAAACGATGTATAAATATACTTTTATGTAATCACCATTTGCTTGGGACATGTATTCTGTAAAGAATACATCTGGTAATTTTGTTTCTGAAAATAAAAAGTTTTTGTCACTTTGTTCTAATTTCATGGTTCCCCTCCTACAATTACAACATTATAGCATTATAAATTTTTTTTTACAATAACAAGAATCGACAAAAAATTACAAATCTAAGAAAATATCTGTGGTTACATGTCAAAAAAATTTTTTTTATAGAAATATATATGTTTGTTCTTAAAAAATTTAATAATATAGTATAAAACATATACAATATTTTCATGATAAAAACCAATTATAGAAAGTAAAGTAAGAGGAACATTAAGTAATATGAATATTATAATTTTAGTATAAAGTTTAGCAAATATAAAGTTAATGATTAAATAAGATATTAGATAACATATGATAAGAAAAATTAAAGTAGAATAATCTATAAAACCTAGAAATTTGTTTTTAAAATTAAAGTTCTGAGGAATTATAAAGATAAATATCACCTCGCTCTAAGAAATGATTTTAAGGTAGATAGATTTGTATTAATTTCGGTAGAAATACCACCTATTAAATTACGAATATATGTATTTGATTTTGTGAGTGCATAAATTGAACCAACATATAAAAATTTCGAGATAAGATTAGATGAAAAGTCTAAAGATAATGTAACTATTAGTATAATAGTTATAAAAAACTGCATAAATAGAAGTGAAAAAAATGATCTAAACCAACTTCTAAAGAACCAGCTAAATGAATTGATAGAACAACTAAGAATTGCAAATGGGGCTAAGATAATAAATACTTTTACCATAATAAGTCGTATAGCATATGAAAACATTAAAGAGATAAGTCCGATACTACAAAAAGATTTTATTATACCAGTTAAAGAAAAGATATCTAAAGAAGTTCCAGATATAGAGATTACAGAATTTAACTCGGTTACTAATGTTTTAAATGAAATTGTTTTAGAAGTAAAATTACTACCAATTTCTTGCAATGCCTGTGTAATTAAATCTGTAATGTTAATTAGTTGTTCACAAATAAAATATGAGCTATTCATGATGATTGCACATAAGATTAATTTGAAAATAAACTGATAAGGTCTTTGTACTTGTGTACCAGAATAGTAAGATAAAAATAGCTTTACACAGTAATATAGCAGATAAGCTAAAATTAGAGCATTAGCGATAACTAATATACTATTAGAAGAAGTAGTAAATAAATCTTCAAAATTATTATTAGAGATACTAGATGGAGTTAAGAAAATAATTTCATCTATGTATGAATAGATATTATTATCTATAGAAGAAAATAAATTTTGTATAAGTTCATTTATGGTGTTGGCTATCGTTGTAGATAAATTAGTGGCTTCCATAGTATTAACCCATAAGTGACTTTATGGCAGCTAATATTAAATCTAGAGCTAATATAAAGCCATAAGAAAATAAAGAGTTTTTTATTAACTTTTTCCCAAGTCTCATTCTTTCGTCATCACCAAAACTAAATTTCTTCATAAAAACACCTGTACCAACAGCTACAGCAGCTGCAGGAGTTGCTAATTTTAATAACCATTCTTCGATAGATTCGAATGCTGAATTTAGCTTACCAACAATTTTAGGATCAGCAGCATAAGTTTTTGAAATGAAAAAAACATTAAAAGATAACAAGAATATAAATATAAATAATAATTTTTTGCCTTTTATAAAATCACTTCCTTTCTTTAAAATAAGGATACATGTCTATTTTTTGTGGAGGAATTGTGGTAGTTCCATTAGAAAGAAATGCCAAACAAGAAAAAGTTTCTAATTCTTGGGTAAAAAAACGAGAATCATATATATAGTCATATTGATAATAAGTGTTTATACTCTCAGAAAGATTGGAACTTCTAGACTTGAATTTTCGAATAAGATAGTTATAATTAGATTCTTGAGCATTTTCCGAAATAGTTTTAGAAATTTTCTTTTTGTCTTCTTTACCAATTTGCTTTTGGGCATTTTCTATAGTAAATATATCATCAGTTCTAAACCAAAGTTTATTTACTAAATTTTGGAGTATTACCTTTAATGCAGACTCATCTTTTAAAGTATTTAGTAAAGAGGAATAACTTTGAGTAGAAAGAATGTTTATACATTTGGCTTCCCTACTTTCTGAGAAAAAATTAGCATCTGAAGCTGTAATGTACTCTTGATATTCATCACAAATAAAAGCAACAGTTCTAGAGTTTTTACGTTTTAATCCAGCCATAACTTCTGCTTGAAAATCTAATTTTAAATATGTTGCAATAATTTTGGAAAGGCTAGTAAATTCTGCAATATTCATAGAAAGAACTACAATTTTTCCGGATTTTATAAGCTCTCTAAAACCATTAAAAGTAATCTTCTTCTTAGAAGGAGAAAAAATCTTAGAAATTTTATAATCAGATATGAAAGGAAGAGTGATTCTAGAGATTTCCGATTTTAAAATAGAGATAGTCCTTTCATCTAATTTAAAAAATTCATTCTCGAAAAAGGTAATTGCAGAAGTTAAGTTATATAATTCATCAGTGGAAAATTTATTTGTTAAAAACGAATTTCTTAAGTAGCGTATCTTGTCAAAATAATATGTTTTATTATTAATTAATTTGTGTATTTCTATAAAATTTACATAGTTATTATTATAAAGACGACATAGTTTTATTGACTCTGCTAGTATTTGCTCTGCCTTATCTAACCAAAATGATTCACTATTGTTAGGAGAAAGCAAAGTTAGAATTGTTTTTAGCCTGTTTGCAAGTACGAGAGGATTTAGATTTGGTTTATCTAATGGATTATAAGTTTCGTTAGAATTTAGTCCAATAATAATCAAATCTTTTAGGCGATTATATTTTTTTGCGTAAAACTTAATTTGCTCATAAAAATTACCCTTTACATCTAAACATAAGATACCAAGTTTTTTAGAAGAATTATTATTTTGATATTTTATTAATTGTTCAGAAAATGGATATATTGCAGAACTAGTTTTGCCACTGCCAATAGTACCAGTAATTAGAATGTTCTGGTATAAAGATTTATCTGGAAGGATAATATCTTGATTTTGGTTTTGGCTATAACCGATAGTTAAACATAAATTAGAATTAAGCTGTGGATGCGTTTGTTCTAGGCTAGGAGAGGGAAGATGAATAAGGTTTTTAATAAGCATATAAGAAATAGAACAATTAGCGACTACTAGTGCAAGTATGTAAAATATTTTAAAAAAATGCCAAAATGCTGGATATTTATCGCAAATATTAAATGGATGAATAGCAAATGAGATAGTAATATTATTAGAAGTAAAAATAGGATAGAATATAACTAAATTAAAAATGGTAAAACAAAATGAACAAAGAAAAAATAGAATAATACTTTTTTTGGGCATAATACCTCCACTATTTAGAATTAATTTTTTTACTTAGTTTGACTCCTTGGATATCTTGAGAAGTAATAAAACTAATAATTGAATATATTGAATAAAATGAAATAAAAAAGTTAATAATAAATGAAATAAAAAATAGATTGATTAAAATTTTTATACAAATCACCTACCATAGTGGAATTTTACTATAATTTAGAATGAATGTCTATACTTTTATAAAAAAATATGTTAAAATATTACCATTAGAGTGAAAAGGAGGGTAAAAAATGCAAATCGAAAAAACAACAAAAATAGGAGAATTATTAGATACAAACCCTGAGAAGGCAGAATTACTATTAAGTGTAGGAATGCATTGTTTAGGTTGTCCAGCATCAAGAGAAGAGACATTAGAAGAAGCTTGTATGGTGCATGGAATAGACGTTGAAGAACTATTAAAAGAGCTTAATAAATAAAAAAGTGAAAAAAATTTGAAAAAAATATGAAAATCTGTTGACAAACGTAAAAAAAAATAGTAATATATAAGAGCACTGCGGATACAGTGCATATGGGCTATTAGCTCAGGTGGTAGAGCACTTGACTTTTAATCAAGTTGTCCCGCGTTCGAGTCGCGGATAGCTCACCAAATGAATACTAAACTAATCTTTAGTATTCATTTATATTTATGGCCCGTTGGTCAAGCGGTTAAGACATCGCCCTTTCACGGCGGAGACATGGGTTCGATTCCCGTACGGGTCACCATAAGACCATATGCCACTTTAGCTCAGTTGGTAGAGCAACTGACTTGTAATCAGTAGGTCGTCCGTTCAAGTCGGACAAGTGGCTCCATTACTTAAAGCTAGACTTTCTTTAAAGATTGCCTAGCTTTTTGTTTTGCCCAAAATATTTTGATTTTTTAGCACAAATGAGATATACTAAAATGCAATAATAGAATATAGAAGGTGTTATAATGAAAAAAGTAATTTTAATAACTGGAGCTTCAAGAGGAATCGGAAATAATATAGCTAGAAGCCTAGCACATGAAAATATTGTGATTGCAAATTATAATAAATCTGAAGATGAAGCCAAAAAATTAAAAAGTGATTTGAAAGAAGAAGATATAGATATCGATATAATAAAAGCAGATGTTTCTAACAGAACAGAAGTTAAAGAAATGATAGAGGGTATAATAACTAAATATGGAAAAATAGATGTTTTAATTAATAATGCTGGGATTTCACAATATAAATTATTTACAGATATAACAGATGAAGACTGGGAAAATATAATGAATATAAATTTAAAATCCAATTTTATTGTTACCCAAGAAGTAGTGGAAAATATGATAGCAAATAAAAATGGATTAATAATAAATATTTCTTCAATATGGGGAGTAACAGGAGCTGCAATGGAAGTAGCTTATTCTACATCAAAATCCGGAATAATAGGCTTAACTAAAAGCTTAGCCAAAGAATTAGGACCTTCAAATATAAGGGTAAATGCAATAGCTCCAGGAATTATAGATACTTCTATGAATAATAAATTTTCAGAAGAAGAAATAAATGATATAAAAGAAGAGATTCCATTAGAAAGAGTCGGTAAACCTGAAGAAATTACCAAATGTATAGAATGGTTATTAGAAGATAATTATACGACAGGTCAAGTAATTTCTATAAATGGTGGATGGAATATATGATAAAAGGATGGTAAGCTAATTACCATCCTTTTTACACTAACAAAAAAGGGATTATAGGACCGTCCCCAAATCCCGATTAAATTTATCTTAAAGAATTTTCGTCTTCTACAGCTTCTGAACTTGTATTGAATGAAAATAATTTTGGTAAATATTTAATTGCAGCAACTACAGAATATTTTACTTTTTCCCATATTTGTTTAATTTTATGCTCTTTTTGTGGTTCAGCTAAACTTGATTCTTGAACTACAATTAGATCTTTTGGTAATGGTGCAATTTCAAAAACATAATTTTTACCTTCGTTATTATCCCATTCACCTTTTCCGTTTTTAAAACAGAAATTTAATGAATCTTGACCATTTAAATAAATTAAAGCTTGGTAGCCTAATTCAGTTTTTTCCATTTTAATTTCATTTACATTTTCCCATAATAGGCCAAATCCATAATGAATATATAGTTCTGTATTTGAATTATCTTGGAAAAACTTTCCTGTATACGAAATTTTAACAACAGAGTTTTCTATTAATTTATCTGTATTAAAAAAAATATTTTTTATTAATTCCATATTGCATTTCTCCTCATTTATCTTTTGATTAGTGTTATATCTTTTGCAGCATAAAATACAAAAGCTTAATTAAATTAGTATCATTATATATTTAACTTTAACAATATTCAATAGTTTTTTACAAAAAAACATAAAATTATTGCACAATTTTTCCAATTATATAAAATGTGTCTTTTTCCTTAACTCGAATTTTAGGATATTTAGGATTATCTGGATATAACGAGATGTGATTTTTTCCATAAATAAATAATCGTCTTACCAAAATTTGCCCATTGTAGTAAAAAAGACCAATATCCTGGGGTTTTATTGGAGCCCCGAAATCTACAAATACATATGAATATTTGTCATAGATTTTATCCATAGAGTCATCATTAAGTCGAATACCAAAGGAAACAGAATTAAGACCTGGTGGGCATTTCATAAAATGTAAATCATTTATATCATCTACTAAAAGAATCCTGTCTTCGGCAGTGTGTTTAAAAATTTCGTAATCTATTGCTTCTTGTGGTATTTTATGATTATATGCAGCGAAAAACTTTTGGTAAGGAACATCTATTGCATTGCATATTTCTTGTAAAACTTTAACTGTAGGTTTCCTATCACCATTTTCTATATGTGTTAAATAGCCAGTATCTACCCCAATTTGTTTAGCAATACTCGTTTTTGTCATATGCTTTTTTGTTCTAATACTTTTTATTAAATTACCTAACATATCTAACATTTTTTCTACCTCGTTAGCATTATATAAAAGCATTCGAAAAAAGTCTACTACTGTCGAAAAAAATATTGAAAATAAAGTAATATTGTGATATACCTTTTAATATATTATAAGAGATTTAAGGGGAGTATATTTATGATCGAAGAAAAGGAGAAAATAATAAAAAAAGAGCCAACAACCGCTAAAAAGCCCACGAAACATTCAAGGGAAAAAGGCAGTAAGAAAAAGCTTATTATAGTTAGCGTAATTGTTACTATTTTATTAGTAGTAGCTGTACTTAGCACAATTTTTGCATTACTTAACAATAATAATGATAAAATATTAAATGGTGTTACTATAAACGGAGTTGAGATAGCAGGAAAAACAAAAGATGAAGTAAAAAACATGTTAGAAGAAAAAATTATTGCTAAACAAACAGAAGATTTAATTGTAAAACTAGATGCGCAAGCAGAAGATGGCACAGAATATAAAGGGGTTATTAGTTTTGAACAATTACAATTAAATTATAAATTAGATGAGGCAATAGAGAAGGCATATAATATCGGAAGAGATAGCAATATATTTGTAAATAATTTTAATATTATAAAAACATATTTTTCTAAAAATAATGTAGAAATTCCATACGAATATAATAACGAGGAATTAGAAAAACAAATAGATACGCTTAATGGGCAAATACCTGGTGGAGTTGTAGAAAGCAGTTATGATATAGATGAAGAAAATGCAGAGTTAGTTATTAGTAAGGGTAAAGCCGGTTTGGAAGTTGATCCAGAAATATTAAAACAAGAAGTGGAAAACGAGATAAAAAATGTGGAAAACACAGAAAAAGAAATAAAGTTATCAACAAAAAATAAAGAACCAGACCCAATCGATTTAGATAAAATTTATTCAGAGATACATACAGAACCTAAAGATGCATATTATACTCAAAATCCGTTTACATTATATCCACATGTAGATGGAGTGGATTTTGCGATATCTATGGAAGAAGCAAAAAAATTATTAGAAGAAGATAAAGAGGAATATGTAATTCCACTAAAAATTACACATCCTGCAGTAACAACAGATAAAATCGGGTCAGAAGGTTTTCCAGATTTACTAGGAGAATTTTCTACAACATATAATGCGGGGGCTACAGCAAGAACTACTAATTTAAAATTAGCATCTAATAAGATTAATAATACTGTTGTTATGCCGGGAGAAACTTTCTCATATAATAAAGTTGTAGGAAAGCGAACAGTTGCAGCAGGATATAAAGAAGCACCAGCATATGCAGGGGGAAAAGTTGTTAATGATATTGGTGGGGGAATATGCCAAATAACTTCTACATTATATAATGCAGTTATTTTTGCAAATTTAGATATAGTAAGTAGAAGTAATCATCAATTTGTTCCTTCTTATGTAAAAGCTGGTAGAGATGCAACAGTTGTTTATGGTGCAATAGACTTTAAGTTTAAGAATACAAGAAAATATCCTATAAAAATTAAAAGTTCTGTAAGTGGTGGCATTGCTAAGATACAAATATTTGGAATGAAAGAAGAAACAGAATACGATGTAAAAATAGAAACGAAAATTACAGGAAGTATTCCAATGCAAACAACATATGAAGATGACCCAACATTAGAACAAGGCAAAGAAAAGGTTGTACAAAAAGGACATAATGGTACATATAGTGAAGCATATAAAGTAGTATATCTAAATGGAAAAGTAGTATCTAGAACACTACTTTCAAAAGATAAATATAACCAAATGTCAACAATAATAAAAAGAGGAACAAAAGGAACCACTATACAAACACCACCTGCAACAACGCCGGAACAACCAACACAGCCAACGCCACCTGTTGAACCAACTGTTCCTAGTGAACCAGAGACGCCAACAGCACCGGAAACACCTACAGAACCTACAACACCAGAAGAGCAAGAAAGCGCACCAGCAGCTTAGATTTAAATAAGAAAAAGATATGAAATGAAAAAATCGATTGCATTTCATATCTTTTTTAGTTTTGGACTTGACAAAAAGTAAAATTCGGTATTATACTATTTAAGTACTTAAATTAAATATTTGCACCACTAGCTCAGTTGGTAGAGCAGCTGACTCTTAATCAGAAGGTCCGGGGTTCGACCCCCCGGTGGTGCACCAAACAACACTTATTATATCGAAGTGTTGTTTTTTTATTTAAAATATGATATTA
>MNRL01000002.1:0-652 GCA_001915925.1 Clostridium sp. CAG:354_28_25
AGAAGAACAAACAGAAACAATAGAAAATACATTTGAATATGCAGATAAAGAGATAGAAACATATAGTACATATTCAATAATACAAACAAGTGAGGGAAATAGTGTAAGAAGAGATATTAAACTATATGTCAAAGAAAATAAGTTATATGGAATACCAGTAAGCTTTGTAAATAATACAGGAGAAGAAATAACACCAGTAGCAAATAATTTAATAGTAGATAGTTATAACGGAAAAGAATATGAAACAGTACTAGGAACAGATGGAAAGATGTACGACTTAAAAGAAGAAATAGAGTATCCAGAAGAATTTGAAAATAAGGGTATAGAAAGTATAGGAAATAATTTAGAAACAGAGAAAAAAGAAGTAGAAGTAAAATATAAGAATGGAGATATAGTAAAATTTAACTATCAAACAGGAGAAATAGTAAAAACAAGTAAGACAGAAAATAAACAAAACTTATTAGAATATATAGGAGACAAGCTAACAGAAATAGGAGAAGAAAAAACAAATGTAGAAAGTATAAGTACAAAATATGAAGAAAGCAAAGAATTAGAAAACAAATTAGAAGACTTACCAATAGAGGAGGCAATACAAAAGAATAGTACAGAAACTAATGAAAATAGAAATGATGTAAGTGAGAAAAATGAAAAC
>MNRL01000002.1:755-38001 GCA_001915925.1 Clostridium sp. CAG:354_28_25
ACAAGGAATAGTATGGATAGTAATAAGCATAATAGGAGTAGGAATAGTGCTACTAATCTTAAGAAAAAATTTAAAAAAGAAAAGATAAATTTGAAAAAACTAAATTAAGTGTGTGAAAATAACCATTAAGTAGAAAATACTTAATGGTTATTTTTTTGCTTATATTAATGCTAACAAGGTTAATTATTGAGATTTTAAATTTTATGAATAAATTATTGTACATAGGTAAAAAAATATTGTTGAGAAAACAATCTGGAGAAATAGGAAAAAATGTCAATATTTAGATATCAAAGAACAACTAAATTTACATAAAATTTACGGATTAAGCTAAAGCTTTTTGATAATTATGATTGAAAATGAAAAGAGTTTTATTTATAAAATAAAAAAATATATTGATACATTTACAAAAAATAATTATAATAGTAACAAATGAAAAAAGAGAGGTACTAAATGAACATAAGATTAATATTAGGAATCCTAGGAGGAATAGTAGCTGTTGAGTTTATAGCTATAATTATCCAATTAAAAATATATAAAAGAGAAGTAGATAAGAGTATTGAGTATGAAAATTTTAGAAAAGACATATTAGTTAAAGCCGCTAAAGAAAGACGCGAGTTAAGAGAAGCATTAGCCAAACAGCAAGAACTAAAAGAAAAAATGGAAGAATTGTCTAAGAAGAGAGAAGAAACAAGAAAAACTAACGGAAACAAGAAATAATTGCATATATTTAGTTAAGATTGTAAAATATAAACGGAATAAACTTAAATAATAATAAAAAACAAAAAATTAAAGAATTATGTGAATTTTGTTGACTATAAAATTTATAATTAGTATAATAAAAACTAGGGAAACTAAAGATAGAAAGGATATGGAGTATGAAAAAAAGTAGATTAACAATATTAGCTGTTTTTTGTTTAATATGTGCTATGGCTTTAAGTCTTTTTGCAACTAGCGTTAAAGCAACAACAACGGAATTCGGGTTGCAAGAATATAGAAAAGCTAGAGAAGATGGAGCACAATATGCATATAAAGTTTCAGACAAATATGTATGGAAAATTGTTACATATAACGGACAAACAATTGACTATGATAAAGCAATATACTGCTTAAAAGCAGAACAAGGATTTTATACATCAAGTCCAGGTGTATTTAGACAAGAATATGATACATCATACGATTTTAAAAATAAATCATCTATGCCAACATTACCAGTTGCGGAAGAAGATTATAATTCAATCATCTGGTTATTAAATCACGCTTATATCCAATCTGCGGAAACAGCTACGCAAGATAAAGCAACATTACTAGCTAATGCAGGTATAACAGGAAATATAGAATTAACAGACGATGATTTAGATGTAATACAACAATTAGCAATATGGTATTTTACAAATAAAGAAGATTCTGTATATCATACAGATTTTGCTGGAGAACCTTCTTTACAAGTTGTATTAGAAGCTAAAAAAGCAAGTGATGGTGGAACAGAAGATTATAAGGCTGTAGAAGATAAAAATAGAGATAGATGGGACCAAATGGAAAAACTATTTAAATATCTAGTAACAAATGCTAAATCAGCAACAGAAGCTTCAAACGCAAACGAAGCACCATTAAGTTTAGATAAAACAACACCAGCTGTTACAGCAGAAGGTGATAATTATATTATAGGACCATATAAAATAGATAAGAATAATGACACTCCATATACATTAAATGTAAAAGTAACAGATAGAAACGGAAACGATTTAACAGGAAAATATACATTATTAGATTCAAATAAAGCAGATATAACAGATAAAACTATTACAGATTTAGTAGGACAAACATTCTACTTAAAAATTTCAGCAGATACAGTAGTTGCAGACACTATAGATGGTGTTAGATTTAGTATGAATGGAACATATACAACAACAACTGCTACATATTGGACAAGTTCTACAAATAATACTGTTCAACCAATAGTAGTAATAGAAAGAACACCACAAGAGTTTACAGACAATAACGAAGTATTCTTTACAGTAAGTGGAAAATATAGTTTTAAATTAGTAAAAGTAGATTCAAATGATGCAACTAAAAAATTACAAGGTGTAGAGTTTGAAATTACAACTCCTACAGGAACTCAAACATACACAACAGACGAAAACGGAGAAATAAATATAGCAGATATCGAAATAACTAATCCTGGAGTAGACACAATTACAATTAAAGAAACAAAAGCTCCAGAACCATATAAAATATTATTAGAAGAACCATTAGTATTAAATGTAACAAAAGACTTTTTAAATGGTAGCTATACAGCAACAGATGCAGAATTAGAAGGATATGATGAAAATGCAGTTCAAATACAAGATGGTGTTGTTACAATAACAGTAGCAAACGAACCAAAAATATTTGATTTAGCATTAAAGAAATGGGTAAGCAAAGCAATCGTTACAAACGAAGATGGTTCGCAAACAGTAACAGAAACAGGTCATACCGGTGACGAAGATCCAGAACCACCAGCAAAAGTGGATTTAGGAAGACAAGATATAAATAATGTAACAGTAAAATTTGAATTCCAAATAAAAATAACAAACGAAGGTGAAGTTGCAGGATATGCAACAGAAATAACAGATTATATACCAGAAGGATTAAGATTTGTACAAGAAGATAATCCAGATTGGTATACAAGAGAACCATTAAATGGAAGAGAAAGAGTTGCAACAAAATTATTAGAAAATACATTATTACAGCCAGGAGAGAGTGCAACAGTATCAATTATCTTAACATGGATAAATGGACAAGATAATATGGGATTAAAAACCAATATAGCAGAAATAAGCCAAGATGATAATGAATATGATTTACCAGATATAGATTCAACACCAGATAACTTTAAAGATGGAGAAGATGATATAGATGATGCACCAGTAATACTTACAGTAGCATTAGGAGATACAGTACTTTATATTGGCGTAGCAACACTTGCAGTAGTAGTATTAACAGCAGGAATATTCATTATAAAGAAATATGCAATATAAAAATAAAATAATTAAGTAGAAAATGAACCTATTTTGCCTAAATAGGTTCATTTTTAAGCTTGAAAAAAACTGGCAAATAGTGTAAAATGTAAAAAGCCAAAAGCAATTAACAATGCGATGGAAAATTTAATAGAGGAGGAATAGAAAATGAAAGTAATTTTATTAGACAATATAAAAGGTGTAGGAAAAAAAGATGAGGTAATAAATGCAAGTGATGGATATGCAAGAAATTTTCTATTTCCTAAAAAATTAGCGGTAGAAGCAAATGCAGAAAATATGGCAAAATTAAAAGGTAAGCAAGATTCTGCAAGCCATAAAAAAGCAGTAGAAAAAGACGAAGCAAAGCAAATTGCCGAAAAATTAAAAACAATTTGTCCAAAACTAAAAATAAAAACAGGAGAAAATGGTAAAGTATTTGGTGGCGTAACAGCTAAAGATATAGCAGATGTACTAAATAAAGAATACAAAATAAATATAGACAAAAAGAAAATTGACTTAAAAGAAAGTATAAAAACTCTTGGTGTTACAAAAGTTAATGTAAGATTATATGAAGGGGTTATGGGCGAAATAAAAATAGACGTAATTCCAGAATAGTAATATAAATTAGCAAAAGTAACTAGGAGGCATAAAATGGAGCTAGGAAAAATTCCACCAAATGATGTAGAGGCAGAACAAGCTGTTATAGGTAGTATGTTAACAGATAGGGATGCTGTAATATCAGCTATAGAAGTTCTTAAAGAAGAAGATTTCTATAGGGAAGATAATAAGACAATATATGAAGCAATACTAAATTTATATAATAGGTCAGAACCAATAGATATAATAACACTAAAAGCAGAATTAACATCTATGGGAATGTTTGATAAAATAGGTGGTTTAGAATATATAGTAGGATTACCAGAAAAAGTACCTACAACAGCCAATGTAGAAAAATATATAAGTATTGTAAAAGAAAAATCAGAACTAAGAAGATTAATAAAAGCAGCAAACGAAATTATAGAGCAAGGATATGATCCAACCGAAAATATAGATGACATTATGAATAGTGCAGAAAAGAAAATTTTCAACATTATGCAAGATAAAGACCAAAAAAGTTATAGCCCAATAAAAGATGTACTAATTGATGCATTTACAGAATTAGAACAATTATATAATCAAAAACAACATATAACTGGTGTACCTACAGGTTTTATAGATTTAGACTATAAAACTGCAGGTCTTCATAATTCGGATTTAATCCTTATCGCAGCAAGACCAGCTATGGGTAAATCTGCATTTGCGCTAAATATTGCTACAAACGCAGCACTAAAAGCAAAAGTACCGGCAGTACTATTTAGTCTCGAGATGTCAAAAGAGCAAATGGTTAACAGAATTTTGTGTAGTGAAGCGATGGTAGATAGTAATAAAGTAAGAACAGGAAAGATAGATGATGATGATTGGATAAAACTTGCAGATACTATGGGGGATTTATCAGAAGCACCTATTTATATAGACGATACACCTGGTATTTCTATAAACGAAATAAGAGCAAAATGTAGAAAACTTAAATTAGAAAAAAATATTGGACTAGTAGTAATAGACTATTTGCAACTTGTACAAGGTTCTTCAAAAAGAGCACAAGGAAGCAGGGAACAAGAAATCTCAGAAATAAGTAGATCTTTAAAAATATTGGCAAAAGAAATAAATGTACCAGTAATAGCACTATCACAGCTATCAAGAGCACCAGAACAAAGACCAGACCATAGACCTATGCTTTCTGACCTTCGTGAATCTGGAGCAATAGAGCAAGATGCCGACATAGTAATGTTCTTATATAGAGATGATTACTATAATGAAGATAGCGAAGATAAGGGACTTGCCGAAGTTATCGTGGCAAAACACAGAGCTGGTTCAACAGGAACAGTAAAACTAGTATGGCTTGGAAATTACACAAAATTTGCTAATATGGAAAGATATAGAGAATAAGAAAAATATACTAAACCAAAACTATTAATTGAAAAATATGATGGCTATAGAGTAAGCGAATAAAGGACGGTAAAATGGAAGATAAAATTTTAAAAACCATAAAAAAATATAAATTAATAGAATCTGGGGATAAGGTACTTATTGCGGTATCTGGAGGTCCAGATTCTATGTGTTTATTAGATATTTTAAATAAACTAAAAGAAAAACTAAAAATAGAAATTGCTGTGGCACATGTAAACCATGGAATACGTAAAGAAGCCGGAGAAGAAACTGAATACATAAAAAAATACTGTGAGAAATATAATATAAAGATATATATAAAGTATGAAGATGTAACTAAGCTTGCAAAACAAGATAAAATAGGGCTTGAAGAAGAAGGTAGAAAAGTAAGATATGCCTTTTTTGATGAGGTTTTAAAAGAAACAGGTTTTAACAAAATAGCAATAGCACATAATATGAATGATAAAGTAGAAACAGTTTTAATGAATATAATTAGAGGAGCTGGAAGTCTAGGGCTAAAAGGAATAGAGCCCAAAAGAGACAATAAATATATAAGACCTTTAATAGAGACAGAAAGAAAAGATATAGAGGAATACTGTAATATAAATAAACTAGAACCAAAATTTGATGAAAGTAATAATGATAATACATATACCAGAAATAAAGTTAGAAATATTTTAATACCATTTATAAAAAAGGAGTTTAATCCTAATATAATAAAGGGAATTAATAATTTATCAGAAATAGTAACAGAAGAACAGAATTATTTAGAAAAAATTGTAAATAATATATATAGTAAAATAAAGATAGAAGAAACTAAAGAAAAAGTAATTTTAGATTTAAAAGTGTTTAATAAGCAAGATACTATAATTAAGAAGAGAATATTATTGCTTTCAATTAGTAAAATATTTGGAACAAGCAAAAACATCGAAAGAATTCATATAGAAGATATTATAAAATTATGTGAGCGCAATATAGGTAATAAATATTTAACCCCAAATAAGAATGTAAAAGTTTTTGTAAATAAAGGAAAAATTATTATATCACATACATATTAATATCCGTAAGGCATAATAAGCTGACACACAAAAGACACAAAAAATAGCTTGAAATCAATTGATTTATATGGTATATATGCTTATAGCGATTAAACTTTGTTTAAACTTAGATTAAAGAAAACAATTAAAGATGAAGAAAAAGCAGATAGGAGGAAAATAAAGTGAAGAACGGGATTAAATCATTGGCGGTATGGTTAATATTTTTAATTATATTTATAGTATTAATTTCGTCAATAATGGACAATTCAAGTAACAAACTTGCATATTCAGAACTATTAGCTGATATGGAAAAAGGAACAGTTACAAGTATAGAAATTCAAGATGGTGGGGAAAAAGCCTTAGTTGAATTAGAAGGTGATTCTGTTCCAAAAGAAGTAAATATTCCAGATATTAATAGTTTTATGACATATGCACAAGAAATATTAAAAACAAATAGCTATACTTTAACAGAAAGACCAGAATCAGTATTTATGAAAGGTCTTTACCTAATAATACCATTTGGAATAATAGTAATTGTTTTATTATTTGGTTTATTGTTAATTAATCCAGGAAACCAAGGTGGAAATAAAACAATGTCATTTGGTAAGAGTAGAGCTAGAATGACAAATGGTGCAGAAAAAACAAAGGTTACATTTAATGATGTAGCTGGTGTTGATGAAGAAAAAGAAGAATTAGAAGAAATAGTTGAATTCTTAAAAACTCCAAAGAAATTTACAGATATGGGAGCAAGAATACCAAAAGGTGTTTTATTAGTTGGTCAACCAGGTACTGGTAAAACATTACTTGCAAAAGCGGTTGCTGGCGAAGCAGGAGTACCATTCTTTAGTATAAGTGGTTCAGAATTCGTAGAAATGTTTGTTGGTGTTGGTGCATCAAGAGTTAGAGACTTGTTCGAACAAGCTAAGAAAAATGCTCCATCTATTATATTCATAGATGAAATTGATGCAGTAGGTCGTCAAAGAGGTGCAGGTCTTGGTGGAGGACATGATGAAAGAGAGCAAACATTAAACCAACTTTTGGTTGAGATGGACGGTTTTGGAACAAATGAAGGAGTTATAGTACTTGCTGCAACAAATAGACCAGATGTACTAGATAAAGCTTTATTAAGACCAGGAAGATTTGATAGACAAATAGTTGTATCTGCTCCAGATGTAAAAGCTAGAGAGCAAATATTAGAAGTTCATGCTAGAAAGAAAAAATTAGCAGAAGATGTAGATTTAAAAACAGTAGCTAAAAATACTTCAGGTTTTGCAGGTGCAGACTTAGAGAATATCTTAAATGAAGCAGCATTACTTGCAGCTAGAAGAAATTTAGATTGTATCGGAATGAAAGAAATTGAAGATGCAATGGTAAAAGTTACAATGGGACCAGAAAAGAAAACAAGAGTAAGAAGCGAAAAAGAAAACAAATTAGTTGCTTACCACGAAGCTGGTCACGCAGTAGTAAGTAGATATTTACCAACTCAAGATAAAGTGCATCAAATATCTATAGTACCAAGAGGAATGGCTGGTGGTTATACAATGTATAGACCAACAGAAGATAAATCATTTAGATCAAAAACAGAAATGGAAGAGAGCATTGTTTCATTATTAGGTGGAAGAGTTGCTGAAAAATTGATTTTAGATGATATCTCTACAGGTGCAAGCAATGATATAGAAAGAGCAACAGCAATTTCTAGAGCAATGGTAACAAAATATGGTATGAGCGAAAGATTAGGAACAATTACTTTTGGCGCAGACCAAGAAGAAGTATTCCTAGGAAGAGATTTAGCACATGCTAAAGAATATTCTGAAGAAACAGCAGCAATCATAGACGAAGAAGTTAAAAAGATTGTTGATGCAGGATATGAAAAAGCTATTAATATTTTAAGTGAACATGTAGATAAATTACATGCAGTTGCTAAAGTATTATTAGAAAAAGAAAAAATTGACGGAGATGAATTTGATAAAATCTTCGCTGATGTAGAACAAGCATAGATATAACAAATCGGGATTTTGGGGACGTTCCTATAAATCCCGATTTGTGTTTTAAGTAAAATATTTTTAGTTGAACAGGTGGAAAACTATTAATAAAGAAAATAGTTTTCCACCTGTTTTGTGTGTTTAATAATAAAATCCAATAAATATACGGAAATGGTGTTTAAGTAAAATGTGACAAGAAAATATAAATTTTAGTGCAAAAAAGATAAGAAAAAAGGACAAGAAGACGATGACTATACAACAACAGTAAAAGAATTCGAGTATTATACATTAATTGAAAAGCAAGAAGAAGAACAAGGCAAAATGAAAGTAGAAATCTGCAGAAAAGCTACAGAAAATACAAGTGTACAAGTAGAATACGAGATAAAAGTAAGTAACACAGGTGAAGTAAGTGGAAATGCGACAATAGAAGAAAACATTCCAGAAGGAATGAGTTTAGCAAATAATGACGGAACATGGGAAGAACAAGAAGGAAAATTAGTAAAGGTAATACCAGAGCTAGGAGCAGGAGAAACGAAAGAATATACAGTATTATTAAACTGGGAACAAACTGAAGAAAATATGGGAGAAAAGGCTAATGAAGTAAAATTAGTAGAAACAGGAAATGTACCAGGATTTGTAGATAACAATGATAAGGATAATACATCAAATGCAGACGTAATTATAAGTGTCGAGACGGGCGAACCATTACCGATAGGATTAATACTTGCATTAGTAGTATTAATAGGGCTAGAGACAGTAACGTTAAGATATGCAGTAGTATTAACAAAGAGACAAAAGAAAAAAATTAAAAAAATATAAAATCCCCAAAAATCAACAAAAACTAAGAATTAGTGCATTTCTAAAATCTGTAAAAAAATTAGCAAATACTATTAAAATAAACAACAAAAATTTATAGTAACATAAGAAGTATAAGTTTGACATTACGAATTTTCAAATATAATATATCTTTAAACAAAATAACAATACATAAGACCAAAGAAGGACGTGGGAGTATGCACTATGCAGACATAAAAAAGATTGATATAGCAAATGGTGAGGGAGTAAGAGTTTCTTTATTTGTAAGTGGGTGTAGGCACCATTGTAAAGGATGCTTTAACGAAATAGCTTGGAATTTTAAGTATGGTAAGGAATTTACCCAAGATACAGTAAACGAAATAATACAAGATTTAGACCACGACTATGTAGAAGGACTAAGTTTACTTGGTGGGGAACCACTAGAACCAGAGAACCAAGAAGCATTAGCTGAATTAGTTACAAAAGTAAAAGATAAATATCCAAATAAAAACATCTGGTGTTATACAGGTTTCGACTTTGAAAAAGATATTATGCCAGAATGTAAAACATCAGTTGTAACAAAACAACTTATATCAAATATAGATGTTATAGTAGATGGAAAATTCGATGAAAATAAAATGGACAGAAAATTAAAATTTAGAGGTTCATCAAATCAGAGAATAATAGATGTAAAAGAAACATTACACGATAATGCAATAAAAATGGTAAAATTTACCGATTAGCGTATTGACAAGCTAATATTAATTATATATAATAGAGTAGCTATAAAAGTTATGGTGATATTATACACTAATATTACCTAAGACTTATTGGCAAAAAATTATAACTTTTGTTTAGAACAGAACTTTATACAAAAGTTAAAATTTATCCCACAGTTGTAAGAAGCCGGAAGGAGGGGAAAATAATGTCATCAGAAGTTAAGGTAAAAGATGGAAATATAGAAGATGCTTTAAAAAGATTTAAAAGACAATGTGCCAGAAATGGTGTAATCCAAGAAGTTCGTAAAAGAGAGCATTATGAAAAACCTAGTGTTAGAAGAAAGAAAAAATCAGAGGCAGCTAGAAAAAGAAAATTTTAATATAAAATTAGTTAATAAGGTTGGAAATTAGAATAAATCTGATTCCAACCTTTTTGAATATCTAAATAGTAACAGAGATTTGGAAACAGGAATTTTGGGGACGGTGCTAAAATCCCGAAAAGGGAAAAAAAGGAACGTCCCCCAATCCCGGAAGGAGGAATAGTTATGTTAAAAGAAAAATTATTAGAAGATTTAAAAAATAGTATGAAAGACAAAAACATTGTAAGAAAAAATGTTGTTCAAATGATTAGAGCAGCAATCTTGCAAAAAGAAAAAGATGGTGGAGTAGAACTAAAAGATGAAGAAATTATGCAAATAATTGCAAAGGAAGCCAAAACTAGAAAGGATTCTTTGCCAGATTACGAGAAAAGTGGTAGAGAAGACCTGATAAATGAGGTAAAAGAAGAAATTGCTATTATAGAAGAATACTTACCAAAACAATTAAGTAAAGAAGAAATAGTTCCAATTGTACAAGAGATAATAAATGAAACAGGTGCAACATCTATAAAAGATATGGGAAAAGTTATGGGGCAAGCAAAAGCAAAATTAGGTGTAAGTGCAGATGGTAAAACAATAAGCGAATGTGTAAAAGAATTATTAAATAAATAAAATCGGGATTTAAGGAACGTCCCCAAATCCCGCCGAGGAACGTCCAAAAATCTCGGATACCGCAAAAGGAGAAGTAATGAAAGAAAAAATAAAGAACCACATAAAAGAACATAAAATTATATATAGTGCATTATTAATATTGTTTTGTTTTTCTGGATTAATACTTTCTTTTAATAAAATAGAATTAACAGATGAATTGTTTACATTTGCTAATACATATAAATTGCATAATGGAGTAAGCTTATATTCAGAAAATAATGTTATAGATACACCATTATTCTTTTACATTGGAAATATATTTTTAAGTGTTTTAGGTACGAATTTTTTTGCGTATAAAATATATGGAATAGTTATTTTTGAGGTTATTTTCTTAATTTCATTAAACATTCTAAGAAAATTAAAAGTGCCAACAGGAAGAGCGGTTGTATATATACTTCTAATTTTGCTTCCGTTTACTAAAACTCTTTTTGTAAATGGTGCAAATTATAGTACATTAGCGCTTTTGTTTTGGCTACTTGGAATGAATTTTATTATAAAGAAGGACAAATTTGAGATTAAGCCAATTCAGCAAGGAATCATTTCTGCATTAGTTTTTGCAACCAAACAAAATATAGGAGTTTATTACTTAATAGCAATAACTTTGTTTACAATTTATAATTATAGGAAAGAGAGAAAAACAATATTAAAAAAATTAGTAAGTACATATATAATCTTTGCTTTAATTACAGCGATTTGGTGCATAATACTTGCCTTACAAGGACAATTTATAGATTTTATTAATTATTGTGTCTTAGGAATAGGCGAATTTGCCAAAAATCATTTCGACTTCCAAGATTGGCGAATAATTTTATATGCTATACCAGTATTTGCATTAGTAGGACTTATTATTGCAAATAGAAAATACGGAATACTACTAGAAACTAAAAATATGAAGGTAACGATATTCTTTTTATGTTTTATGTTTCCAAGTTTATTAATTGGATATCCAATCTTTAATGCGTATCATATAGAATTAGCTATGGTTGTTTCGATGGTTTACTGTATGTATATGGCAGAGCAGGTTATTGTATATACTAAAGAAATATTTTTAGTTAAACCAGTAAAAATTATAATAATAGGTTATATAGGCTTTGTGTTACTAATAAATGCTTTTTATATGGGGTCTACAATAATAAAGGGTTCTTATAAAACAGATTATGATAATCCTTATTTTGGAATGCTTGCAACCGAGGAAATGAAAAATAAGATTAATGAAATAGTAAATTTTGTGGAGTTAAAAGAAGAAAAGAATCAAAAAGTTATAATTTTTTCGGAAGAAGCAAATATTTACCAAATAGTATTAGGAAAGAATTATCAAGATTTAGATTTACCATTGTTAGGAAATTGGGGATATAATGGAGAAGAAAGAGTGCTTAACAAAATAATGGGCTTAAGAGATTCGTTTATATTAATAAAAGATACTAGCAGAACAAACCAAGAATCTGAGAAAATTAAACAATATATAAAGAATAATTATAATAGAACTGGAGAAATCCAAGGATTTGAAATTTACTATATAGAATAAAAAAATAAAAATGGTAAAAAATAAAATAAAAAAGGAGAAATAACATGTCATATAATAAGGTAACTTTAAAGCAAGGAATTACACTTCATAATATTAATACAGCTAAGTTTAAAACAAATCTTTGTGCTGTATTTTTAACATTTCCTATAACATATGAAAATGCAACCAAAGATACACTAATTGCACTAATGCTAAAACGAGGAAGTAAAAACTTAAAGACAAGACAAGAGATAACTAGCAAACTTTCAGAATTATATGGTGCAGAGTTTGACTCTGGAGTAGACAAATCAGGAGATAACCATGTATTAAAATTCTATCTAGAAAGTTTAAATGAAGAGTATTTACCACAAAAAGAAGATTTGCTACAAAAAAGTATAGAAACATTATTAGAGCTTGTATTTAATCCTAATATTGAAAATGACGAATTCAATAAAGAATTTTTAGAACAAGAAAAAAACAACCTAGAACAAATAATAAATTCGAAAATAGATAATAAAACAATGTATGCATTAAACAGATGTATAGAAGAAATGTATGAAGGTAAACCATATGGTATTTATAAATATGGATATGTAGAAAAATTAAAAGAAATAACAGCCAAAAACTTATACGAATATTATAAAGAGTTAATAGATACATGTAAGATTGATATTTTTGTTTCTGGAGCAAATAGTGATATAGTAAAAATTTTAGAAGATAATGATATTGTTAAAGCATTAAAAGAAAGAAATCCAAACTATGTAAAATATGGCTCATTTAGTAACGAAAACAAAGAAAAAATCGTAGAAGAAAAAATGGATGTAGCCCAAGGGAAACTTGTAATTGGGATGGATTTAAAATTAGAAGATGACAAAGGCAAATATGCCGCACAAGTATATAATACTATATTAGGCGGAAGTGCAAGTTCAAAGTTATTCCAAAATGTAAGGGAAAAAGCAAGTTTGGCATATACGGTGTCTTCAAATTATATGAAACTAAAATCTAATATTTTTATTAGAGCAGGAATCGAAATAGACAATTATGAAAAGGCTTTAGAAATAATAAAGAAACAATTAGAAGATATGAAAAATGGAGAATTTTCAGACGAAGATATAGCTTTAGCTAAAAGAACGATAATTGCTACAATAAACAATATACAAGAAGAGCAAGATATAGAACTTTCATATTACTACGGACAAGAGCTATCAGACAGAACAATGACAATAGAAGAGTATAAAGATAACATAGAGCAAATATCTAGGGAAGATATTAATACTGTAGCAAATAGCCTTAATATAAATACAATCTATTTTTTAAGAAACTAGGAGGGTATAATGAGAATATTAGAAAACAAAACAGTAAAGGAAAAAGCATATTTCGAAGAACTTGAAAATGGTCTTAAAGTTATTATTATCCCTAAGGAAAATACGAATAAAAAGATGGCAATAATAGGTACAAAATTTGGTTCAATAGATAATCACTTTATAAATCCTAAAACAAATGAGGAAGAAGTAATACCCGATGGAGTTGCACATTTTTTAGAGCATAAAATGTTTGAACAAGCCAACGGAACTAACAGCTTAGACACATTAACAGCAATTGGTGCAGAAGCGAATGCATATACAACAAATGATCATACAGCATATTATTTTGAAACAATCGATAATTTTGAACCAGCATTTAAAGAATTGCTTAATTATGTGTTTCACCCTTATTATACAGATGAAAATGTAGAAAAGGAAAAGGGGATAATAGCACAAGAAATAAAGATGTATGATGATGACCCTATATCTAAGGTATTTTTAAATTCACTACAGTGTATGTATAATAGTTGCCCAGTACGTATAGATGTTGCTGGGACAGTAGAATCTATTAATAAGATTACTAAAGATACTTTATATAGCTGTTATAATACTTTTTATCATCCATCAAATATGATTCTAGCAGTATGCGGAAACTTTAAGCCAGAATATATATTGAACCTAATAAAAGAAAATATGGAACATTTCGATAAACAAGGAAAAATACAACGTATTTATCCAACCGAAAAAAGTGAAATTTTTCAAAAAGAAAGAATAGAAGAAATGGAAGTTAGTATTCCTGCTTTTGTAATCGGTATAAAAGACGAGGTAGAGAATACGGATATTATAAAAAAAGAATTAATATTAAATATAATTTTAAATTGTATATTTGACGAAAATTCAAGATTATTTAAAGAATTGTATGAAGATGGCTTAATAATAACAGAGCCAGATTTAGAATATGAATATTCTAATATATATTCACATATGAGCATATTTGCTTCGTCAAAAGATCCAGAGACCGTTTATAATAAATTTAAACAAGCAATAAAAGAAGCGATATCAAGTGGTATAAACGAAAAAGACTTTAATAGAACTAAAAATAAGATATATGGTAGATTAATAACTTCGTATAATAGTCCAGCTCAAATAGCTAGAATCTTTATGAGAGATTACCTAAATGATATTATTACTTTTGATTATATAGAAAAGTGGAAAGAAATAACATTAAATGATGTTAATGAAATGCTAAAAAATAAATTTAAAGAAGAAAAAATGGTTTTATCTGTTATAAAACCAAAAAAATAAAATCGTATATAATAATAGAAAAAGAAGAAATTTGTATCTTCTTTTTTTATTTTGCAAAAAAACTAAAAAAAGAGTCAGACGAAAGTCTTAAAATACACGGAAAAATAGGAATATTTGATTGAAAGTATTGTAAAAATATGGTAGCATAAAAATATACAAAAGAAAAAAATAAAAAAAGGAGTGGTTTAGATGTTAAATGAGGAAATTTGCAAAGTGAGGGACAAATTAAATAAAAGTATAGAAAAAAACGTGGATTATGCGATTATTTATAAAATAAGTGTTGAATTAGATATATTAATAGCAAAATATTATAATGAAGAATTACTAGAAGCCAAAAAAGCCTAAAATATTACAGCAAATTTACATTTTCTTTAAAAAATTAAAATATATTGCAAAGAAAAAATAAATGTTGTATAATAAATTTATGTATTAGTATTAAATAATATAAATAAGAGGAGGAAAAGTGCAATGAAGATTTCAAAGAAAATGGCACAAATAATGACAGTATTAACTGTAGTATTAGGAATTTTATTTGCAACATCAATGGTTTTTGCTGCAGGTTATGAAATACCTTCTGCTAAAGCTTCAGGTGCAGATAATGCATTAGGAAACATTGGTAGTATGGTGCTTTCAGTAGCACAAATAATTGGTACAGCAGTTGCTGTTATTATGCTTATAGTATTAGCTATTAAATATATTTCAGCTGCACCAAATGATAAAGCAGAAATTAAAAAACATGCCGTTGTATATATTGTAGGAGCTATCGTATTATTCGCTGCTTCAGCATTGTTAGGAATAGTAAAGAATTTCGCAACTGGAATATCTTCAACCTAGTAGTGGTGATGAAAAATGAAAAAAAATATAATAAAAATTTTAACTATTATTTTAATGTTGTTTATGCTAGCTAATATAACAGGTTTTGTATATGCAGACGAGATAAATCCAGGAGATTTTTCTGGTATATATACAAAAACTGGTGTATCAGACTTAGATGACAAAACAGGAAAAATTCTTAATGTTGTACAAATAGTAGGAACTTCAGTTTCTCTAGTTGCGTTATTAGTATTAGGAATGAGATATATGTTATCTAGTCCGAATGAAAAAGCTACCATAAAAGAAAAATTAATACCTTATGTTATAGGTACAATAATTTTCTTTGCGGCATCAAACCTTGTAGCAATAGTTATAAGATTTGCCGAGCAACTACCTAGCAGTTAAAAGATTATAGGTTAAAAAAATCCTAAATGTTAAATAAGATTTTCTTGTTTAGCATTTAGGATTTTTGTTTTTTTAATTAAAAGAACGAAATAAACATATTTGAACTGTTAAAAAGCAGTTTTATTATGATAAGCGAAGAATTATTTTTGCTTAAAAAATTTGGCTTAGGGGTATAAGATATTAGCTCCAAATTTGCACAAAAAAAGAATGTAAAAAATTTTACAAAAATAAGACATTTAGTCGGAATTTATTGCAAAATATAAGGAGATAAAGTATAATTAAATATAAGTATAAGTTGGGGGAAGGGTGTTAATAGTGAGGAAATCAACGTTTTTTGTTATGAATTTATTAATTGTATTAGCAATAATATTTATTCCTGTTACAACGTTTGCTGCAGACAAAGTAAAGAATTGGGACGAGCTTGTTCAAGATGCAGATGCGTTTATAAACAAAGGAAAAGAAAAAGATATTATTAACAGTAGTGATGTAGCAACAACAATTATGCCAATTGCACAAGCATTAGTAGCTGTTGCAGCAGGTGTTTTAGTAGTTGTAACATGTATAATGGGTGTTAAATACGCAACAACCACCAGCGCAGAAGCTCAAGCAAAATTAAAGAAGCAATTAGTAGGTTTGGTTGTATCAATTGTAGTAGTATTTGGAGCACATGCTATTTGGACAATCGTATACAATTTTATGAAGGATTTCTAAAAATAAAGTATATAAAAGGTTGTAGAACTTGATTATACAGAACAAAGGAGGAATAAAAAAATGGGTACATATTATGTTCCAAGAAATTATAAGGGTGAGTCAAGAATACTATATATTTTTACTACTAAATCATTAATTACTACTGGAGTGGGAGCACTTATTGGTTCAGTATTTTTTATAATATTTGGTATGATATTGAATTATAAAATGGTAGGATTTATTATAATGGGTATTTTCGGCCTTCTTGGTTGGATATATGGTGCGGTAAAAATACCTACCATAGCTGGAATTGCAGTTACAAAAAAAGTAGGTGGAGAATCATTAGATGAGATTATAAATAGATATATAAAATTTAAAGCAAAGAGACGTATCTATTCATATGCAGATACAAAGATTGCTGATGAAGAAAATACAAAGGAGGAACAATAATATGGATAGTATTATAATGGGATTAAATATAATGCTAATAGTTCTAGTTGTAATAATTATAGCATTGGTAGTAGCATATTATTTTTTAGTATATAAAAGTAAGGTAAATAAAGAAGAAAGAGAAAAAGCCAAAGAGATAAAAACAGCTAATAAGGAATTTAACGGAATAACAAGAGAAACTACAGATAAAATTTTAGATTTTGACGAAATTAAAGATGACATGATAATAAGAAAAAATGGTCAACAATATATCATGGTAATCCAATGTAAAGGTATAAATTATGATTTGTTATCAGAAGAAGAAAAAGAATCTGTAGAAAGAGGTTTCGTAGAATTCTTAAATACAATAAGATTTCCAATCCAATTATATGTACAAACAAGAAGTTTAAACTTAAGAAAAACAATAGATGCATATAAAGAGAAAGTTAATGTAATTGCAGATGAAATAAAGAGCTTACAAAAACAAAGAGCAGAATATTTAAGAACAGGAAATCAAAAACAAGTAGAAATGACAGACTTCGAAATAAGAAGAAAAGAAAATGTTTTAGAATATGGACAAGATATTTCAAATTATATTGGAAGAATGAGTTTTAACCAAAATGTATTACAACAAAAAACATATGTTGTAGTTTCTTATTTTAAGAGTGAGTTAGGAAATATTTCTAATTACTCAAAAGATGAAATTATAAATATGGTATTTACAGAATTATATACAAGAGCAGAGACATTAATAAGAAGTTTAGGAAGTGCTCAAGTTTCTGGTAGAATATTAGATTCAGAAGAATTAACAGAATTATTATATATAGCATACAACAGAGATGAAGAGCAAATATATCAATTAGATAGAGCTTTGGATGCACAATACGATGCATTATATTCAACATCTAAAGATGTTTTACAAAAACAAAGAGAGAGAATAGACAATCAATTAGAAGATATGGCTGTAGATTTGGCTTCAGAAAGCTTATTAAAGGCAGATGATATCTTAAAAGATAGAGAAAAATTAAATAATGAATTAAGAGAAAGAACTATAGAAATAATTGAGGAATACAAAAATCAATTAAGTCCAGATTTATATAATGAAACAAAGAAAATAATAGAAGAACAAACAGCGCAAGAAGAGAAAAAAGCAAAAGTAGAAACAGCTAAACAAAAAGAAACGGAAAATAGTGAAGAGAATGTTAAAACAGAAACTAAAACAAATCCAACAGAAGCAAAAAAGAAAGCTACAAGAGGAAGACCAAAAAAGGCAGATAAATAACAAAAGATTGGAGGAAAGTTTTAAATGAAAAATAAAAATGTTGAAGAAAACCAAAATGTTGTAGAAACACCAAAAGGAGTTCTTGGAAAAAATGCTAAAAGTATTAAAGACTTAATTGCTCCTGCTGGAATTGATTTTTCAAATATAAATCATGTAGAAATTGTATCTACTAAAACAAGGTATGCAAGAAGTATGATTGTTGCAAATATTCCAAGAATGTGTACATTCCCAGAATTTTTAAGAAGTATGTATACATTTGGAGATGTAAATACATCAGTATTTATTTCGCCAGTTAGTGAAAGTTCATCACAAACAGACTTAAATAGAACAATTAATGAACTTGAGGCAGAAAGACTTGTTGCTATAGATAGAGGAGATATAAACCGTGAAAGAATTTTAGCACAAAAAAGAATAGAGGCAGAAGATTTAAGAGATCAGATAGCAAGTGGATTTAACAAATTATACGAGTCTACAATTGTATGTACATTGTTTGCATATAGTTTAGAAGATCTTGATAAAGAAACAGAGCTATTAGCTTCAGAAATGGCTAAAACATTAATAGATGTTAAGCCAGCATGGGCAATTCAAGAAGATGCTTTTAGAAGTAATTTACCATTTAATGAAAATACTATAAAGAAAGCTCATAATTTTGATAGAAATTCAATGGCAACAGTTTTCCCATTCTTTTCTTCAGAAGTTGGACACGAAAATGGTATACCAATTGGGTTTGACAAACAAACAGGGTTACCAATATTGTTTGATAACTTTAGTTCTACACTTACAAACTATAACTTAGTTATATTTGGTAAGTCTGGTGCTGGTAAAGGTGTTACTATTAAAACAATTACAGCAAGATCATCTGTCTTAATGGGAATAGAGAGTTTAGCCCTAGATGCTGAAGGTGAGTATGGTGTTGTTGCAGATGCTTTAGGAGGAGTTAATGTAACTATAAGTCCAAACTCTAATACAATAATTAACTTATTCGATATAGAACCAGAAACTGTAAAAGATGAAATAACAGGAAGAGAAAGAGTAGTCTTAAATATAGAAAATAAAGTAGAGGACGTTACACAAGCTTTACTTACAATGGCAAGAGGTAGTACAAGAAGTGAAGAAGTAAATGAGCTTACAAAACAAATAATTGCAGAATCTGTTGCAGAAGAATATGAATCAAGAGGAATTACAGACGATATAAATAGTTTGTATGAAGATAATGATCCAACTAGAAGATTTTCTAGAAATTACATAGGAAGAGTAAAGAAAGAAATGCCAACAATAGGTTCTTGGTTTAAAAGAATTTTAAGAAAAGGCCAAGAAAATGAAAATCCAGATTACAGATTCCATTATAGTTACTTATCTAAAGTTATGAAACAATATGTAAGAGAATATAATGGTCAAATGGCGTATTTCGATGGACAATCAACTTTCGAGTTGTTAGATGGAACACCATTTATAAATCTGGATATATCACAACTAGAAGAAAGATTTGCAAGACCACTTGCACAACAAATTTTACTTTCTTGGATTTGGGAAAAATATGTTAAGAAAAATAGTGAAGATAAAGAAAAAGCTGCAAAGAAAAGAGTACTTATAGATGAAGCTTGGATGTTACTTCCATATCCAGAAGCTGTAGATTTCTTGAATACAATGGCAAGACGTGCTAGAAAGAGAAATGTTTCATTAGCTGTTATGTCACAAAAATTCCAAGACTTCTACGAAAAACCAGAAGCACAAGCAGTTTTAACATCATCAGATACAAAATTATTCTTAGCACAAGATAAATCAGAGATTCCTTATATAAAGGAAGTATTTAAGTTAAGTGAAGGTGAAGCAGCTTTCTTAACAACTTGTAACAGAGGTGAAGGATTATTAAAGGTTGGTTCAGATACAGCTATAATTTCTATAAGACCAACTAAGAAAGAATTTGAATTCGTAGAAACAAATGTTAACAAAATTAAATTAATACAAGAACAAAAGCAAAAAGAGCAAGAAAGAAGTAAAAAGAATGTACAATCATAAATTAAGAGGGAGAGTAAATGATTAAAAAAGTAGGTTTAATAGTTATACTAATTGTAACAATTTTTAATTTAATAATACCTATGAAAATAACCTATGCTGCAGAACCTAAAAAAGAAAGCATTAATGAGGTTATGAGTGGAGTCGAAGATGACTCTGCAGATAGTCTTATGAATGATGGTAAAACTACAGCTAATTCAGAAGCAGGAAAGTCTAAACATAAGGTATCTCCAGAACCAAGTATGGGTGGTGCCACAGCAAGTGCGCTTGCAAGACTAATAAATATTGTACCTACTTTAATTAGTGCCCTTTTAAAATCTATAGTAAATTCCCAACAAGTTGACAGTTCTAGCGCTGTAGAGTTTACAATACAAGATTTATTAGCAGGAAAATATGATATGTTTAGTATTGATTTTTTTGGGAATGTAAATGAAACAGAAAAATTAAATGGAAAGCTAACCCAAAATATTGTTATCTGGTATAGTGCAATGAGAAATTTAGCTGTTGGGTTAACATTATTAGTATTAGTATATGTAGGAATTAGAATGTCAATTTCAACAGTAGCGGATGAAAAAGCAAAATATCAAAAAATGTTAATTGCTTGGATAAAAGGATTTTGCTTAATATTTGTACTTATATATATTGTTACTTTTGCAATTAATATATCAAATGCTTTAGTTGATTTAATACCAAAAAGTTCAGACAATTTAGAAAAAACTCTAATGTATGGTAATGGTACAATTCAAAATCCAGAAGAAGGTTCAATAATGGAAAAGCTGGCAACTTTAAAAGGATGGAATTATGTAGCAATTTGTGTACTATATTGGGTAATTGTATATTATCAATTAAAGTTTTTTATATTGTACTTTAAAAGGGTATTAGCAGTTGGTTTACTTACTATAATTTCTCCATTGATATCTATTACATATCCAATAGATAGTATTGGCGATGAAAAAGCTCAAGGATTTCAAAGGTGGTTAAATGAGATTTTAATTAATATATTTATTCAACCACTACATTTGTTAATATATACAATATTTATAGCAGCAGCTGGAGCAATAGCAACTGTAGCACCACTGCTTGCAGCATTTTTCTTAATGGGATTATCTAGAGGTGAGAAAATTATAAAAAATGTCCTTGGAATAAGGAGTGCAAACTCTATAAGTTCTTTAGGTGGAATTCAGATAGCAAGATTTGCACACAGAGCATAGAGGTGTTTATATGAAAAAAAATACTAAAAGAAAAATGAATAAGAAAAAAAAGAAAATGATAATAATAGTTGCAGTAATTGTAGCTTTTTTAGTACTATTAACAGTTATTCTAAAACTTATTCAGAATAATAAAAAGATTGAATCCATATATGATGCAAATTCACTAAAAGCTGTTATAGAATTTTGTGATTGCAAATATATAGCTGAAAAAGATTCGGAACTAGATGACTACAATATGGATATATATATGGAATTTAAATATAGTCCATATCAAGACGGAAAATCACAACAACCTTTTTATGATGTAACAATAGATGCAATTACAAATTATTTATCTTATAGAAAAATTAGATTAATTGATGAATCTAAAGGGCTTGTAATTAGGGTTGATACAAATAACACATCAAAAATAACTAATAAATATTTTAATGATATAGAAGAGTCAGAATATTTTAATAGATTATTATCAGATGCTAATTTAGAAAATAAAAGTAGTTTAGAAGAAACAAATTTTTCTATAAATACAGAATTACAAGCTTTAGTTAATAATGAATGGAATACAAGCAACATAAATTTTGGACAAAGAACAAGTACCTTTAGAAATTATGATATATATTTTGACAATGGTTATAGAGTAAGAAATATAGCAGGTAAATTATTTAATATTGTTTTTACTAATAAATTTGAAAAGCCAGTTATAGGTAACATTAAAGTAGGAGATAGTTTTGAAACCATAAAATCACAATTAGGTGACAATTATATAGAAAAAAATGGAATATTAGAATATATGAGTAAAGATTTATATGTATGTTTTACTACAAATGAAATTTCAGTATATCCAAAAATAACATACAACTATACAATGTTTGAAAGATTATTAGAACAATATAATGAAGATAAGGATTTTAATTCTTTTATGAATAACTTAACAAGTATGTGGCCAGATTATTCATATTATGCCTATGATACTGATTATTGTAAAATTTCATATCCATTAAAAGGCGTTAAGATTGATAATAGCACAAATGCATTAAATGGAATTCAAATTTTTCAAGAATATACAGGATCTTTAGCAACAGAACATAAGAATTATTATCAAGTATATTATAAAACAAATGATAGTCTAATACTAGATCAAGAGTTAAATAGACTTATGGATAAATCAGAAATACCATCTGATTCTGATACACATATAAGTAGCAAATATGCAGAAAAATCAAAATTAAATGAAGATGGAAAAAAATATAATATTGCATTTTTTTCTATAGATGGAAGCAATGCTGATAGCGAATTAGATAAAAATATTTACGCAGATCAAACATATTGGTATGATGATGACAATTACATATATAGTATAAATCATCGAGGAATATATATATATAATGCAACAACTAGAAAAACAATGGTACTTGTAGAAGGAACAGATGAATTTAATATAACTAATTTTGATTATACAAATAAAATTCTAACTTATGATGGAAAAGATATAAAAATAGAAGCATAAAGAAAGGAGAAGATGATGAGAAAAATAAAAAGTCTATTAAAAAAACTATTAGTATCATTTTTAATATGTTATATCGTACTTTTAAACACATCATCTTCTTTTGCAAGAAATTTTGATGATGGTGCAAGATCCTTTTTAGCAGAGCAGACACAGCAATTTATAGATCAATATGCTAGTATTACAATTTATAGTACAGAGCCAGAAGATGTACCTGCACATTTTAATAGTGATAAATCTATATTTTATTCTTGCTGTACTACAGGTATTGCATATATGTACGAGATATTTCTTGGATTAGATATATATTCTTTGCGGATTTAATGCATATGCCGCAACAAATAAAACATCATTAAGAAATGAATATTGGCACGAAGTTTCACCAGCAGAAGCAAAACCAGGAGATATTTTAGTAAGAGATGGGCATGCAGAGATGGTAGCAGCTGCAAATCCTAGTGCAAGTTCAACGAGAGATTTAAGACACTTTAATTTTGGTAGTTCAGACCCGGTTTTAAAAGTTCACGAACCTCCAACTTCTCAACAAGATTCATTTGATGTTATATTTGCATTAAACGAAGATGTACAAGTAACTCCATCTGGAAATGTTCCAGCTAGTAATGAACTTTTAGAAGAAGAGAATAATGCTACAGAAGATCCAGAAGATGGTTTTTATTATCAAGGATTAGCACAAGGATCTTTTTCTGGTAGAAGTTCACTTAATATATTGGCATGGTTATTTAATTTGATTTCACAATTAGTAGATTATGTACTTGGTTTTATGACAATGATAATTAAAGTTGTTATCATAGGTTGGGCAAATATATTTGTAAATATTGTTACAGAAGCTGTTAATGCTCTTACAGGTGATGCTGTAGAAGAAAAAGTTGATGATACAAATACAACAGATATAACTGAACCAAATGTTGTAACGTCTGGTAATTCAGAAAACCAAACACAATCAATATTAGATAATGATAATTTATATACACCAAGTTCAACAGAATTACAACCAGAAGGTGATGATAAACTAACAGTTGATAAGATAATATTTAATCAAGTACCTTTACTTGATGTTAATATGTTTTCAGAAACTGCAGCTGGTTATACATTAAAAGATGAGTCATCACTAAAAATAATAAGAGATAGTGTGGCAACATGGTATTATGCAATAAGAAATTTAACGATTGCTATTATGTTAATAATTTTAATATATATTGGTATAAAAATGGCAATTTCTACAGTAGCATCAGAAAAAGCGGAATATAAAAGAATGTTAGTTAGTTGGCTTGTTGGATTTTTAATAATATTTGTTATACATTTCTTTTTAATATTTGTACTTAATTTGAATTCAACAATACTAGGTTGGATAATGGATGCTCAACAAAGTATGGGGTATGAAGATAGTATTTATGAAACAGTTAGAACTAAAGCATACGAGATAAAATTCTCTTCTGGTATGATAGGAACAATATTATATATTGTGTTAATTGTTTTAATGCTAAAATTTTTATACATATATATAAAAAGACTTTTAGGAGTTTGCATTTTAATTATTATGGCTCCTACAATGGGAGCAAGTTATGCAATATCAAAAGTAAGAACAGGAAAAGCGAAACCATTTGTAAGATGGATGAAAGATTTTACATTGCTTGTATTAATACAAAGTGTACATGCTTTAATATATACATGTTTTGTAACTGTAGTACTTCAATTAACGAATGAATCAATGGCAGGAATTATGATTGCACTTCTTGTTATGAACTTTATGTTTAAAGCAACAAGTATATTTACAAGTATATTTGGTATGGTAGGAGATAAAACAGGTTCAAGAACATTAGAAACAATAGTAAATTCAGATCCTAGAAAAGAAATTTTAGGAGGATTGTTTGTAGCAGGGGAGGTTGGCAAGTCAGCTAAAGCTTTTGCTAGTGGAACAATTCAATTTGGTAAAGATTTAAAAAATTCTGTATTAAATGGAGGAAGAGAAAGAAAAAGACAGTTACAAGCACAAGCTCTCGGAATTGGAAATTTAGGAAAGAAAGCATTGGGCAAAACTTGGCTTGGAACTAGAAATATAAATACAGCAACAGGTCAATATGTTCCAAGAGGTAAAGCAGAAAGACTAACATCATTATCTTCAGATTTAGATAATGTAGTTAAAGAAACAAGAGAGAAGAGAAAGAAAGAAAGAAGTAATTTTGTAAAAGATTTATATACAATACATAATTCAAGACTTTCTAATGCGTTAAAAATAGCAACATCCCTACCTTTTATGGGGGTTGCAGGTTTGGAAGAATTAGGAGCAACTAATTTAGCAACAGTTTTAGTTGGAGGAGGAAAAAGAGGAGTAAAAAAACCAAGAAAAGGTATAAAAGCCAAATTCTCTTCTGCACGTTCAGCAATTACAGAACGTCGTAATCAAGGTAAAGGTATGATAAGAGCAACTGCTGGAGCAGCAGTTGGTGGAGTAAAAAATATAGCAATAGATAAAACAAACAAAATGATGAAACCAGGAGAAAAAATACAAGATGAATATGAAAATAGAATGGCAAAGATTAATGAAGCTAAAGAAGCAGAAACAAATATTATAGATTTATACACAAGAGGAAGAAGAGAAAAAGAAGAAAGCTTTAAGAGTTTAAAAGCTAATGGTTTAAATGACAAAGCTATAAAAACAATGGCTAGAAAGTCATTTGACGACTCATATAGAAAAACTTTGAATGATGTATTTGAGGTATCAGATATAGTTGATGAAAGAGTAGATAGAGAACAACATTTACAAAGATATAAAGCTGAATTAGGAATTGATGATAAAACTCTAGGAAAGAATAGTATAGATACAATAAAACAAAAGGTAGAGAATAGAGTTAGAGATAATATTTCTGATAAATTAAGAGACAAGTATGCAAAAGAAAACAATAATAAAATAGATAGTGTTACAGAAGTAAGGATAAAACAAGAAACAGAAGAGCGAGTTTCAGAATTTATGAAAGATTTGGATAAAGAGATTGATGATAAAACAGTTAAAGATGAAAATTTGGCAAATGATCCTTCTGTTATAAAAGGAGATAGATTTGATTTCTCAGAGACGATAAAAGCGGATGAATTAAAGAGTACAATTGAAGATATGATGAAAAAACATGGTGCAGAAAAGAAAGCGGAAGATGGAATGGAAGAGTTAAGAGAACAAATGCAGAGATTACAGAGAATAGATAGAGACTATGCAAGTGTTGAAGGCAATAAGGATAAATCTTATCTATACAAGGCTAGCACAGATATTCGTAAAGAGCAAGAAAAACACAGCAATTTGAAAACAGTATTATCAAGTTTAACTTACAGAAATATAGATATAAATAATGGGGGAAGGAGATAATATGAAAAGGCATTTATTTAAGATATTAACTATTACTATATGCATAGTTACAATACTCAATTTTGTGCTACCAAATGTAACAACTATAGTGTATGCAGATACTACAGCTGGACAACAAGATGAGAATAGTGCAGTAGAAGTAATAGAAGGAGCAATAGGAGGAATTGCAGATGGTATTGTAGGATTACTTACATGGCCATTAAGAATCTTAATTGTAGCATTTGGGTATGCATTAAGATTGGTAATAGGAGGAATTGCATCTATTGCAGGAGGACAATTTAATATTAATATAAGTCCACAAGATATTTTGTTTGATAAATTAGAGATAACAGATGTAAATTTCTTTAGCTTTACACGACCTGATGGTTCTGAATTAAGCGCAGGAGTATTAACAATAAGACAAAATATTGCAATTTGGTACTATGCATTAAGAAATTTAGCGATAGGTATTTTGCTTGCAGTATTAGTATATGTAGGTATTAGAATGGCAATATCTACAGTAGCATCTGAAGAAGCAAAATATAAAACAATGCTAAAAGATTGGGTAGTTAGTTTTGTTTTAGTATTTTTATTACAATATATAATAGCTTTTACATTAAATGCTAATAATGCACTGGTTAACATTATGGAAAATGCTATGGGTAATGTAGATAAAAACTCAATTTTTTCAGATATAATGGATACATTTGCTCTTCAAGGAGTTAATCCAATTTCTTTTACAATGGGATTTGGTTCTGCTATAGCATTTTGTATATTAGTAGGTGTAACATTATCATTTTTGGTATTTTATATAAAACGTATGCTTACACTTGCATTTTTAGTAATAATTTCACCAATAGTAACAATTACATATTCTATAGACAAGATGGGGGATAACCAATCACAGGCATTAAATAAATGGATTAAAGAGTTTGTATATACGGTTTTAATACAACCATTTCAATGTTTAATTTATATAGTTTTTGCAACGACAGCATTAGACTTAATGCAAGATAAAACACTTGGGGCAGCAATACTAGGTTGTATAATGTTATTATTTATACATCAAGCAGAGCATATTGTTAGAGGCATATTTAGTTTTGAGCATGCACATAATTTAGGAGATACATTTATGACATTAGCACTTGTTAAATCATTAGGAAGTAGTTTAAGTAAAATAGGACAATCTGCTGCAGGTGGTTCTGGTGGTAGAGCAGCTGGTGCAGCTCCTGGCGGAGGTGGAGCTCAAACTCCTAGACAGACAAATCAAGCTAGAAATAATACTAATAGTAATAACAATATTTCAAAAGGATTTAATAAAGGAAGGAAACAAATTCCAGTACTTACTAGTGCTAAGCGAGGTGCCCAAAAATTAGCAAATACAAAAGCAGGAAAACTACTTGGTACAGCACAAATTGGTAGAATAGCTGGATTACCTATAAGGGGGGCAACAGGAACTGCATTAAGCCTTGCTAAATTGGCTCCAAAACTTGCATTTACAGCAATGGGAGCTGGAGCTGGAGGAATGAATGGTGCAATTATAGGATATTCTATTGGTAAAGGTACATATACAGCTGGAAAAAATATAGTAGATAACGTGGTAGCTAAACGAGATGAAAAAACAGTTGTAAGAACTCAAACAGGACAAGCATATGCTAATTGGGTACAAGCAAATGGATATCAAAATGATTTACATGCTGCAGCAACAGGATATGAAAGAATAGCAAGAGGAATATTGCAAGGACAAGATGTAAACACATTCGCAAGGGAAGATCAGCAATTAGCACAAAGTTTAGCACAATATAGAAATTCTTTTGAACAAATGGGTATATCACAACAAAATATAGCAAAAGATATGGAAAAAACTTTACAAAAAATGCAAGATTTACAAAGAAATAATGGTGGTGGAACACCTTAATATGGCAGATAAAGAAAGGAGCCAACATGAGTTTTGTAGATACACGACTAAAAATAAGACAGTGGCTTAAAAAATATAGAAGAATTATAATAATTACTCTTATAGCCTTGGCAATAGTATATGTTGTAAATTACATATTAAAAAATTTGCCAGAAGAAGAAATACCAAAGACAACTTATACTCCGAATATTTCTGTTATGGCAGAGGATGAAGTACCAGAAAAATGGCACGAAACAATAGAAAGTACAATAGATACATTTGTACAAAGATGTAATAATAAAGAGTATGAAGCTGCTTATAATATGATTTCAGATGATTGCAAAGAAGCTGTTTATCCAACTTTAAGTTCCTTTCAGAAATTTGTAGATGCTAAATTTAAAACAAAAAGATCTTATAGCATACAAAATTTTTCTAATGTTGGAAAACAATACATATATGATGTAAATCTTATGGAAGATTTAATGGCAACAGGTCTTACAGGCAAAGAATTATATACTGACGAAGAAAAATTTGTATTTACAGAATATGATGAGTCATTAAAACTTGCAATAAGTGGGTTTGTTAGAAAAAATGACTTAAATATATTTGCAGAAGATGAAAACTTAAAAGTTAATATAGATTGTAAATATGTTTTTTACGATTATGAATTATATAAAGTTACTATAACTAATAAAACAGAACATTCAATAGTAATAGCTGATGGAACAACTAATGATGAAGTTGTATTAAATACAGGTGCAGATATTAGAGGGGAAAAATATGTAAAATCATATGGAATTGTATTGGAACCAGGGGAAAGTAAAAATTATACATTTGAGTTTACAAAATATTGCGATGATGGTAGTGCTCCTACATATATTATGTTTAATAATATTAGAGTATTACAATCGTATTCTGGCGATTCTAGTACAATGCAAGCTGAACTAGATAATGCAATTAGAATATATAGTTTAAGAATAAACTTCCCAACTGCAGAGTAAAGGTGGTGAGATTTTGGCAGATAATGAGAATTTAAATGATGTAACAGATACTAAACAAACCTCGGGTGCAGATAAAATTAATAAAGCAGGAAATGCTGCTGCTGGTGCAGTAAAAAAAGGAAAACTTTTAGCACGTTTTATAAAGAGTTTAAAGGGATTAGGAGCACTTGGAGTTGTTGGTATAATAATTATTATAGTTATTGTAGTTATTATATTAATAGTTGGAATAATTGGATTTTTCTTAGAGATGCCAGGCTTACTAACTAATAAGCTTTCAGGCTTAGCATCAGATTTTTGCACAGAACTTGCAACATATTATTCAGGTAACTCTGCACGTTTTGGAACAGAAGAACAAAAAGACCTTGCAGAATATTTATCGAATATGGGATATGAACCATATGAATTTGGATTTGGAAAATATACGGACGAAGATGGAAATATAATAGAAAATGCAGACGATGATGATGCAACAATTAGCAGTAAATATTTAAATGCTTATCTAACAGCAGATTATAATACATATGTGCCATATGAAAAGTTTAAAGGAGGAGTTTCTAAACTACTACATGTAATTGGTGATGCAATTGGTTATGTACTAGGAATGGAAACAGAAAAAGATACAGGTGATCCGCAATTTGGTATGTTGTATTTTGATAAAGGAATGTATGAAAATGCAGAAGGTACAGACGGAAATGCTAAAAAGATGAGTTTCTTAGATAGTGTATCTACAGATGTTGATTCAAAAACATTGACATTTAAAGTATGGGAGGCACCATTTAAATATTCATATTATACATATAATATGGAAGGCTGGACTGCAAGATATGGTAAGCCTTTAGAATTATCACTAACACTTCATCTAGCAACAATGGCGCCAGATTTGGTTTATAGATTTGACATGGATAAAGAGGAAAGTACAGAGATACATATAAAGACAATAAAGAGTAATGCTACAATAAAATTTGAATACCGTGTAGAAAATGCACCAGAAGGGGGAACAAATTTTGCAAGTATTGATGATAGTTTAGCTAATTTAGATATGCATGTCTCAAGTGATGGAGGAACTCTAACGGTTGAGGATTTACAGACATTAAAAGATTTTATAGATAGTCATGATGAGTCTGATATGGTAAAAAATATTCAAGCAGGCTATAGTAATTTTGAAGCATTTATAAATGCAAGTATAGATTCAGGTAATAATAGGAAATATTTAAGAGAAAATGAGTCTATTTTACAAAGATATGATGGTAATGATAATTCAGCATTACTAAATTATGATCATTCTATAGAAAATATGTTTAACACCTATTTAGATGATGCAATAAAACTTGTAAAAGAAGAGGATGAAAATGTAACTTTTTATACAGATGAAGTGGGCAAGAGCTATGCGGAGATTGTAGGTAAAACAGTTCATGATAGTACTTTCTTACATGGTGGTTGGACATATGGTGATAATACAACAGGAATAATGGATGAATTCTATAAAAAATTTGAAGAGGCAAAATCTGATGATGAGCTAACCGAAGAAGAGGAAGAAGAACTATTTACATTTTTACAGGATAAATTTAAAGAAATCCAACCACAAGTAAAAGAAGATGTGGATAAATTAGTAGAAAAGGATGCTAAACTAGCAGAAGAATTAAAAAAATTAACAGAAGAATTAGAAAAAATTGGTTTATCTATAGATGCAATAAATGCTGCAATAGAATATAATAATGATAATGGTCAAGGAGGAGGTACTACTATAGAAAGAGTACAACCATACATTACAGAAGTAAAAAAACACTGGTATAGAGATGTAATATTTAAAAATGATGACTATGATGCATATGATTGGAGTACAAGCCAAGCAACATATGAAAATAAATTTGAACCAGTAGAGCAGTCTGATGATAGTGTTTTAGCACCAAATGATATAGGAGCTTTTTATACAATAGAAACTGTAGAAGCAGGAAGTGAACTTGTACAGGTAAGAGATGCAATACGTGGAAAAGTAAATGAACATACAAAAGAACTATTTGTAGGAACAGAAGGAAATCCTGCTAAATATTTTATATATGATGGTAGCAAAGATACTGCAGAAAAGATTGATGAGTTAAGAGAAGTATATGATGAGGCATATTCAAAATCTTGGGATGAAAATCAAAGTATATTTGAAAATTCAGAAGATGTAGATAAACAAGCCAGAAAAGATGCAGAAGCAGCGGTAGAAGCAAAAGAAGATGAAGAGGGAATAAACTTATATAAAGAAGTAAATGTTAGACAAAATGCGCTTTCAGCATTTTCTATATTAGAAAATTCCAAAACAGAAGATTCTGAATATATCTTAAGAGATCTAAAAAAATTCTTTGTAGATTTAGGATATTTTACAAAAGATGATTTAAGAGTAGATGATACACACGTATTTCAATGGCCAATAGGTGGATATGTTAATTTATATTGGCCTGTAAGAAGATATGAAAAACAACAAGCTGATTATGGAACTTTAATAAGAAGTAAAGTTTCTACAGATAATATTAAGGCTGGATATGAAGCAGATGGAAGCGAGAGAATTAAAGAAGATGAAGAAGTAAATATATATAAACCGAATTTTAATCCGGATTCGGAAGTCAATTCAGAAGTGGCTCCAGATGATCCTTCAGCAAATAATAATCAAACTACTACTAGTACATCAGACGATTTTGTAACAGAATTTTTAAATGCAGCACAAGAAGTTACAGATTATGTTAGAGAGAATGGGTTTACATATGGAAATGCAGAATATATGCCACCTAAAAATGGAGAAACGAATAGTGATGGAGTAAAAAGGATAAGTTGTGATAGGTTAGTATCTTGGGCACTATATAAATGTGGCTATACTGACCAACCAGAATATGGTTTAACTACATCAGCTGCTGCAAGTCCATTGATGTCTTATTGTAAAGAAAAAGGTTGGCTTAAGATAGAAAATGTTGATGAAATACAAGCAGGAGATATAGTATTTGTTGGGGAAACAAATGCAGATAAAACTAGCGCAGCACATGTATTTATATGTGCAGGTGAAAATAAAAGATATGATTGTGGAAATGCAACTAGAATTCAATCACAACAACCTTTTAATGAAGAGATACATGAACCTTTGGTATGTGCATATCGTCCAGAAAGTAGTGATTCTTCAACTACTCAATATGATGGCTTTGAGGCAGACTTAAATGTTGTTTCACCAGTAACAGGAGAAATTATAGAAGAGGGAGACGATTACATAAAGATAAAAGTTTTAGACACTTCATCTATTTCAGAATATAAAAGATTTTACGAAGAATATAAAGGAATATGTACAGGATATATTATGTACATAAAAGGATTCAAAAAAGGAACAATTGATGCTAATGCACAATCTGAATATCAACAAGTAAAACATACAAAGAGATATTTTATAGAAAATGGATATGCTGATGATTATAGAGATGCAGAAACAATCGCAGAAGAATTTGAAAAAGAAGAGCAAGAAAGAATAGACGCTCCAGCATATATAGAAAAAGATGGTAAAAGATACATAAAAGAAGGAACTGTTATAGGTACAACTACAAATTCAGATATAGCATTATATTTGTTAAATAGAGAAAACTCTATTGTTGAAGATGTAGAATCATATATTAGATTAGTAGACAACCAGCTAGAAACAGATTGGGCATACTTCTATTGGGTACCTTACGAATCAGGAGGAACAGATACTCCAGGTGGAGGACCAGAGGCAGTAGGATTAACAACTTCAGGAGAGTTAGCAGTAGGAATTTCACAATGGACTACAACACATAAGGCTGGTTCCCCAAATAATATTCCAGAGTTCTGTGAAAAAGCAATAGAATTAAACCCAGGATTATGCTCAGAGTTACAACCATTTGTTGGAAAATCGATTGATGAAATTTTGGCAATGGAACCACAGATAAAATCCGCATTCCAATCTATATGTGCAAAAGATAGAGATGGATTCCTGGAAGTACAGATGCAAGTTACGATAAATCAATATTTAATAGAACCGTACACAGGAACGGATAAAGAATGGCTACTGGATAAAAACCCAATAACTCAAGGAACATTTATGTCTTTGGTTAACTGGGGTATGGGTGATAATTTCTGGTTTTCAGCATTTTCTCAATCCGATTCTGACGAGCAAGCTGTAAAATCATTATTAACTAAAGCATTAGGTGTTAAATCAACAGCAGGATTTTTAACATCAAGATGGACTTCACAATATGTATTGGCAAAAGATGCTTTAACAGGAGCAATTGATGAAGAAGGAATTATTAATTGGATAAAAACTAAACAACCATCAGATAAATATGGTGAAGGTCAGAATATGTCGGCATTACCGTAATTATAGAGGAGAATTAAAATATGAAACATATAAAATTTTTACTAATAATTATGCTAATATTAAATTTAATTATTTCTATAATATTAGGAATAGAATCTGAACATATTAGAGAAGAATTAGTTAATATTAAATTAGCAGAGGAAGTAGAAGATTTTTCTAAAAAGACAGAAAACATTACATATATTACTAATGGAAATGCTTTTAATTCTAAATATGGAGGAAATATGACTAGCACAGAGTTAAGTAAAAAGATTTCTGACTTTATGACAGGGACAGTTCCTCAAATTGCAACAGAAACTAAAAATATGACATCACAGGAAGAGCTAAAGCAATACTATACTGAAAAGAGTATGAGAAAATTAACAGGAATAAAAGATCAAGATATTAACGAATTCTATTCTTTAGTTAATGAAATAAAAAAATTGGGAGAAACAAATTTAGAATTTGAATCAGCAGAATATGATGAAAATTCTATAAAAGAAAAGAAGGGCAGTAGTTTATCTGCAGTATTAATGATAAAATACAAAAATGTAGAAAAAACTTTAGATTGTTATATTACAGCTAGTTATTCGTCAGCATATGTAACATTTTTGCCTAATAGTTCCAATTAATGATTTTAGGAGGATAGAATGAGAAATAAGAAAGAGCTTAAAATAAGAAATGAAAAAATAATTTTAGTAATATTAACAGTAGCTGTAATAATATGGACAATTATAAATATTAATTCAATATTTAAAGTAATGGAAAATGTCAAAAAATTAGAAGCTAGTAAAAATGAAAATGTAGTTAATACAGTTGTACAAGGAAATATTGTAACTGCAGAAGAGATAGAAGAAAATACAAATCAGTTAGAAATAGAAGATTTAAAGGATAAAGACGAAAGAACTAGAATACAACAATATTGTGGAAAGTTTATAAGATACATAGAGAGTAAGGATTATGATAAGGCATATGCCTTATTATATCCTGACTTTAAAAACAATTATTTCCCAACCGAAGAAGATTTTGCTAAATATGCACAGGAAAGATTTCCATCAACCCTAATCACAGTTGAATATGATGATATAGAAAGACAAGGAAAATATTATATATTATATACTACAATAAAGACACCATTAGATTCTAGTTATTCTATGGACCAAAAATTCATTTTTATAGAAAATGGATTTAATGATTTTCAATTATCATTTGATGTAAAACAATAAATTGGAGGGGATATGTAAATGTCAGAAAAAGATTTACCCGAAAGATTACAATTACAAAATGAAAGAATTCAAGAGATAGAAAACAAAATAAAAAAATTAGAAGATAAAGAACAAGATGGAAAATACCTAATGTCTCTTAAAGAAAAATTAGTAGCTGAGGAAAAAGCAAAAGGAGATATCGAAAATATATATTCTTTATCAGCTATAGAAATAGCAGAAATTAAGGCAAAAGCAAAGCAACTAGCCCTAATTGCATATAAATCTGGTAAGTACGATTTATATAAGGATTATGAATTAGTAGCTACTACAAATGAGCAAGGTTTACTAGAAGTTACTGATAAATATAGAGAGGAATTAGAAGGTTTGATTCCTGCACAATATCTAGAATTAAAAGAAATAGAACCAAAGGAGTTAGAAGAAAAATCTAAAGAGGAAGATAAATCCGATTTAAAGAAAGAAGAAGAGAAAGAAGAGCAAAAAGAGACAGTAAGTAAAATGCAAGAAGATACTGGATTAGAATTAGTTTCATTAGTAAGAATAGAAGATGAAAATTTTTCTAGAGATGTAGTAGGTAAGGAGACAGGTTATGCAGAACAATATATGGGAATTACCAAAGATGGCACAATTTGTTTATTAGGTCTAAGACCAGACAATAAATTTGAGCTTAACCCTGATTTCGTTGGGGCGAGAACTGCAAGAACAGATGAACAACCTGGAGAATGTGGTAAAAGTAGTGTTGATATGGTAGTTCCAAGAAAAGATGGTGGTACATCAGCTTTAGGAATCGATATAAATTATGGACAGATTTCACTAACAAATAGAAGTACAAACGAACCAATACAAACCTCAAATTATAAACCATCAGATGTAGATGCTAAAAAATATGAGTTAGAAGAAGAAAAAGGAAATAAAGAAAATTTAGAAAGAAAGATGGAAGAAGAAAGAAGAAGAGAAGAACAGAAAAAGAAAGAACAACAAGAAAAAGAAGAAGACGATGGACACGGATGGCCAGAAGAAAGAAAAGCTCCAGGCGAAATGTAATAAAAAAGCATAAAAATCACTTATTCTAAATATATTTGAATAGGTGATTTTTCGTGTGTATTAAGAGAACGTTAAGTATATTGATTATTATAGTTTTGAGTTTTACGAGTGTAGTATATGCTGATGATATAGATGATATTGAAATTATCAATTGGTCAGAAGATGTAGTCCAAACAACTAATAATAACGAAGAGCCAAAAATTAATTCCCGTGCAGCAATAATATATGATAGAAAATCTAAAAGAGTTATATGGGGAAAAGCAGAAAATGAAAAACGTCCAATGGCATCTACTACAAAGATTATGACAGCAATAGTAGTATTGGAAAATGCAAATTTAAATGATATAGTTACTGTATCTAAAAAGGCAGCAGGAACAGGAGGATCTAGGCTTGGGCTTAAAAGTGGTAATAAAATTTCTATTAATAATTTATTATATGGCTTATTAATGGTGTCACGGAAATGATGCAGCAGTAGCTTTGGCAGAATGTATTGGTGGAAACATAGAAGGTTTTGCAGAAATGATGAATGCGAAAGCACAAGAATTAGGTTTAAATAGTACACATTTTATTACTCCTCATGGACTTGACATGCCAGAACATTATACTACTGCGTTTGAGTTAGCTAAAATGGCAGATTATGCTTTAAACATAGAGAAGTTTGCTAATATTGTTAATACTAAAAGTATAACTATTTCGATTAATGATAGAAGTAAAACTTTGACTAATACAAACGAATTATTAGGAAACCTATATGGTGTAAATGGTGTAAAAACTGGTTTTACAAATGGAGCTAATAGATGTTTAGTAACATCTGTTAATCGAGATGGAATGAGTATAATTACTGTAGTTTTAGGTGCAGATACCAAAAAAGATAGAACAAATGATAGCATAAAATTAATTGAATATGCATACTCAAATTACGAAATATATAATTTAGAAGATATAATTAATGAAAAATATAACGAATGGAAACAAATAAACGAGAATAGAATAGAAGTTATTAAAGGAAAGAAGGAAAATGTTAGCACTAGGTTGGAAGAATTAGATAATTATTATTATCCAATAAAGAAATTAGATAGAGAAAAAATTAATGTAAAGATTTTTAATTTAAGCGAGATAAATGCTCCGGTACAAAAAGATGCATATATTGGTAAATTATGTGTGTATAATGATAACGAAAAAATATTAGAATTAACAATAAGTGTAAACAAAAGTATAGAAAAACTTGAGTTTATAGATTACTTAAAGAATTTTATTATAAATAATATTAGAAACATGGAAAGAGCAATTTAGGGATATGGGGACGTTCTGGAGTGCGGAACTTTTTTACCACAGGTGTCCCTATTTGAAAATAAATATTTTTTGAAAGATTAACTAACTAGTTTGGTTA
>MNRL01000014.1 GCA_001915925.1 Clostridium sp. CAG:354_28_25
CAACAAAATTTGAAAAAACTATATTATAGTTTTTCTATTTTCGTTATTATACAGTAATTATCCCCCAGCTAAGCTGGGGGATAATTACTTAGGCTCCTGTTACTTTTTCATTATTGTTTTCAATTTCTTTTTTAGAATTTCCCTTATGTTTTACTATTTCAACTATTAAAGTAATTGTTCCTAGTGCTAAACCGATTAATACAAGTATTAATGTATTTTTTCCTATAAAGTTATTACTTGTTTGAACAAGACACTCTTTAAATATTTTAATACTATATGTCATAGGTAGTAATGGATTTAAAAATCTAAACCCTTTATCAATAGTTTCAACTGGGAAAGTACCACCAGATGCAGCCAATTGTAATACTAATATAATTAAAGCTAAAAATTTACCAATATCTCCAAAATTTCTAATTAAAAATTGTATAATAGTCATAAATATAGCTCCAACAATTGCACATTCTGCTATATATATTCCCATATTAGCAACATTAAATTCTAATCCCAATTTTAATAACAATCCAGTGACAATACCTTCTACAATGCCAATTGCAATATATAATAAGTTTTGAGCTAATTTATTTTTATAAGTATAATCAAATTTTCCAAATCTATGTTTTTGATCATAATATAAAACAACATAACACATTAATGCTCCAACCCACAATCCTATAGATAAAAACAATGGAGTAAATGCAATACCATATGAATCAACCTCTCCATAAGGCTCTTCATTAATAACAACTGGTTCAGAAACAAAATCATTTAAACCATTTAATTTTGATAATTCAACTTTTGATTTTTCTAATCCATTATTAATTTCGGTCTTAAACGTTTTTACACCATCTAAAAGTCTCTTACTTCCATCAACAGCTGATTTACTTCCCTCATCTAATTGATTTAAAGCTTCTTTTACATTTCCAGAACTACTACTCAAAGTTTGAAGCCCTTGCTCTAAGGATTGTGATCCATTTAGTACTTGATTTGTTCCATTTTTCAAAGTAGATACACCATTAGATAAAGTTTCAGTTCCTTGTTTTACTGCAAATAATCCATCTTTTAAAGTTGCAATATTCTTAATTAATTCATTCATTTCTGAAGTACTATTTTTTAAAGTTGAAGTACCATCAGAAACTGCTTTAGCACCTGCTTTTAATTGATCTGAATTTTTACTTAAATCTTGTGTTCCTTGAACAAGTGCCTGCCCTTTTGCATCTATGTTAGATTTATTTTTAACATTTAAAATTTGTTTTGCATTTTCTGCTAAAGTTCTAATGGTTGGATTTGTAACCTCTTTAGAATTAATAACCGTATCATAGTCAATAATAGACTGTAAAATTGCACTTTCATTTTTATCTATTGTACTTACACCTACTACATAACTTTGAATACCATCACTCAAAGATTTTGCTCCGTCAATATATGAATTTACTCCTACATTCAAAGTCTGTGCACCATTATTTAAAGTATCTATTCCTTGTGTTAATTGATTTATTTTATCTCCACCATTTTTTGCAACACTATCAACACCAGTATTAATTTGATCTAATGCATTATTTAAAGTTGAAGTACCACTTGATAAACTATCAATTCCATTATTAACTTGCCCAATTCCAGAATTTAAACTTTCACTACCTTTATATACATTTTCTACACCTTTGTTAAATTCGCTATATTTGCTATTAAGCTCTCCTACTCCATTATTTAAATCTTGTAATCCACTATTCAAAGATGAAGTACCATCATAAATTTCGTTTGCCCCATCAGAAATATCTTGTAAACTATCAGGAACTGCAGATAAAGTATCTGATAATGTTGAAACAACTTCTTTTCCAACTTTGCTTTGCAATTCCATTTGAGTTGCAGTAACAACTTTATTAATGATTTGAGATGCCAGATAATTTTGTTGTTGATTAGGAGTATATGTAATTGTTGCAACCTTTTTTTGCTCTTCACTAGCACTATTTAAACATTCTGTAAAATCTGATGGAATGGTAATAGTTGCATAATATTCTCCATCTTGTAATCCCTGTTTAGCTTGATTTTCATCAACTACACATAAATCTAAAACATCTTTATCTTTTAGCTCTTTAACTAATTCATTACCTTGATTAGTATCATCTTGACCTTTATCTAAATTAACAATGGCCACCTTTAAATCTGTTAAATTTCCATATGGATCCCAATAAGACTTTAAATAAAAGAAACTATAAATTAATGGTATACACAAAACCACAATAAAAATTATTGTTTTAAAAAATTTTTTGTTTTGCATTTTATTCTACTTCCTTTCTTTTAATACCATATTTTAAAATTTGAAGGACGTTATCTGCAATATCCTTTTCATCTAATTTAGCATTATCTTCATTCCAATCTATTATTAATGCTATGTACATTTTGTATATAAGAAAAGTAATAATATTAACATCTTTTACGACAATTTCTTTATTATTTACAGCTTTTTCTACTTTGCTTTTTATGTAATCCTTTATTTCACTATCAATGATCTTTAAATTATCTTTTAGCTTTTCATTATTAAACATTTCAGATTCTTTAATAAGCATCTTAAAAAAATCACTTTCATTTTTATATCTAATTACACTACAAATTACACTTTGAATGTTAACAAAAAAATCATTACTTTGTTTTTCAGCCTTATCTATAATTTTTCTAATATTCTGCAGTTCTTCCTTTATAACATCTTTTAAAAGTTCCTCTTTGCTACTAAAGTAACTATAGACTGTTTTTTTAGTAACTCCTGTTTCACTTGCGATTTCATCCATTGACACTTTTTTAAAACCATATTTTGTAAATAGTTCTTTTGCGGCTTTTAGAATTTGTTCTTGTTTCATATTATTACTCCCTTCTTTGTATACTGCTATACCGTACTAGTATATTAGTATACTCTTTGTTTTAGAATTTGTCAACAACAAATAAAAAAAATGAGAGTAATTAACTACTCTCTATGTTAACTCCTATTTACTTGCATCTGCTGAAAGTTCTTCAATTGACTTATTATTTGCTTGTAACAATGCTCCACTTGTCCAAGAAGATGTTAAACCATAATCTATATAAATTAATTGTCCTTACATATAAGAACAAATATCACTACCTATTACAACCATTGGGTATCCCATGTCTTTTGGCTCTGCTGGGTATCCATTCCAACTCTTTAAGAAAATGTTTGAAATCATCTCTTCACCTTCTTTTGCATCTCCATTTGGACTTGTTGACTTATTGAAATCTTCTGTTAATCCTGTTGTTGTATCTCCTGGATTAATTGCATTTATTCTTATTCTCTTATTTATAAATTCAGATGACATACATTTATAAGTTACATATGACTCTAAGCATTGTTTTGCAAAAACATAAGCACTCTTGATTAAATCAGGATGTTTGTCATACCAATCCATCGCATCTTCCCAAGTAGGTAAATTAATAAGTTCCACTGCTTTACTATAAACTTGTTGCCAGCCAAATCCACCTACAGATGAAATATAAGTAACTGATCCATGTTCTGATATTCTATCTAGTAATTTTTCTGTCATATATTTTTGACTGTAGAAATTTACCTTTTGTACTAATAACTCTTTGCCAGGGAAAGCTGCAATACCATGACATAAGAATAATGCATCAATCTTTTCTGGCAATTCTTCTATTACTCTATCTATTTCTTCTTTTTGGCTCATATCCGCTTGAAAAGCCTTTGTTACAGGTAAATCTATTTTATTAATATCTATTGCATATACATTTGCTCCTAATTCTAATAATAGTTCCGTAGCTGCTTTACTCATTCCTGAAGCAGAGCCTGTAATAACTACTGTTTTCCCCACATATCCAAATAATTTTTTTAAATCCATAATAAACCTCCTTCTTGACAAATAAATTGTCGTATAAATTTACATTTAAATAATGTCACTTAAAACTTTTATTTTCAATTCTAATTATGAAAAAATAAAGATTCCTTTAATATTTTCTTAATATATTTATGGAAACTAGGCTCTTTACTTCTATAAAATTCATTCCAATAACTAATCATTCTTGAATAACTTTTATTTATAATATTTTTATTTTCAAGACAAAATCGTTTTATATCATCATTATTTCTAATTTTTAATTTATCATATATAACTTCCAAAATTTCTACTATATATTCATCAGAAAGTTTAACAATAAATGGTATTGCCCAATAGTCAAAATCAAGTTTTAACAACTCTTTTAAATATTTTTCCCTAATATAACCATTGCAACTTCTGGTATAAATACAATATAAGATTTCTTTTTGTATGTTATTTTTTTCTAACTCTTTTTTTATTATTTCTGGAAAAGTATTTTCCAATAACTGATTCATAATTGAAAATATTTTCATATCTTCTGAAACTTTTAATAATTTTTCCTGTTCCATTTTATTTCCTCCATAAAAAAAAGAAACAAGTTCAAAAACTTATTTCCTTTTTATTGTTATATCAAAATCTGCTAAATTTATAGCCCATTTTACCTTAATTTTATTAAATTTTGGCTGATGTTGTGTTTTACATTCGTATTTTCTAATCGGCTCAAAGTGTTCTCGCTCATAGACTACACAGTATTCTACTTTTTCCTCCCTCAAAGCTCGTCGAATTGAGAATTATATAATCCTGCATAGAACCCATCTTTTGCAAGTAATTCTTCATGAGTTCCTTGCTCTACAATATCACCATGATTCATAACTAATATTAAATCTGCATTTTTAATTGTAGATAATCTATGTGCAATAATGAAACTTGTTCTCCCCTTCATTAAATTATCCATTGCTGATTGAATTTGTTGCTCAGTTCTTGTATCTATAGAACTTGTAGCTTCATCTAAAATTAATATTTTAGGATCTGCTAAAATAACTCTCGCAATAGTTAATAATTGTTTTTGTCCTGCAGAAACATTACTTGTTTCCTCATTTAAAATAGATTTATAACCTTTCGGTAATGTCTTAATAAAGTGGTGAACATGTGCAGCTTTAGCAGCTTCTATAACTTCACTATCTGTTGCATCTGGTCTACCATATTTTATATTATCTTCTACCGTTCCACTAAATAGCCATGTATCTTGTAAAACCATTCCAAACATTTTTCTTAATTCAGATCTCTTGAAATCCTTAATATTATGACCATCAACAGAAATTGAACCTGAATTGACATCATAAAATCTCATTAGTAATTTAACCATAGTTGTCTTACCTGCACCGGTAGGTCCAACAATAGCAATCTTTTGGCCATCTTTAACATTTGCGCAAAAATCATTAATAATTGTCTTATCTGGATTATATCCAAAATTAACATGGTCAAATACAACATTACCTTTTAATTTACTTGAATCTATATTTCCCTTTGCTGTTTCTACTTCTTCTGGTTCCTCTAAAAACTCAAAAACTCTTTCTGCTGCTGCAATCATAGCTTGTAATGAAGCAGAAATCTGTGCAATTTGTGTTATAGGTTGAATAAATTGTCTGTTATATTGAATGAAACTTTGTATATCACCAACAGCAATCTTACCTTGAACAGTTAAATATCCACCTAAAATTGCAACTAAAACATAACCAACATTTCCAATAAAGTTTGTTACTGGATGTATTAAACCAGATAAAAATTGTGATTTCCATGCTGATCTATATAATACATCATTTGCTTTCATAAAAGTATCAGTTACTTTTTCTTCACCATTAAATACTTTTACAATTGTATGACCACCATATACTTCTTCTACTTGACCATTTACATGACCTAAATAATCTTGTTGGGCTTTAAAGTATCTTTGAGAATGTTTTACTATTGTAAAGCTTAAGAAAGCTGTTACTGGCAATATAATTAATGAAACCACTGTCATAAGCCAGTTAATAGAAAACATCATTATCAAAATACCAATAATTGTACAAATAGATGTAATAATTTGTGTAACACTTTGATTTAGGTTTTGTGATAGTGTATCTATATCGTTTGTAATTATAGATAAAACTTCACCGTGAGTTTTTTTGTCAAAATATTTCATTGGCAATTTATTAATTTTGTGTACTAAATCATTACGCATTTTATATGTAATTTTTTGTGTTACTGTAGTCATTGTAAAACCTTGTACTAAAGAAAATAAAGCACTTAAAGCATATAAACCTAATAATGTAAGAAGTATTGTTCCTATTTTACCAAAGTCTATTCCTGATCCACCAGATAACTTATTCATTAAGCCATTAAAAATCTCTGTTGTGGCATTACCTAAAATCTTTGGTCCAATAATTGAAAATATTGTACTTCCAACAGCAAATAAAATAACAATTATAATTGGTATTTTATATTTTGCCAAATAATTTTTTAATAGTTTTTTAGTAGTTCCTTTAAAATCTTTTGGTTTTTCTACTACTCTACCTGCGCCATGTCGCATACCTCCCATTGGAGGTCTTACATTTTTATTCTCTGCCATTTTCCAATTCCTCCTTTGAAAGTTGTGATAAAGCTATTTGTTTATAAGTTTCACATGATTCTAATAATTCCTCATGTGTTCCTTTTCCTACAATTTTTCCTTCATCTAATACTATTATTTGATCTGCATTCATAATTGTACTAATTCTTTGTGCTACAATTATTACAGTCTTATCTTTAGTACGTTTTGCAAGTTCTTCTCTTAATATCTTATCTGTCTTCATATCTAATGCTGAGAAACTATCATCAAATACTAATATTTCTGGATTTATTGCAATAGCTCTAGCTATTGATAAACGTTGTTTTTGACCACCAGAAACATTACCTCCACCTTGTGATATTGGTTCTTGATATTTTTGTGGTTTTGTTTCGATGAATTCTTCGGCTTGAGCAATTTGTGCAGCCTCTACCATTTGCTCATCTGTTATATTTTCATTACCATATTTTATATTAGATTCTATTGTTCCAGAGAACAATATTCCTTTTTGTGGTACAAATCCAATTCTTTTCCTTAATTCTTTTTGACTTACGTCTTTTACATTCACTCCATCTACTAATAGCTCTCCACCAGTTACATCATAAAATCTTGGTATTAGATTTACTATTGTAGATTTACCACTACCTGTACTTCCGATTAAAGCAGTGGTTTCACCAGGTTTTGCTGTAAATGAAATATCTGTTATAACTTCTGTATCCGCATCTGGGTAATGGAATGAAACATCCTTAAATTCAACATATCCTTTTTTATCTGCTTTAAATTGTTTTGTTTCTTCTTTATCTTTTATTTTAGGTTCTGTTTCTAATACTTCATTTATACGTTCTGCAGATACACTAGCACGTGGTAACATTATAGATACCATAGATATCATTAAGAATGCCATTACTATTTGCATTGTATATTGAATAAATGCCATTACATCTCCAACCTGCATTATTCCTTCATTTGCATTATGACCACCAATCCATACAATAAGTACTGTTATACAGTTCATAACAAGCATTAAAGCAGGCATCATTATACTCATTGCTCTATTTACAAAAACTTGTGTTTTCATTAAATCTGTATTGGCTCCATCAAATCTTTTTTCTTCTCTTTCTTCTGTATTAAAAGCACGAATTACTTGACTTCCTGTTAATATTTCACGTGATACTAAATTTAATTTATCAACTAATTTTTGTAATATTTTAAATCTAGGCATTGCTATAATCATCAATGTAAGAACAATTATAAAAATACAAATTACAGCCAAACCGATTATCCAAGCCATAGATGCATCACTATTAAATAACACTCTTATAAATCCACCTATTGCTATAATTGGTGCATATACAACAACTCTAAATAAAATTGTTAATAGCATTTGAATTTGTTGTATATCATTTGTTGTACGTGTAATTAAAGATGCTGTTGAAAATCCGTTAAACTCTTCTGTAGAAAAGCTTAATACTTTCTTGAATATTTTTTCTCTTAATGTTTTACCTAGTTTAGCAGCTACTCTTGAAGATAATAGCATTATTGAAATTGCGCTTATCATAGTGATAGATGCTATTCCTAACATTTGTAAGCCTGATATTAAAATATATGTATTTTGTATACTATCTGTATCTGCTCCTAAATATTGATATTGTAATTTTACTTCTTGTATTGCAGCTTGTTCTACCATAGAATCTGATAAATTAGTAATCATTGTATCTATTGTATTTGGTAATTCTGCTTCTATTGTGTTTATAAAATTTGTTTTTTGCTCTGCTGGCATCATATTTATTATTTCTGCTAAAGACATATTTTCCATTACAGTTCTTTGTTCTTCTGGAATATTCTCTAACATATTGTTTTTAATTTGATTAGCTGTTTCTTCATTTGATACCATTTGTTTTACAAGCAATCCATTTATTAAATTAATATTTAATTTTCCTTTTTCTATACTACTGATATCATTAATCTTGTATGTATTTCCATCTTCTAATAATGTATAGGAATTTAATATTTCATCATCATTTTCTACAAATCCCAGCATTAAATCCATATCTTCTTTACTTACTTCTTCTGGTGCTTCAAAACTAGACAACGCAAGTAAAGGTTTTGCTATAGTTTGATTTAAACTTTCTTGTTCTTCTTTACTAATGTCTTTTAATTTATACACTTCTTGATTTGCAATTTCTGGATAATCTTTAACACCTTTTTCATAATCTTTACTATCCTTAGAAATAATTTCATAATCATTTAATATTTTTTCATCATCATTTGTAAATTTTAAAAGACTATCCATTTGGTTTTTAGCGATATATTCAGGTGCAGAATTTTCTATTCCACCGTGCTTGAATACCTATATTTACAATTTTAGAAGTATATGTTGGTAATGCTAAATCTGTTGCAGCTTGAACACATAAAAGTATAATAATTGCTATTACAGAAATAGCAGATTGTTTTAAGTTTTTTAATACTTTTAACATTGTTTATTCTCTCCTTTTTGAAATTTTTGAACTTTATAGACGGAGCTTAGCTCCGCATATAGCCCACCAGTACAAAACCAAAGATTTCGATGGTAGCTTAAAGTTCATATTTTATGTTACTTTAAAATTCCTCTTTTTATATATTCAATTTCCTTTAAGAAATCTTCTCTTGCTTCAGCTGAATTTTTATATTTTAATGAAGCTACAATTCTTCGTCTTGTTATTGCTGACAATATCTCTATTACCAGCTTAAATTCTTCTTCATTTTTTATATTTAAAATATCTTTATTTTTTGAATACAAATCTTGTAGTATTTTCTCTAATTTTTTGTTCATTTCTTCTTTTCTTGTAAGCATTAGATTGTCACTCGTTTTAATATTTTCAAATATTTGTCTAAAAAGTTTATTATTTCTTCTTATTTTACCTACTTCTATTAAGTGATCATATATATTAATAAAAATGTTTATTATATTGCCATTTTCTTGTTCTATCATTTCTATTAAATTTTTTTCCATATCACCAGTCTTTGAAGTCATAATATATTCGAACAAGTCTTGCTTATTTTCAAAATATTGATAAAAACTGCCTCTAGCTATTTCTGCATCTTCTACAATATTTTTTATAGAAGCTTGTTCTAGTGGAACTCTTGCAAACTCTTTATTTGCAGCTTTTAATATTTTATGCTTCTTCTCTGCAGGTAAATTGAAGAACGTATTTGTTGGCATTTTTTCCTCCTTTCATTTGTATTATATTCTTAACTATAAAATTTGATTATTTATTTGGTGTCTTTTGATTATTGTGCTCTTATTTATCTTAACTTCAAAATGACACTGTATCATATATTATATATGACACAATGTCACTTGTCAATTGATGTACTGTGAATTCTTTGTGAATTATTCATACTTTATATGTTTGTATACAAAAAAAGACCCAAAATGTTAAACTCTCTTGAATAACATTTTTGGGTCACTTCACTATCACTAAAGTTCTTTTAGTAATTCTTTATATTTATTTCCTCTTTCTTCAAAATTTTTAAAAAATCCATAACTTGCAGCCGCTGGAGATAGTAAGCAAATTGTATTTTTCTTTGTTACTTCTTTTGCTTTTTTTACTGCTTCTTCTAAATTATTTACTAAATAACATTTTTTATTGTTTCCCTTGTCTTGTAATTCTTTATATATTCTTGTCCCTGTATCTGGCATAAAAATTAAATTCTCCAAATTTTCATCTTGTATAATAAAGTCCTCTAAATTAGAATAGTCTATCTGTCTATCCATACCACCTAATACTAATGTATTTACATTTTTTAAAGCTTTAATTCCTTCTATTGTTGTTTCTCCTATTGTAGAAATTGAATCATCATAGTATGAAACATTATCTTTAGTAGTAACATATTCTAATCTATGTGCTAAGCCTTTAAAATCCTTTAAAGCTACTTTAAACTCTTCATTTGATATTTTATATATTTCGCTACAAATATAGTATGAAACAGCAATATCAAAGAAATTATGCTCACCTATCAAATTAGTTTCATCATTTAAAATTTGTATGCTATTATTTTCTGTCATTATATTTCTATCTTTTATATAATCATTAATGCAGATATTATTTTTTATTTTGCTGTGAATATATTTTTTGCAAGTTTCTCCATAAATAAAAATATCATCATCTGTTTGAAATTTATTAATATTAAGTTTTGCATTAATGTAATTTTCAAATGTTTTATAATGATCTAAATGGTCTGGATATAAATCCAAAATTACCGCAATATGCGGTGAATATCGTATAAACTCTAATTGATGGCAACTAAGTTCAAACACTATTTTTGTATCTTCATCTATTTCGTTTATTGCATTAAAACATGGGATTCCTATATTTCCCACTAAAACAGTATTTGGATAATATTTTTTTAAAATAGTATACGTAAGACTAGATGTTGTACTTTTTCCTTTAGTTCCAGTTATCCCTATTATTTGTTTAGATAAAATTTTAATAAATTCTTCTGTTTGTGATGTTAATTTTTCAATGTCTATTATAGTTGCATCTGCAACTATTCCTGGACTTTTAAATATCAAATCATATTCATTTAACTCTTCTGGGTTGCTTAATTTTTTTACTCCTTCTATTTCTGGAAAATCTTTTTGATCTAAAATACCTAATTCTTTATACCTTATATTATTATTTTGTATAAATTGCAAAGTAGATATTCCTTCTTTTCCAAGTCCCCAAATTGCTATTTTTTTATTTTCTAAATCTTCCTTAAATTTATTTAGTATTGTGCTTTTCATATTATCTCACTCTTCTTTAACATTTCTTTATAATGTTCTGGTACATTATTCTCTGGATTATAAAATTTGTCATATGTGTTCTCTTTGTTTATGTATTCTTCATACTTTTTAGTCGTCTTATAATATTTATATAATAATGGTAATTCCTCATTATTTGCTTCACATCTTTTTATTGTTTCACAAATTGCTGTATTTACTTCATCTCTTGAACCTACACACTCGAAAGGTTTATTCTTTTGTATTCCAGAAAGCATTTCCATTGTTTCTTTTAAACTTTCTTTTTCTAATAAATCTTCTCCAAAAATATTTATCATATCTTTTTTATTCATAAATGGAGATAAAATTATATATACAAATAAACATTTTGGGCAGTTTGCACACCACTTGTTTTCTTTACTTCCTGCATTACAACTTTTAAAAATGCTATAAAATTCAGATAATTTAGCAAAATGTTTTGCAATTTGATATTCACTTATTGGTCTTAATAAACTAAAATATTCTATTCCATCTAATATATTTTCTTTAACATATTCATTAAAATCTTGTTCAAACTCATAGCTTTTAGAATATTGATGATTTACTTCCTCTTCATATATTGTAGATTCATTTGCACTTGCTTCATTTGATAATACTATGTATTTTTTCTTATTTAAATATGCTACTATAAGTGCTGAAAATGCTACTATAGATGAAAATGGGGTATGACCATTTAAATATCCTTGTTTATTAAGTTCTAACATATTTTTATCTAAAGTTCTTTTTACATAACATCTTTTATTCTCCCCATATCCAGCAGTCTCTGCTGTTTCTTCTGTTGCTCCTCTTGGGTTTATTACATAACACATGTTGTTTGCAAAATCATCTTTAATTACATTTAAAGTTACTATAGAATCTTTACCTCCACCTATTGGAACTAAAGCACCAGTAAATTCATCACTTATATTAATTTCTGATTTTAATAGTTTATTTGTTCCAGCTGTAATATTCATAAATTCATCTATATTTGTTTTTATATTGTTTTTATAGAAGAATTCACCAAGTCCATAGAAATATAACTTTTTCCACCAATCGATTTGTTTTTGACTTAAATATATATTTTTTACAGTTACATGAGGTGCGCAAGTTATTTTCCAATAACTTACAAGCTCAACCATTCCTAAATTAAAAACCATATTTTCTAATAATTCTTTGTTAGGAATATTGTTTTTAGATTTATCCATTTTTGGAATTGTCCATGTTGGATTAAATTTTGAAAGTCCTTTTATTTCAAATTCATAAGTTATTTTATATTCATTCTCGTTTTCTTCTATTTTATACCAGTTATATGAAAATTCTGGATATTTTTCTCTTAATTCTAAAAAGTTCATTTTTGTCTCCTTTCAGGATTTTAGCAGGGATTTGGGACGTTCCGGGATTTGGGGACGTTCCTTAAATCCCTTTTTTCTATACTATGCTATTATATTGTAATTGCTTTGTAAAAGCAACTATTTTAAATAGTTGAAAATTAAAAATGTCCTTCATCTAAAAGGACATCTCTTTCTTTAAATTATCTTTATAAATTTATTTTTTCCAAATTGTAATATCTTTTCTTTTGGTTTTAGAATAATTGATATGTCTTCGATAATCTCACCATCCACTTTTACACCTCTACCTATTACCATTCTTTTTGCTTCACTTTTAGAAGGTGCAAATCCAACTTTTACAAGTAAATCACAGATATTTATTTCATCATTATTTTCGATATTAAATTCTTTTATATCTTCTGGAATGCCACCTTTAGCGATTTGATTATATCTTTCTTCTGCAACAGCAATCTTATCTTCCCCATGATACATTCTAACAATTTCTTCTGCATAGCTTTTATGAGCTTTTACTATATCCTCTCTAATTAAATTTTCCGCCTCTTTTAAGTCTATATCTGTTGTAAGTCTAAAATATTCCATTAATACCTCATCTGGAATTTTCATGGCCTTTTCATACATTACCTCTGGACTTTCATCAATTCCAATATAATTATCTAATGATTTGCTCATTTTTTCTTTTCCATCTAATCCAACTAATAATGGGAATGTTAAAACAACTTGTCTTTCTTGCCCATAATCTTTTTGAAGCTCTCTACCGACTAAAAGGTTAAAAGTTTGATCTGTTCCACCAATTTCTATATCAGCATTTAATGCTACAGAATCATAACCTTGCATTAATGGATACAAAAGCTCATGCATAGATAGTGGTAAATTGTTTTCATATCTATTTTTAAAATCATCTCTTTCTAGAATTCTTGCAACTGTGTATTTGCTTGTTAATTCTATAATATCTTTAAAATTCATCTTAGAAAGCCATTCTGAATTGTATGCAATTCTTGTTTTATCTTTATCTAATATTTTCGTAACTTGTTTTAAGTATGTCTCTCCAGCTTTTCTTGTTTGTTCAAATGTTAAAGCTGGTCTTGTTTTACTTTTACCAGATGGATCTCCAATCATTCCAGTAAAATCACCTATAACAAATACAACTTCATGTCCCATTTCTTGAAATGTCTTTAATGCTCTTAATACAACTGTATGACCTAAATGTAAATCTGGTCTTGATGGGTCTGCTCCTAATTTTATTGTAAGTTTTCTTCCACTTTTTAATTTTTGTTCTAATTCTTCTACCGAAAATATATCTACTGCTTTTCTCTTTATTTTTTCTAATCCATTATCCATATTAATATTCTCCTTACTATTTTAGTTTTTTGATTATATTATATGAATTTTCGTAGAAGAACCCATCGATTATTGTTTTCATTCTAAACGATTGGGTCATAGCATCACCTCCTAAAAATTCGAAAAGACACATCTCCTTAAAGGACGATGTGTCTCGTGGTACCACCTTTATTTACAATTTAATAATTGCCTCCTTACAGCTTATCGTAGCTACACGTTAATTACTATAAGAAATGTAATTCGTAAATTTATATACTAGCAATTTCCACCAACCATTGCTTCTCTATAAGTTATTATAAATTACTACTTGGTTTCTTTTTAAAACATAATTAAATTCAATTGTATTACTATTATACCTGCTGTTACCAATATTTGCAAGTATTATTTTATTTTCATCACATAAAAACGAGATTTTGGACTTTGCTTTCTATCAGAATTTTTGAACATTTCTTTTTTCCAACAGGGATTTTAGGACCGTCCCCAAATCCCGATAAATCCCTATAAAAACTTTTTCAATTGTTCTACATTGTTTTCTTGGAATGTTACAAAGTTATTTAATAAATCTCGTACATCTTTTGAAGCTTGATCTGCTTCATGGTTTATTAGTTTTCTTCCTTCTATAATTCCCATTGTTGTTCCTTCTATCATTATCTCTGCTATTTTTGATGGACTTTTATCGTTTATTGTATTCATTTGCACTCCAGTCCATCCCATTACTTTATTCATTATATTTTTCTCTTCTGGTATTTCTCCATAGTTTTCATATAGTTTATTTACTCTGTCCATGACTTGCCCATATTGTGTATATTGAAAACTTAGGTTATCTTTTAACTCGTTATCATCAAGCTTTTCTGCAACAAAGGATATAGAATTCATTCCCATTACTGTACCTTTATGAATTTCTTTTAAGATTTTTAAATTTTTCTCTTCCATATTTTTACCTCCTTTGTTTATTGTTTCTATTTTTATTTGTTTTATACTTTATATTACCAATAAATATATTTAATTCAAAATCTATTGTAGTTTACATGATTTTTGAACTTTAAGCTCTGCCACTGAAGTACACACTTTTAACACACAGAAAAACACAAAAGCAACTGGAAAAATAGCTTCCATGTTGCTTCTGTGTTCTGGGTATGACTATGCAAAAAAATTTTTCTTTTTTGCTTCGCGTCTTTCGTGAAGCTGCCTGAAAAAGGCTCTTGTCTCGGGACTATCATTGTGCCTGATAGACCTTTCTTCAATTTTTTTAAAGGTTTCATCATCACAAATACTCTGAGTTATAGCTTTTTTCAGTAGAATATCTACTGATTTTTTGGCTATATCATATCTTATGGCTATATCCTCCTTGCTTTTATCAGTTTCTTCTGCAAAAGCGAGTGCCAGTTCTCTAATCTTTTCTTCGGAAAAACTGAAAACTTGATGTTCTACTCGCTTTCTACGAAGTTCTGCATAATGATGTTTTGCTGAAAAACTTTCCCCCTCTGGTGAGTGCCTTTTTTGATTTGAAAGTGATCTTCTTTCCATCAGACCAACTGTTGCTTCGCTTACCAGACTATGCACTACTGCATAATCTAGGAGTTCACTGACTAATTTTACAGTCATATCGTTTTCCTGTGCCAAGTCAGCTTTTGTAATAGCTGCACTGTTTGCATAAAGTTCAGCCATTTCAATCGCCAGATCATTTAGTCCACGAACAGACATTGTCCGTTCTAAGTCTTTAAAATATTTCCACATAATTACCCTCCTATGTATAATTCAACTGCAGTTACTACCGTTATTATTTTAACATATTTAGCTGATTAAGTCTACATAATTTAACTGTTTTGCTAAATATTTCTATTTAATATGTATTTATCTGTAAATTCTTCTTTTAAAATATCCATACTAATTCTATCATAGTATTTTCCATCGATAAATTCACTTTTTCTTCTACGACCACATTCTTTAAACCCACACTTTTTATAACATGCTATTGCTCTTTCATTAAATTCTACAACATCTAATTTTATATTGTTTAAATTCAAATAATTAAATCCATAATCCAAAATTAAATTAATTGCCTCTGTTCCATAACCCTTTTCTCTTTCTTCTACATCTCCTATAAAAATTCCTAAAGTTCCTCTTTTATTTAGATGATCTATATTTTCTATTCCTACTGTACCTATTAATTTATCTTCTGATAATGTTATAATATTAAGTGTTGCTTCATCATCTATATGAGTTTCTAAATATTCTCTTTCTTTTTCTAACGTCATTATCTTTCCACTCTTGCCTAAATAATCTGTAGTCCTAAAATCATTTAACCATTCTGCATACTTTTCTGCATCTTCTATTGTCTTTGGAGCTAAATAAATATTCTTTCCAATTAATTTTTTATAATACATCTTTATCACCTCTTAATATTTTTAAATATTTTGTTGTAAATTTTGTTAGTTCATCTAAATATTTCTTATTTTTTCCTTTTTCTATAATCTTATTTGCAACTCTATAAGCCATTTCGTATTCTTCTTTACTTACTTCTTTTCTATCATATGCACTTTTTAATTCATCTTCATCTAATATATGTATTCTTCCATCTGGCACTATTACTACATCTAAATAAAGGTCATCCTCATATGGAATTCCATTCTCTTCTCCTAGTTCTTTTGCAATATCAAAATACCATTCGGCTATATTATCATTCTCATCAAACATTGTAGTAATACAATAATTTTCACCATCTGGATATATTTCTAGCCAATTGTAATTGTTAGCTAAAATGCACCTTTGTTCTACATCTATTCGCCATTCTTTTCTAACTTTTTTTATTGTTAACAAAGATATATTCCCTTTAAATTCATAATTATCTATTCTTAAATTTTTAAAATCACTTTCTAATATATGGTTAGCTTTATTTCTACCATCTGCATATCTCTTTTTTAAAGTTATCCAATATCTTTGTACTATTTTATTATCTTCAATCACTTCATTTTCTAATTTACCACCATTTTTTATAATTGTTCTAGCAGATGCTAAATTGTTTTTATTACAAGTCATTAGAACATTTCCTATACCTAATTTTTTAGCCTCTTTAAGCGCTAAAGCTATCATTTTTGTACTATAGCCCTTATTTCTTTCCGAAGGTCTTATGGAATCTCCAATATGTCCTCCAAAATTTAATAAATAATCATTTAATTTACATCTTATTTGAATTATTCCTATTAATCTTTGATCTTGCTTTCTAAAGGCTAAATATAATACTGATGGAACTCTTCCTCTTGCTTTACTTTTTTCTTCTGAAAGATCATCATTAATTTTTTGCATCCAAGCTTCAAATGTTTCTTCTCTTTCTAATCCTCCACCACCAGGTATATTATTTTCATTATTTTGTATAAATTCTTCTTTAAATTCTTCTATTTGTTCTTTATATTCTTTTGATGGAAATATTAATTCTAATTCATCTTCCATTGTAAATTTCCTCCTATAATTTAAACTTTTCTTGTATTATTTTTGCTGTATTTTTCGCCGAGATATTTGTGTTATTTATTTTTATATAATTTTCGTATTTTACTTCTCCTTCATATGAATTTAGTCTATGCTTATCTACAGATTTTAATAATTCCTTCTCACTAAATTCTAAATCCCTTTTAGTAGGTTTATTTTTTAGTCTATTTTCGGTCTTATTTCTTTTTAGCCTTTCTTCTAAAGTTGTTTCTAGTTCAACAACATAAAATTCACCATTTTCTTTATCATATATATCTTTTATTCGTTGTACCCAATCCCAATCTTCTTGTCTTTCGAAAGCCCACATTAAAGTAAATATCATTCCTTTTAAATCACTTTTTGCAACTTCCTCAAAGATTGAAAATCTAAACAAATCTGTTAAACGTTCTCTTTGCTCTGACTTAAATTCGAAAAACTTTAATGGTAAATCTATCGTTTCATGGTTATGCATAAATTTTAACCCTGTCAATTTTGCAAGCTCTTGACCCACTGTCATTTTACCCACAGCTTGTGGTCCACATATTAATACAAATTTAGCCATAGCTATTCCTCCTTTATCTTTTTAATCATTTTATAATGAGTATCTGTTTCATCATATACTTCAAATCCAACTTTTTCATATAATTTTTTGGCAGGATTTTCTTTAAATACTTGTAATACAGTATCTACATTACTCTTTTTATCTACTAATAATTGTTCCTTCAAAATTTGTGTTCCAATTCCGTTTCCTTGGTAGACTTTATCTATGTAAAATAAATCTATAAAATCGTTTCCATCCTCATTAATATAGTTTGTAAACATACCTATTGGTCTATCATTATAAATTATTATTTTTATGTAATTTCTTTTTTCTCTTATAAAGTTTTTAAAAAATTCTACCTGAAATTCATCTTCCCAAGGACCATATATTTTTTCTACATACCATTTAAAACATTCTTTTTTTGTCTGGTATAAGTAGTCAAAATATTCAGCTCCATATTCTTTAAATTTATATATTGAAATTTGCATTGGTAAAAATCTTATTCCATCAACCGTTTGCTCTTTTCCAGTATCTTTAAAACCAATTTTATGGTAAAAGTCTATTGCAAATGGTGCTGAATTCACTGTTATCTTATAATTGTCTCCATTTTTTTCTTTGCAATAATTTTTTGCTATATTCATTAATTCTGTTCCTATTCCTTTTTTATGATATTTTTTATCTACAAATAACATTGCAATATGAGAACAATCTCTTATACAAACCATTCCGATTATTTTGTCTTCTACTTTTGCAACAAAAATTTTAAAATTATTTTTTAATTGTTCTAAGATACTATCATAAGCAATAAACTTATAAAAATTAGTTACTCCTTCGCCTGTATAATCTGGTGCTTCAAATTCATCAAAAACTCTTTTTACCAATTCTAGCGTTTCTTTTAGTTCCTCTTCTTTCATCTCTTCAAATTTCATAATTTTTATCCCCTTTTACAAATATATCTCTATTTTAGTATATTATATCTTTTAATATATAAGAAAAAAAGCCTTACAAAGAAATCTTTAAGACTCCTTTGTAAGACTCGAATTATTTCTTATCCAATCTTACTTAAAGTGTAAGTAATTTCCAATTACCCTTTACCGCTCAAGTTTATACTCTTAGGTAAACTCTTAAAACATAGTTCTATTTTAGCATCTAATTTAAATTACGTCAACCTGTTTTTCTTTTTCTTCAATTATATTTTCTAAAAATCTAGCAGCATCTCGTACACAATCATTGCATTCTCTTAAGACTTTTCCTGTTCCTATTCCTTTTAATTCTTTACAAATAACTGTAGAATTTTGAGCTTTAAAGTCCTGCATAATTTTTCTTATATCTTGATTCGTTTTTAATCTCTGCTTATTCATCATTCCTAAAACAACACCTGCTCCAACTATTGCGCCACAAGTTCCTTCTAGTGTTCCCATGCCAGTACCAAAAGCTTGGCATATATTAAACATTGTTTCTTCATCAATTCCTGCATAATCACAATAAGTACAAGCTACTGCCTGTGCACAATTATACCCATTTTTCTTTTTATTAACTGCTTCTTCAATTTTTGACTCCATATTTTATCCTCCTTGCTAAATTTTTCTTAATTTTGCTATAAAAAAACCTTCTGTTTCTTTATTAGGCAATATTTTTATTGCTTTTTCTAACCCTAAATTTGTACCCAGTTTGTCTCCTGGTATTGCGTTTTTTATATTTAAATCTATATCCATTATTTTTAGGCTTAAATTTTCCAACGCCCATTTTAAAATATTTTCATTCTCTTCTAAATTTAAAGTACATGTAGAATATACCATTATTCCTCCTGGCTTTAATGCATTATACCCACTTTTTATAAGTTTTCTTTGTAGTTTTGAAAGTTCTTTTACTGTTTTCATTGACCAATTTCGATATGTACCTGCTATTTCTGCAATAAATCTACCTTCTCCACTACATGGTGTATCTAATAAAACTCTATCAAAGTTTTTAGGATATTTCTCTCCTAATTTTTCGCCATATCCATTTATTACTTCTACATTTGTTGCTCCTTGATTGTTTAAATTAAATTTTAAACGTTCACATCTTATCTTGTCCAATTCATTTGCAATAATATGCCCTGTATTATTCATCATTGCAGAGATTTGTGTTGTTTTACTTCCTGGTGCTGATGCCATATCCAATATTTGCTCATTTTCTTTCGCATCTAGCACTAGTGGTGGAATCATACTAGACAAGCTTTGCAAATAAATATATCCCTTTTCGTAGATATCTAGCTTTTGAATATCCTTTTCGGTTGCATTTTTTATTACTAATGCATCGCTTAAAAAACTCACTCTTTCGAACTTGATATTTATCTCTCTAAAATATCTCATTAGATCTTGAATATTATATTTTAATATATTTACACGCAAAGTAGTATTCCTTTTTCCTGCCATTCCAGCTAAAATTTTATCTGCGACTAGTGGTGAATGCAAATTATATAATTCTTCTATAAAATCTCTTGGTAACCTCTTTTTTACCTCCATTACTGAAAGCATTAATTTTCTCTCCTTTTTTCTATTTTAACTTTTATACAAATTCCTTAGTAAGCTTATTTCTTTTGCATATCCTGTTAAATCATTTGGTGTTTCTAAATAAAAAGGCAAATCTCTTAGCACAGGATGATTTATAATTTTTTCAAAATTTGTAATTCCTATTGTACCTTCTCCTATCTTTTGATGTCTATCTTTATGACTTCCTAATTCATTCATACTATCATTTAAATGTATTGCTTTTAAATATTCTAAACCTATAATTTTATCAAATTCATTTAATACTTTATCAATATCACTTACATCATATCCTGCATCATTTATATGGCAAGTATCAAGGCAAATTCCTAATTTTTCTTTTAAGCTAACTTTATCTATTATTGTCTTTATTTCTTCAAAATTTCTTCCTATCTCTGTACCTTTCCCTGCCATTGTCTCTAACAACACTGTGGTAGATTGATTTTTGGTAAGTACTTCATTTAAAGCTTTTGCAATATATTCTATACCTTGTTCTACTCCTTGCCCAACATGACTTCCTGGATGAAAATTGTACATATTTCCTGGAAGATATTCCATTCTTTCTAAATCTTCTTTCATCATGTTTTTAGCAAATTCGCGAATATCTTCTTTATCTGAACACAAATTCATTGTATATGGTGCATGCGCTAGTATCTTAGCAAATTGATTTTTTTTCATAATTTCTAATAAATTATTTATATCTTCTATATTTAATTCTTTTATTTTTCCGCCTCTAGGATTTCTTGTAAAAAACTGAAAAGTATTAGCATCAATTTTTAGTGCTTCCTTACCCATATTTTCATATCCTTTAGAAATTGATAAGTGACAACCTATATTTAACATTTTTCCTCCTAACATTAATTTTTATTAATAATAATGTGACATTATTATACAAAAATTTATTTAATTTTGCAAAAAACTTGTATTATGCTAAATATGCTTATATAATGGCATTGTAGCAAAACGGTTGATTAGCATATAAAGGATAGTTTCCTTTTGCTGGTCTTGTAGTTTTAGAAGGGAGGTAGTTCTTAATTTATTAAGAACTAAATGTTATGAAAAAATCTAACTCACCACCTAAAGAATTAATTGCTGTATCTAAGAATGGTTTTAAAGTTTATTCCCGGTATGGAATTAGGCTTGATAAACATGTTACATTAGATATGGTAAAAGAAGTTATCGAAAGTTCATATTTGTATCAGGATATGGAGCGAATCTCTTTGCTCATTCCTTATGAGCTTTCTGGCAAAGGACACAAGAGACGCCTTGTTTTGGCACTTATAAAATATTAACAGCGATTTCTTAAGAAAAGTTGTAAGTCATGCAAAACTAGAATCAAAAAGCGAAAATTATAGGATAAAAACAAAATCAGTTATTGGGTATGCTGATTTTACTCCTTTGTCATTCTACGAAGATGTTGATGACCTTGTGAAGGTCGTTCGCCATGGCGAAAAGCATCCAGTCTATATGGCATTTTCTTCTCCACAAGCAATCCAGCGCCTTTCTATCGACTTCGAAAAGATGGCTGATATAGATGGCGTATTTTATGTTATTACTAACATAAAATTTACTGGATTAGAGAATATGCCACGCCCTTGGGAATTAGATCCTGAGGATGACTTATATTTGCCAGCCATGAAGTTTTGGCAAGAACATGCCTATTGTTTTATACCAGAAAAAATTCGAAAAAATATAACTTCGTCTTAACTATTGTTTCAAACCAAACAGCAATAAGCGTGCTGATTATATTAATCAACACGCTTATTGCTATTTTTACCTTCCTTCTGCGCTTTTAATTTGACTTTTATAATGTACATATCTTCCATATATATTATTTAGTTGCTCATATTCTTCTTGTGGAGCATTTCTTTTTTGCATTAACTGTAATATTTCTTGATAATCAGATATAAAAGAGGGTTCTCCACTACCTACTACATATGCATAATTTGAAACAGATCTTTCCCTTTGTAGCATATTTAAAATTTCTGTCATTGTTTTTCCTTCTGTTGGTATCTTTTTCGGAGGAATAGCTGCATTTTTACCTCTAATATATAAGCTTATTCTTTCTGGGTCCATACCTTCTAAGCATTCGCTAACAGCCAAATAGGATTCATCATGCCTATGTAAATCTGTTAATTTAGTATCACCTTGACCATTATAAACAAATATTGAAGTTTCATACCTATGATGGATAGATATAGCACTTACTAAATCTCCAACAGCCATAACATGTAAATCTAATTGGTAACCATGTTCTTCTAATTCTTTTTCATCTACTCCTATTAAACCTTGTTGTAATGAAGGAGCCACTTCTATTAAAATATTATATCCTTTTTCCATCGCATAGGTTCTAATCTTAGCAGCATGATCATATGAATCTATTCCTGTTAAAGCCCCAAAATGTGTTCTATCTTTTTCTCTAATCTTGTCTGCATCAGATCTATACTTTTTATATAAATCTGGATTTATAACAACATATACTTGATTTTGAGGATTTATTAATTCTCTTAAACTAGTCTTTCCTGCACCTGTTTGAGATACTAATACAGCTGCAACTGGATGTTGAGAAGGATCTTGACCATTAATAAATGTAATAGTCATAGCTTTAAACAAAGTTAATAAATATTCCTTGTCAGTTTGTCTTGTTTCCAACATTTGTTTAGCTAATGTTTCATTAATATTCTCAGATATGTATGGATTTACTCTTCTTTTTGCAAACTTTAATATTTCTTGTGGTGTATCTGGTAATTTTTTTATAAAGTCTGGGTTTAATTCTTGTAATAATTCATTTAATGTTTCTTTTGAAATTCCTCTTGTTTCGTTATAATCAATCATATTATTCCTTTCTTCTTTCTTTTTAATACCATCTTTATAATATTTGAATTACCTTTATTTATTTCACCTTTCATTTGTTGTAATATTTCTATCTTTTGCTCTAATAATTTATTAGCTTGTTGGTTTTGGCTTACTGCATATTCATTTATAACAGTTGCTAATTGATCTTCTACGATTTCTGTAGCAAGCTCTACATATTCTTCCTTCATTTAATGCTCCTCCTATAAATCTCCTCAAGCTGCTCAAATTGTTCCTTTGGTGCCTTTCTAGCTTCCATTTGTTTATGTACTAATTCATATCTTTCTTTAAATTCTTTTTTAGTATTGTCATTGTCCTCTTCTCTAACAACTTTAAGGGCCTCTATTATATCACAAAATCTCTCAGAAGGAAATATTTGTGTTGGATTATATTCATTAGCCAAATTTCCACGTATATATACATTAATTCTACTTATTCTTTTATCATCTATTATTTCTTTAACATTTGGTATTAACGCTTCGTATGATTCATCGTGTCTTCCTATAGATGTTAATTTTGCAGTTTTTAATCCATGTATTATTTGTAGCTCATATCTTTCATGTACTGATAATAAACTGTTTAGTTCACCAACGGCTAAGATATAAACAGAAATTTTATAATTATTTTTTAAAAGCTCTTCTGCATCAACATTTAATAAACCTTTATTTTTTGATGGTGCAGATTCTTTTATAATATTATATTTGTTTGCTATTGCATATTCATATATATTATCTGCATGATCATATCCATCTGGTCCTGTTAAAAATGGATATAACACTTGGTATTCATTTGCAATGTCTTTCGCATCATACCTAAAATGTTTATATTTATCTGAATCAACAAAAATATAGTTTTCATCTTCTCTTAAAAGTTTTGCAGTTAAATTGCTTTTTCCACTACCTGTTTGTGCTGCAACTATTTTTATTTGAGGATTTTCTACTCTCTTTTTATTATAAAAAGTAATAGCCATAACAAAGAAAAAAGTTCTTAAATATTCTTCATCACTTAATAATTTTTCTTTCATTAATTTTTTTGTAGGTTCATCCACATTTTTAGAAAATTGAACCTCTTTAATTCTAGTTGCATATCTTAATAAGTTTTCGGGCTTATCTGGCAACATTTCTATTATTTTATTAGGTATTTGCTTTATTATTTTATCATATACTTCTTTTGAAATTTTTCTTCTTTCCATGTTAAAACTCCTTGTTTAATATCTTTTTGACACTTTCTCTATTTCCTTTATATGCACTTTCTTGAAGTGCTATTAACTTATTAAGTTTTATTTCGTCTTCTTTAGTTTTTAAATTAAACATACAATTTGCAATTTCTGCCATTATTATTTCTAACGAAACTTCTAATTCTACATGTTCTTGCATTTTTATAATGCCCCCTCTTTTTTAGTCTTCCCTTTAATATAAGCACACTCTACTTTTAATTACTAAATGATGATGCTTTTGGTGGAGTCTTTCCTTTTATTACATTGTGATAATAATCATATGTCAAAACTGGTTTGTTAGTTAATATTTTTGCCTCTTCTGCCTCTAATACAAATATAGTATGTGTTCCACAATCTATTTCGTTTATTATATTTGCCTCTATATATGATGATGTAGCTTTAGTAATTACCGGAATATCATTTTTTCCCATTATATGCTCTGTTCCATCTAATTTATTAAAATCTTTACTGCTTCTAAAGCCAAATTTACCAATTAATAACATATCTGCATCTTGTGATAACACAGATATATTTACTTTCTTTGATTTTTTCATTGTTACATTAGTATCATTTTCTTTATTTACAGTTACTAATAATTTTGGCTTTTCTTCTGCTGTTGCTTGCACAACAGTATTTACAACACATCCCGCAAAATGTTCTTCATATTTTGTAGTTATAATATATAGTCCATATGATAATTTAAAAAATGCTTCTTTTTCCATTACTCTTCACCTCTTTAATCTAATTCTTTTATAAGATGTAATATCTAATTTTTCACTTAGAACGGTTATATTTTTATTGTGTTTTATAATATCTTCTTTTTCACTTTTTGGTAAATGTTTTATATAATATTCTAATTTTGAAGCTAGTTTTCTATCTTCGCTACTCCACGCTGCCTCTAACTTTTTTGCTTTATGCCTTTTAGTATATTTGGCACATTTTTCTCCTTGGGTAAAATGTTCATCCATTCTTCTTTCCAAATCCGTAGTAATCCCTGTATAAATTGAATCATCTGCACATCTTAACATATATGTATAATACATTTTAAAATCCTATCCTTCTTGCTTCATTTTTTGCTGTTAATTTTTCTGCATTTATATCATCTTCTGTTATAACCATTAAATTTTCATCATTGTCTATATTTTCCACATTTCTTGAATGCTCAATTAAAATATCTTGATATATTTGGTTTATATATCTTGCATTTCCAAAGTCCTCAACTTTTTTTGATGTCTCTATTATGCCTTCCACTTTCTTTAATGCTTCATCTGTAATTTTTAAATTATTTTTTTCAACTAATTGTTTAAAAATATCTATTAGTTCTTGGCTTGTATAATCATCAAATTTTATCGTATATCCTATTCTAGATTTTAAACCTGGATTAAATTTTATAAATTTCTCCATTTGTTTTTCATATCCCGCAAAAATAACTATTAAATTATCTTTTTGGTCCTCTAGAACTTTTAATATTGTCGTCATACAATCACTTGCAAAAGAAGCATTAGAACCACTTTCAACAATTGAATATGCTTCATCTATAAATAATACTCCTCCAAAAGCAGACTTTAGTACATTATATGTTTTACCAGCTGTTTGCCCAACATATTCCGCTATTAAGTCTTTTGCTGATACTTCTACAAGTTTATTTTTCTTAGTATATCCTAAATTATATAAGATATCACTAAAAAGTCTTGCAACAGTTGTTTTTCCCGTTCCTGGATTACCTGTAAATACCATATGAAGATTAAATTTGGAAATATCGATATTTGCTCGTTTATTAAATTTTAATAAACTTACTAGATTATTAATCTGCTTTTTTATCTTACCTAGTCCTATCATTTCATTTAGTTCTGATAAGATTTGTGGTAAATCTCTTGTGTTGTACAAATTAGGAATATCCTCTAACTCTAAAACCTTATTTTTATTCTCATCGAAAGTACTGTTTTCATTTAATATTATCTTATTAAATAATACTTTAGCATATTCTGTATTTTTAAGCTCACTACTTCCATAACTTAATTTTATATAATTGTATATCTTTTCTTTTATTTCTGGAGTCAATTGCTCTGTTAAACTTAATCTTTCTATAACTATATTATAAACTTCATTTATATCCAATTCGTCAATGTTTAATTCTATATTAAATAAATCTTCTGATAAAATTGGATGTTTATCTAATATTCCTTTTATTACCTCTTTCTTTCCATATATCATCGTTACTATTCTAGAATTATTTTTTAATATTTTTTCTGCTAATAAATTTAATATTATATTTTGATCTTTGTCTGATGCATAAATTATATTTTGGAAATCCATAATTCGTATTATTCCATATTTGTATGTAGTTTTTCCATTGCTATAATCAACATACATCTGATTTATTAGATTTTTATCAGAAATAATCTCATTCATTGAATATTCATAATATTTTGTACTATCCTTTAAATATACAAAATACCACATATATTCACCAATTAGCTCTGAAATGTTTGTAGCCATTTCCCTATCTTCTGTATACATTACAATATTAATAGGTACAAATGGTGTAGCTGTTGTATAATTATAGTTTAATACATAATTAAATAGCTTTTTTATCTTATTTTTTGTTTCTTTATTACAAGATAATTTTTCTAGCCTATTTAAATAGATTCTATTAAAATATTTTCCTCTATTAGTTATTTTATCTTTGTTTCTTCTTGCTAAATAATTTTCTAATTGCTTTATAACATCCACTTTTTTTACTTCAATTAAATATTCATAATATGCAGTTAAACTATATACATATTCGTAACTTTCATTTGAATTAATCTCTATATTTTTTTCGAAGTCTTCTATATTAACTACTAATTCATTATCATAATTGCCAGAATAATACTGATGTATTTTATTAATATAATATATGCTATTTTCTAATTTAACTAAATTTAGAGCATTAAATTTTGCTATTTTCGTATCGTCATTATATTCTTTTAATTTAATAAATTTATTTTTTAATAAAATTTCAACAAACATTAATGTTACTGTATCTATATTGTCAAATTTAATATCAATAGAATTATATAAGACCTCTTCTGGTTCTTCGTTTAAAAACATATTTATTAATTTTTTTGGATCTATCACAACTTTATCTCGTTTTTGAGCATTTAATATTTCATACAAAAAATTTCTTACTAAATATTTTATACAATATTGTAGTCCACATTTTTGACATTTGATTTTCTTATCCCCAATTTTATCTATAAACACGTTCCTAGCGATATTTAAATTTATTCTATAATTACAATCCATTAAAAATTCTAAGTAATTATAATCTGATGGTATACAACTTTTTATAATAGCATATCTTATTTGATTATTATTAGCTTCAACTTCTGTTTGTTGGTACATTTCTACTAAATTAAATTTTAAATACATTAAAATAATTTTTAATGTAGCTTTATCTAGATTTTTAAACACTTCGAATTCTTTGCTATTTACTAATTTTTCCATATATTCGTCCATATTACCACTCCTTAGTTTAAAGATATATTTAAGATTTTATATTGTCAATATTTTTTTAATTTTTTTTAGTTTTGTATGGACTTTTTTTATGTTTTTGTGTATGATTATAACATATAAAATAGATAATATAAACAAGGGACATTTTAGGAGGGTTAAACATATGATAAAAAAATTTTTATTACTAATGCCAATAATAATTTTAAGTTTATTTTTTGTAAATATTGCACCTGCTTTCGCAGCAGATGATATAGACATGAACCTTACATCAAACGAAACATCTAACACTATGGCTACAGCTTCAACTTACCAACCAACTACATCAGCAACATATTCTACTACATCTTCTAGTGGATTAGATATTTCTAATATTTTAAATATTTTATTAATTGTAATCGGAATTTTACTTATATTATTAAGTATTGCTATATTAATTAGATTAAAACATTAAATTTATTACCAATCTTTAGATAGATTGGTTTATTTTTTTTGCATATTTTTAATTAAATTTCTAAAAATAATATTGAGGTATTTTTATTATTTGTAAATTTATTTGCAGATAATATCCTCAAACTTAAGCAGGAGGTAAATTATGGCTAACATAGCTAAAAAGATTTCTTTTATTATATTTTCTGCTGTAATTGTATTTTTTATAACAGGTAATTCTTTTGCTAATAATGATATGCTTCATAAAGCTGCAGAATCTACCAAAAATGGTGTTGGACATACAGAAAATGTTATGCAAGATGCATCAAATGCTGTTCAAAATACTGCTAACTCAATAAAAGATATGTCTAGTAATGTTGTTACTAAAACTGAAGAACAAGCAAAGGACTTTACAAATGGTGTAGGCGAAGCTACTACAGATATGAAAGATGGTGTATATAATGCTACTAGAACTGCAACCACAGCTGCAACATCAGCTTTTTCTAATGGTACAGTTTGGTCGTGGATAATAGTAGTAGCTGTTGTATTAGGAATTGCATTTCTTATATGGTATTTAGTTAAAAGAAATCATAATGAATAATTTTCACATTAATCTATAAGCTGCTACTCTTTTGTGGCAGCTTAATCTTTTACTTTTCATATATTCATGCTATAATACAGTTATTAATTAACAAATTAAGCGAGGTAAGATTTATGAATACAAAATTAATTGCTAAGAACCCTACAGCTAAGCATAATTATGAAATTTTAGATACTTACGAAACTGGCATTGTTCTTTCAGGTACAGAAATTAAATCTATAAGATTAGGCAAAGTAAATTTAAAAGATAGCTATGCTAGCATTTCTAATGGCGAATGTTATGTATATAATTTGCATATTAGTCCTTACGAGCATGGAAATATATATAATAAAGACCCTTTAAGACCAAAAAAACTATTATTACATAAAAAAGAAATTCTTAAATTATATGGATTATTAAAACAAAAAGGATATGCGTTAATACCGTTAAATATTTATTTTAAAGGTAGTTTTGTAAAATTAGAACTAGGTTTAGGTAAGGGTAAAAAATTATATGATAAAAGAGAAGATTTAAAAAAGAAAGATGCTAATAAACAAATCATGAAAAATTTACGTGAAAAAAATTTATAATATTAAAAAGACATTACCTAATGGCAATGTCTTTTATAATTATTTTCACTAACCTCTATTTATTGTTTTTATAACTTACACACATTGTTTCCTTTTCATCACCTGTATTTACATTTGTATTTGGCATAATATTTATAGCTTTTAATTTACATTCCTGAACTGTTATATCATTATATTTACAACTTCCAACTGAGCAATGAATTTTTTGATTACTTTCCATTTTACATACCTCCTTGTTTTTATTATTTACGTTTAAATTCTTTTTATTCTTTTCTATTTTTATCCTTGTAACTTCTGCAGAATTTTTTCATATATTATAATAAAAAATTTTTAAAGGAGTTTAATTTTATGGATTATGAAATAATGATGAATAATAACTTAAAAATTGGTATGGAAGCTCCAGATTTTGACGCTGTTTCTACGATGGGAGACATCTCTCTTTCTAGCTATAAAGGTAAATGGATTGTATTCTTTTCACACCCAAACGATTTTTCACCTATCTGCACAACCGAGATAATTGGTCTTGCCAAAGCAGATACATACTTTAAAAAAATAAATACAGAACTTATTGGTATTAGTGTTGATAGTTTAAACTCTCATCTTGCTTGGTTATATGATATTTATCTAAAAACCGGTCTTATTGTAAATTTCCCTATTATTGCAGACCAAAACGGAGTTATCGCCAGAAAGTATGGAATGATTTCTAACGATGTAAGCTCTACAGAAACTGTTAGAAATATATTTATTATCGATGATAAGGGAATTATAAGAAGTATCTTTGTTTATCCAATGAATATAGGCAGATACATTCCAGAAATATTAAGAACTGTAACTGCACTACAATATTCCGACCAAAATAATTGTATGACACCAGCTAATTGGTCCCCAGGAAATCCTATGATTGTTCCTCCTCCAAAGACGTTTAATGCTTTACGTGAAAGAAATGAAAGTATTAATAAAAATAGAAATGGTATGTCGTGGTATTTAAGTTTTAAAAATTTAGAAACAAAAAAATTAGAATAGGGATTTTGGCACAGGGATTTCAGGGATTTGGGGACGTTCCTCTTTTCCCTATTTTAAATGAAAAATCAATATATAAAATTTAAAATGTCCAACTGTATTCTTTACTGTTGGACAAAATCTATCTATTCTCAAAATAACTTTTATTTCCTTTAAAAAAGTTATAATAAATCTGCATATTTTCTAGTTCGTACCATTTCTCTTCTGCAACAGGTGTTTTATCTAAATTATATATCTTAGCATTTTGAATTGCTAAAAAAAATGGAGAATGTGTTGCTATTATAAATTGACATTTAAAGAATCTAGTCAATTCATTTATCAGCTGTACTAGTTCTAACTGAAATTTAGGTGATAGACTATTTTCTGGCTCATCTAGTAAATATAAACTATTTTCTTGCAACTCTTTATCAAAAAAATCTAACGCTGTTTGTCCATTAGAAAATTCCCTTGAATTTTCTTCAATTCTACTTTTTATAAATTTACTTTGCGTTTTTTTCCTAGTTTCAACTGAAAGACTTAAATCTTCTAACGATTCATAATTAATAGGATTATATTTATATTGAAGATATTGCTTTTTTAAGTTCTCTCTTGCACTATTCTTTTTTTGATTGTCTTTTCGTTTAAACAATATATTTTGAAATATATCTTCACTACAAATCATTTTACTTCCTATTGGAATATTATTTTCAACATAATATTTACACTCATTCATATAGATATCAAAGTATTCTGTTTTAACTAAATTATTTCTTCTTTCAATTACTTTTTTATCTTTATTTATAGTTTCAGTGATAACATTTAATAAAGTGGATTTTCCTGAGCCGTTATCTCCATAAAAAATTGTAATTGTATCAAACTTAATATCGTAAAACTTTTTTTCTAAAAATAAGTGAAACGGATATCCACTATAATCTTCTTTTTCTGGTAATTCAAATTCTTTTAAATAAATCAATTTTTATATTCCTCCTGTTTCAAATTATATAATCTAAATTTACTTAATTATATTAAAATACTTACAATATCACAAATATTTATATTGTATTCTTTATTAATTTGAATTTTCTTTTTAATATAATCAATATTTGTTACTCTTCCTTTAATTTCGCTATATTTTCCATTTTTATAAAATGTTATTTTAACAAAACTTCCATTGTCAATTTGATTAAATTTATTGTTTAATTCATTTAAAGTATCTTCTGATAAATCTTTTTTCTCTTCGTACTCTATCTCTTTTTCCCTTAATGCTTCTTGCAATCCTTTCAATGCATCAAATGGAAGAAATTGTTTTGCTCTTGCTACTCTATTCGCCACTATTATGACCTCCTATTAATTTATTCCTCATAATTGTCGTTGCCCCCTCTTCTAAGTCCATTCCTCTTATTATCGCATTTTTTCCCATTTTATTTTTTATACTGCACATTGCAAGTTCTAATTTTCTCTCCTCATCAATTCTTTCTTGGTCTATAAATAAACTTAATTGTACACTTTCTGCTTCAATTACATTTGCAAAATTTACACCTATTCTTCTAATTGGAATATCTGTATCTGTAGTTTTATCATATATTTCTAAAAACGCTTTTAAGAGCTCTGAATATATATTTGTATAATTAGTTAATTTTCTAGTCCCTCCTGTCGCTTTTATAGTATTTTTTGAATAGCCTATATAAAGCCCCACAGTATCAGTTACTAAATTACTTTCAATAAGTCTTAAACTCCCTACTTCTACCATTTCTTTTAATACTAGTCTTGCTTTTATAAACGAATAATCTTCAAATAAAACTTGACTATTAGTTATAGAATTTGTTTTAGGTTTATATGCTTTTATATCTGCAATAGTACAGCTTTCTTTTCCCCAAGAATGGTCTATTAAATACTCTGCATTTACTCCAAATTCTTTATATAACCTTTTCTGAGTAGTATGAGCAATATCATACATATCAAATATCCTCATTTTATTTAATCTTCTTTCTATTCCTCTTCCTATTTGCCAAAAATCAGAAAGTGGTTTATGATGCCATAATTCTTTTTTATATTTTTCTTCATCTAAATATCCTATGTTGTTTGGATTGTGTTTTGCTGTAATATCAAGCGCAATTTTGGCTAGATACATATTGGTTCCAATACCGGCTGTAGCTGTTATCCCATAAGTCTTAAATATATCTTTTATTATTTTTTTAGCAAGGTCTATTGGGTTTAATTTGTACAATTTTAAATATTGGGTAACATCCATAAACGCTTCGTCTATTGAATACACATGTATATCTTCTTTTGAAAAATATTTTAAGTAAATAGCATATATATTTGCTGAATATTCTATATATTTCTTCATTCTTGGAGTGGCTACTATATATTTTATTGTTGGGGGAATTTCAAAAATTCTACACCTATTTTTTACTCCTAACATTTTCATTTTTGGAGATATTGCTAAACAAATTGTTCCTTTCCCTCTTTCAGGAGCTGCTACTACCAAATTTGTATTAAATGGGTCTAATCCTCTTTCCACACACTCAACAGAAGCATAAAAAGTTTTTAAATCTATACATAAGTAATATTTCTGCATAATTTTCACACTCCAACTTATCACTATAAACTTATTATAGCATCATTCGATTTTATTGTAAACATTTGTTTGTATTTTGTGGCTAAGAAAAATTTACCATTTTTGTTATAATTTGGTAAATTTTTATGGATTATAGAACGTTCCTTATTTTCCCTACTTGATAGGGAAAACAAAAGCAGTAGCATACAGCTACTGCTTTTGAAATCTCCTTTATGGGGATTTAAGGAACGTCCCCCAAATCCCTATGCTTTATTGCTTGATCCAAATACTTCTCTTATTTTATGAGCAACTGTTTCTTCTATTAAATCTCTTCCTTTACCCATATATTTTCTTGGGTCAAATACACTTGGATTTTCTACAAATGTTTCTCTTATTCCAGCTGTCATAGCTAATCTTAAGTCTGTATCTACATTTATTTTAGATACTCCAGATACACTTGCTTCATGTAATATTTCGTCTGGAACTCCTTTTGCTCCTGGTAAATCTGCTCCATATTTATTGCAGATTTCTACTAATTCTGGGATAACTGTTGAAGCACCATGTAATACTATTGGTGTGTTTGGTATTTTTTCTTTAATTTTTGCTAAAATATCAAATCTTAATTTTGCTTCACCTTTAAATTTATATGCTCCATGGCTTGTTCCAATTGCTATTGCTAAAGAATCACATCCTGTTCTTTCTACAAATTCTTTTGCTTCGTCTGGATTTGTATACATAGCATCTTCTGCAGAAACATTAACATCATCTTCTATTCCTGCAAGTTTTCCAAGTTCAGCTTCTACTACTACACCATGTGCATGAGCATAATCTACAACTTCTTTTGTTAATTTTATATTTGTTTCGAAATCATATTTTGAACCATCAAACATAACTGATGTATATCCATTATCTACACACATTTTACATGTTTCGAAATCTGGACCATGGTCTAAATGTAAAGCTACTGGAATATCATGTTCTTCTAAACCTGCTTCTATCATTTTCTTTAAATATGGCACTCTTGCATATTTTATAGCACTTGCTGAAGTTTGTAAAATAACTGGTGAATTTTCTTTAGCTGCTGCATCCATTATCGCTTGTACAAACTCCATATTATTAATATTAAATGCACCTATTGCAAATTTCTCCTTCATAGATTTTTCAAACATATCCTTTGTTGTTACAAATGGCATAAAAAATCACCTTCCTTAAATTCATTCTCCCCATTATTCTATTGCTTATTCCTTTGAATGTCAATTAAAATTACCTAATTAATTATTTTTCTTATCTTTAATATTTTTAAAAAAGTTTAATATTATATTTTTCAATTTTTTATACCAATTTTGCTCCTCTTTAATAAGAGCTTTACTTTCTATTTCTTTTGTATTATTATTTAATATTGTTCTTGGATTAAATTTTAGCTTTGACTTTTCTTTTTTTATGTCATTTTCTTTGTAAATTTTTATGAGTTCTCGCTGTTCTTCTAGTGTAGCCCAATATTTTAAATTTAAATATGAAATAAACGCTAATGCATCTTTTGAAATTTGTGATATCACATCTCTTTCCATATTTATATTAAACTCATAATTTGGAACCCTTTCATTTTTTATAAATTCATAAACATTGTTAGGTAATTTATATATATATTCTCTACCAAGTAAATTTAACACACTATATACTTCATTAAACATTATATTAAAATTATCTATCATCAAATTCTTCTCCTTGATTTCTTTCTCTATTATTAATTTTTAATTTGATTTTTTGAACTATTCTGTTTATTGAAGACCATCCTAATTGTTCCTTCGATTTCTCTATTATCTTTTCTAATAGATTTGCTGGCTCGTCTCTTTTTTCTTCTATGTATCTTGGATTTTTTACATATTCGACCATAGTATTATCGTTAGCATTTACTCTTACATACCCTTTTACATATTTAGGATTTAACCTTAACCCATCAGAATCTATTATGATATCATTTTTCTTGTCTATTAAATCTTTTTTCGGTATTGCAATAAGGCTTATATCTACAAGTTCACTACTCATATAATTTTTATAATTTCCACCTGTTGCAATCATTTGCATTAACAAACCTATATGTGTATTTTCAAATGATATGTTTTGTGTTAATTTTGAGTAAATATCTTCGTATTTGCTAGAATCTACCCCCGAAGATATATGACCTGTTAATAATAAGCCTTTAGCATTTATACTGTCACCAAATCCTAGCGCTCCAGTCCTATGTATACCGATTTCTAAATTATCATCATTGAATAAATCTATAATTTCACACATAATATTTGCTTGTCGTGATATATCACCTTTTTTATTCATTAAGACTAACTCACATATATCTAATCCTTTTAATTTTCCTGCTTTACTTAATAAATCTAGCTTTGAGCCAAATTGCTCTCCATAAACACCTTTTAGATATTCCATTCCTTCATCTTGAACAATTTTCATGAAACACTTTTTTTCTTTGTCTGAACCTCTCAAATCTATATAATCATTAAATGCATTTTCTAAAAAAGTCTCTTGTAATTTATTTGTCTTTATAAACTCTATAAAACGCTTTACTTCTCGATTTTGATATGCCATATGAAACGCTGGTAACAATTTACCAGTTTTAATTATAATATTTTCAATATAATTTTGCTCCTGTGGTTCTTGCTTATTCATCTTTTCTCCTCTTATTTATATTTATATTTTTATTTTTATTATTTTATATCATTATTCGATTTTTTTCTACTTTTTTATGCTAAGTTTTATTATTGCACAAAAGTTTTAATAAGAATGATCAAGCTCCAAACTAAAAGCGCTATCCTATTGAACAGCGCTTTTAGTCTTTATTACCTTCCGCCATAATTTCCTTCATTGCGATATTTATGTATTTGTCTAACTTTTGGCTTTGTTTGACTATTTCATTATAGTCTTTATTGTCTAAAATCATTTGTTCTAGTTTCGCTCTATGTTTTTTTATTGCTAAAGTAACATCCATATCGCATCCCTCCTATATACAAATTATAGCATATAGTGTCGATATTTTTTGTCGAAACTTGTCGGCAAATTAAATTTTTTTTATTTTTTTTATTTTTTTTATTTTTTTCATTTATAAGTTAATTTTTTTCAAATAATGAGATTATAAATGTATCTCCACTAAATGGATGGTAGTATGTTTCTTTATCTTTTATAACTGTAGTTCCTTCCATTTCATTTATATAATCATACATATTAGTGTCCCCTGCATCTATTACCCAAATTCTACCAATATAATTTTGTATTTCATCCAAATTATTTACTACTTTCATTTGAGGTGCAAATGCTCCATATGCTTTTTCTACGGTCCAATTGTCTTTATTATAGAAATATTGTTTATTTTCGTCAAAGTTTATTGCAACAGAACTACTAGGTCCAATTGTTGTATATACAAATATATCTTCTGGCTTTACTTCTGCTTGAATGGCTTCTATTGGCTTATTATTTTCTGCTGAATAAGATTTATCCCATAAAGTAACACCGTTCCATATTGTTAATCCTATTAAACCAATGATAATTATTGTTTTGACAATTCGACTTTTTTCGACAGCTAATATATATGCAAAAGCAAATATAAATAACCCTAACATTGGTAACATATATCTTGGTATAAACACAGCTCTTTTTAACGAAACTAATAATGTAACTAGTATTACTAATCCACATGTTGTAAGTGCTATCGTAACTGGTCTTATCTTTTTCTTATCTTCTAAATATAATTTATGTACTCTTAAAATCATATATATTACTATAAATAAGCCAAATACTGCTGGATAACCAGAATTTATACAATCTAAAAAGAAAAACTCTATAATTTGTGTTATAATCTCTGGATAATTTACACTAATCCAAAAGCCTTTAGATACCCTTGTTGCTTGCATAATAAAAATAACTGCCCCTGGTAAATAGCAAACAATTTGTATTGCTCCATATATGAACCATCTTTTTAAAAGTTCTTTCTTTTCTCTTATGATAAAGAATAATAATAAAATATTTATTATTCCTATTGTGAATAATGCAAAATAATGCGTATATGCGCTACAAATACTAGCTATCGCAAATATTACCCAATCTTTCTTCGTATTGTTTTTATAAGCTAAATATGCATATACTGCAGTAATTGTAACAAATAGCATACTTAAGCTATACATTCTTATTTGTGAACCATAATGCATTGTAACTGGTAAAAGTAATAATACTAAGTTAAAGTAAAAACTTACTTTGTTTCCAAATTCTTTTCGTATTTTCACAAATGAAAATACTGCTAGCAATACAATTGGAATTACAGAAAATATTCTTAATGCTATTACACTAGTTCCACAAATCAGTGAATATATCTTTAATAATACATAATATAAAATTGGATGTACATCATTTATTGTAGAAATGAATAGATTTCCCCAAGGTTGCTTTGCAATTCCTACAGAATATGCTTCATCAAACCATAAACTACTATTAAAACATAGTAAAAGAGGGGCTATTGCGATTAACACAATAAGCCCTATATTTATTTTGTTCAAATGTTTATCTATAAAATTTTTCATTATCTTCTCCTATCTATTTTACATTAGTTTCTACCTGTATATTAGAGCCATCACTTGTTACAAGTATATTTCCACTTTCATCTGTTCTATATATTTTTGTACCTACAGCATTCAATTTATCTATAGTCTCTTGATTTGGTAGATTATATGAATTATCTTTTCCTACTTGTATAATTGCAATAGATGGCATTACTTGCATTATAAAGTTTTGTGTAGAAGATGTTTTAGACCCATGGTGTCCTACCTTTAGAACGTCTGCAGGTTGCCAATTTCTGGCCTCTTCTACTTCCGCTTCTGCATCTCCCATAAATAAGAAACTATTTCCACCATATGTCATTCGAATAACGATAGAAGATAAATTCAAATTTTCTTCTGTATCTTTTGTATCTGTTGCCATTATAGTACAATCAGCATTAGTTAAAGTAAATTTATCTCCCACAACAGGTGTTGTAACTTGCACATTTTTAGCTACAATGCTATCTAAAACATCTTCAAATGTTTTGGTTGTAGTTTGCATCTTAGGCATATAAATTGTTCCTATATCAAAATTATCTATTACATCATCTAAGCCACCAATATGGTCTTCATGTGGATGAGTTCCAACCAAATAATCAATTTTAGTAATTCCCTTATTTTTTAAGAAATTTACTACCGTTTCGCCTGCTTCGTTTGTCCCTGCATCTATTAACATTGTTTTATCTTTATCGATAACTAAAATACTATCTGCTTGTCCGACATCTAAATAGTAAACTCTAAGATTTCCAGCTGTTACTGCTTCTGTTTCTATAGTATTAGTCTGTTTTATATCATTTATCACAATATCATTTTCTACTTGATTCCCAAATGCATTTCTTATAAAACTATCATAATCATGTGTTTCCCAATAGTTTTTTCCTAATAATAATAATACAATTAAAATGATTAAAGAAACTAACCTGCTAAGCCATGTTTTTATCTTATATACTTTTGTCTTTCTTCCTAATTTAGATTTTTCCCAAAGGCTAAGCTTATCTTCATCCTTTTTCTTTTCTCCCATAATACTTACCCCATTCTTTCTTTTGTTTTATTTCCATAAATTTTTCATTTTATTTTTAATTCTGTCTTCTACAATTTTTTGCTCCTCTAGGTCTATCTCATATTTATCTTTATTTAGTTTTAAAATCGTACCTTCTTTTGCATCTTGTGGTACATCTTTTTTGCTAACATTTAGCATTTCTCCAGTATCTCTGTTTTCTAATACTGCAACATCACCTTCAAATCGGTCTATTGTAAATCTACTTTCCATTTCTTCTAATTTATTTGTAAGCTCCCTCTGAAATTCATTCATATCAATTTCCTTTTGCCCCCTACTAATGTTGTTTAATAGGTCTATTTCCAAATAAATTTTCCTCCTTTTAAAGTATTATTTTCCCTTCATTTGCTCTTTTATATAATTTACTTCTTCTTCCATATCCAATCTTACAAATAAAGGTTCACCTTTTTCTATAACTTTTGTATTATTAGGTATTTTATCGTATTCATATAGGCTATCCCAAGCTTGTAATTCGTCAGCTGTTAGTCCTAATTGTTTAAATATACTAGTTGCTGTATCTTCCATAAATGGACTAATTAATATTGCAACTTTTCTTAAATTTTCACTTAAATGATACATTACTGATTTTAATTTTTCTTGCTTGTCTTCTTCTTTTGCTAGCAACCATGGTGCTGTTTCATCTATATATTTGTTAGTTCTAGAAATTAAGTTCCAAATTTCTGCTAGTGCATCACTTAAATGTAAATTATCTATTTTCTCTTCTACAACTTTTACTTGGTCTAAAGCATATTTTTCTATTTCTTCATCTGGTTCGTTTTGATGCCCATTATATTCAAAAATGTTTCCATTAAAATATTTATTTATCATTCCTATTGTTCTGTTTAATAGATTACCTAAATCATTACATAAGTCATAATTGAATCTTTCTACAAAACCTTCTGGTGAAAATACAGCATCTTGTCCATATGGGAATTCTCTCATTAAAAAGTATTTTGTTGCATCTAATCCATATCTATCTATAAGCATTTCTGGATATACAACATTTCCTTTTGACTTTGACATTTTACCATCTTTCATCATTATAAAACCATGTGCATATATTTTCTTTGGAAGTGGCAATCCTAATGCCATTAAGAAAATTGGCCAATATATTCCATGGAATCTTATTATGTCTTTTCCTACAACTTGTAAATCTGCAGGCCAATATTTTTTATATAATGTATCGTCTGCTGAACCATATCCTAATGCTGTAATATAGTTTGTTAATGCATCTAGCCATACATATACAACATGTTTTGGATCACTTTTTACTTGTACTCCCCAATCAAATGTAGAACGAGTTACACATAAATCTTCCAATCCAGGTTTTATAAAATTATTGAATATTTCATTTTTTCTATATTCTGGCTCTATAAAATTAGGATTTTCCTCATAGAATTTTATTAATCTGTCAGTATATTTCTTCATATTAAAGAAATATGCTTCTTCCTTCATTTTCTTAACTTCTCTACCACAATCTGGACATTTGCCATCTACTAATTGTGTCTCTGTAAAATATGTTTCACATGGTACACAATACCAGCCTTCATATTCACCTTTGTAGATATCTCCTTGGTTTAAAAGTTTTTCAAATATATCTTCTACTACTTTGGTATGACGCTCTTCTGTTGTTCTTATAAAATCATCATTCTCTATTTTCATCTTTTTCCATAAGCCTTTAGCATATTCTGCCATTCCATCTACATATTCTTGTGGAGTTTGATTCTTTTCTTGTGCAAGTGTTCCGATTTTTTGACCATGCTCATCTGAACCTGTTAGAAAGTAGGTATCATACCCACGTTTTTCTTTATATTTTTTCATTGTATTGGCAAATACAGTTGTATATGCTGTACCAATATGAAATTTACCACTTGGGTAATAAATTGGTGTTGTTACATAAAATGTTTTTTTATCCACTTACATCATCTTCCTTTTATTTATTTTTTAGCTTAATCTTTGTTCTATTAATTCTGCAATAGACTTAGCTTTTTCTGTTATGTATTCTTGGTCTGTACCTTCTATCATTACTCTTACTAATGGTTCTGTTCCTGATGCTCTTATTAATACTCTTCCATTTCCTTCAAATTCTTTCTCTACTGCTTCTATGGTATTTCTAATAACTGCATCTTTATCAAAATCATATTTTTTGTCGTTAGAAACTTTAGCGCCTACTAGTACTTGAGGGTAAATCTTTATTATTTCTTCTAATTTACTTGCTTTCTCAGCTTTTTCTAACATTATAGAAATAAACATTAAAGATGTTAAAATTCCATCTCCTGTAGGATTATAGTCTAAGAATATAATATGACCAGATTGTTCTCCTCCTAGGTTGTATCCACCCTTTTTCATTTCTTCTAAAACATATCTATCTCCTACTTTTGTTCTAATAAAGTTAAGTTTATTCTCTTTAGAATAAATATCTAATCCTAAATTACTCATAACAGTTGCAACTAATGTATCTTTCTTTAAAGTTCCTTTTGCTTTCATATAATTAGAAACTATTGCTAATATTTTATCTCCGTCAATTACTTCTCCTTTTTCATCAACTAATAAACATCTGTCTCCATCACCATCATATGCAATTCCTAAATCATATCCATTTTCTATTACATACTTTTGAAGCATTTCTAAATGTGTTGAACCACAGTCTTTATTAATATTTATTCCATTTGGTGTATTATTTATTATTTTGTGATTTATCTTTAATTTAGAAAATACTTTTTCTGCCACCTCATATGTTGCACCATTGGCTGTATCTATTACTACTTTAAAATCATCTCTATTGTATTTTTCTATAATTTCTTCAAAGTTTTTTCTAAAAAAGTATATATATTCATCTACTAAGTCTTCTGCGTTTTCTGAGATTCCTATTTTATCATTACAAGCTGTAAGTTCTTCTAGTTTTCCAGAATCCATAACTTCTTCTATTTCTTCTTCTATATCATCTGGTATTTTTGTTCCTTCATTACTAAAATACTTTACTCCATTAAATTCGTAGGTATTATGAGATGCAGAAATTACAACACTTGCATCTGCTTTTAATTTTTTGGTTAAATATGCTACTGCTGGCGTTGGTAAAACTCCTAATTGTTTTACATTTGCTCCATAGCTTAAGAACCCTGCTGTCATTGCACTTTCTATTAAAGTTCCAGAAATTCTAGTATCTCTACCTATTAGAATAGTAGGGCTATGGTCAGAATGTTTAGCTAAAACATATGCACCTGCCTTTGCAACTCTATATACTAACTCTGGTGTTAGCTCTGTGTTTGCAATTCTTCTGATTCCATCTGTTCCAAAATATTTTCTCATATTCATCTTCCTCTTTCTGGGATTTAGGAACATCGGGATTTGGGGACGTTCCTTTTTTCCCTCTTTATTTTATTTATATTATCACTTAAATTTTTATTAGGAAAAATCAACATTGTTCCTAGTTTTCTAAATACTTTTTAATCCCTACATTCTGTCTGGCATTTCCATACCTAGTAGCCCTGTACCTATTTTTAATACATTTCCAACCATATATGTTAAACATAATCTTGTATTTTTAATCTTTTCATCTTCAACAATTATCTTATTATCATTGTAAAAACTACTATACAATTTGGCAACATCAATTAGATAACGTGATATAATTGATGGCTCATTTTTATCTACTGCTTGTTTTACAATATCATTAAAACTATAAATTTGTTTTATTAATTCTATTCCATGTTCTTCTAATTCTGAAATATTTACTAAGTCTTTATTCATAACATAGTTTTCTTTTTCTAATATACTTTTGGTTCTTACATACATATATTGAATATATGGACCTGTTTCCCCTTGGAAGTTTAGCATAATGTCCCAATCGAAAACTTCATCTTTAATTATATTATTTGATAAATCATTAAATATTACAGCACCAATACCAACTTTTTTAGCAATATCATCTTTTCCTTCTATATTTGGATTCTTTTCTTCTATTATTGCTTTTGCCCTTGTTACTGCTTCTTTTAAGATATCTTCTAATTTTATTAAAGTTCCTTCCCTTGTAGACATTTTCCCTGTTTTTAGCCTTACCATTCCATATGGTACATGAATTAAACCATTTGTATATTTTTCATCTAAATCAAGAAATTTAGCAACTTCAAATACTTGTTTAAAATGTAAGTTTTGCTCATATGCAACTACATATATACATTTATCAAAATCATATGTTCTTGCTCTATATAAAATAGCTGCTAAATCACGTGTTGCATATGTAGTTGAACCATTTGATTTAGTTACCATTAATGGTGGCATGTTTTTATATTCTAAATCTACTATTTCTGCTCCTTGTGATTCTAGCAATTTATTATTTTTTCTTAAAATATCTACTACTTCTTGCATTTTATCTGAATAGAAAGATTCTCCATTATTTGAGTCAAAATGTACATCAAGAATATCATATATTCTTTGGAATTCTTTTAAACTTAGATCTTTAAATTTCTGCCAAACTTGCGTACAATATTCGTCCCCATCTTCTAATTTTTTGAAGTTATTTCTACAGTCATCTAATACTGATTCATCCTCTTTGCAAAGTTCATTAATTCTTACATAAATCTCTGTAAGTTTATCGATTGGATTTTCTTCTAAATTGTATTCATTTCCGAATCTTTTATACCCTTCAATTAATTTTCCGAATTGTGTACCCCAATCGCCTAAGTGGTTTATTCCAATAGTATTATACCCAAGAAATTTATACATATTATATAATGCTCTTCCTATTACTGTTGTTCTTAAATGACCAACATGGAAAGGTTTTGCAATATTTGGTGATGAATATTCTACTATTATATTTTTGCCATTACCTATATTTGATGAACCATAGTTTTCTTTTTTACTTTCCATTTCATCTAGTACATTTTCTATTAAAATTTCATTATTTATAAATATATTTAAGAAGCCATTTACTGCTTCTATTTTAGATATATATTTGTTTGGCATTTCTATTTTTTCTTTTATTTCGTTTGCAATTATTACTGGAGATTTCTTCATTTCTTTTGCAAGTTTAAAACATGGAAGTGCATAATCTCCCATTTTAGTATCTTTTGGTATTTCTATATACTCTTTTAATTCTTCTTTTGTAAGCTCCAATACTTTACTTGTCTCTTCTGCTATTTTATCTTTAAAATCTATCATAAAATCCACCTTATCCTATCCTATTTTTCCGTGATTATTATATACTAAATATCCTTATATTGCAACAAAAAAGCAGTAGATATTGTCTACTGCTTTAATTAAATAATTTCTGCTTTTTCATCATAACAAGAGTCTGCTTTTTCTAAAACTTCTTGCATCCTATAGTACGCCTCTTTTTTTAAGTTTTCTATTCTCTCAAGTTTATTTGCTATTGATAAATCTGGATAAATTGGTTCTAATACTACATGTGTTATTAATGGTTTTGTTTTTATGTATTTATATATTCCGTGTGGCTTACGAGTAAGTATTACAGTTGGAATAATTGGTACATTACTTTCTACTGCCATTGCAAAAGCACCTTTCTTAAATTCTAGTAATTCTTGACCATATAAACGCATTTCGCCCTCTGGATATATATGAACAGTTTCTCCTTCTTCTAATAATTTTACAATATGCTGATAAAACTTCTTTTTTTCTTCTACTTTTGTTGGTATTGGAATCCCTCTAAGTAATTTTACCAAAGCTCCAATTATTGGAATATTACAATTAGATTCTAAAGTTATAAAATATGAATAATCTGGCAAATTAATAAGTCCATTCATTGTGCAATCTAAATAATGTATATGATTCGAAATTGTTATTTTTCCACCAGGTACTTTTGCTACATTTTCCTTCCCTACTACTTTATAATCAAAAAATACTTTGTCAACCACAAACAATATTGGCACTGCCACAATATAGTAAAATATGTTTGCAAAAAAATTAAATAGAGTATTCCTTAATTTCATCCTCAAACATCTCCTATTTATATAAATTATTCTCCTCGATATAAAAATAAACATTTTTATTAAGCATTTTATTTAATGTTTCCATATTACCATTTTTTATTGCTTTTCTTACTTCTGTTGAACTATAATTATATAATTTATTTGCATTAAATTCAAATATTTTATTTTTATTTTCTTCTAATAATTTATTTCCAGCTATTATGCTAGCTAAATTTTTCCCTCTTTGGATTGCAATAATATTATTATTTAGACATTTAGTTGCATTTTCCCAATTGGGTAATTTTTCCAGATTGTCCCCACCTAGAATAAAATAATTTTCGGATGAAGAAAAGCTATTGTTTATTAATTCAAAAGCATCTACGGCTAATAATTTCTTTTTAGAATTTAGTTCTATATCTAGAACATCTATTTTATCTGTTTTTATGCTTTTTAACATATCAAGTCTTTTATTTTCGTCTATCAGATCTGTTTTTTCATAATAATTTCCTACAGGGACAAAGTATACTTTGTCCAACTTAAATTTATCTGCTATTTCTTCTGCTAATCTTTCGTGAGCTATAGTTGGCGGATTAAAGCTTCCACCAAAAAAGCCATACTTTTTCATTTAATATAACATTCCTTTCATTATTTGCTATATAAATATTGTTAAAATTATTGCTAATATTAGATATATAATTAATGTAATTTTATATAAAACTATTATTGCTAAATATTCATTTATAAATGCTTCTGGAAAATAATACCATAAAGTTTTAGACCCTTCGCCTTTAGCTTTTATTTTAAATTTTGAAGAGTAAATTTTCGCTCTTAGTATATGAAAATTATTGCTTACAAAAGCTATATTTTGATGTATTTTTAGTTCTTTTAATTTTTCATTAGAAAACTTAAAATTCTCTAATGTATTCCTAGATTTATCTTCTTTTATAATATCTTTTTCTGGAATATTATTAGCAAGTAAATATTGTTCCATTGCTTCAGCTTCTGTTATTGTCTCCTGCCTTATTTTTCCTCCGGACACAATAATTTTAGGCTTACTTTTCTGTTTGTTATATAATTCTATTGCTAACTTTAGCCTTTTGGTTAAAGCTTTCGTTAATTGATTTCCATACACTAGGTATCCACCAAGCACAACAATAGCCTCATATGGTTTTCGTTTAATTCTTAAATTAACTACTATACTTGATACGCAAAATATAATGAATGTTACAGCAAAATATATTGATACATATCTTATAAAGTGCATTATTTTGTTATCAAATATGCGTGGAATTATTGCCAAAATAGTAACTATAATTCCTAACGCTAATATTATGTATTTTCTTTTAAATATTTTTCTTTTTCTTACTATATCTGTCAATATTCCTGAAAGTCCACTATATATTAGTAAAATTCCTATTACCAAAAATATATTTAAAAATATATTTTCCATAAGCATCACCTAATTCTATTCACTCGCTTTTTCTAAATCTTGGCTTAAATTATTAATTAAATGTTTAAGTCCTGTAACTACGATATATGCCAAAATTAGAGCTGATACTAATATAATTATTCCTTGTTCACTTATACCACTTAAATGTAATAAATTCTTAAATAAAATTACAGCAAAGAAAAATCCAATTGTGGTAGTTGTACACAAGAATGTACTTATTCTGTTAAATGGTCTACATGCTTCTATTACTGCAAAAATACTTACTCCACCAATAATTAAGTACATTAGTGTCTCTGTTTCCTCTACACCTAATCCTAAACCTTCTCTAGAAAATGTTAATAAAACAATACTAATAATTATTGTTAGAGCATATGGTAATGCATTTTTTATTACCGTTCTTAAGAAAGTTCCTTGTAATGGTTTTGAATTTTCTAAGAATGATAAGAAGAATGATGTATAACCTTCTATTACTAAATCTATTAATGTAATTTGTATTGGTATAAATGGGAAAGCTGTATTTGTTACTATGTTAAATAATGATAATAACATTGAATATATTGTCTTAATAAAGAATATTCTAGCAACATTTGTTATATTATTTACTACTCTTCTTCCTTCCATTAATACATCTTTAAGTACACTAAAATCCGAATTTAATAATACAATTTGTGAAACCTGTCTTGCAACATCAGAAGCCTCTGGTAATGTAATACTACAATCAGCTTGTTTTAATGCAACAACATCATTAACCCCATCACCAGTCATAGCTACTGAATGACCTTTTTCTTGAAGTGCTTTTACTATTAAACTTTTTTGATGTGGCATAACTCTAGCAAAAACACTGTATTTATCAACTAATTCTGGAATCTCATCATCAGAACTTATAGTTGATAAATCTATATATGAATCATATGATTCTAATCCTGCTTTTTTTGCAATACTTGAAACAGTTAGTGGGTTATCACCAGATATTATTTTAATATCTACAGCTTGTGTCTTAAAGAAACCTAACATTTCTTTTGCATTTTTTCTTAATGGATCATCTAAAGTTATTGCTGCAATGATTTCTAGTTTTGGTAGATTTTCGTCACTTACAATTTCTTTTGAATATCCAACAAATAGCATTCTTTTACCTGCTTTTTGTGCTGTAACTATTTCTTCTGGCATTTGCATATCACTTTTTTCTATTAAGCGTTCTGGTGCTCCTAATACTATTGATCCGATATTTTTAAAACTTATAGAACTCCATTTTCTTTCTGAAGAAAATGCCATTCTATCTGCTATTTCGAATTTATCTTCACCTTTATAATAATCTTTAAGTGCCATAAATGTTGCATTATTATCTGTCATCTCATTTACAAATGCTGTCATCATTGTTTGCATAGAATGAGGCATACATTTTTCGTTATATAGTTTTACTTCGTCTACTTTCATTCTACCTTCTGTAATTGTTCCTGTTTTATCCAAACATAAAGTATCTATGTGGGCTAATGTTTCTACACTATATAAATCTTGAACTAATACTCGTTTTTTAGCAAGTTTTATTACACCTGTTGCTAAAGATATTGTTATAAGAAGCATAAGTCCTTTTGGTAACATTCCTAATAAAGCTGCAGCTGTAGAAACAACTGAATTTGTTATATCTACATTTCTAAAGAAATATGCTTGTACAAATAAGATTATTCCTACTGGAATTATTACAAAACTTGTAAAGTTTGTAACTTTTTTCATTGAATTTACAAGTTCTGATTCTGCTCTTTTATATTTTTTAGTTTCGCTTGTAATTTGTGCTGCAAAGTTATCCTTTCCTACCTTTTCTACTTTAGAATAACATCTTCCACTAACTACATAACTTCCTGATAATAATTTATCACCTTTTTGTTTTAATATTGTGTCTGATTCCCCAGTAAGTAAAGATTCGTTTACTTCTACTTCTCCATCAAGTACCTCAGAATCTGCACATATTTGTTTTCCTGCCTCTAAAATTATTACATCATCTAAGACTATCTCATCTATATTAATTTCTTTTTCTTTTCCATTTCTAACAACTGTAGCTTTTGAAACCTTTAATACAGATAGCTTTTGTACTAAATTTCTAGCATGAATTTCTTGTATAATTCCAATTACAATATTTACAATAATTATTAACATATATGCTAAGTTTGTATATGCTTTTACCGAAATTAATGCTATAGCTATTAAAAGGTTAAATAAGTTAAATAATGTACATACATTATCTCTAATTATTTCCCAATTAGTTCTAGTTTTATCATCTTCTACTTTATTTACCTTTCCGCTTTCTATTCGTTTTTCAACTTGTTTGTCTGTTAATCCATTTAATTCATCCTTATTCAAATGTTACACTCCTTTTCTTTCGAATTTTTTTGTATTTTATCATACACTATAATATATTACTATATTATTTTACAAAAAACAAATAGTTTCAAAAAAAACTACCAAAGTGTTTCGCTCTGGTAGTTTTAATCTATATAAAATAAAAGGGGAATTTAACGTACTTCTTTTGCTAGTACCGACATCTCATAGTCTAGCTTTTTCATTACTTTGGCTGCTTTTAATAATCTCTTAGATGCCGCCTTAGTAACATTATTATTTTTATATTTTAACTCATGTTCTAAACTCGCCCAAAAGTCCATAGCCATTGTTCTTATTTGTATTTCTGCTTTAACATATATTTTTCCCATATCTGTTTTTACAGGTACTTCTACAATCAAATGTAAACTAGAATATCCGCTTTTTTTAGGGAATTGAATATAATCTTTTTCATTTAAGATTCTTATATTAGGATTTTCTAATAATAGTTCTCGTACTATATATACATTTTCTTGAAATGGACAAATAATTCTTATCCCAGCAATATCATTTACTTTATTTATCATTTCTTTATATGTTAAATTATATTTTTTCTTTTTCATTTTATTTACTATACTTTTAGGGCTTTTTATCCTACATTTAACATGATCTATTAAATTTAGTTCCTTATATTTCACCTCCATTTCCTTTATGATTTTATTAATTTCTTCTATGCTAAGTGAATATATTGACATTATTTCTTTAAATATGTCACTTTTTACTGTTAATTTCTTATTTTGTACAATTTCTTTTTTTGTGCTTACCAGTTCACTTTCTATATGGCATCACTCCTTTCTTCTTAGTATGGATATATTGTACCTATAAATTATTTCCAAATTATTCCCGAATTGTGTTTTATTTGTAAATTAATTTAAAAGCAAAAAAAGCCTTATATATAAGGCTTTTTTTAATGTTATTTTATTCATTTTAATTATTTGTTTGATTTTTTAAAAATTAAACCTAGAATTGTTTTAACTTTCTTATAAAAATAAAACTTTCTATTATATCTATTATTGCATATGCAATCATTAATGAACCAATTAATGTTATGATTGCTCCACTATTTAGCATAATGTATATTCCAAATATAATCATTAAAATTGATAGCACTAAGCTAAATATCCATATTGATGAATTAAAACCTTTTATTTTAAGTGACAAATATGCTCTTGTTATTCCACTATATACAATCCAAGAACCAACTATTATTCTTAGTATAGCACCTATTGCATCTGTATAAATAATAGCTATAATTCCTGCAAGCGTTGCAATTAATCCACAGAATAAGTCAAAATTCAAATGTTCTCCTCTTCCTCTTCCTTTTACATAATTTACTAGTCTTGCAACTCCTATCATTAAAAATAATAGTCCGATTAAGCAGGAAATTAATTTAACTGCACCTTCGTGGAAAACACATAATATTACTCCAAATAGTCCAAAAATTATTGATATCAATATATTAGACATACCAGATTTTTTTAACAAATCTTTTATTGGATCCATAATATTATTCCTCCATATTATCTATTTTTTCCTCTCCGTCATCATCAACTTTTACTCCTTGAACATTTACAACAACTTTTTCTACTTTATTTCCTGTCATATTTTCTACTTCTTCTTTAACTTTAGCTTGAATGTTCTTTCCTACTTCTCTTATATTTACGCCATATCTTACAATAATGTTTATTTCTATTTTTACAGTATCACCATCTGCTTCTACTTTAATACCTCTTGACATTTGTTTTTTACCACTTATCGCTTTAAGTCCTTCTGTAAAACCACCTGCCATTTTAGCAACACCATCAATTTTAGAAACAGCCATACCTGCTATTGTTGCAACAACCTCATTTGCTACATTAATTTCTTGTTCTAAATTTTTTTCTTCATCCATACGACTTACCTCCCATATATTATTTTTATATAAATTATTTCCATTATGTCTATTTATATAATAACTTAATTAACTTTATTTGTCAATTGGGATTGTGAGACGTCACACCAAGCAAAAATCCAAGATTTCGTTTGGAGCTATAATTGGATAAACATATTAAAAAGGAAAAAAAGGAACGTCCCTTTCTCCCTATTATATATTTTATTCTATTTCGATTGCACCAGTATATAATCCATAGTACATTCCTTTTTTAGCTAATAACTCATCATGGTTTCCTCTTTCTATAATATTTCCATGGTCTAATACCATTATTAAGTCAGAGTTTTTAATTGTAGAAAGTCTATGTGCTATAACAAATACTGTTCTTCCTTTCATAAGTTTATCCATACCATCTTGAACAATTTTTTCTGTTCTTGTATCTATACTTGATGTTGCCTCATCTAGTATTAATACTGGTGGATTATATAATGCTGCTCTTGCAATTGCTAAAAGTTGTCTTTGTCCTTGCGATAAGCCTTCTCCATCACCAGATATCATTGTATCATATGCATGTGGCAAGTGTCTTATAAACCTATCAGCATTTGCAAGTTTTGCTGCTGCAATTACTTCTTCATCAGTTGCATCCATATTTCCATATTTAATATTTTCTTTTATTGTTCCTGTAAATAGATGTGTATCTTGAAGAACCATTCCAAGTGATTTTCTTAAATCATCCTTCTTCATTTTATTTATATTTATTCCATCATATCTAATTTTACCTTCGTTAATATCATAAAAACGGTTTATTAGGTTTGTAATTGTTGTCTTACCAGCACCTGTTGGTCCAACAAAAGATACTTTTTGTCCTTCTTTTGCTACTAAACTTATATCGTGCAAGATTGTTTTTTCTGGTACATAACCAAATGTAACATTTTCAAATTCCACATTTCCACATAATTTGGTATATGTTGTTGTTCCATCTTCGTGTGGATGTTTCCAAGCCCAAAGTCCAGTTCTTTCTGTAGTTTCTGTTAATTTTCCATTTTCTTCTTTAGCATTTACTAATGTTACATAACCATTATCTTCTTCTACTGGTTCGTCTATTAATTTAAACACTCTCTCTGCACCAGCTAATGCCATTGTTACAAAGTTTAATTGTTGAGAAACTTGTGCAAGTGGGTTTGTAAATGCCTTTATATATTGTAAAAATGCTGCTATACTACCAATTGTTAATACACCATTAACAGCAAATACACCACCAATAACAGCTACTAGTACATAACCTAAGTTACCAATATTAGCTATACATGGCATTAAAGTATTAGCATAAGAATTTGCTTTTGTAGTACTTTGGAATAATTCTTCATTTAGTCTATCAAATCTTTCCTTTGATCTGTCTTCATAACAGAATACTTTTACAACCTTTTGACCATTCATCATTTCTTCTATATATCCATCTACTTTACTGATATTCTCTTGTTGTGCAATAAAGTATTTAGAACTGTTTTTAGCAAAAAATTTAGAAACTATTACCATTATAACTACCATTATTAATACTACAACTGTTAAATATAGATTAGTTGTAAGCATTCCAACTAAAACTGATGCCATAGAAACTAAAGCAGAAAACACTTGTGGGATACTTTGGCTTAATGCTTGTCTTAATGTGTCTACATCATTTGTATATGTACTCATTGTCTCACCATGGCTATGGCTATCAAAATATCCTATTGGTAATTTTTGCATATGTTCGAACATTTCTTTTCTTATTTTTCTTAGTGTTCCATGCGTTATATTAATCATTAATCTATTATACACAAATGTACCAATTATACCAATAAGATATATTAATCCCATCATTAAAATTGCTTGTAATAATGGTGCATAATTAGGATTTTGATTTCCAATTAATGGTGTAATATATTCATCTATTAATGTTTGAATAAATTGTATTCCTATAACACTTGCTGCCGCACTTATTATTATACTAATTAATACAATTATAAATTGTAATTTATAATCACTTAAAGCATATTTAATTAATCTCATTAATGTATGTGCTCTTTTAGTTTTCTTTTTCATCTTTAGCATCATCTCCTCCCATTTGAGATTCATATACTTCTTGGTATATTTTGTTTGTTTTTAATAATTCGTCAGATGTACCTATTCCATCTATTCTACCATTATCCATTACAATTATTTTATCTGCATCTATGATTGAACTTATTCTTTGTGCAATTATAATTTTTGTTGTATCTGGAATATCTTCTTTAAATGCTTTTCTTATTAATGCATCTGTTTTTGTATCTACAGCGCTTGTAGAATCATCCAATATTAATATTTTTGGCTTTTTAAGTAATGCTCTTGCTATACAAATTCTTTGTTTTTGTCCACCAGATACATTTGTTCCACCTTGGTCTAATACTGTTTGGTATTTGTCTGGTAATTCTTGTATAAAGCTATCTGCCTGAGCTAATTTACATGCTTCTACTAATTCTTCGTCTGTAGCTTGTTCATTTCCCCACCTTAAATTTTCTGCTATTGTTCCAGAGAATAATACATTTTTTTGTAAAACCATAGCTACTCCATTTCTTAAAGTTTCTAGGTCATAATCCCTAACATCTACTCCGCCAACTTTAACAAATCCAGATTTTACATCATATAATCTTGGAATTAAATTAACTAAAGATGTTTTAGAGCTTCCTGTTCCACCAATAATTCCAATAACTTCACCAGAATTTATTTTTAAATTAATATCTTCAAGTGGTAACATTTCATTTGCTTTTGCATCATCATATTGGAAATCTACATCTATAAATTCTATACTTCCATCTTTTATTTCTTTTACTGTTTTTTCTTTATTTTTAATTGTTGGATTTTCTGTTAAAACCTCAACAATTCTTTCTGCTGATGATTCAGAAATAATTATCATAACTAATACCATAGAAAGCATCATTAAGCTAGATAGAATTTGCCATGCATATGTAATCAAACTAGAAAGTTGACCTGTTTGCATTGCTCCACCTACTATTGTTTGAGCTCCAAGCCATGATAATAGTAATATACAGCCATATATTGCAAGTTGCATAAGTGGACTGTTAAATAACACTATTTTTTCAGCCTTTTTAAATAATTTATATACTAATGAATTAACGTCCTCAAATTTTTTCTCTTCTAAATCTTCTGTTGCAAAAGATTTTACAACTCTAATTGCATTCAAGTTTTCTCCAACTACTCTGTTTAGTTCATCATATTTCTTAAACACCTTTTCGAAATATGGATGTGCTTTTATAGAAATAAATGCCAATAATATTGCAAGAGGTACCATTGTTACAACATAAACCAATGATAATTCCTTATTAATAGAAAATACCATAATTAAAGCAAATACTATCATTACAGGACCTCTTACTAATGCTCTTATTATCATTTGAAAAGCCATCTGAACATTTGTAACATCAGTTGTTAATCTTGTTACTAAACTTGATGTAGAAAATTTGTCTATATTAGAAAAAGAATAATTTTGAATGTTATAAAACATTCCTTGTCTTAAATTTTTAGCAAATCCAGAAGATGCAACAGCTGCAAATCTACCAGAAAGCACACCAAAAATTAAAGACATAATTGCAGAAATTACTAACATGATTCCGATTCTTATAATATAATCCAAATCATTATTTTGAATTCCTATATCAATTATTCTTGCCATTAGATAAGGTATTACAACCTCCATTACAATTTCTAAAACAACCATAAATGGTGTTAAAATTGCATATTTTTTGTACTGTTTGACGTATTTTGCAAGTTCTTTAATCATCTCTTCTATTTCTCCTTTCTTTTTAGCACATTTGTTATTGTATCATAAAATAAAAAAATGTGCTAGCACTATTTTAATTTTTTTCTGTGAACTTTAGGGACGGAGCTTAAAGTTCAAATTTTATGTAAATTCAATTTTTATAAAATCTTTCACGACTTATTTAATATATTCTTTTTAAAGTTAAAAGCAGTGATAACTCACTGCTTTTAACTGTTAGATTATTCTTCTTCAACAAAATAGGGAAAAAAGGAACGTCCCCAAATCCCTATTGGAAGGAACATCCCAAAAATCCCTAATTATTCTTTAAATATTCTATATATTCTTCTAAGCAAAAGCCTAAATCATTCATTTCTTTTGCATATTCTGGGCCTACATATCTCCAATGCCATGGCTCATATTTTATTTTCGTTATATCTTCCTTATCTGCTGGATATCTTAATATAAAGCCATAATTTTCTGCATTTTCCATAAGCCATGTAAATGCTTTTTCGTTTTCGAAAGCATAATTAACATCGTTAAAATCCACTGCTAAACCTATGTTATGCTCACTTTTATATGGTTCTCCTATAGACCTTGCAGTTAATGCTTCTGCTTCTTCCATAGTTTTTCCTTGTTCTAAATACTCTTGTATGCTTTCTTCTATTAAGTGCTTCTGTTTTTTTGGATCCCTATATGTAGATTGTGCCCAAATGTGATTTATTCCGATAGCATTCATATCTAACATCATTTGTACTAAACTATCTATTGCTCTGGAATCAAATTGTCTAGCTTCATCTATACTAGAAAGTGGTGGAACATAATCTTTCGGCATTTCATTTTCATAATTTACTAACATTAAACGCCAATCACTAAGTTTTTTCAAAGATTCTTCTGAAGTAACATGTTCTGTAACAATAGTATTATCGTAAGTATTGCCTTCTATAATCCCTTCTAAAAGATTATTTTGTGTAGAATTAAACATAGCATCAACTTCCTTACTTTGACCTAAATGGTTTAATATATACACTAATATTATACTAACCACCATTATAATTGATACTACAATTCTATATACAAATACTATTTTATTACTCTTGCTTTGTCCTATATCTTTGTTTTCCACCATTCTCACCTAAAATTATTTTTTTCTTTCTATATAATTCCATGAATCTTTACACATTTGTCTTAAATCTCTTTCCGCTTCCCAGCCTAATTCATTTTTTGCTTTTGTTGGGTCAGAATAGCAAGTATCTATATCTCCTGCTCTTCTAGGTGCTATTTTATATGGAACCTTCATTCCTGTAGCTTCTTCAAATGTTTTAACTATATCTAAAACACTATATCCTTTTCCAGTTCCTAAATTGTATATAAATAAGCCCTCTCCTTCTTTTTCTAATTTTTCCAATGCATTAATATGTCCTTTTGCTAAATCTACAACATGAATATAATCTCTTACACCAGTTCCATCTGGAGTATCATAGTCATTTCCAAACACAGATAATTCTTTTAAAGTACCATTTGCAACTCTTACGACATATGGCATCAAATTATTTGGAATTCCTTGTGGTTCTTCTCCTATTAACCCACTTTCGTGTGCTCCAATTGGATTAAAATATCTTAAAATTACTATATCCCAAGTATTATCTGATTTATATACATCTTTTAAAATTTGTTCTATAAATAATTTACTTGTACCATATGGATTAGTTGTTCCTCCTGTTTTACATTCCTCTGTAATAGGAATAACTTCTGGTTTGCCATATACAGTTGCAGAAGAACTAAATACAAATTTTTTAACATTATTTTCTCTCATAACATCTAATAATGTTAACGTACCAGAAATATTATTTGTATAATATTCTATTGGCTTTTGAACAGATTCACCAACAGCCTTAAATCCTGCAAAATTCATTACAGCTTCAATATTATTTTCTTTAAATACCTTGTCCAATTTTTTCCTATCAAGATAATTTAATTCATAAAACTTAAAATCTTTGCCTGTAATTTGTCTAATTGCATCTAAAACCTCTGGTTTACTATTAGAAAAATCATCAACTATAACAACTTCTCTATCTGCATTTAATAATTCTACTACTGTATGGCTACCTATATAACCTGCTCCTCCTGTAACTAAAATTGACATATTAATTCCTCCTTTTTATTACTAGCTGATTATTCTTCAGCATAAATATCTTTGTAAATTTCATAATCTCTTAATATTTTTCTAACATAATTATTAGTTTCCCTAAATGGTACATTTTCTATATCTGAGCCATCTGCTGAAATTGTTTCTTCTGTTAACCACTTATCTACATTTCCACTACCTGCATTATATGCAGTTAATGCAATTGGAATATTCTTATATGTTTCATATAGTGTCGAAAAATATTTAGTTCCAAGTTTTATATTTATTTCTGGATTTGTTAAATCTTCTTTATTATACTCCATTCCTAATTTATTTGCTGTATCCTCTGCTGTTGCATCCATAAGTTGCATTAGACCTACTGCATTACTTTTAGAAACCACATCTGCTTTAAAGTTACTTTCAGCTTTAATTATTGCATATACTAATAATGAATCTAAATCATATTCTTCTGCGTATTTTTCTACATATTCCGAATACTTTTGCGGATAGATTTGTCTTATTATTATTTTATGTACTTCAAACACCCCAAATGCTAAATATATTATAGCACATATAAATAGTAATATAACTATTATCTTTAGTAATTTATTTGCCATTTTTTACCGTATGATATATCTATACCATACTCTCCTTTCTTCTAGATTTATTTGTATATACTTTGCTAATTAAAACTTTAAGTAACAATTATTTTAAATCATACCAATTATATGCTTCAGACACATCTGCTCTTAATGGTACTTTTAATTTTATCGCATTTTCCATAGATGTTTTTAATATATTTTTTACTTCTTCTTTTTCCTCTTCCTTAGTTTCTATTAAAAGTTCATCGTGTATTTGTAAAATTAATTTAGACTTTAATTTTCTCTCTTTTAATTTATTAAATACATCTATCATTGCAATCTTCATTATATCTGCTGCTGTTCCTTGTATTGGAGTGTTCATTGCAGCTCTTGCTCCAAATTGTCTTATATTAAAGTTTTTAGATTTTAGCTCTGGTATATATCTTCTCCTCTTAAATAAAGTTTCAACATACCCCTTTTCTTTTGCCTCTTCTACTATGTCTGACATAAATTGTTTTATTCCACTATACTTTTCTAAGTATTGGTCTATATATTCTTTAGCCTTTTTTCTTGATACACCAATTTGTTCTCCTAAACCAAAATCACTTATTCCATATACTATTCCAAAATTAACTGCTTTTGCATGAGTTCTTTGTTCTTTAGTTACTTCATTAATTGGTACTTTAAATACGCTTGCAGCAGCTTGTTTATGTATATCTTCATTATTATTAAAAGCTTCTATCATATGTTCGTCATTAGAAATATGTGCAAGTACTCTTAACTCTATTTGTGAATAATCTGCATCTATAAATAGATACCCTTCTTTGGGTTTGAATGCTCTTCTTAGTTGTTTACCAAGTTCTATTCTGGTTGGTATATTTTGAAGGTTCGGTTCTGTAGAACTTATTCTACCTGTTGCAGTTATAGTCTGATGGAAATATGAATGAATTCTTCCTGTTACAGGATTTATATAAGGTTTTAAGCCTTCAACATAAGTAGAATTTAATTTAGTTAAACTTCTATACTCTAAGATTTTTTCTATTACAGGATGCTCTTTCTTTAGTTTCTCTAAAACATCTACATCTGTAGAATATCCTGTTTTTGTTTTTTTAATTACTGGCAATTCTAATTTTTCAAATAGAACTTCTCCTAGTTGTTTTGGTGAATTTATATTAAACTCTGTTCCACTTAAAGTATATATTTCTTGTGTTAATTCTTCTATGTTTTGTTTTAAAGTTACTCCAAATTCTTCTAATTCATCCTTATCTATTTGTATACCTTCATATTGCATTTCTGAAAGTACCTCTACTAAAGGCATCTCAATATTATTAAATAAATCTGTTTCTTCTAGCTTTTCTAGTTCTTCTGTAGTTTTCTCATATAACTTTTGAATCAAGTAACAATATAAAGTATTTAAATGTCTTTCATATTCATCATTATCAGCATTTTCCTCGAACAAATTAAGTTGTTCTTGTTTTTTTACTCCTAACCCATTTAAATACTCTTCCATATTGAAATCCAAATATTGATAGGCTACATCTTGCATTCTGTATTTCATATTTGATGGATCTAAATCATATACTGCAACTTCTGCATCATAAATTATATTTTGCGGTAAAATTCCACGTTGTTTTAATAAAATATAATCTTCAGATGTCTTATAACCATATTTTTTGATTGCTTTGTCTTCAAAAATCTCTTTTAAAGCATTATATGAGTCTTCTGACAATTTTACAAAATATGCTTTATTTTCCTCTTTGTTATAAAAAGAGAATGACTCAAATTCTTTTTTTATAATACATTCTGGCTTATTTACTTCTTTTGTAGAGAAATGATAAAATAATTCTTTAGTTTTTAATATCATTTCTTTAGCTTTATCTATGTCTATTTCTTGTACTTCATATTTTTCTACTACTTCTTCTGGTTCAATCTCATCTTGTGAGGCCAAATTAAATCTTTCTATATATCTGTTAAAATTTAATTCTTTAAATAGTTTTAAAACCTCTGTTTTATCCCATTCTTCTACTTTAAATTCTTCTAAATTTTCTTCTATAGGTGCATTTACGTTTATTGTACCTAGTTCTTTTGATAGAAAAGCTAAATCTTTATTTTCTAAAATCCTTTCCCTTGTTTTGCCTTTAACATCTTCGGTTTGTCCTGCCTCTAATAATTTATATAGATTTTCTATATTCTTATATTCTTGAATAAGTTTTAAAGCTGTTTTTTCTCCTATTCCTGGAACTCCTGGGATATTATCTGAGGTGTCACCTTGAAGACCTTTTACTTCTATTAATTGTTTTGGTTCTAAATTATAAATTTCTTCTACTTTAGCTTTATTAAAATCTTCTACTTCTGTCTTTCCCATTTTGGTTCTTGGTATTCTTATAGTTACTTTATCTGTTGCAAGCTGAAATGTATCCCTATCTCCTGATAAAATCGTTACATCTAATCCTTGCTTTTCTCCATAAACAGATAATGTTCCTAATATATCGTCACCTTCATAACCTTGCTTTTCTACAATATCTATTTTCATTGCTCTTAAAATTTCTTTAATTATTGGCATTTGACATGCAAGTTCATCTGGCATACCCTTTCTATTTGCTTTATACCCATCATACATTTCATGTCTTTTTGTAGGTCCTTTTAAATCGAAAGCTACTACCAAATATTCTGGCTTTATGTCTTCTAATATCTTAAATAGAATTGCTAAAAAACCATAAACCGCATTTGTTGGTGTTCCATCTTTCGACTGTAGCATCTTACTTCCCATAATTCCATAAAAAGCTCTATTTAAAATACTGTTACCATCTATTAATACTAATTTTCCCAAAATAAACCTTCTTTCCTAATACATATAACATTCTATTACTAATGTATTATCTACTATTCCATAACCATTTTCGTTCTCTTGTTTAAGATATTCTGTTAATAAATCTTTTGTCAAGTTTACTGTTTCTAAATTTCTTTTTGTATAAAAATTTATAACTCCAGCTGCAGCCCAATCACATCTAACTGCATTATATGTTACTACAGACTTTCTTGAAATATTCTCAAAATATGTTTTATCTGCTTGTCCTTTAATTGTGTATATTGCTATATTCTTTACTTGTTCGTTTGCCCTACTTTCATAATTTTTTATATAATTTTCTATTGTTTGAACTTCTTTTTGTTCATATTTATTAACTAATTTATGTTCATATGTAACTATTATACAATTATATATACTAATAAAGCTATAAATTATTAAAATTAATGCAAATATTTTTCTAAAAATTTCGTCCTCATTTTCCATAATTAGACAAATTAAAGCAAAACCCAGCATACTTCCTATTGAAAAATGTAGTCTTCCAGTATAAAAACTTGATAATGTACCTAGCGATACTACAAAACCACATATTATACTTACAATTATTATACTTATTTCTTTTATCGTTAAAAAATTTTTACTCTTAGTCTTAATATCATAAACTAATGAACATATTAATATAACACTTAAGAATATATATAATAAATTAGTTGGAAATAAGCCAATATTATCTTTTAAAATAGACGTAAAATTGCTAATAATATATTGTAAATTTGTAAATATATTAGCTATGCTACCAACCCTAGTTTGCTGTCTCCCTGTTATATCTCCAATAATATTAACTATTAGCATATTAATACATATACCAATAAGTGCACATACACCGGCTACAAATAAATCTATTAAAATTTGTTTTATATTTGTTTTTATATTTTCTTTTGAACCTTTTAATTCTACTTTATTTTTTAGCAAACTAAAAACAAAAGTTACTATAATGAGAAATCCTGCTGTTCCCTGATATGCTATAACTCCTATTATAGCTAAAATTAATGCTATACTTTTATTTTTTATTCCTTTGTTATTAACTATAAAATCTGCAGAATATATAAATGCTAATAGACTTAGTGCCATTACGATTGCTTCTACAAAATACATGTTCTCTATATACATAAAATTAAATATTGTAAAAAATGAAGCAATTGTAATTAATATCTCTTTCTTTAAATTTGATTCACCATTTTTTAAAATTGTATTCTTTAATTTTATAACACAGCCAGCAGATATTAGTAGTGCTCCTAATAATGTTCCTATCACATAAATTTCTATTGATACATTAAGTTTTGCACATATCATAGTAATAAGATACATTATTAGCCTTCCATCTTTTAAAGACCAATTTGTAGCATATGTTTCATATCCTACATTCATAATATTATATGTATCTGAAGCATAATGCATAGTTAGCCAGTTACTATACATTAGTATTGCCAATATAAATATTCCAAAAAAGATTAAGAAATCTTTTTGCCTTTTTTTCATATCATCACCTAATTTTTAAATATATGCTAAGAAATACAAAATGTCATCCATTATTACGAAGTTACCTTCATATCCTAACTTTCTTTTAGCTGCATATGCATAAAACAATTCTTTATTTGGATATGCTTCTAGATAGTTATCTGCAAAATCTCTACCTGTATAAAAATTAATTGTACCTATTGCAGACCATGTACATGCAACGCCATCATATGTAAGAACTGACTCGTTCTTTATTTCTTCAAAATAGCCATATTTTTTCATGTTAGATAATTTAAAATATCTAGCCTCTGTAATTTTTACATTATTTTCTCTTTCATATGTTTCTATGTAATCTTCTAAGCCTTCACACTGCTTCCTTTCTAACTCGTTAACTTGTTTATGTTGATATAGCAACGATATTGTATTTACTATCGTTATAAGATTATAAGCAATTAATGTTGTTATTATTAAATATTTAATGATTGTCTCTTCTTCAAAAATGCTTGTTTTACAAAATAGATAAATAAAAATAACTCCTATTAAGACCCCAACAGGTACATGAATTCTTCCTGTATCATAACTTGCAATACTAACAATACACATTGCAAAAGTTATAAGAACAGTTAATGCAAAAAGAAATATTATATTAAATACTATACCATTTTCTTTGGTCTGGACTTCATAAATCCCTGCCATAAGTGTTATGATTAATACAAAGATCATCATTAAATAATTAGGAAATAGTCCACAATTACTTATAAACATAGTATTAAATACCATTGTACCAAATCTAGACAAAACATAAATAAAATTTTCTAGTAAATTTTGTATTCCATTTAATCTTTTTTGAGTAGTTCCTGCAAGATATGTTGCAATATCTATTTGAATTAAATTAGCCACAAATGAAATTATTGTAATTAAGATTATTACTCCAAAATCTTTTAATATTTCTTTTATATTTTTTCCATTTTTGGCTATAGAAAATACTACCCCATATAGTGCAAATAAACCTATTGTACCTTGATAACAAAAAGTTGCTATTATGGCTAATAGCCCTGCTTTAAGTGCATATAATTTCTTTTTGTCTACAATTTGTTTTACTGCCAATATATAAAATAATACACTAAATCCCATAACTGCAGCTTCTACAAAATATAAATTCTCTACGTACATAAAGTTAAATACTGTACAATATGATATTAAAATTGCAATAACTTCTTGTAATTTTGTTTCTTTTTTGCAAAATTTCATTATCATATTTTTTAGTACTATAACTGCTATACACGATATTATTAAACCAATAACAGTTAAAGTTATTACATAAACATTAATAGGAATATTTATTGTATTTGCAAACATTCCTATTAAAAACATAAATATTCTTCCATCACTTAAAGAATTATTTATCGCATATTTTTCATATCCTATATTCATTATATTATATGTATCTGTTGCATAGTGCATTGATACATAATTCCAAAAAACAACCCCAGTTATTACAAATAAAATAAAAAATAATATTAAGTTCTTTGTTCTTTGTTTCATGCCTTCTCCTTATTCTTTTGTAATTCTTAATTTAAATTTTCCTTACAATCATATAATTTTTTTATAAAATATTCAAGTGATATTTATAATCTTTTTATATGCAAAAAGGAAGGCTTCCCTTCCTTCTTTAATTCTATCTATTTAATTTTTTTAATACATAAATTCTCTATATTTACAGCTTTAGTTGCTAAATCTTTATAAAAACTCGCTTCATGAGAAACTAGAATAACAGTTCCTTTAAATTCTGTTAATGCCTTCTGTAACTCTTCTTTTGTATCCGCATCTAAGTGATTGGTAGGCTCGTCCAATATTAATAAATTACAAGGTTTTAGTATTAATTTGCATAACTTAACCTTTGCTTGTTCCCCACCACTTAGCGTAGAAATAGGTTGCATAACATGTTCCCTTTTTATTCCACAATCGGCTAAATGTTTTCTAACTTGTTTTTGCGTTAATTTTGGAAATTCTCTAGAAATTATATTTAATGGAATATCCTGTGGATCTTCCCATTTTAAATCTTGCTCATAATATCCTATACTCTTAATTGTTTCTGAAAACTTAAAATTTCCAGAAATAGGTTTAATTTCTCCCATAATAGTTTTTAATAATGTGGATTTTCCAATCCCGTTAAATCCTGTTATAACTAGTTTTTCCTCATTTTGTACGTCAAATTTCATTTTAGGAAGTAATGGATAATAATATCCTACTTCTAAACCATTTACTTCTAATATTACTTGTGCAGTACTTTGGATACAATTAAAACGGAAATGCGGTTTACTAGTAAAAGATGGTTTTTCTATTTTTTCCATCTTTTCTAACTTTTTCTCTCTACTCTTTGCCATCTGCGCAGTTGATGCTCTAACCTTATTTTTTGCAATATAATCTTCTAATCTTTTTATTTCTCTTTGCTGTGAATTATATTGCCTTATATAATCTTCTCTTAAAAATTCTTTTTGTTTTAAAAAACTAGAATATGTCCCTTTGTATTTTTTCATTTTATTGAATTCTATATCACAAATACAAGTTGTAACCTTCTCTAAAAAATCGAAATCATGTGATACTATTATAAATGCACCTTTAAAAGTTTGTAGATATTCTGCCAGCCACTCTACATGCTCTTTATCTAAAAAGTTAGTTGGCTCATCTAGTACCAAGACTTCTGGATTTTGTAAAAGTAATTTTGCTAAAATTACTTTTGCCCTTTGCCCACCACTTAAGTTCTTTAGGCAGTTTTCCATTCCCAGTGCTGTTATTCCTAACCCACTTGCAACTTTTTGTATAGTACTATCTATCGCATAAAAATTTCTTTCTTCTAATTCTTCTTGATATTTAGAAACTTTGTTTAGTATAGTCTCATTATAGTTTTCTGCCATTTCCTCATATAATTTATTTAATTCTTCTTCTAATTTATATAAGTCTTTAAATGCTGTTCTTAAATAATCAAAAATTGTTTGTTCCTCTTCTACTATTGCATATTGATCTAAACAACCTATTGTAATTCCATTTTGCCATCTTACTGTTCCTTTATCTGGCAAAATTTCTCCTAATAATATTTTTATTAAAGTACTTTTTCCTGATCCATTTTGACCTACAATCCCCATGTGTTCACCTTTATATAGCTCAAAATAAGAGTCTTTATATAATAACTTGTCACCAAATGAATGTGTTAAATTTTCTACTTCTAATAGTGCCATTTTTTCCTCCAAGTTTTCCTATTTATCTGTTTTATATAGTATTCTTTTCTGCACTTACCTTACTTGATATTGCATATAGATTATACAAAGTTTTTTTACTTTTAGCAAATAATTTGTTTTTGTTCTCTAGTTCTAATTTTTGTAAAATATTGTTTTTATTTACAAAATATGGTATAATTAAAGTTGACCAAGAAACATTTTAAGTATAAAAAAGGGTATTTCCCTTTTAGCATCAAGGAGGTAATTTTATGAAAAAAGTACTTTTAATTCACAACGATTTTAACCGGGAAACAAAAGACACATTAAACAAGGTAAGCGAGATTTTGGTCGACGCTTTAAAACTGGCAGGAATTCAAGATTCTTTGCAGGTTGATACCTGCAAAATGACATCTTGCAAAGAAAAATCTGAAGACTATGACTTTGTTGCAGGATACCACATCGATACAGACTTATCCTTGTATTTAAGTAGCCACTTTCCTGGCAAATATGCTCATTTCTTCGATAGCCACTGCATGTTTGCACTGGCTAACGTCACAAAATGCGACGAAATCTGTGGCTGCAGAACGTACAAAATTTCTCCGATTACTGTGTAAATTAAAACACTTTTCCCCGCGGAGTCAATTTACTAGAATAATTTTACTTGATTGCCCCTGCGGGGTTTTCTTTTTTTATATAATATTATAATCAATTAATTTTATCTTAGTAGAAATCCATTCATCTTTTTGCCTGAATTCTTTAAACAAATCTGTAGATAAATACTTTTTATTATCATCTGCAAATATAGTAACTACTGGCTTATCTATTTTTTCATTTAATAATATACTTCCTATTAAATTCGCTCCGGAAGAAATCCCAACTCCCAGACCTAATTCCTTTGCCAATTTTTTAGCCATATTTATTGAATCATCATCATTTACCAATATAACATCATCAATTTCATTTTTATCTATTAAATCTGGTACAAATTCATCGCCAATACCTTCTATTTTATGAGTTCCATTAGTTTGTATAGTTTTGTGATATTTTAAACTAGTAATTAGAGGCATTTTATCTGGCTCTATTGCTACTATTTGTAAGTTTTTAAATTTTTCTTTCAATCTTTTACCAGTTCCCATTAAAGTACCACCAGTTCCAACACCAGACACAAAACCATATATCTCTTCTGGAACTTGAGTTATAATTTCTTTTCCTGTTGTTTCATAATGTGCTAAAAAATTATCATTATTTGCAAATTGGTTAGCTAAAAAACCCTTTTTGTCAATAGCTAGTTTTTTTGCTTCTTCTATACATCTTATAAATCCACCTTCTTCTTTTGAATATAGTATTACTTCTGCTCCATATCCCTTCATTAAATTTATTCTTTCTTTACTTACCCAATCAGGCATAAAAATATATACTTTGTGTTTATATTTCTTTCCTAATGCAGCCAATGAAATTCCCGTATTGCCACTTGTTGCTTCTATTATTGGTATATTTTCTTTTAAATCTCCTCGTTTTTTAGCATTGTTTATTATATAAAATGCAACTCTATCTTTTATACTTCCTGTTAAATTATAATATTCTAGTTTAGCATATATGTATTTTCTCTTATTATTAAATTCATAATTAATTTTTATCATTGGAGTGTCCCCTATAATCTTTATACTTTTCATAAACTCACTCCTCCTATTATATTTAAAAAAACTATATACGTATATGTATATAGTTTCTATATTGTATGTTTTATCCATTATTTATGTAACCATCTATTAGATTTCATCATCTATATTATTCAAATAATCTAACAACTACATGTTTTTACTTCCTCTATTTCTGCTTAAATATCCTCTTTATTTTTTCTATAATTTTCGAAATAAAACTTTGATTGTATACAATAACTTCATTATTTTTTTCTTCTACTTTTGCTTGTTCCTTAAAAATTCTTTTCGGATCATATTTTTCTTTAATATATGCTTTATGTTCAGCATCATTTTTATCCCATGTTTCTTTAATTTTTGATTTTTCTTCAGGTTCTGCAATATAACTATAATATATTAATGCTAATATATCTTTTGCTGTTTCAGAAATTTTTTGTTCAGTTAATTTTTTCTTATAGTCTATACTTACTATAATATTTGATGTACTGGCTAGTTCTTTTAACTTTAGTAAAAAGTTCTCTGGTATTTTCATATTAATTTCGGGGTCAAAATATTCACAAAGGCACAATACTTCTTTTGCTGCATTATTAATCTCTACTTGTTCCATCATTTCTTTCCCCCTCTTTTTCTATATTTCTAGAAAAAATATTTTTCAACTTAAACTGAAGTTGTGCTAAACGTCCAGTTTGTCTTTCATAAGATAATTTCTTCATTTCTTCTACATCAAAATTATTTGTTTCGGTATATATTGGATTTCCAACTTGAATTTCTTCACCATCTATTAATCTAGATGTCTCTTGTACTTGTTCTAAAAAAGATTCGAATGTATATACCTTTCTTGCATCTAAGCCAGCCTCTTGCATCCACTTACTTACTCTTTCTATATTTTCTGGAGTTGTAAAGATTCCAAATAATTGCTCTGGATTCTGGCTAAAGTCTACTGTTTTCATCAAGTTTGGAAATTCATTATCTTCCGGTCCTTTAGGAAACAATGCAAATATACATCCACATGGTAATGAACGATAATATGCTTGTATGTCTGAAAATAATTTAATCGTGTCTCCTAATGTTTGAACTGATGATGCTGAAAATTCTCCATTTCGATCTGTAGATTTTATAAAACCATTATATCTATCTGCAGTAGAAGTTATAGTTTTTGTTTTTATAATTTGTTCTGCAAAATAAATTGGTGTTCCATGAAATCTTAAATCTAAATTTTTAGAAATACTTGACTGTAGTTTTTCTGTAAATTCATTATACTGACAAATTCTATATTCTATATCACTTTGATTATTAGGTCTAATAAACTTTAAAGCCAAATTTTCTTCTTCTATATGATATCTCCATCTTTCTGTTTGTATAAAAGCTTCATTATATTCTTTAGACGAAAAACCATATGTTTCTTGTACTCGATTTAAGTCTTCAATTGCGCGATTCAAACATACTGTATGTATTTCAATCTCTGAATTAAGCGCTTTCTTATCTGCTTTATATTGCTTTCTTGGATTAGTACTTCTATCCTCATTTAATATAATCATAACTTTCACCTTTTATTTTAATTTATCTTTAGCTATTTTTTTGCTGTACCTATCTTCCTCTGAAAAAACACATCCACAATACTTTTGCATATATAAACCTAACTCTCTTGCTTTAGCTTGACCTTCTCTAAATCCAATTCTAAAATCTCTATATAGAAAATCTAAGCCATATTTTTTTGCAATTTTCTCTCCTTGCATTTTTAGAATATCATGTTTCTGATAAGGACTAACCAAAAGAGTTGTAGAAATAGTATCAAAACCATGTTCTTTAGCATATTTAGCGGTTTGCTCTAATCTAACTTTATAGCAATAATTTTGACATCTATTTTGCAAATCACATACTACATTTTTACAAAATTCATCTAAGCCATAGTCCTCTTCGAAAATAGCTTCTACATTTATGTTGTTAGTATATTCTTTTAAACAATCTCTTCTTGCTTTATACTCCATATATGGATGAATATTTGGATTATACCAATATACAGTTGGTTCTATTTCTTCTTTTCTTAATGAATCAATACAATACACACTACATGGTGCACAACAAGTATGCATTAATAATTTCATTTTTTCCTCCTTTTTAATTTTAATGTCTAAGTTCATAAACATCAAAAAAGCTTACTGTTCCTATCTTTTCTAGATTATTTCTTATATATTCTATTACTGCTGTTGGTGTTTGCCAGTTTAATCCCATTTTATCATTTTTTATTAATATCACTGCATTTTCCATATTTTTTATTTTTTCTATTTGTCCTTCTTCACTTGCTGACCCTAAATTCCCTTTTAAAAACATATCAAAATCTTTATTATATTTATCTAATGGTATCATATATACAGCTGCTTCTGAATCTAATATATACACATCTCTTTCTTCATCTTGAATATATGCATCTACTTCTATTATCCTATCTTGTAATGTAGAAGAAATTGGTATATTTGAAAAATGATTTAATACTGATTTATCCATTTGTGTATATAAATAAATATCATTAATTGCTTGTAAAATTAATATTCCTACAAATGATATTGTTATTATATTCATAAAATGCTCTATAAATATAGATACTTTAATATTCTTTATTTCTTGAATTTTTTTACATATGTAATATAACGTGATTAAAATTGCAGGAAATGCAGCTATTACAAAATGTACCTCGTCTGCTATTGGATATACTACTGTAAACTCAGCTACAGCATATACAAATAATATTAAATTACTTTCTTTAGTTTTTATAGCTTTTCGTTTTATATTGATTATATTTATTACAAGTAATACTACTAAAGTAAATGGAACTATCATACCAAAAATGGCTGTCAAATCTCCTCCTCTTAGTAGTTTAAGATAAGATATACTATTTTTAAATGTTCCTATTCCTAAAATACAATAGTCTATAAAACTTGACATAGAACTTGTTGCTAGTAAATATATTAGTAAAATTATACAAGGAATTAAAACACCACAAACTCTATATAATATTGCTTTTATCGTCTGCTTATCTCTTTTTTCTACTAATAGATATATCACTGTTATAGCTGATATAATTATTCCTGTACTTTGCTTTAGCAAGATTGTTAAGCCTGCAAGCAGACCGATTAACAAATTGTATCTTGTACTATATTTTTTATATTTTAATTCTGCATAAATTAACACTAATATTATAAATAAGATCGTATAATTATAATCTATATAAAAATTATCTTTTATAAATAAAAATAATAAAGCTGACGATAATATTGACCATTTAATATTTAATTTTAATTCTTTTAATATTTTAAATGACACCAGCATTATTCCTGCACCTAAAACAGTAGATTCAATTCTCATAACAAAAAGTTCTTGTCCAAATAACTTAAAAATGCCTCCGAAGTATAAATGATAATAATGGTGTTTGTAACATGTTAAAATCGTTGTATGGAATTAAACCATTTGCAATGTTCCTTGCAAAATTAAAATTCCATATTTCATCTAAATTAGCTAGATTCCTTATAAGTACTGTAGATGCAAATAGCAACATCATTATTACAAAAAAGGAAATATCTATTAATTTTGCTTTTGTTTTCTCTTTCACTTTATCTCCAATCTAAAATATTAATTTTGCTTAATGATATTTTTTGGTAAAACTAGAATTTCTGGTAATTAATTATTTATTGTACTCTAAGTTTAAATGTTCATATGCTATAGGAAGTGCAATTCTTCCTCTTGGTGTACGTGCTATAAAGCCTATCTGCATTAGAAAAGGTTCATAAACATCTTCAATAGTTTCTATTTCTTCACCAGTTGTAGCAGCTAACGTTTCAATACCAACTGGACCTCCTGCATATTTTTGTATTATTGTTAGCAATATGTTTCTATCTGTTTGGTCAAGGCCCAAATCATCTATTTCCAATTTATTTAACGCAATTTTAGCCATATTTAAATCTACTTTTCCATCTCCTAAAACTGCTGCATAGTCTCTTACTCTTTTTAAAATTCTATTTGCAATTCTTGGCGTACCTCTTGATCTCTTTGCAATTTCCATACTTGCAGTGTCCTCTATATCTACATTCAAAATTCCTGCTGATCTTTTTACAATTTTTTGTAAATCTTCTGGCTCATACAATTCTAGTCTTTCTACAATTCCAAATCTATCTCTTAATGGTGTAGTTAATGAACCTGCTTTAGTTGTTGCACCTATTAATGTAAATTTAGGCAAATCCAATCTTATTGACCTAGCACTTGGTCCTTTTCCGATAATTATATCTAATGTGTAATCTTCTAAAGCTGGATATAAAATTTCTTCTACACTTTTGTTTAGTCTATGAATTTCATCTATAAATAACACATCAAATTCTGATAAATTTGTGAGTAATGCAGCTAAATCTCCTGGCTTTTCTATCGCTGGTCCTGATGTTATTTTTATATTTGAATTCATTTCATTTGAAATTATATTAGATAATGTTGTTTTACCAAGTCCTGGAGGACCATATAAAAGTACGTGGTCTAATGGTTCTCCTCTTTTTTTGGCGGCCTCAATATACACTTTCATATTTTCTTTTACTTTTGTTTGTCCTATGTATTCTGAAAGCGTTTTAGGTCTTAATGAATTTTCTAATCTATTTTCTTCCTCATTTATTAATTCCGGATTAATTAAATTTTCTTCGTCCATAATAATCTCCTATTTAATTTTTAATCTTTGTATCAATTTATTCAATAAGAATAATATCATTTATACGCTAAAAATACAAGTTTTTTAGTCTTGTTTACAAGATAAATATACCAATATTAAAAGCCCTATAGGATGTTAATTCCTATAGGGCCGCTGCCTTATTTTTAGACAGTTATGTGATGATTCACTTTACAACAATAAAATCCCCTGTATAAATTAAATCAGGATCTATGATGTTCTGGTTGTCTGCCATCAACTGTTCCACCGATGTGTTAAAGCGTTCTGCAAGAACACTCAAACAGTCTCCCTGTTCGATGACGTATTTTCCAACTGCTACTTCTAACAAGAACTTGTCAGAGTTAACATCTTCGGTATGCCAATAAATTGGCTGAGCAGAGTCAATTTCTACTGCAAATTCCTCTTCGGCAGATGACAGCACGTCTTTTGCTGCCTTCTGTGGATCACTTTGAAAAGCTTCTTCCAGATTCGACCGAAGTCGATTATCCATATAGGTTCCGACCTGGACGAAATCTGTATCGCTATCAGACTTGACCCAATCATACTCCCATGACAAATCTTCCTTTTCTTTGTCAGTGGAAAAGTAATATTCTGCCTCTGAGTGACATTTCTCACTTGCAATAAACCAAATTGGATTATCGTGCCCTTCTGTTAAGTGTTCCCGGACTTTCGCTCCCATCTCTTGGAAGCTTCCACCGAATCCCATAGTCGAGTAGTTTCCATTAGCAGTTCTTATTGATACTGCAGATGCAGCCTCTACACTCATCGTTGAGCAAAAAAAACTGCTTCCAATAACCAGACCACAAGTTACAACTGTTGCTAAACCTTTTCTCATAGCATTTCCTCCGTGTTTGATCTTTTATCATCACTATATCGAGTTACATAATACATTGTACCATAAAATTTATACTTTGTACATAACTAGCTTTTTTAGCATCTGTTAAACTATAAATTTATTTTAAATAAATATAAATTTTGAGCATGTAATTTAAAAAGCCACCAAATCAATTTGATAGCTTTTTAATATAATTTACTAAAAAAGGAGTTCGAGGAACGTCCCCTAATCCCGAACGTTTCGAACCGGAATTACATTATTAACAACTTATTTCCCTTTTCTATTGGTTTACTATATATTTTTATAAATAGTTGTTGGAACCCATATTTATACAAATTATAAGCAATCCAATATTTTTTTCTAGGCACATTTTTTAATTTTAAAAATGGATTTTTTCTCCATTCAAAGAAGTTTATATCTAGATAATTCATTATATCTCTTATATTATCTTTTAATTCTCCATTTTTATTTATATTTAATTCTAGTAAGGCTCTCATTCCAATTCTTGTAAAAGCTATAAATGTTAACATATTTTTCATTTTTTCGTATTTACCAGCATCTTTATATAATTTTTTAACTTCTACAAGACCATCTTTTAGATCTTTAATTTGAATTTGATTTTTCAAATTTTTATTAGAATTATCTTCATATTTATAATATAACTGTTCATTTATAAATGAAAGCTTATTAGCCTTAGAATAACAACTTAATATAAATATTTCATCTTGACATTCATCATAATTCTGGAATCCAATATCTTTTGCAATTTCTTTTTTTATTAATTTATTTCCACCATCTAGATTTAAATATGCAAAATTTTCATTTTTTCCATTTACCTCTTCTACTTCTTTAAATTTATTATTAAGTCCTTCATGAATTAATTGATTTGTATTTATATCTATTATATTAAAACCACAAATTGCAATATCTGTACCATTTTTTTCCTGTGCATTATATAGTTTTTCTAAAGCTGTTTTTTCTAGACACATATCACCATTCATCACTATAATATATTTTCCTTGTGCTTCTTCTAATGCTTTATTTTTAGCTGTTACATCTTGAGCCTTTGTTTTATATATAATTTTTATATGTTTATATTTTTCTTGAGTTTCTTTTACAAATCTATCTATATCAGAATTTTCTTCTTTATAAATACAAATTATTTCTGTGTTTGATAATGTCTGATTAATTAAACTATTTAAACATTCCTTTACTTTCTTGTGTCTTCTTTTAAAAATTGTAATAACAGATACATTACACATTGCAATTCCCCCTATTTAATTCAAATTCATGAAATTGTCTACTCTATTAAATAAACGATTTAATGGTTTTAATTTAAGTACATTTCTCTCTATTATATTTTTTCTTAAAAATTCTATTATTGCAGTTATTAAATAAAAACTAATTGTTGCAATTATCAATGTCGAAAATACTCCCCCCAGGTATGTTTTTTATAAATTCCATTCCAAATATATTATGCCATAATCTATATCTCATAAAATTATTTTCATGAAATAAATAGACTGCAAAACTTATACTAGCAAAATAATTTATAACTTTATTACATCTAAGCTTCCATTCTTTAAAGATATAAAATAAAGCAATTGAAGGTATTAAAATGAATATTGAATTCATCTCCCTATAATATGCAAAAAGATTTGACCAAAAAATATTTTTTTGTTCCAGTTTTTTTCCAATTAAAACAATTGCAAATACTATCATATATCCTAAACAAATTAAAATTATATTTCTTAGCTTTTTATTTTCAAAGAATTTTATTCCATATAGTCTAATATATGCACCAATAATATATACATATATAAATAATAAAATTCCAATTGGAGTTTGAGTACTTCCAATCAAACCATTTGAATAAAATATAGTTGGAATTACTGCAAAAATAATTGTTAGAATAGCTAATAGTTTATTATAATTTTCTTTACTTAAACTATTCAAAAACTTATTTATAAATGGTGCTAATAGGAGTATATATAAATATACTGTTATAAACCAATATTGATTATATGCTAATGGAAAAAAAGTTTTTATCGTATCAACTTTACTCCATTTTTCTATTCCTGTAAGTCTAAATACTAACATAAAACCTACGGAGTAACAAAAAATTTGTAACCATAAAATAAATACTTTTTTAAAACTAAAGTTTTTATTTATACTAAAATAGCCAGTAATAAGTAAAAATATAACAACTCCAATTTTTCCACCAATACCACCTATTATTCCAAAAATCATATTTCCATCTACAGTATATCCATCCACTATACCTGTATTTAAAGCCATATGATGAAATATGATTAAACACATTGCTATAATTCTTAATAATTCTATATTAGAATCTCTATTTTTCTTTATTGTCTTCTCCAATGTTAAAAGTCCTTTCTATTATATATTGTGGTCTTCTCTTTGTTTCATCATAAATTCTTCCTATATACTCTCCTATCATCCATAAAGATATAAGTATCATACCACTTAAAAATGTCATTGTTACCATTAAAGATGTCCACCCCGCTGTTAAATTGTTCCAATCAAATATATATGAAAGAATTGCATATATTAGAATTATTAATGATATAGCTATAGAAATAGTCCCCATTGTTCCTACAATTTTTAAAGGTTTAATTGAAAAACTAAATATTCCATCCTTAGCTAATTTTAACATTTTCTTTAACGGATATTTTGTTTTACCTGCAAACCTTTCTTTTCTTTCATATTCGAAAGGTGTTTGCTTAAATCCTACCCAACTAAATAGTCCTCTTAAAAACTTATTATGCTCGGGTAAAGCATTTATAACATCTATAACTTTTCTATCAACTAATCTAAAGTCTCCTGTATCTCTTGGAATTTCTACATCTGATAACGCGTTTAATGTTTTATAAAACATTGAAGCAGTTAATAATTTAAATTTTGATTCTCCTTTTCTAGATTTTCTTTTTCCATATATTACTTCGTTTCCATCTTCCCAAAGTTTTAACATATCAGGTATAAGTTCTGGCGGATCTTGCAAGTCCGCATCAATTATTACTATGGCATCTCCTGTAACATATTGAAGCCCAGCAGTTACAGCACATTGATGTCCAAAATTTCTAGAAAAAGAAATTATCTTTACATTTTTATCTTCATTTGCTATATCTATTAATATACTTAGAGTTTTATCTTTGCTTCCATCATTTATAAAAATTAGTTCATAATTGTAATTATTAATGCTTTCTAATACTCTCTTTAGTCTTTTATAACATTCTTCTGCAACTTCTTCCTCATAATACATTGGTATTATAACTGAAACTTTTTTCATAATACTCTCCAATCTATGTTTTTATGAATTTATTTTTTCATATAATATCATTTTAATACTTATTATTCAACCTTTATTTTATAATCCAAAATACCTCTTTATTGCATTTGCATCTGCTTGTGCAACCCTTCTTAAATCTTCATCTGAATCTAATAAATTTGAATCTGAACTATTCATAAAGCAATGTTCTACAAGTATAGCAGGAACACCAGTTTCTGTGTTTAAATCTGGTCCATAATCTAATGTATCACCTTTCATAGCATGTCTAATATCTGCATAATAATCTGCTTGAACAACTTGTCCATTTAGTAAATATTGATATTTTGGAATTTGGTCTATATTTCGTTTTGTAATGCCTCCAGAAATATTTCTACCAATTCCAACATATGATAATTCTTCTTGAATTAGCTCAGCTAATTTTGTCATTTCGCTATTATAATGTCTTTGTCCTTCATAAAAAGGCACATACATTTGTGAACCACTTGCAGAATGAGATGCTTCATCATTTATGTGAAGACTTACATATAAATTTGCATTGTTATTTCGTGCAATCATTGCTCTATCTTCTAAATTCATTTGATAATCACCATCACGTGCTAATATCACAGTTACATCTGGAATTCCAGATAAATCGTCTCTTATATATCTAGCAATTTGAAGTGTTATATTTTTTTCTACTAAGCCTTTCCAATTATTAGCGCAACCAGTCTCATATCCGCCATGACCTGCATTTAAGACAATTACTAATTTATTATTATGAGTTATTCTAAATTTTTGTGCACTAGTATAATTTTTTGTATAAACTTGTATATTTGTTCCATTATTTGCTTGACCACTTTCCGCATCTAAACATAATCCATTTGCAGATGAAATTATATAATATGTATCGTTTCCGGCCTCTTGTATTATCCATTCTTGGTTTTCCTTTCCGTTTTTTTCACATTGACATACATTAGTGCCCGGTTCGTTTCCGTCATTTTGTACATTTAATGCTTTATTGGAATGATCTGCAATAATAATATATTCTTCATTTGAAAGTGCTTGAAATTTAAAACTTTGTTGAGGTACTCTAGAATAATCCCATAATTGAATATTTGCATAATTCTCTTGCGAACCATTGGAAACATCTAATACTTTTCTAGGGTTTATCGTTGATTGTATCTGATAACTATCTTCATCAATTATATTTATTGGCATAAATTTAAATTGCTGTGCATCAGTACCATTATTATAATATAATTGAATATTTGTACAGTCATTATTACTTAATCCTCCACTAATATCAATATATAAACCATTTGCCTTTGATATTATATTATAATAACCATTTCCAATATCTTCTATTACCCATTTTTGATTGTCTGTTCCATTAACATCATATTGCCATATATTTGTATATAAAGCTGTTCCACCATTTTGCACATCTAATGCTTTTGCAGAATGAATTGCTGTTATAGTATATGTTCCATCATTATTATACTTTACTCTAAATTTTTGTTGTTGAACATTAGCATTAGCCCATGTTTGTAAATTAGCACACGCATTAAATTTTCCACCATCTATATCAAAAACTTTATTATTTTTCAAATTTATTTTATATATTCCATCATTTATGGTCTTTTTTCCTGTTATTTCTCTTTTTACAAATATAAATCTTTGGCTATTTGTTCCGTTTTCTCCCCATAACTGTAGTTTATTACCACTAGATGTATTTCCACTTGGAACGTCAATACATAAATTACCACATTTAGAATATATATAGTAAGTATTAACATCCGTTTCTTTTATTATCCATTTTTGAGTATCTAAATTTTCATCTGTTTTTTGAATAATTTTACTCCCTACACTTGGATTTGAACTTTCCACAGTTAAAGCTTTTCCAGAAATCTTAGATATTATTTTATAATATCCATTTCCTACATATTTTACAATAAATTTTTGTGCGTTTGTAAAATTACTTGTCCATAATTGTATTTCCGCATTTTCTTCTGTACTACCATTTACTATATCTAGGCTTTGTAAGATATTCCCTTTTGCACTTAACTCATAAACACCATCTTCAATACTTCTTTCACCTTTCATAGGATATGCATTTTTTAAAATAAATTTTTGTGCACTCGAATTATTATATTCATAAACTTGTACATTCGTCCCATTCTTAAATGAAGCACCACTTATATCTAGTGCTAACCCATTTAATTTAGATATAAAACTATATGAATCATCATTATTTTTTACTATGTACCATTTTTGAGCATCTGTTCCATTTAAATCATATTGCCATACATTCGCATAATTAGTCATTCCTGCATTTGAAACATCTAAGACTTTTCCAGAATTAACAGCCATAATTGTATATGTATTATCTTCTTTGTTATATGTTAGTTTAAATTTTTGTGCTGGGTTATTATCTATTGTCCATAATTGAACATTAGCTGTTGCATCTGGACTACAACTAGTAATATCTATACCAATATTTTGGCTTTCGAAAGCCAAAATATTATATGTATCGTCTTTTATATTATTTTCTTTATTCAATTCATATTGTAAAACCAATCTAAATTTTTGCGCATTACTACCGTTTCCTTCATAAACTTGTACATTTGTACAATTATTAAAACATCCTCCACATATGTCTAAATATAAGTTTTCTTTTAGTTTAGACATAAAACTATATGTTCCATCACTATTCTGTATTGCAATCCATTTTTGAGCATCAGTTCCATTTAAATCATATTGCCATACATTAGTTCCGTTTGAAGTTCCCCCATTTTGTATATCTATTGCTTTTCCTGAATTTACAGATATTATTGTATATGTTCCATCCTCTTTATTATATATAAACTCAAATTTTTGATTTGGTACATTGCTTCTTTGATATATATATATATTAGCTCCCGAATTAAAACTTTGTTCTTTTACATCTAATAATTTATTATCATCTATACATGAATGTATTTCATAAATTCCATCTTCTATTGTTTTTGTACCTATATTTGGAGCTTTTTCAGAATTTATTTTCTCTAATTCTAAATTACTTTCATCTTTTATTATATTATTAGATAAAATATTTTCGTAAATTATATTATTTTTATTATTTAAAATTTCATTTTTTATCTCTTCATTATCTTCATAAATATTATTATTTTGGTTTTCGATAAAGTTTTTATCTATACTATTTGTAATAGTATTAGTTTCTTCTTCAGCATAAGAAAATGTAGATATTACTGCAATTATTAATAGAATCAATATAATTATTAGCCTTCTTATTTTTTCCATTACTATTTTTTCTCTCCCCTTATTACGCAGTTTAAATAGTTCAACCATATTTTATGGTTGAACTATTTAAACTTTCTCAAATTAATATACTAAAAGAATGTGACTTGTTAATTTTTTCTTTTTAATAATTCACCTAATGGTTTTCTCTCATTTAAACGTTTAATTGTTTCTGCAAATAGTGGTGCTATAGAAACAACTTTTATTTGTAGTATTTGTTTTTCTTCTGATAATGGAATTGTATTAGTTATAACCAATTCTTTTATTGGTGAATTTTGAATTCTCTCTATTGCTGGTCCAGAAAGTACTCCATGTGTACATCCTGCATAAATAGCTTCTGCCCCATATTCCTTTAATACCCTTACTGTTTCCATCATTGAACCTGCTGTATCTATTTCGTCATCAAATATAATTGCATTTTTACCTTTTACATCACCTATAATCGTAGTTCCTATCGCCTTATCATTATTTCCATCTCTTCTTTTATCTAACATTGCAATTGGACAATTAAAAAATTCTGAATATTTATATGCTTTTTTTGAACTTCCTGCATCTGTTGCAACAATAACCATATTATCTAATTTTTTACTCATAAAATAATCCTCTAAAATCCCTTCTGCAGAAAGGCGATCACAATTTATATTATTAAAATATGCTTGTATAGCTGGGTTATGTAGGTCGCAAGTAATTACTCTAGTTGCTCCAGCAGCCTCTAATAACTCTGCTATTAATTTTGCTGTTATTGGTACTCTTGGCTGGTCTTTTTTGTCTGAACGAGAATATATATAATAAGGTAAAACTACATTTATTTTACCTGCAGATGCCCTTTTTACTGCATCAATTGTTATTAATAATTCCATTATTCTCTCATTTACTGGTGGTACATTACTTTGTACTAAATACACATCATGTTCCCTTACAGTCTCTAGTATTTGTACAAAATTATTATCATTTTTAAATTTCATTGTATTTATTTTTCCCATTGGAATATCTAAATACTCACAGATTTCTTTTGTAAATGGTTCTGCATATTTGCTACAAGCGAAAATTTTAATATTTTCCATAATTTGTTCCTCCATTATTATTAATTTGCTTTTATATTATCATTATCAGTATTTTTTTACAAGGTACAGCTAGAATTTTAAATAAAAAACTAATGTATTTTTAATACATACATATATACAAATTATTTTCCTCAAAAATTAATTGTTCTTTGTCAAAGTAATTCCAATCTTTTTGTGCAAATTCCTCTTGGTATTTAGTTGGAACTTCTACTTGATTATAATATTTCCCACTATATAGTTCTATTGTTTCTATAGCAGCCCATTCTGTAGCCATACTTCTTGTATTAATTGCACCAAGCCATCGTTGTCCATCATAATTAACCGTTATATTTTTATCAAATGTTAGACCTATATTTTCTATATGAATTCCTGTTTTTGTCTCATATTTGTTTATTTCATTATTTATTTCCTGAGCAATATTTCTATCTAAATAATTTGTTGCAATCATTTCTGAAGATGCAATTATATAATACATTGAATTTAACATTATCATTCCACAAATAATAATTATTGAACAAATTTTATAACACTTAAATTTATAGACTTCCAAAACTAAAATAAAAAATAATAATGCTATACCAATACTTGCACCAAATGAAATTGCCATTCTGGATTCCATATATTGACTTTCTATTGGAGTAGCCAGCATTGGTAATATTGGAATTAGTATGCAACTTGCTATCAAAATAATATATTCTAAAATATAAAACTTCGATTTCTTCTTTCTAAAAATATATAATAAAATTATTACACTAATAATGCTAATTATAAGTACATATATAAATTTAGGCAATATTCCAAATGTTTTTATAACCATATCTGTGCCTAGTCTTGCTATTGTATGCAATATTTCTGCAATCGACAAAGCCCCAATTTTTCTAAATTCATAATTAAATACCGTACTAAAAATTTTAGTTGCTACAAGATTAATAACCATAACAATAATATATATAATTCCTACTTTAATACTCTCTACAACAATTCTTTTTATATTTTCTTTATTAATTTCTTTATTTTTATATGCTAAAAATACTAAAGCTAAAGGAATGAATAAAGTGATTGCTCCTTGATAACAAATGCTTGCTAATAATAAAAATATAAATGTTATTAGCTTGTTATATTTAATATTTGAATTAAATAAGCATGCAGCTATAACGGTACATAAAATTCCAAAACATATTATTCCTGATTCCCAAAATGCCAAACATTCTACTGAACAAAAATTATATATTATTATAAAAGATATACCTATTATTAAAATATTATAAAAAATATTATTTTGCTTATTAGATATCCTTATTATAAATTTATATAATATAAACCAAGCAGTAGCTAAAAATAATATACCTATTATTGATAATATTTTCATATTTACCAATAGAGGAATTCTTAATACATCAAATATCCATCTTGCTAAAGCACTAACTATCCTATTAGAAAGTAAGAAATGTGAAATTAATTCTTGACTATCATATGAATAAACACAATATGTATCCAACGCAAAATGTGTTTTTATAAAATTAGTACATATAACAGTAGTAAAAATCAGCATACCTATAAATATACACATAGTATATTTATTTTTCTCACATATATTTTTTATTTTATCCATTTTTCCTCCATAAAAGAAGATAAATAACAATCTAAGTAAACTATTATTTATCTTATTAGTTTATTACACATATGCTATAATTGCATCTAATATTTCTTTATTACTTAATCTATTTTCTTTATTAGAAGTAACTCCTAAAATTATTGAATTCTCTATCTCGTAAGGTTCTAGTACTTGATATGGATCCATCTCCTCAAAAGGATATTCTATAACTTCTCCACTTATATAATCTCTTTGATATGTTTTTCCTGACACATCAATTACATATAGTTTATCTGATTCAGCCATATCTTTTAATTTTTCTTCCTGTTCAGTTAAATTCTCCTGTTTATTACATTTTAAATATCCTTCATTTGTTATTTCAAAATCTACTATATTATTACTGTTTAACAATTCCATGAATTTTTCTCTTGAGCTTTCAGAAATCCACATACCACTACTGTTTGGTGCTTGTTCCAATATTGTATTAATTTCATCTTCAGCAGGAATACCATTTTTTATTATTCCTGCTAAAGCAACTTGATATTGAACATCTGGTTTTACCTGAATTATTTTTCTACCATCATATTCTTCTTCTATTTGATAAATGTCAGTTTGGCCTGTTGCATTTATTTCATTTTTTATTGCATTTATCTCATTAGAGTCTGTAGATACTATTCTATTCATAAATTCATCACTTTTAATTTCATTTTGTAAAATATTTTGATCACTATTTTCTTTTTTATTATTAGAAATTAAACCTATTACTATTACCACAACAATTGCTAGTAATAAAAATATTAAAATATTTTTCTTCATATATTAATTCTCCTCTAAAAATCATTTAATAACCTCATTGTTGATCTATTAAATTTACCTGCATAATCCCAATTTACTACTTGATCATGACTTGTTACATTAGGAAGTTCTAATAGCATTGAACGTGTATTAGGTATGCTTCTTGCCCAATTTACTAAATATCCATTTCCATATGTTCCTATATGTTTAGAAATTCCAAATTCACTTCTATAGTACGAACCAATTCCATCATCACCTATTGTTTCATTCAACCATCCATGAACATCTATTAAAACATTACTTGATCCTTGATGTGCTAAAATAAAGTCACGTAATTGAACTGCTTCTGGAGCTTGGAATGCCGCAGTTCCAGTATAATTTCTAGCTGATGTCATTCTTTGAAATCCAACACTAAATCCTCTATTCATATCTATCCCTTGATTATTTGGCGCATAACTATAAACTGTTGTACGTCCTGGTCCATTGTTAGTCCAACCATCATATTGTCCATCAGGATTTAACGTTGGAAAAATATAAATTGTCCATTCATTAATTAAATCTTCTGAAAGATTATTGTATAAATAATCTTTAAATTGATTTGCCATATACGTTAATTCTGAGCCATCTTTCCAATATGAATCTTCAAAGCCATGAATTGAAAATGTTGTAAATAAATGCTTACTTCCTTTACCTATCTTAAAATATGTTAAATCATATCCTCCTTGAGCTGATTGCCTCTTACCTGATGTTCCATATGTTCCTTCCTCATAAAATTTTCTATAACCTGTAATAAATCTGAATTGTTGTGCATCAGATCCATTATCACTATATACTTGTATATTTTGGCCATTTTGTGCATTTTGATTATTCACATATAAATATAAATTATTAGCTAAAGAAATTAAATTATAAAATCCATATCCTGCTTCTTGAATTTTCCACTGTTGATTGCTTGCTCCTGTATAGTCCATTTGGCAAACATTATTACTTGACAAGTCAACAGTTAAAACTTTATTAGAATGTTTTGCTTTTATCACATAGACGTCATCTGATTGTGGTTCTAAAATAAATTTCTGTTGATTTACATTATCAGCAGTCCATATTTGAATATTTGCTCCGTTATCATATGAACCACCAGCTACATCTACCACCATATTTGAATTTAATTTTGTCTCTATTTCATAAGTACCACTTTCAACTATATTAATATGTTCTAATTTAAATTGTTGAGCATCTGAATTGTTTGAATAGTATAGTTGTACATTTGCTCCGCAATTTTCTATTGCCCCACCGGCAATATCTAAGTATAATCCATTTGCTTTTGAAATTATACTATAATAACCATTTCCACAATCTTTAAAATACCAAAATTGATTATCTGTATCAATTTGATCATATTGATCTACTTTTGTTCCAATGTTTATTCCTCCATTTTGTACATCTAAAGCTTTAGCAGAATGTGTTGCAACAATTTTATAATAATTTGTATCTCCTATTCTAGTTATGCGAAATTTCTTTTGCGGAGAATTATCACATGTCCATATTTGTAAATTTGCATAATTGTCATAACTTGCACCATTAATATCAAAAGAATTAATATTATTTTTCATTTTTATTTGATAGATTCCATCCTGAATAATACTTATATTATTTTTTGGTGTTTCATTTATTAATATAAAAGATTGTGAATTTGAATTTTTGTATCTTTGTACTTGTATTTTTTCTCCGTTTTGTGGCGTATCTTGAGTTGTAATATAAAGATTTTCACATTTTGAAATTATATTATATAAACCATTTCCTAAATCATTAATAATCCACTTTTGAGTTTCTAAATCATTATCTTGTTCTTGTGTAATTGTACTATATAGGTTTGGTGCTTTGCTTTCCACAGTTAAAACTTTCCCAGATAATTGAGATTTTATCTTATAATATCCATCACCTACATAAATAAATTCAAATTTTTGTTGAATAAATTCATCATTATCCCAAAGTTGGATTTTTGTACCATCAGTACTTAGCCCATCTGTTACATCAAAAGCTTTCATATTATCTATAGGTGTAATTATTCTATAAATTCCATCTTCTATAGATTGTGTTCCTTGTATAGGATTTCTATCTGTCAGATAAAATCTCTGAGCATCTGAATTATTACTCTCATATACTTGTAATTTTGCTCCATTGCTTACATTCGCAGATGGAATATCTATATAATAATTATTTGCTAGTGAAACAAAAGCATATTTATCGTTTCCATATAGCTTAATTTGCCATTTTTCTGTAATATCGCTATCTTCTGTTTTTTGTATTAATTGATTTTCATCACTTATTGCTAACACTTTATTTGAATGTACAGAAGTTATTGTATAATATGTATTATTGTATGTTATTTTAAATTTTTGTTGAATATTTCCATCCAAATCCCATAATTGTATTGGTATATTATCTTCTGTAGAGCTATCTGTTACTTCAAATATTTTATTTCTATCAATTACAGAAGCAATTTCATAAAATCCTGTTTCTAGTGGCTTTTCTATTTGATCATTTAATTTTATCAAAGTAAATTGCTGTGCTGTAGAATCATTACCTTCATATGTTTGTACATTTCCACCATTTGATATATTTCCATTTTGTATATCTAAGTACAATCCGTTTAATTTTGATATAAAACTATAACTTCCATTTGAGTTTTTTACAATCTGCCATTTTTGTGAACTTGTCCTGTTTTCCTCATATTGCCATACATTAGTTCCATTAGACATTCCTCCATTCTGAACATCTAATAATTTTCCTGAATTTACATTTGTTATTGTATAATAACCATCTGTTTCATCATATCTAAAATTAAATTTCTTTTGAGTATTATTTTCTTCATACCAGTCCCACAACAACACATTTGCTCCGTTATTTTTTAATCCCGCATCAATGTCTATACCTATGTTTGGATTGCTAAACGTTGCTATTCTATATGTCCCTTCTTCAATAGTCTTTTTTGGTTTAATTATTTCTATAATTTTAAATTGCTGTGCATTTGAGCCATTACTTTCATATACTTGTACATTTGCTCCATTTGATATATTCCCACTTTGTACATCTAAACACAAATGCTTTAATTTAGAAATAATACTATAACTCCCGTTAGGATTTTTTACAATCTGCCACTTTTGTGAATTTGTTCCATTGGCTTCATATTGCCACACATTAGTCCCATTAATTGTTCCACTATCTTGTACTGTTAATAATTTTCCAGAATTAGTATTTGCTATTGTATAATATCCATCCACTTCATCATAATTAATATTAAATTGTTTTTGTAAGTTATTTTCTTGATACCATTCCCATAATAATACATTTGCCCCATTTTCTTTTGATCCTGCATCAACATCCACTCCAATATTTGAATTACTAAACATTGCTATTCTATATGTTCCATCCTTTATAGTTCTTTCAGGTTTAATAATTTCTACAAAAGAAAATTGTTGTGCACCTGTACCGTTACCTTCATATACTTGTACATTTGCTCCATTTGATATATTTCCATTTTGGATATCTAAGTACAAATTATTTAATTTAGAAATAATACTATAACTTCCATTTGAGTTTTTAATTATCTTCCATTTTTGTGCATCAGTTCCATATTCTTCATATTGTATTATATTTTTTTGCCCATCTTGTACTGTTAATAATTTTCCAGAATTAACATTTGTTATTGTATAATACCCATCTGTTTCGTCATATTGGATATTAAATTGTTTTTGTAAATTATTCTCTTCATACCAGTCCCATAACAATACATTTGCTCCATTTTCTTGTAAACCTGCATTAATGTCTAATCCAATATTTAAATTACTGTACATTGCTATTCTATATTTTCCATCTTGAAGTACTTTATCTGGTATTGCTTTTTGATTATTCTCTAATAATTCTTTTGGTTCTTGTAAATTATCATTTAGCACATTATTTATTAATTCATCGGTAAAGAGCATATTTATGTCTTCAATTTCATTTATTGTATTATTGTCTGCAAAAGCTAAACTACATATTGATAAAATGATTATGCTAATTACAATAATTAGCTTTAGATAAATTTTTTTCATATAAATTACCCCTCCATTTGCATATCTATTTTTTATCTTAACATTATTCCTATTCTTTTACAACAAAAAAAATATACAAAGCAACAAAATTGTCGCTTTGTATATTTTTTATTTCTTTTTATTTTTTCTAATAATAAAAAGCATTACTCCTATTAATATTACAATAAATATTACAATCATATATATATTTATTTTTTTAGGTTTATCAGCTTCATTTTCTATATTTATAGTATAAACTTTTAAATCTCCATTTTCTGCAGTAACTTTTATATTAATTATTCTTTCTTCTTGTGAAACACTTACATTTCCTATTCCTTCAATTTTTGCATTTTCATTATCTGCTTCTGCTAAAACATTAAAAGTATTAACATTATCATCTTTTACATATATAGTATATGTTTCATTTTGTCTGCTAAATTTTGGATATAACTCATATCCTTCTATACTTAAAGATTTCAAATAATTGTCACTTGATTTTCCTACATAGTACTCTGCTGTTACTGTGTTGTTCTTGCTTTCTTCATATTTTTTTTCTATCTCAGCTGCATCTTCTTCTGTAAAATCAGCATAACCTGCACTATTAGGTGGTACGGGTATATCTACAAGCCTAGGTGTTTCTGCAAACGATAAGCTTACAATAGAAACTATACATATTAAGGTAATAAAAAATAAACTAATTTTTAATTTCATACTTTCTCCCCTTCAAGTAATAGTTAAGAATGTTAAATTAATTATAATATTAATTTAACATTCTCCTTTCTAAATTATTCTTAGATATTTTGAAGCAACAAATCCTTTTGTTCCATCATCTAAAATTATCAAGTCCCACGTATATCCATCAGCAAAATAAACATCTTTCAATATTCTAGTTCCTGTAGTTCCATCTCTAAAAGTTCCCAAACTGGTATAACCTTGACCTGGTCCAATTCTAATATTAACACTTCCTGTAGTAGATATAGCCACTCTTTCATTGCAATTTGTAACATCATTTATAAATTGCAAATATTCTCCAGAACAATATCCAACTGTTCCAGAAGGTGTTATTACTTTTTGCCATCCATTAACATATCTTTCTATCGAAAGAAGTATTGTTCCATTTTGTAATTTTTCTATTTCTGCATATTCTTGACCTGGTCCACTTCTAACCTTTAGTGTAGTTTGTATATCAAAAACTTGAACATTCTTTGGTCCTTGATCTGAAATTGCAGGAAAACTAGGATCTGTAGAACTACCACTTCCAGTTGGTTTTGCTGCTGGTGATTCTGGCATATTTTCGTATACTGGTATAATAAATTTAATTGTATTATCTAAAGTTCCTGTATCTGCATATGCACCTCTAAACGTACGTGCTTCACTATATGCTGCTGATAAGTTTTGCATATATTGATGAGTATAAAATCCTCCTGGACTATTTGGATTTACATCAAATTTATTTAGATATAATGTATTCTGCTTAGCATCTAAATAATTTTGTTTTACAAAAGTAATTCCACCTTCTATACCTTTTTGCATACTATCCCAGCCTTGTTCTTTTGCTTTTGCTAATGCTGTTGCAAAATCATTTCCTACTTGTGCACCTATATTAAATGGATTAAAATATGTTTTTCCATCTCCACCATCCATATAAATTGTAATAGAACCATTTCTTCCCTGTTCTTGGAATAATCTTGCAATTATATAATAAGGATTAACATTTTGATGTTCACATGATATTCTAACATCTTCCGCAAAATTATTTAAAAATGTTCCATTTACTTGATATTGTATTGAGTCTATTGTAGCACCACTGTTATAATAGTCTGCTAAATCTACAAATTGGAAAGCATCTACATCGTTTAAAAAATTTCTAGAATCCATGAAATATGCTATTCCATTATATGAAGCTGATGCCCAATTTCCACTTACATATGGGTTAGGTGCTATCCAATCTCCTTTATATACATTTGTATCTACCAAATTAGCTTTTCTGTTATCATACTCATATTCTCCTTGAACGGCTGTATAAAAATCAATTCCTGTGTATAAAACTTCAAATTGCCAATTAGGATGGTTTATTACTAATTCATTTACTCTTTCTTGTATTCCTGGATACTTATTTGTATCAATATTTATTCCACAATTTCCAAATACAAATAATTGTGCTTGTGTACCATTTCCTTGATATCCTCTTACACTAATTCCTTCATTAATATTTCCATTTTCTACATCCATATATAAACCATTAGCCTTAGAAACTATATTATAAGCACCACTACCATCTGGAATTAAAATCCATTTTTGCATATTATTACCTGAATTCTTTTCGTTCTGTTCAATTTTACTATTAGATTTTAATTCTAGTACTTTATTTGAATGAGAAGCAACTATTGTATAATATCCATCTTCATAACTTAGTATGAATTTTTCTTGATTAACTCCATGATATTTCCATAATTGCAAATTAGCCCCGTTTTCAATACTTCCATCTGCAATATCAAAACCAATATCTTGATTTATTTTTGTTACTATTTTATATAAGCCATCTTCCATATATTTTGTAGCTTTTGATTTTTGTTTAATAAACTTGAATTCTTGCGCTGCAGAATTATTACTTTCGTATAACCTTACATTAGAACCATTAGCCAAATTACCATTTTCAACATCTAAACATAGTCCACTTGCTTTTGAATGAATTGAATAACTTCCATTTGCATCCTTTATTATAAACCATTTTTGTGCTGCAGAACCATTGTATTCATATTGCCATACATTTGTATAGTTAGTTGTTCCTCCATTTTCTGCATCTAGAACTTTACCTGAATTTACGTTTGTTATTATATAACAGCCATCTGCTTCTATATATTGCAAATTAAATTCTTTTTGAATATTATTATCAAACCATTCCCAAATTAAAACGTTTGCACAGTTTCTTCTTGAACTGCTCTCTATATCTAGACCTAAATTTTCATTATTAAATAAAGATATCCTATAAGTTCCATCTTCTATTGTTCTTTCTGTTCCTATTTGAATAAATTGAAATCTTTGTGAGTTTGTTACATTATTTTCATACATTTGTATTTTTATTCCATCAGAACAATTTGCAGAAGGTACATCTATATAATAATTATTACATTTTGAGATTATACTATAATTATTATTTCCCTCATCTTTTATTATCCATTTTTCTTGATCGGTTCCCTGTTCGTCTTGTTGAATTATTTTAGTTCCATTTTTTACATTTGCATTATCAACAGCTAACACCTTATTAGATAATTTGGATTTTATGGTGTAATAACCATCTCCATTATATGTTATCTCAAAATTCTGTTGTGTCGCTTCCCAACTTCCCCATAGCTGAATTTGTTTTCCATTATCTAACGATCCATCCGTAATGTCAAAGACTTGTGAAGAATTTATGGCAGTTCCTATCTTATATATTCCATCTTTTATTGTTTGTTTTCCTTGCATTGGAGTTCTATTGGTTAAATAAAATTTTTGTGCATCAGAATTATTTTCCTCATATACTTGTAACTTAACACCATTACTTGCATTTGCTGAAGGTATATCTATACAATAATCATTTGATAATGAAACAAAAGTATATTTATTATTATCAAAAGATTTTATACTCCATTTTTCTTTAATATCTCCGCTAGCTGTTTTCTGAATAACTTGATTATTATCATTTATTGCTAATACTTTATTAGAATTCATTGCAGTAATTGTATAATAACTTGTGTTATAAGTTATTTTATATCTTTGTTGAATAAATCCATCTGAATCCCATAGCTGTAATTGTGTACCATCACTAGTAGAATTATCAGTCATATCAAAAGCTTTACTAGAATCTAATGAAGATGTTATCTCATATATTCCATCTTCTACAGTTTTTTCTATTTGATTATCAAGTTTTATAAACATAAATTGTTGTGCTACAGAATTATTTCCTTCATATACTTGAACATTTCCTCCATTTGCAATATTCCCATTTGATATATCCAAATATAATCCACTATATTTAGATATTATGCTATAACTTCCGTTATTATTCTTTATTATCTTCCATTTTTGTGAGGAAGTGCCATTTTCTTCATATTGCCACACATTTGTACCATTTGTATTTCCGCCATTTTCTGTATCTAAAAGTTTTCCTGAATTTACATTTGTTATTGTATAATAACCATCTGTTTCATCATATTTTATATTAAATTTTTTCTGGATATTATTTTCTTCATACCATTCCCATAATAGTACGTTTGCTCCATTATCTTTTGAACCACCATTTATATCTAATCCTATATTTTGATTACTAAACATCGCGATTCTATATGTTCCATCTTCTAATGTCTCTAGTGGCTTTGTAATTTTTATAAAATAAAATTGTTGAGCAACTGACCCATTGCCTTCATATACTTGAACATTTCCTCCATTAGCTATGTTTCCATTTTGTATATCTAAATATAATCCATTTGATTTTGATATTATGCTATAGCTTCCATTTGAATTTTTTTGTATTAACCATTTTTGTGCATCTGATCCATTTTCTTCATATTGCCATACATTAGTTCCATTAGATGTACCTCCGTTTTGCACATCTAATACTTTATTAGAATTTTTATTTCTTATTATATAATATCCATTACCATCGTATTCTAAATCAAATTGCTTTTGTACATTATTTTCTTCATACCATTCCCATAATAGTACATTAGCTCCATTCTCTTGTGAGCCACCATCTATATCTATACCAATGTTTTGGTTACTAAACATTGCTATTCTATATGTTCCGTCTTCAATTGTCTTTTCTGGTTTTAAAATCTCTATAAAAGTAAATTGTTGTGCACTAGAATCATTTTCTTCGTATACTTGTACATTTGCTCCAGGTATAATATTTCCATTTTGTATATCTAAATGTAGTCCATTTAATTTTGATATTATACTATAACTTCCATTTGTGTTCTTTTGTATTATCCATTTTTGTGCATCAGATCCATTTTCTTCATATTGCCATACATTAGATCCATTTTTCATTCCTGCATTTTGCACATCTAATACTTTATTAGAATTTTTATTTCTTATTATATAATATCCATCATTACCATATTCAAGTTCAAATTGCTTTTGTACATTATTTTCTTCGTACCAATCCCATAAAAGCACATTTGCTTCATTTTCTTTTGAACCACCATTTATATCTAATCCTATATTTGGATTACTATACATTGCTATCCTATATGTTCCATCTTCGATTACCTTTGAACTTTTTGTTTGTATTTTCGAACTTTTATTAGTATTATTCTGTATTTCTAAATCTTGACTATATGTTTCATTTTTATTAAGTTCTTCCATTTTATCTTCTTGATTTGTTTCTTTTATCAATGTATTATTTATTGTTTCATTGTCAATAATATTATTACTATCTAAAATTAAATTATTACCTATTAAATTATTATCTGCAAAAACCAAAGTGCAAATAGAAAAAATAACTATAATTATGGTTGCTGTTATTTTAATATATTTTTTCTTCATCAAAGCCCTCCCTATTAATAAAAATAATCCCTCTTTTATTTTTATTAATTACTTTTCTTTAGTAATATTACCAATTTCATTGTTTTCTCTTACATTGTTATACTCATTAACTAAATATAATGGTCTACTTTTTGTCTCATTAAATATTCTTCCTAAATATTCGCCAATTATTCCAAATAACAATATTTGAATTCCACTAAAAAATAGAATTAAAAGTATAATTGCTTGATAAGCATCTATTTTCCCTGTAACTAAAATCATTTTGCAAATTACATATATAAAATATATTACTAAAGCTAAAAATGTTGGTATACAAATATATGTAGCTAATCTTAAAGGTGATGTTGTAAATGAAGTTATTCCATCAATTGCCAAATCTACTAATTTTTTATAATTCCATTTAGTTTTTCCTGCTATTCTTGGATCTCTATCATATAATACTTCTTTTTTCTTATAACCAATCCAACTAAACATACTTTTTGAACATCTTTGTGATTCTCTCATCATTTTTAATGCATTTACACATCTCTTGTCTAATAATCTAAAATCACCTGTATCTTTTTGTATTTCTACATTAGTTAGACTTTGTAAAACTTTATAGTACATTTTAGAAGTGAATTTTTTTAACCATGTTTCACCTTTTCTTGTTCTTCTTCTAGCATAAACGTCATCGTATCCTTGTTCCCACCATTTTAATAGCTCTGGAATCAATTCAGGTGGATCTTGTAAGTCAGCATCCATAAAAATTACACAATCTCCTGTTGCATAATCCAAGCCTGCTATCATAGCTGTTTCTTTTCCAAAATTTCTAGAAAAATCCACATAGCTTATTCTAGCATCATCTTCTCTCCATTGTTTTATTATTCTTAGTGTGCTATCTTTACTAACATCATTAACGAATAATATTTCAAATTCATATTTTTTTATATTATTTATTAATTCATTTAATCTTTCTCTTAAAAATGGTAACGACTCTTCTTCATTATATGCTGGTATTATTATTGTTACTTTCTTCATTTATATCACCTATTTTATCTTTTTTCTTAAATGCAAAAAACTTACTAATAAAGAAATTTAATATTATTACTATAACTGTCATAAAACATTTACTTATCATCTCTGGAATGGCTGTTTTGAACAATACAAAACAGCCTCCAAATTCAACAATCATTGTAAACGCTCTTCCTAAAATAAATTTAAAAAATTGGTTTAATTTTTCTTTAAAATTTTTAGCATCAGAATGAAATACTAAATCCTTATTAGTTACATATGCAAATAGCACTGCAAGAACAATTGCTATGAAATTAGATAAGTCTTCATTCCAATCCCATATTTTGTTCATTACGTAAAATGAACCAACATTTACAATTGTTGTAAAAACTCCAAATATTACATAGAATATAATTTCCTTAGTACAAAACTTTTTTATTAATTTTTTTATTTTATCCATTGTTCCCTACCTTACTTGTTTTCTATTTGTTTCCATTTTAATAAATTCAATTCATAATTTTCTTTATGTTGTCTTGTTATTGTATCTAGTATAACCCCACATTGGAAAGTAATTGCAGCTAAGCTTACAAAACCTGTAGCCAATATTGCTGATGGCATTTTTGTTATTAATGATGTTTTAAAGAATTCTACTAATACTGGTATACCAACAGCTAGTCCACAAATTAAAAATATTAAAGCTAATATTGTAAAGAACGCAAAAGGTCTATAATCTTTAAACATCCTTACAATTGTTTTTACTACTTTTATTCCATCTCCTACTGTGTTTAATTTAGAATTACTTCCTTCTGGTCTGTCTCTATAATCAATCGGAATTTCCTTTATTATATATTTCTTATCTAATGCATATAAAGACATTTCTGTTTCTATCTCAAAATTTGGACTTAAAACAGGCATATTTTTTACAAACATTTTATTAAAAGCTCTATATCCTGTCATAATATCTTTTAAATCTGTTTTAAACAATACATTGATTGCTTTTTTTACTAAATTGTTTCCAAATTCGTGGAAGTGTCTTTTATTTTCTTTTTGATATGTTCCATTTGATAATCTATCTCCAATTGCCATATCTGCTTTACCTTCTCTAATTGGCTCTATTAATTTATGAACAAATTCTGCTGGATAAGTATCATCTCCATCTACCATAATATATATGTCTGCTTCTATGTCTCTAAACATGCTTCTTACTACATTACCTTTTCCTTGTCTATACTCATTTACTACTATTGCTCCATTTTTCTTAGCTATTTCTTCGGTTTTATCTTTTGAATTATTATTATAAACATATATATCTGCTTCTGGTAATTCCTTTCTAAAATCCTTTATTACCTTTTCTATTGTTAGTTCCTCATTATAACATGGTATTAATACTGCAATTTTTTCTTCTTTCATTATACTTCCTCCTCTTTCATTTCTTCCTTTTTTACAATAAAAGTTATTCCAATATATAGTGGCATTAAAAGTAACATTGAATATACGTATCTTAATTCTACTACTGGTCCAGCTACTGATGTAAGCCATAAAAATAATATTGGTAACATTATTATAATCTTTTTATAACTTTGTGTATATATACAATATGTTATACATATTAATAATAACCAGAAATATAGGCCTATACTTGTTATCACCATTGATAATACAGGTATATCCTTCATTAAAATATGGTTGTTAATTCTATCTATATAACTTAAATTTAATAAAGACCTAGGATGAATATCATATTTATATTCAATAGGCATTTCATAAATTTCTTTAGAAATGTTTTCATCTAAATCAACTGTACCTATATTTTGAATAACGTTTGCAGTTTCATCTCTAAAATTCGGTACTCCCCATATATTATAACTATTTGGAGAATAATATCCATAAGTATTTAATAAAAATGCAGATATTGTTTGCCCTGGATATTTTAATGCTAATTTAAAATATGTTTTTAATAATGTTACTTTATCTTCTTTAATTGCCTCTTCTGAAAAATCAAATTTTACATTATCAGATATTAAAGATTGATATTCTGAAGCAATTTTTTCATCTTCTACTGGTAAATATTTGTGAATGTTAGCTTGCTCTTCCTCTGTTAAATTCTGATTTTCGTATTTTATTAGTCTTGCAAACTGTTGCATTGGTATACTTAGCGCCTCTCTAGTTTTAGCTTCTGTTACATTTAAGGCATTTAAAATTGGTCCTTGTATTATAAAAAATACAATTATTGGTACTATAAAAACAGTTAATATTTTCATTCTTATATTTTTACATGCTATTAGCATAACAATTAAAGTTAGCAATATAACATATATTCCATTATTTCTCAAAAGAACTAATAAAAGTAACAATATAGAAAATATTATAGCTTTACCCTTTTTCTTGAAGAATTCTTCTTTTTTAGTAATTATTTCTGCAATTCCTATTACCACTAAAATCATGGTTAATGTAAAGAACATACTTTTTTCTATTCTAACTGCATACATCGCTGTTAATGGATTCAATAATAAAATTAAAAAGGTAATTATTCTCCATTTTGTAGGTATCTTTTTCTTTGCCATATAATATATTAATATTGATAATACTAAACTTGTTGCAATCATTTGAATAATTGTATAAATTGCTAAACCATAATTTCCATTGCCTAAAATGCTTTTTCCAAAATTCCATAATCCACCAAAAAACAAAGTAAATAATATTGGATGATGGTTATTATAAGATGTATATCCACTTATCTGCTCTAAACAACTAATTGCATCATATTGTATTGCCCCTGGATAGTAATATAAAAAGTACGGAATATATGAAATAAAAAATATTCCAGCTACAAAGAATATAGATTTTTTATTCGCTGTAAACAATTTATATTCTTTATTATTAATATTTAATTTTTTTAATAAATCTTTAGCATGATAAAATATTAAAGCCAAAACATTATCAAAAATTATAAAATAAGTAATTACTTTTATTATGACATATAGTATAAATTTTTTTGAGTTAGGTATTGTTCCATTACAGTAAATATTTCCTATATTTCCACATAAATAAAATATCGAAAATAATATTGCTAAAATTGATGTACAAATCCAAAGTCTTTTTTCTTTTATACTATATGCTTTTTTTAATAGTATAAAAATCCCTACAAAGAAAATTAAATATAATATATCATAAGTTTCTCCTGCAAGTTTTAAATAATTTCCCTCTTGCAAAAAATATACACTTATTCCTAAAGCTACAAAAATTGTTATAGCAAATAGCACTACATTTATATATTTATTTATAATAGAAATTATTTTACTCCTCATTTTTTCCTCCTTCAATTTTATTATTCTGATAATTAATAGTGAATCCTAATAATGGCATCATAAATAAAATCAAAGTATAGACATATCTTAGTTCCACTAAAGGTCCAATAATAGTTGTTGCCCATAATAAAAACATTGGTATATATGCAATTATAAATTTGTATTTTTTACTATAAATTAAATAAGTAAATCCTAATAATAACATCCAAAAATATAATCCTAAACTTGATGATATTAATGAAATAACTGGTATATCTCTATATAAAAAATGTCTGCATATTGTATCTATTAGTTTTGAATCCCATAATCTTGTATTTTTCAAATCATTCTCAGGACTCGTAAATCCTTCTAAAACAACTTTACTTTCATCATTATATTCATGAATACCATAAAGCATATTATTATTTGGAGAATAATATCCATATGAATTTATTATGAAAGATGAAATCGTTTGACCTGGGAATTTAAAGAACAATTTTACGTATAATTCTATTAATCCTAATTTGTCTTCTTCAAAAGCTTCTCTATTTAAATTAGCTTTTATATCGTCTGATATTGTTGGCTTATACTCTTCTATTATTTCTTCATCTGTCATATTTAAATACTTATGAATTTCATTATATTCTTCTTCAGTCAAGTTGTCTTTTTCATACTTTATAATTCTTGCAAATTGTTGTAATGGTACACTTAAAGCTTCCTCACTTCCCATTGGAATAATATTAAATGCTTTCCAAACTGGACCTTTAATTATATAAAACATTGCAACCGGTATTAAAAATAATATTAATATATTTTTCCAATATTTTCTTTTTACAATTAATACAACTAAAAAGCACGCTAATGCTATATATATACCATTATTTCTTAATAATGATATTAGCAGTATTTCGATAACAAAAGTAAAATAATGAATTTTCTTTTTAAAGTATTCTTCTGAATTTGTAAACATTTCAATAATTTGTATATTAGCCAGAATTAACAGCAAAGCAAAGAAAATACTTTTTTCTATTCTTACTGCAAAACATGGAATAAGTGGATTAATCAAAAATATAGCAAATGTTATCATTCTATATTTTGTGGCTACTCCTTTTTTTGCCATATAATATAAAACATATGATAACACAAGTGATGTTGCAAGCATCTGTATTATTGAATATATAGCAAATCCAATATTACCATCATTAAATAATGCTTTACCTAAATTCCACAAACCACCTATATATAGTGTATATATTATTGGTTGGTGATCCTCATATGGTATATCTCCTATTATCTGCATAAGTCCATTCGTAGCATCCCAAAAGAAACTTCCAGGATAACAAAATAAAAAGAATGGTATCTCTACTAAAAAGAATATTAATGCTATCAACCAAAATGATTTCATATTAGCTGTAAAAAATTTATATTCTTTGTTTTCTTTTTTCCATTTATTGTATATTGAAGGTATTTTATTTATCAACATAACTATTATGCTACTAAAAATAAAGAAATATGTTACAATTTTTATTAATACATATAAAATAAATTTTTTTGAACTAGGTATTATTGTTTCTCTATAAACATTACAAATATCTCCAATTGCTAAACATATTGCAAATATAAATCCAAGTATTAATGAACATATCCATAATCTTTTGTCTTTTATTTGAAAACTCTTGTATATTATATAAAAAATAAATATTATATATAATATATAAAGAACATTATATATACTGCTGTTTAGCTTTAAAGCATTCAAATCATTATCAAATGTAACATTTATTCCTATAGCAACAAATATCGTTAATAATACTGCAATAATATTTTTATACTTTAAAACAATCTCCTTTAATTTTCCCATCCTTCTCAATTTCCTTTCACCTTATGTACTACTTTTACAAATCCTCTCCACAAAGGTATTTTCCATAATTTCTCTTTAAGTAATTCATGTTTATAATTTAGTCCTTTTACAGAATAAGCTCGTCCATATACTTTCTTCTCATATTCTGTACATTCCCAATTATACTCAATCTTATCATTCATCATATTTAATGTAATTAATTCTTTGGTGATATTTAAATTGTTTAATAAATCTTCACCATTTTTTATCTTATCTTCATTTGGATTTGTTTGTGTTTCTTCTAAAATTTTAGACATTTCTTTTATCATATTTTTAATTGTAAATCTATCTAAAATTCTTTTTCTGCAATTGCTCTTGTATTTGTCTAAATTACTTAATACTTTTTCAATCGCTTGTATATATACCAAAACTTCTTCATCTTTATAATCTTCGCTGTATATATCTTTTTCATTTTGCATACATGGAACTATAGCTCCAACATCTTCATTTATTAATTCTTTTTGGCCACCCACATCACTAGAAATTACTGGCACTCCCATGCTTAATGATTCATATGATGTTAATGCTAATCCTTCTTTGATTGAACAATTAATTGTTAAATCACTTACTTTATAGATTTCCTCTGTATTTTCAATGTTTCCTAAAAACATAATATTTTCAGTTAATCCTAAATTACTAGCTTTAGCTTTCATTTTAGATAATAAATTTCCATCACCAACAACTAAAACTTTAAAATCATTTCTTTTTTCTTTTAATTTTTTAATAATCTCTAATAATAGCATTGGTCTTTTTTGTTCTGATATTCTACAAATATAACTAAAGATAAATTTCTTATCTTTCTCAATATTATATTTTTTCAAGATTTCTTCTTTATTATATTTCTCTGGATTAAACTCTTCTTCGTCAACCCCAATATAAACTGTTTGTATTTCATTTTTATTTCGACTAAAATAGTCACATAAAATATTCTTACTATTTTCATTACATACCAAAGTTCTATCTATTACAGATTCCAACATGGTAGAATATCTTGAATATCCACCATTTCTGTTATACCATTCTTCCATATGTACATAATCTATTATTGGTATGTTTGTATTATTTGCTTTTAAATAAGGCAAAATACTATATCCGAATTTACTATTTGAATTTAATATAACATTTATATTTTCTTTTTTTATAATATAATTAACAAATGCTAGCCAAAATTTTTGATTTAAAAATGATGTTAAATCATATACTGTTGCATATTTCTCAAATTCCTGTCTTAATGTGTTTTTATTTGGTTCTGTTGTTAATATTGTTATACTATATTTTTCTTTATCTAATCCCTTAACTAAGTTTAGATTAAATCTATCTGCTCCTCCTGTTATAAGCCAAGGTACAATAAACAATAAATTTATTTTTCTACTTTCTTCTCGTAACTCTGGTTGCACAATAGTTTCAACCTTATCTAAAAGTAAATCATAATTATAGTCTTGTTTAGGATATTGTATAGCAGTTACATCGTTAGTAATCTTACTTGCTGTTTCATTTATTATCTCCAAAGCTCTAGCTTTATTATCTTTAGATTTTTTCAATTCTCCACTTAATTTTCTTCTATACCATTGTCCATAATAACTCATATGTACAGGGTATTTACCTATTGCCATTAGCTTAAGCCAAAAGTTCCAATCCTCATTTACAGCTTTTTCTCTTAAGCCATATCCACCAACAGCATTAAAGTCTGATTTTCTTACCATTGCAGCAGATACTAATTCATTTTCTTTTTTCATTTTTTCAGAATCAAACCATTTATTCCAAGTATAACTATCTGCATCAAACCCTATTGAATCTGAATATGCCCATGCTGCATCTTTATTTGTTTCTAATGTCCAATAAGCACATTCCATAAATGTTGGTTCTAATAAATCATCTGAATCTAAAAACATCAAGTATTTAGCAGATTCTGCTGATTTTGAAGCACCATAGTCTCTTGTTGCAGCTAACCCTTCATTTTCTTTATGAAATACTTTTATTCTCGTATCTTGTTTTGCAACTTCATCTAGTTTTTTTAAAGATTCTTCATCTTTAGACCCATCATCGATAATTAATATTTCATAATAAGGAAATGTTTGATTCAAAACTGAATTTACAGACTGTTCAATATAATCTTTGTCATTATAAAATGGTATGACAACAGAGATTACAGACTCTTTGTCTTTGTAATCTCTGCTTTTTGTTTTAATTTTTCCTGGTTCTAATGAGAAATCATATTCTTCCTTCATTAAAGCCACCTCTCCTTTTTTACAATTCTTCTGCAAATCTTTTTTGTAATTTACTAAATAGTAAATATCCTACTACACATAAGATTAAACTTACCAATAAAGTTATTCCTAAAGAAATAAAATCTGGTTGTTGTTGATAGTAAAAAATTGACCTATATCCATCTATAATAAAAGTCATTGGATTTAATCTTAGTATCCATTGATAGCTTTCTGGTATTATGTTTGTTGCATAAACTATTGGTGTTGCATAGAATAATAACTGCAACGCAATCCCAATAAAATGTTGTAAATCTCTAAAATATACTGTAATACTTGATACAAATAATGATATTCCTATTAATAAAATATATTGTATCAATAATATAACTGGGTAAAATATAACATACCATGTTAGCCCCATTCCAGTTCCTAGAACAAATGCTAATATAATAATGGTTGATATTACAAAATTTACTGCTTCGCTTGTTACTACTGATATTGGTAAAATTTCTCTAGGGAAATATACTTTTTTTAGTATATTTCCATTTTCTATCATTGTAAATGATGATCTAGAAATTGCTGTAGAAAAGAAATTCCAAGGTATCAAACCACAACATACAAATACAGTATAATTTTCCATATTACTTCTCATTATAAGCGGAAAAACTATTGCATATACAGCTATTTGAAGTAATGGATAAAGAAAAGACCATAAAACTCCTAATACTGAATTCTTATATTTTCCTCCAATATCTTTTTTTATACTAGATTTTAATAATTCTCTATATTCATATAAGTTTTTAAAAACTTTCATCATTCTTTCCTTTCTATCTTGTTTCTTTTAAATATTCATCTATAACTTGATTTGTATCTCCATCCATCTTTATTACTCCTTGATGTAACCAAACTGTTCTGTCACATAATTCTCTTGCTGATTCTAAATTATGTGTAACAAAAACCATTGTCTTTCCCTCGTTTTTTAATTCTTTCATTTTGTTTAAGCATTTTTCTTGAAAATGCTGATCACCAACAGATAGAATCTCATCTACAAGTAATATTTCTGCATCAACATTAATTGCTACTGCAAATGCTAATCTCATAAACATTCCTGATGAATATGTTCTTACTGGATTATCTATATATTGTCCTAATTCTGAAAACTCTATAATTTGGTCTAATCTTGCATCTATTTCTTTTTTTGTTAGCCCAAATATTGAGGCATTAAAATAGATATTTTCCCTTCCTGAAAAATCTTGATGAAATCCAGCACCTAATTCCAATAATGATGTTAGTTTTCCATGTGTTGTTATTTTTCCCTTATTAGGATAAATAATTTTTGTCATTAATTTTAATAATGTGGATTTACCACTTCCATTTACCCCTATTAAAGCCACAGCTTCACCTTTGTTAATATTTAAATTAATCCCTTTTAAAACTTCTCTTACTTCTTTTCTATTTCTTTTCCAAAAAAGTAATTTTTCTTTTAAACTATTTGCTTTATCTAAATATACATTAAAGGTTTTATAAACGTCTTGTACTTCTATACTATAATTATTTTCCACTTACCTTTAACCTCCAGTTTATTTTTTATATTTTAGTTTTGAATAAATAGCCCATAATACTTTATTTTTATAACAAATATCTCCTATTCTTCTTGATAATGTCTTTCTATCAAACATTGTATAATAAATTAGTCTTACAAATTTGTTTCTATCTTTTAAATCTACTGTTGAATTATATATTAACTCATTATCACCTAAAAATTCTGTTATATCGTTATCTATTCCAAACAAATTATCCATAGTTGCTTGATTTCTTATACTTAAATCTTGTGTCCAGTTTGTTACCATTTTTAATGGTTCACCAATTCCTACGTTATCTTCAAAAATAACTGATGAAAATGGCATTTTATCTATTTCTTTTGATGAATTTAAATATGCCATAAATGGCAATGAAATATAATAATTTTGATAATATATTACATCTATATCTTCACCAAAAATATCTACAACATCTCTTACAAAATCTTCTGCAGCTTCCTGCATTGTTTTCATAGCAAATTCTACAGTATATGTATTTTCGTATTTTTCGAATATTGGTTTAACTTCTTCACCTTCTACATCATACCCTATACAAGATGGTGCTAATGCAGATAACATCATTTCATAAGCATGTCCTGTAGTTGTTGGTTTTGCATCAAAAAATGTTTTTAATTTAAATCCTCCAATTTGAGCATGTCTTAATGCTTCTGAATGGTTTATGTTGCAGAAATATGTATCTATTGGTTTCTTTAATAAATTAGATAAAAACATTTCTGGTCTTGCACTATATCCTATATCAAATGTTGCAGAATGCTCTTGATATATATTATTAAAATATTCTTTATATTTTGCTAAATTTCTTGTTTGTTTTTCTTCATCATATAAATTATCTATTACTAAACTTATAAATTTATCAAAATTCTCTATTATTTTAAAGTCCTCATCCATTTTTATTTTATTTTGCTTGCAAATTTCTTCAAATGCTTTTTTATCTTTAATTGTTATACAATCTTTTATATATTTTAATATGTCCTTAGGACTATGGTTTGTAACATTTATTACTTCTGATAATTTATATAAGTCAAGCTTTGTTTGAATTGTAATTGGAACAAGTGCCTTTCTAGATATATATAAATAATCTGACTCTGGAACGTTTTTATATAGCTTTTTCATAATATCGTAACATCTTATTGGTAAATAACCATCTCTTGCCATAAAAACAATCTTTTTATAGTCTTTTCCTTGCATATCATCTAACATCCATTTAGTTAAACCAAGCATATACATTCCTAATGTATAATACCCAATTAAATATGGATCTGCATTAAAGTCAGCTGTATAATTAAATGTTTTATATGGATTGTCAAAATATCTATTTGCAACTATTCCCATCATACAACGTATTCCTAAAAAGTTTAATGAATTTTTATTATCTCTCCACATTGGTAAACTTTTTGTAAGCATTGCAGAAAGATTATGTGTAACATTTTTATCTTGAAATACATCTGAAGCTTTTGGTAAATGTTGTGCTTTTATTCCTAATTTCTTAGGATTTTCATAATCAGATACATAGTTGTCTCCGATATGTGCCATTTCTTTAGCTTCTATGCCTTCTTTTTCTAAAACATATTTAAATAAATCTTTATGAGCTTTTGTTATCTTTAATTCTGATGAAACATATACGTTTGATAGCTCATTGTATCCATTTTTCTCTAATATTTTCTCTATAACATCTTTAGGTAAATACATGTCTGACACGCAAATTACTTTTTTTCCTAAGGCTAATGCCATCTCATATAATTCGAAACCGGTATATCTTTTTGTACAGAATCTTATTTCATATTCTATTTCCTTTTGTTTTGTCTTATCTAAAATATCTTTTTCTATATGATATTCTTCCTCAATTGTTTCATATATTTCATCTAAAGTAATATCCTGACATTTCTTGTCTTCTTTTTCCTTTTTTACTCTTGCTTGAATCTCGCTAAATATTCTTATCTTAGTAAAATCCATACCTGTACTATTATTCGTAAACTTTCTAAATTCTTTGTCTACAACAGAAAATAAATCTGTTGGGTTTAAGAAAGGTCTTACTACTAATGTATCAAATATATCGAAACTAACATATTTTATTTCTTCTCTTGCTAAATTTCTTTTTATTTTCTCTAAATTATCGTTCCATACTGATTTAACACATTTAAAATAATTTTTATCTAATATTTCTTTATGATTTGTGCCAAAGTTCTCTAGTTTACTTTCTACTTGTTTCCTTATGTTTGCTTTTTCTGCATCATCTTTTAATTTTTGATACATGAAATTTTTCCATTCCTCTGTATATGATGCTATTTCATTTGATATATTTTCTTTTTTAAAGAAATCTTCTAAAATCTTAAATACTTTTATTACTTCATCTGCATCTTGTAGTACAGAATCTTTATCTCTTTCTTTTTTATGTTCTATATAAAATATGTTATCATTATCTATTTTTGTAACTTTTCTTGCATAATAGAATAACATTGTAGATAGAACAAATTCGGCTGTATAATTTACATCATTTTCAAATTTTTGTAATGCATTTAATGCTTTATCAAAAATTTCTTTAGCATATATTTTATTCCAGATTTTATTCCAAAATGGATTTAATCCATTTTGTTCAAAAAATTTTATAAAACATTCTTTGCCTTCTATCTTTTTTAAAGGTAATTGCATTAGATTATAAACATATTTATCACCGTTTTCCTGTTCATATACAATATCTCCAATTACAATTTCTGAATTATTAGTTTGTGCATTATTTATAGCATTTCTATAAAAATCTATAGAAGCATAATTGTCTGCGTCTAAAAATGCAATATAATCGCCTGTTGCTTTTTGTGCTCCTTGAATTCTTGCTTTAAATTTTCCTTTTCTTTCATCATTTTTTATATAGATAATCCTATTATCTTTTTCTATATATGATTTTACTAATTTATCACAATCTTCTTCTGGTTTATCGCATACTACTACTATTTCTATATTTTTATAAGTTTGCTCTATTAAACTTTTTAATGTTCTTTCTAAATATTTTTCATTTTTGTAATTTGGTACTATTATACTTAATTTTTTATTAGGTATCATTTTTTTACATCCTTTCACTTTTGTTTTAGACTTTGGTAATTATATCATTACATATATAGCTTTTCAAGTTTATATTACTTAAATCTCTTCTTTGTCATAATAAAACCTGGCACATATAGTAATACTGTTAAAATTTTATTCAAAACGCCTTTCATGCTAGTCAAATTTGTTTTTGTCTTATTAAGCACACAAAATAAAATATAATGTTTAATTACATATAGTCGTTTCTTAAAAGGTACTCCTACCATATCTTGCATTGTTAAAATTTCTTCAAAATATTTAAGATATCCTTTAGGATTCTTTTTAAATACTTGGTCTATATTTTTTGAATAACCATCTTTTTGGTATTCACATATCATAACTGGTTCATTATAACATTTTATCCTATAGTTTAAATCCATTTTATGATACATTCTAGCTTCTGTAATAAATTTTTCTTCGCCTTCTAATTCATAACTATAATTTTTTCTCCTGTCTTTAAAAAAAGCTATTGCCTTCTCTCCATCTTCTAATTCTTTAAAATACAAATCAAACATTGTTGTTTTCTGATTTTTAAATTCATTTCCTATATTATTACCATTTTGGTCATATTTTAAAAAGCATAAGCCATATAAGTCTTTTTCATACTTAGATTCTTCATATGCATCTTTAAGATATAAAAATGCATTTTCTGCAAAATAATCATCAGAATCACATTCAATTATTAAATCTCCTCTTGCATAATCCATCAAATGATTAATTGCTGCCATTTTACCTTGATTTACTTGTTTTAAATATCTTATATAAATCTTATTTTCATCTCTCATATTACTAATAATTTTTTCTGTATCATCATTTGATCCATCATCCATTATTAGCCATTCTACGTCTATATTAGTTTTTAAATTTTTTATTATACTTTCATATAATCTCTGTAATAAATCTCCTCTATTAAAAGTCGCTGTTAAAATTGATAATTTCATAATTATGCCTCACATATTCTATATAATTTTTATCGTGATGAACAGCAATATAACCTAATCGCTCATCCTATATTTCTAGTGTTTTTACCTCTTCTTCTAAAAGTTTTTCTAATTTTGTGATTATCTTACTATTATCATACTTTTCTTGCTTATTAGAAAAACTTTTTATCTTCTTTTGTAGCACTTCTTTAATTTCAGCATATATAGCTTCTTCGTTATTATTAACAATTATAGAATTTTCGTAATTTTGAACAGCTTCCCTTGCTGCTGTATCTGTTATTATTATTGGTTTATTTAATATTTTAGCCTCTTCTATTACCATTCCATATCCTTCAAATTCAGAAAGTAAACAGAAAAATTGTGCTTGTCTCATATATGGGTATGGATTTTCCTTCTTACCTAAAAGATGAAATGTATTTCGAACGTTTAGGTCTTGTATTAATTTTTCTAATTTTTCCCTTTCTGGGCCATCTCCTATTACATAAAATTCATGCATAAAATTATTATTTATAAGTTTTTTATGTACCCTAATAATTCTATCTATTGCTTTTTGTTTTGTGAGTCTTGCAACAGTTAAGAAACTAACTGTACTGTCATTAATATTATCCGAAATCTTTTCTTCTGCCCCTTCTATAACATTTTCTGGATTTATGTAATTATATATAACTCTTTTATGTACTGGTTGCAAATACTCATCTCTTACATCTTTATAAATTTCTGTAAATTTATCACGATTGTCTTTACTTACAAATACTAAAGTCTGGTATTTTCCATATGTCTTTTTGTCTATAGCCACTTTAAGTTTTGCCTTAATATCCTTTCCAAATACTTTAGTAATATCATTATGTACCCATGCAATTTTCCTTGTATTTTTATTTTTTACTCCAAAAAGTCTTGTAATTGGCCCTTCTAAAAATGCTATTTCTATGTCATAATCTCCTTTAATATATTTTTTATAATAGTGTTTTTTAAATATCAATAATTTTAAAGCTGTAAGCTTTTTCTTAAAGTTTGACATATCATTAAATTGAAAATCATATATGCTTTTTAACTTTACTTTTGAATTTAATTTCTTCTCGAATTCGCCTTTTGCATATATTGTAAGTATCGTAACATCGTATTTTTTGCTTAATTCATTTGCTAAGTCTACTAAAACCTTCTCTGCTCCACCTAGAGTAAGGCTAGTTATACCAAATAAAATCTTTTTCATAGCTTGTCTCCTATACTTTATTCTTTCGCCTTTTCTTCATCTTTTTTTATACTCCAAATTTTATTTATTAATAATGCACATATAACTGCTATAACTGTAGATACTGACATGTTAAAGAATACATATCCAGAAAATACAGATATCGCAAAAGCTAAACCTATTCCTAACACATACATTATGTATTCTGAATCGATATTTTTTATTTTTCTTATTCCAAAATATAGTCCATATACAAAAATCGCTAAAAATGGACCAAAATATAATAAAAATCCTAGTATTCCAAAGTTAAATAAAAATGCTGGTATATCCATTTCTAATACTAATTCTCTATATTGGTTCATATATCCATTTCCAAATATTATTAACAATGGATTAGCTTGATTTTTTACAAGAAGTGCATTGTATATTAATTGTTGCATTCGTTGATCATTATTGCTTATTTCCCACTTATTTGCTATATCATATAATTCTAGTACAGACTTCTTTTGAGCCTCGCTCATGTAAGTATCTTCTATTTCACCATTATCTATTTTTTCTTTAATTTCCATTAAGCTTCCTGTAATATGTGCTTCTTGATTTGTTGATTCATCAACTATATCTGATTCTATTTCTTGTAAGTGTTTTCTTCTTTCTAAAGTATTTGAGCCAACAAGAGCAACAACAACTACTACTGCAACTATTGCTCCAATTCCACCTAAAATTACTTTTTTATTAATCTTTGTCTTTTTTATTATCTTTCCGACAATCTCTGCAAATATAAATGCTAGTAATGCAACAATAAATCCAAATAAGCCTACTCTTGTTCCTATTAACATACATAGGAATATTCCCATTATAATTATTTCGCCTATAATTATTTTTCTATAATTTCTATCTTTATTACTTAATAATACAAATATTGATAAAGTTAAAACTGCACTAATACTATTGCCAGACTCAAACCACCCTTTTATTCCTGTTCCTTCTATATATGTAGTTGATGAAGTATTTGTAATAATTGCTAATAATATTGATGCAATATATATTGATACTGACGAAATTATAGCCCTTTGCAATTTATCTTTTTCTTTATCCTTAAATACATAAGCATATACAAATAAAATTATTATCATAAAAGTATAATTCATTATATATTGCATTTCATGTACTACATTGCTATAGCTAAATCCTGTATTAGCTGTATTGAATAATAATAAATGTGCTAAAGCATAAATTCCATAAATTACTGCTATAATAAACATCTTTACTTTATGCTTACTTTTTATAAATAAATCTATAATTGCTATTAACGGAATTATAGGTCTTAATATTGTTGATGGTGATATACTCGTATTAAATGTATTTCTAAAAACAAAACTTAAAATATCAAATACCGGGCATAATATTACAAAAATTACTAATAAATTTTCGGTCAGATTTTTTGTGTCTATTTTCTTATTTTTTGTTACATCAGCTTGTAATTTATCCATAATCGCTCCTTTTATTTCTCCTCAGCTTGCTTTAATTCTGCTTTAAGCAAACTTCCTTTGAATTTTCTTTCTAATAAATTTTATTCTTCCTAACTTTTCATATATTTTTAATGTTTTTTCGTTAACACTTAGCATATATTTATTTTTTAATCCTTTTTCTTTTAAATATGGATTTTCCTTCCATTTAGGGAATGTAGTATTTAGATTTTCCCATGCATAATTAATCGTCTTGTCCCTTTCTTCTTTTTCCTCAATCATTATCATTCTAAGCATTGAACTACACAATAAATATCTTGTGTAATTGTATTCTAATTCATTTTTATACTTTTCATATATATTTTTTTCTTTATAAAATTCTAATACATTATCTAATACTTTAATTATTTCAGCTGTTCTGGCAGTTTGTGTATTAGATATTGAATTTTCTCTTTGTACATAATGTATAAAAGGCTTTTTTACAATTGATATACTATTTATATATGGCACTAATTTATAAAAGAACTCTACATCTTCGTATCTTAATCCTACTGGGAACTTTATTCTTGTTTTTTCTAGTAATTCTTTTTTTATTAATTTATTCCAAGCTACTACTCTAGCATTTAACAACATATCTTTTCTATCTGTATATGCTCTTCCTTTGCTTTCTATTGTTTCTTCTGGATATTCCCATAAATAGTCACATTCTACAATATCTGCCTTGTCCATTTTAGCTGTTACATACATTTCTTCGTACATTTCTTCTTCTACATAATCATCAGAATCCAAAAATGCAATATACTCCCCAGTTGAATATGGCAAAGCATAGTTTCTTGCATCTGATAGCCCACCATTTTCTTTTTCCAAATATACTATTTTATCTGGATATTTTCTTTTATATTCTTTAGCTATCTCTTCTGAACCATCTTTACTTCCATCATTTACTAAAATTATTTCTATATCTTCTAAAGATTGTTCCACCAAAGATTTTATTGATCTTTCTATATATTCTTCAACATTATAGAATGGTACTATAATACTAACTTTTTTCATCTATATCCCTCAATTCATATTATTATCTCATTTGTAAATATAGTTTTATATTTATACTTAATAATAGTCTTTTTATAAGTTGTTTTATATTTCTTACTTTTATATTTTTAGCCATCTTCCTATTTTTTATTTCATTTATATATTTTTCTTGTTCTTCATTATACAATTCTTTTGCTTTTAAAATTATGGCATTTGTATAATATATCTTTAAATTTTGCTTTGTTAGCTTGTTTAGTTGTAATTTTTGTACTTGTTCCATTGCATTATCATAATGCTTTAATGCATCATATGCTTTTTTTATCGTCCTTTTATAGTCTTCATTTCTTGTAATACTATTGTCACTTTGAATATAAAAGTATCCATAAAAGTTTACAGATACCATTGTTTTTGCCAATACAATTATAAATGGAACTAATCCAAAATCTTCATGTTCTGTTCCAACTGCAAATTTTAAATTATTCTTTGTAAAGATTTCTTTTTTTATTAAATACACACATGGTGAATCTAGCAACACATCTGTACTATATAATTTATTAAATCCATCTTCACCTGTTGTTTCTTCAAAAGTTGCCCCAGGAACTATTTCTAATGTTTTTCCCTCTTCATCAACTCTTTGTAATTTAAACTTAATTAAGTCAATGTCTTTATTTATATATTGCTCTAAAGTCTTTAATAGTGCTTTGTCTATGTAGTCATCAGAATCTAAAAACATTATATACTCGCCTTTTGCTTTTTCTATTCCAAAGTTTCTCGTTGATGCCACACCTGTATTTGGTTTATTATAATAGCTTATTAACTCAGGATATTTATCTTTATATTCATTTATTATTTGTTCTGAATTATCTGTGCTTCCATCGTTAATAATTACCATTTCAAAATCTTTATAACTTTGTGATAATACAGAATCAAAACACCTTTTTAAATATTTTGCTGTATTATATACAGGAATTATAATGCTAATCTTCTTCATTTTTCCTCCAAACCAGGATTTAGGGACGGTCCTTTTTTCCCTCTTGCGAAATAGGGATTTGGGGACGGTCCTAAAATCCCGCTCTTCTTTATTTACCCTATTATTTCTTGTAATTTATTAAATATATTATTATTATATTCTTTTGCATCAAATTGTTTTGTTATTTGATATCCATTTTCTATAAAGTCTTTCATGGCTTTATAGATTTCTGTTTCATCTTTTTCTACTACTATGCCTTGACCTTCTATTTGCTCAGAATCAGAAACATTTGTAGTTATTATTGGTTTATTTAAGATAAAAGATTCTAAATATACTACTGGATATCCCTCATAATCAGAAGACAATACAACACAATCACATAATTTATAATAAGGATATGGATTTTTCTTTCTTCCTAAAAACACTATTTCATGTTCTAATTTTTTGTTTTTTACTTCTTCTTTATAAAGATTTGTATCTGGCCCATCTCCTATAAAAATTATTCTAAACTTCTTATTGTCCTTTTTTAATTGCTCTGCTGAATAAATTATTCTTGTTAATTTTTTCTGTCTCTCATCATGTCTTCCTACATTCAAAAATGTAACTACATTTTCCTTCTTTAAATCTTTTACTGGTTCTTCTGCCTGATTTAATATTCGTTTATCATTGACTAAATTATTGCATGTTATAACTCTATCTTTTAGTTTTGGATAAACCGCTATAAAACTCTCTTTACCTTCTTTTGATACAAATATAATTTTCTTAAATTTCTTTATTTTTCTTTTATCGAAGAAATTTTTCATTTTGTCTTTGTCATTATTATATAAGCTTAAATAATCTGCATGACCCCATATTGCATTATTTTTTGAACATGTTCTTGCCATAAAACTAGCAGGTAGTGAATAAGTTGCAAAACTAGCTGAAAAATCAAATTTATTTTTATATTTCTTTATAAATTTATATCTCTTTATTAAATTGTTAATTTTTCTTTTTAATATGTTTTTATCAGTTGCTGGCGTATATTCTATTATTTTTATATTAGGAGAAATTTTGTCTAAAAAAACTCCTTCTTTTTTTTCTAGTGCAATTGTTATTTCATAACCTTTTTCTAGTAAAAAATTTGTAAGAGTTACGAGAGATGTCTCTATCCCCCCTAAATCTAAATTATATGCTGCAAATAATAGTTTTTTCATATTAATATACACACCTTTCTAAGCTTACTAAAAACACAAAAAATATTCTTATTTTTCTTATGTCATTTTATATTAAAACTGTGTATGTGTCAACGAAATACAGCATATATTGAATGTTAAGAATTTTATATTTTTTAAACAAAAAAATCGGGATTTAAGGAACGTCCCCAAATCCCCAAGAAAGTCCCTAAATCCCCTAAATTCCGATTAATTATTGTCTATAAAATCTTCAATTAACTTTATCATGTGGTCTGTTTCACTTTTAAAATGTTTTGGTTTAAATGTCTTGGCTTTGTTTAAAGCTTTTTCTAAATCATCTAGTTCAGTTAATCCTATTAAAAATTCTTGTTTATCAAAAGAATCTACTATTTGTATTTGGTGGTCATTTATATGTTCTCCAAAAGCACTTAAACGTGGCACTGCAATTACTTTCTTTCCCATTTTTAATGCCATTACTATAGAGCCAACTCCTCCATGAGTTATAACTAAATCTGCCTTTTTCATTATTTCCCTTAACTTTTCTTCTGGCATTAAACTGTATATTTCCATATCTTTAGATTCATATTTTGTTCTTCCTGCTTGAACTATAACTTTTTCTGTTATTACTTTTTTATCTATTAGCTCTTGCACTTTATCAAGTAATCTATGAAAACTATTGTCTTGTGTACCTAATAATATCAAAATCAATATATTGACCCTCCTAATTTTGCTTTTGGATATAATTTTAGCATTTCTTCCCATTGCACTATAAATAAATCTGCAAACTTATAAACAAGTTTTCCTGTTGCAGTTTTAGAATTTCTATTTGCAAATGTTTCTATAAATATAATTTTACTACCAAATATTTTCCCTAGTATACACATTGGACCTGCATTATGCGTACCTGTTGTTATTATGTATTTTGGCCTTATTTTTATAAAATAAAATACTGTTAAAATACAATTCCATAAAAATTTAAATGGATACGAAAATGGATGAGATCTCGTTCCATATACCATATACGAAATTCTCTTTCCATATTGCTTCTTAAAGCCTTCTGTAAATTTATCTTTTTCTGTTATTATATGGTAATCATATTTTTCAAACATTGGCTTTAATTGCATCAACTCATTAAAATGTCCACCTGTACTAGATATAAATAGTACTTTCTTTTTTTTCATATTTCCTCCACATTTAAGTTAAATAGCTTTATTCTTTTGTTTCATTCTTTTCTTTATCTTTTTGTAGTTCTACATATCTTTTTATTTTCATTGTCGTTGTTTTAGCAAACTCATCATGTTTTATTTCTAGATTTTTTATTGCTTTATATGATGTTAAACTTTTATTTACTTCTTTTATTTTATTCCAAATTATTTTATGTATTTCTTCTTCGCTTAAGTCTTTTCCATGTAGATTTTCTATCTCTTCCATATTTGGAATAACTTTTACAGAAATTATTAATTCTTTTTCTCCTTCTACTTCTTTACCATATACCATACATTCTTGGATTTCAGGAATTTTAGATAATAATAATTCTATTTCTTCTGGATAAATATTTTTTCCATTTTGTGTAACTATAACATTTTTACTTCTTCCTGTAACATATACATAACCATCTTTATCTTGATAACCAATATCCCCAGAATTAAACCAACCATCATGTACTACTTCTTTTGTAGCTTCCTCATCTTCATAATATCCAAGCATTAATGTTTGGCTCTTAATCCAAATTTCTCCTTCGCCATTTTCATTTGGATTATGAATTTTTATTTGCGCACAATTTACTGGAAGTCCCACTGAACCTACTCTTGGGTCGCATTCTGGTGTAAGTGCTGCAATTGGAGCAGTTTCTGTTAAACCATATCCTTGTAAGAATTCGATTCCTATATCTTGAACCCATTTTCCTATCTTTTTATCTATTGGTGCTGCTGCAGAAACGATTATTCTCATATTTCCGCCTAAATTGTCATATATTTCCTTGAATACTTTTCTTTTTATATCTATTCCAACACTCTTTAACGCATTTGTTAGGTGAATCATAGAATTTACTAAACCTGCTTTACCACTTTTTTCTATTGATTGATTTATTTTTTTGTATAAACTTTCAACTAATAATGGTACTGCAAGCATTGCTGTTGGTTTTGCTTCTTGCATATCTGGTACTATATATCTTAATCCCCCACAAATAGCAACAGATGAGCCATTTGCAAATGGTAATAGTGCACCAATTGATGATTCATATGTATGATGTAATGGTAATACAGAGAAAAACCTGTCTCTTTCATATAGCTTTACATATTTTGAAACCGCATTCACATTTTCTGCTAAGTTTCTGTGGCATAGCATAACACCTTTTGCTTGTGATGTTGTTCCAGAAGTAAATATTAAAAATTTGAATTCTTCTGGGTCTATTTCTACGTCCATATATTCTGTATTTCCTGCATCTGTTAATTTTTTACCTTCTGCTATTACATGCTCTATTCCAACATCTCTACCTTGTACTCCGTCATTACTATTCATTTCGATAAAATATTTTACCATTGGTAAATTATCTTTTATTTTATCTATAGCATCCTTTTTCTTCTTTGAATAGATTACTGCTGCTGCATGTGAACGTTTTATTACATTCTCTATTTCGTTATTCGGTAATTCTTTATCTACTGGAACAGCGATACCTACTCCACATAAGATTGAGAAATATGATACATACCAATAATATGTATTTTCACCTATAATTATAATTCTTTCATTTGATAAATTTAAGTATTTCATAAGTCCTGTACCTAAATTAATTGCATCATTGCCAAATCTTTCATAAGTAAATTCTTCAAATTTAGCTTTATGATCATGATTTGGTCTTTCTAAAATATAAATATTATCTTTGTATTTTTCTATTGATCTTTTAAATATTTCTTTTACTGTTTTATAATGTGTTTCTTTATAATATTTATTTTTTGACTTTTTATTTTTTATTTGGTCTATTTCGTCATAATTAACTTGCATTTCTTGTATGTTCTCCATACCTTCCATTTTCATCTTAGGAAATTTAAAATCTGGTAATTTAAAATCTCTTAAAATTCTCATAATACTATCACTCCTATACGTCTATATTATGGCACAATTATTTAGTTTTGTAAATGTTTATGGACCGGTTGGTATAATAATTTTCTATATTGTATAAATAATACCTCTTACTTCAATAGCCTTTTTTCTGATTTTCTATTAAATGAAATAGTCCCTCATAAATTCTAGTTTGAATTTATGAGGGATATGCAAAAGTTATTACTTATTATTCAATTGTCAATTGCAATTTCAGAAATATAATCTTTTAATTCTGGTGGAAGGTCTATTTCAAGTACCTCCTCCCCATCAATACCAAATATGGTTGATCTATGTTCTTTTTTCCTAATAATTTCTTTAACAGGAGCTTTTGTATGTAGATTAAATAAGAATATATTTTCCTTTTGTATATTCTCTACAGCAGGATTAGCAGAGTAAATTTTCCCAAATGCCAAAAATATGTATTATTTAATTTTGATTTTTCTACATATTTTTTTACTTCTCTTTTGCCAATTGCTGCGTCCAAAAACTCTTGTATTGGGAAGCCATAATCATAGTAGCGATAAAAGATAATATTCCAGTCATTTACATTTTTGTCTTCATCTTCGTACTCTACCCATTCGCTTTCCTTCATCTGCTTAAATGCAGTAGAAGTTGGGTCTATTATAAAGATTGGTTCGGGTAATGGTTTATCGCTTTCTGACCATATAAAATCTTCTGCCTCCAACAGAAGCATATTTTTATCTATTATATAGTCATCAATATAAAACATTATTAAATCATCTGGAAGCTTTTCTTGTTTTCCGAAAATAACCTGCCCAGCATTTAACATTCCCATATTACGTGTAAAAAAACACGATTTTTTTAATTTCTCTAGTATCCGATTTGAAACCACTTCTTCTAAATGTTTCATTGTAAATGATAAACTTGGTAAATCATTTATGGTTTGCCATGTTATAGAATTGATGTCCACGTACCACCATTGTTTGTACAATGATTGATCTACATATAAATATATTGACTCTTCTGTCGTTTCTTCCTCTGGCAAAATCCTACTTATTATAGTTTTTCCCCGTCTACATTCCGTATAAGCCAAACTCTTTTTAACCAGTTAAAAAAATCTTTTCCAACTGTTTTTTCTGTTATTTTTTTCATAATATTTCCTCCTCATAACTCTTGCTTTTCCTAATTTATGTTTACCATATTTAATATATTACCATAAGCAAATTATGTCAATATATTTATTCATTCTTTACATAATCTTTTTATTATTTATTTGTATTTTATCTTATTTTGTGCTAAAATTTTTTACTGTATAAAGGAGGCAATTATATGGGATATTTTGAACACGATTTTGAAATTGGCTTAAGAGATGTAGAAAATCCTAACTATTTAAGCAACAAATCAATTTTAGCTTTTTTTGAAAATATTGGTTCTTATCATTCTGATAGTATTAATTTTGGTTTAAATGAAATTCCAACTACTCACTCTTCTTGGGTTTTACTTGGTTGGAAGGTTAAAGTTTTAAAAAGACCTATGTATGGAGATAAATTACACATAGTTACATGGGCTAGAGATACAGAGAAATTTTCTACCTATCGTGACTACGAAGTATATAATCAAGATAACGAATTAGTTATTATTGGAACTTCTAAATGGGTTTTAATAGATACCTCTACAGGTAGATTAAGACCTATTCCAGAAGAAATAATCAAGCTATATAATCCAGATACAAAAACGGTTTTTCCTAGTGAAGAAGCATTACTTACTAAATTAACTGACTCTGAACACTATGATACAGTATGTACATGCGCAGTTGGTCGTTCACAAATAGATTTAAACAACCATATGCACAATTTATATTATTTAGATATGGCTTATGAGGCTCTTCCTGAAGAAGTTTATAAAAATAATACATTTAACTTTTTTGAGATAACTTATAAAAAACAAATTATGCTTCATGATACTGTAAAATGTTATTATGTTTTTGAAGAGAATACTCATAAAGTTATTATCAAAAGCCTAGATGATAAAAAAATACATGCTATTATTGAGTTTAAATAAATTAACAAAAGTTACTATTTAATGCTTTTTTGTTATCATAAAAACCAGGGCAATTTTATTTTGCTCTGGCTTTTATTTGGCACTTTAGCTTTAATAAACCTCTAGTTCATTCACTGGTAGTTATGATTTTAAGATATCATATATATTTTCGAACACATACCCCTTTTCTTTTAGCGCTTGTATTAGTTGTGGCAATAATTCATATGTACTTTTTTTAGTTCCTATATCGTGCATTAATATAACTACACTATTTTTATTTCCCATCGTGGTTTCTACATAGTTCATCATATCATTTACATTGTCCAGACCTGCAGCATCTGCAGTTAATGCATTCCAATCAAGGTGTGCTACATTGTTTTGGTTTAACAAATTAACAGCTTCTGCCTTGATGTTTGCGTACTTTCCTCCAGAGGTTCCTCCTGGAAATCTAAATACTCTAGAATTATATGTTTGATCACCTATTGCATTTTTTATAGCGATTTCTGTTCTGTTATATTCATCTAACACTGCCTGTGGTGAAGAATATATATTAGAATAAACATGAGTAAAACTATGGTTTGCTATATAATGCCCTTCTTGATATGCTCTTTTTACTATTTCTGGATATCTTTCGGCATTACTTCCCAATACAAAAAATGTTGCCTTAACATTATTTTGTTTTAATATATCCAAAATCGGAATAGTAACAGATTTTGAAGGTCCATCATCAAATGTTAGAAAAACTCTTCTATAGTCTGAATTATAAATATGTGAAACTCTTTCTACAATTTTATTTTGCTTTTCATTGTCTGAGTAAAATAATTCGTGAGCTGGTCTGTTTTTAGCTAGTATATCTCTTTCTATTATACTTAAGTTCTTATTATACTGGCGCACACCAAAAAATATCGCTGTAGATATAAGTGATATGATTAATATCAAAACTATTGTAATTATTACTACTTTTTTTACGTTTAAACGAGGTTTTACCTCTATTAAATCTAATGTCATTTTTGTTCACCTAATATTTGTTTTTTTCGCATCCATTATATATCAAGCATATTTAAAATTCAATACAAAATACATTTTAGTTACTGCTTCGTAATACGTATTTACATAATTTTTGAACTTTAAGCTCCGTCCCTAAAGTTCAAAAAAGGGATTTAAGGAACGTCCCCAAATCCCGAAGTACGTTCTAAATCCCTTTTGATTTATGCTTCGTCTTTTGTTGTGTTTATTTTTAATAGTTTGAATATTTCTACAATTACTAATGGTGCTATTATTAATAAAATTGTTTCTATTAAATTGCCCATTGGTAAAATTGGTATACTGAATATATGTCTTAATGCTGGTACTAACAATATTATGAGCATTAATGCTGCTGATGCTCCTATTGCTAGCAATAACATTTTGTTGTTAAATGGATGTGTTTTAAATACAGATTTTTTGTTATTCCTAATGTTAAATACATGTACTAATTCTGAAAATGCTAATACCATAAAGGCCATTGTTTGACCAATTTCTACTTTTACTTCTTGATTTTCTACATATTCTGCACCATTTGCTAATGCTTCATCTAAGTTTTCTACTTCTTCAACACCATATAAAGTTCCATCTATTTTTACCATAGTTGGTAAATTCTCTTCTGGTGTTGCAATACCAATTATAAATGCTGCAAGTGTAAGTAAACCAATCATTATTCCTTGATATACAACTCTAAAACTCATACCTTTTGTAAAAATACCTTTTTGCTTCTTTGGTTTTCTCTTCATTACATCATCTTCTGCTGGATCAACTGCTAATGCTAGTGCAGGAAGTGAATCTGTTACTAAATTAATCCATAATATATGAATTGGAAGTAATACTTCGATTAAACCTATATCTATATTAAATGTATTTCCTATCCATGGTGTGATTAGAATTGCTAAAAATAGTACTATAATTTCACCCACATTACTAGAAAGTAAGAATTGAATAGCTTTTAATATATTGTCATAAATACGTCTTCCTTCTTCTACTGATGACACTATTGTTGCAAAATTATCATCTGTTAAAATTACATCTGCAGCTTCCTTAGAAACGTCTGTACCTACAATTCCCATTGCACAACCAATATCTGCTGTTTTTAATGCTGGAGCATCATTTACACCATCACCTGTCATAGCAACAATTTCCCCATTTGCTTGCCATGCTTTTACTATTCTAACTTTGTGTTCTGGTGATACCCTTGCATAAACTGAATATTTTCTAATATTCTTTGTTAAATCTTCATCTGACATTTCTTCTAGTTCACTACCAGTTATAGCTTCATCTTCATTTTCTAATATTCCAAGAGCTTTTGCTATTGCAACAGCTGTAATCTTATGATCTCCTGTAATCATTACAGTTTTAATTCCTGCTGTTTTACATTTTTCTACTGCTACTTTAACTTCTTCTCTTGGTGGATCTATCATTCCTACCATTCCAACAAATATTAAATCATTTTCTATATTTTTCATTTCTTCATCTGTTGGTTCGTGATCTAGTTCTTTATATGCCATAGCTAATACTCTTAGAGCATCCTTTGCCATTTCCACATTATATTTATCTATTTCTTCTTTATAATTTGCTAAATCTGTTTTTACTTTTCCATTTACTATATAAGAATTACATCTTGCAAGTAATTCATCAATTCCACCTTTTGTATAAACCAGATATTTTTCTCCTACTTTATTTACTGTAGTCATTAATTTTCTGTCAGAATCAAATGGAATTTCTTTTACTCTTTTTAATTCTAAAGTTTCTTTTACGTCGAAATCAATTTTAAATCCTAAATCTATTAATGCTGTTTCTGTAGGGTCACCTGTTAACTTTCTTTCTGCACCGATTTTTGTATCGTTACATAGTGTACATACTTGCATTAATCTATCTAATTCATTGCTGATATCTTTAATGTCTGTAACTTCTTTTACTTCATTATTTACAAATACTTTTTGAACTGTCATTTTGTTTTGCGTTAGTGTTCCTGTTTTATCTGAACATATAACTGTTGCGCTTCCTAATGTTTCTACTGCTGGTAATTTCTTTATAATAGCATTTTTCTTTACCATTCTTTGAACACCAATTGCTAAAACAATTGTAGAAACTGCTGCTAAGCCTTCTGGAATTGCTGCAACAGCTAAGCTAACAGCTGTCATAAACATATCTATTACATTTTTACCATAAGCAATTCCTATTATAAATATTACTATGCATATCGCAAGAGCTGCTATTCCTAATGTTTTTCCTAATTTATTTAACTTTGTTTGAAGTGGTGTTTCTGTTCCTTCTGTATCACTAATAATTTTAGCAATTTTACCAACTTCTGTATTCATTCCTGTTTCTACTACAATACCTTTTCCTCTTCCATATGTTATAAGTGAAGAAGAGAAAAGCATATTTGTTCTATCACCAAGACTCACTTTTTCGTCATCTATAGTTTCTGTATTTTTATCTACTGGTACAGACTCACCTGTTAATGATGCTTCTTGTGACTTTAAGTTCGCACTCTCTACTATTCTTAAGTCTGCTGGTACATAGTCACCTGTATCTAAAACTACAACATCTCCTGGTACTAATTCTCTAGATTGTACTACTGCTACTTTTCCATTACGCACGACTTTTGATGCATGTGCACTTAATTTTTGAAGTGCCTCTAATGATTTTTCTGCTTTGCTTTCTTGTACTACTCCAATTATTGCATTAAGTACTACAACTATTAAAATTATAATTGTATCTGTTATTCCTTCACCTTTTGCAATTCCTACAGCTCCAGATACTATGGCTGCAATAATTAAAACGATAATCATAAAATCTTTAAATTGTTCTAAGAATTTTACAAATAAAGATTTTTTCTTTTTCTGCTTTAATTCATTCATGCCATACTTTTCATAATTTGCCTTTACTTGTTCTTCTGTTAAGCCTTCTTTAATATTGGTTTGTAATTCTTTTTCTACTTGACTTATTCCTTTGTTAAACCAATTCACTATTCATCTCTCCTTTTTTAGTATTATACACAAAAAGCAAGACTTTAAAAAACTTTTTGTGTTTTTTAAAAGTCTTGCTTACCTAAATTAGGTTACTAACCAGAATACTTCGCGACTGTTGATTAGTAGTTTACAAGCTACTCCCTTTTAAAGTAGTTGTATTTTATCACTTAGTAAAAATTTTTTCAATATTTTTTTTAATTTTATTTATTAATCTTATCAAAGTGTAGTATGTACTCAGCATAAATCTTTTATTATTTTGCATATAAAATCAATCTTGCTGAACCATTTTGTGAACATGTTGCAAGTGTTATCTCTGGTATTCCGCCAGTATCCCTAAACATATAGCTTGTGTCTTGTGGAGATGTTTCAAATTTATTATATATCGTATATTCTACAGTTACTCCATACAAATCTGTAATATATACTTTATCACCTATATTTAAATTTTTATTTTTTGAGAAAAATAGTCTATTTAAATAATTATGCCCTGCAATTACTGTGTTCCCAGGTTCATTTGGTCCAGGTCCATATTCTACACACACACCTTTTTCTAGGGCTTGTTTTGATAGTGTGGCTATAATTGGATATTGTATCCCTGTCTTTGGAATTCTTATATATCCACAAACATCATAATTATAATATTTTCCTACAGATTTTTTTGTTTTTGAACTTCTTGCTGTTTTTACTTTACTAGCTTTATTATTTGCTTCACTATTAGTTTGAGCTGAAGCTACTGCCCCATCATCACTTATTATATTACTATCAATATCACCAATTTCATTTGTAAATTCTGCTATATATTCGTCCGAATCGTCATTTATGATCTTAGCAGAAATAAATTTATAAATTACATATCCTGCTATGCATAATAGAATTATCAATAATATTATAAAAAATATATTTAAAACTTTTTTGTATGTATCTGCTGCAGTAGACATTTCTACCTCCTATTAATTACTTTCCCACTAATACGATATTTTTTAAAATCTAAAAAAAGGGATTTAAGGAACGTCCCCCAAAATCCCTTTTTGTTTATTCTGCAAGTTTTGCCCAAATTATAATTCTTGCTTTACTATCATCTGTACATGTTGTTAAAGATATTTCTGGTTTTCCTCCAGTATCTCTATCCATATAATCTGCATCTTCTGGAGTTGTTTCATATTTATTATATATTACATATTTTAATCTTGTTCCAGAATTATCTGTAATATAAATAGTATCTCCATTTTCTAATTTATAATTATTTGAAAAGAATTGTCCGTTTCTATAGTTATGTCCTGCAATTACTGTATTTCCTGCTTGGTTTGGTCCAGGTCCATATTGCATTACAACTGATGTATTCATAGCTTTTGTTCCCATTTGTTTTAATATTGGAAGATTTACATTAGTTTTTGGTATTTCTATTGCTCCTACAACATCGAAACCTTTAAATTTTTTTTCAGTTCCTGTACTATCACCACTTGCGTTTGTAACTGCATTAACATCCAATAAAGAATTAAAGTCTCCAGTTACATTATTTTCTTCTAAAGGTTGAATTCCTAAAGAATTTGTATAATCATCCATAAATGCTTGTGTATCTTCTTCTAGGAAATATTTAGTATACATCTCATATCCTAAAAAAGCTAGTAAACCGACAATTCCTACTATTACAACGATTAATAAAACAGTTAATACTTTACTATATTTACTATCAACAAACATAATTTTACCTCCAATTACCTATCTAAAGTATATTATAACATAATTTTATATGTTTTCATATACTTTATGTAAATTTTTTCTTTTGTTTTTAACACATTTTTGTTCCTAATTTTTTGCCACCTATTAGATGAAAATGTAGATGTTTTACTTCTTGTCCTCCATCCTCTTTGCAATTATTTATAATCCTATAACCTTTATCTGCAATCCCTTGCTCTTTTGCTATTTTATTTATAACCATATGAATTTTTGCAATTATTTCTGCTTCACTTTCTGGTACTTCGCTAATATCATTATAGTGTTTCTTTGGGATTACTAATATATGAACAGGAGCTATTGGGTTAATATCTTTAAATGCCAATATTTCGTCATCCTCATATACTTTTGTAGATGGTATCTCTCCTTTAATTATTTTACAAAATAAACAATCTTCCATTTTTACCTCCTATGATTTTGGAATATCTGGACTTGGGAACATCGGGATTTGGGGACGGTGGTTAAATCCCGATGTTTAATATTAAGATTTATAACAATATTGATAATCTTAAAAGGGAAAAAAGAACGTCCCAAAAATCCCTTTTCCTATTTTATTAAAACAGCTTTTATCCTTCTAATTCCAGATGAACTAGATTCTTCTTTCTTTATTTTAAATCTTCCTAATTCCCCTGTGTGTTTTACGTGAGGACCACCACAGATTTCTTTGCTAAAATCTCCTATTGTATATACTTTTACTCTATCGCCATACTTGCTTGTAAATAAACCTATCGCACCTGACTTCTTAGCTTCATCATAGCTCATTTCTTCACAAGTTACTGGTAAATCCTCTTTTATTTTTTCATTTACTAAATCCTCTACTTTTTGTATTTCTTCTTTAGTCATTTTTTGAGGATGTGTAAAGTCAAATCTTAATCTTTCTGTTGTAATATTTGAACCACTTTGTTTTACATGGTCTCCTAACACTTCTCTTAATGCTTCATGCAATAAATGTGTTGCTGTATGGTATGCTATAGTTTGCTCATTTTGTTCAGCTAAACCACCTTTAAATTTTTGTTCACTACCTTGTCTTGATTTTTCTTGATGTTCTTTAAATAATTTATTAAAGCCTTCCATATCTACTTTAATGTTATTCTCTTTAGCTAATTCTTCTGTTACTTCTGGTGGGAAACCATAAGTATCATATAATCTAAATACTGTTTCAGAATCTATAACATCTTTTCCTTGTTCTTTTGCCTTATTAGTAGCTTTTATAAACTCTCTTTCTCCATGTTCTAGAGTTTTAACAAATTTACTTTGTTCTTCTAGTATAACTTGTTTAATTATTTCTTTATTTGTAACTAGCTCTGGATACATTTCTTTTAATGTTTCGATATTTAAATTTATTAAGTTTTCTGTTTCTGATAAATTTATTTGTAATTTATTTAAATGTCTTATCATTCTTCTAATTAATCTTCTTAAAATATATCCTCTATCTATATTACTTGGTCTACCACCATCTGCTATTATCATCATAGATGCTCTTAAATGTTCTGCAACTATTCTTCTACTATTAATATTGTCTACTTTTTGTAACTCTTCTAACTTGTCCATTACTGGTGCAAATAGCTCTGTTTCGAATGGAGTTTGTTTTCCTTGTAATAACATCGTCATTCTTTCTAGTCCAAGACCTGTATCTACATTGTGTTGTTTTAATTCTGTTAATGTACCATCTTTATGCTTAAAATATTTCATAAATACATTATTCCATATTTCTACATATTTACCACAATCGCAATCTGGGTTACATCCTTCTGAACATTTTGGTTTTCCTGTGTCATAAAACATTTCTGTGTCTGGCCCACAAGGTCCTTCTTCACCAGCAATCCACCAGTTTTCTTTTAAGAAGTATATTCTTTCTTTTGGTATTCCTGCTTCTTCCCAGTATTTTGCAGCTTCTTCGTCTTTTGGTGCGTCTGCATTTCCTGCAAAACAAGTAACAGATAATTTTTCTACTGGTATATTTAATACTTTTGTTAAGAATTCAAAGCTCATTTTTATAGCTTCTTCTTTAAAATATGCTCCTAATGACCAATTTCCTAACATTTCGAAATATGTTAAGTGTCTATTATCTCCTACCTCATCTATATCGTTTGTTCTTAAACATTTTTGGTAATCTGTTAATTTATTACCTTCTGGATGTTTTTCTCCTAATAAATATGGTACCAATGGTTGCATTCCAGCTGTTGTAAATAAAACAGATGGATCATTAATTGGTATTAATGGCGCACTTGGTATTATTTTATGATCGTGTTCTTCAAAAAATTTTAAAAACTTATTTCTTATTTCTATTGCTTTCATTATCATTCTCCCTCTCGTTTGCGTTTAATTTATAGTACCGATTATGTTGTAATTGCTTAAATTTTACGCATTTAGATTATATTATATTATGCTGTAAATTGCAAGATTTATCATATTTTTATCTTTTTAGCGTATAATTTAATTTTTTCTAGAAATACTAATTTTAGACAAAGTAAAAAGGAGGAAAAATATGAAAGCAACCGGAGTAGTAAGAAGAATTGATGATTTAGGTAGAGTTGTTATTCCAAAAGAAATAAGAAAAACTTTAAGAATAAAAGAAGGTGACCCTTTAGAAATCTTTACAGATAAAGAAGGCGAAGTTATATTAAAAAAATATTCTCCTATTGGCGAACTATCAGAGTTTGCTCTTGGATATGCTGAAACTTTGGCAAAAACTACAGGTCATATTGCTTGCATAACAGATAAAGATACAGTAATCGCTGTTGCTGGTGGTTCAAAAAAAGATTACTTAGAACAAAGTTTAAGCAAAGAAATTGAGCAAATAATGGAGGATAAAGAAGTTTATAAAAGTGATAAAAACAACAATTTATCTGTTCCAATTGTAAAAAATGATAAAAAAGATAAAAGATATAATTCTCAGATTGTATATCCAATTATTTCTAATGGAGATTCTATTGGAACTGTAATTTTACTTTCTAAAGAAGCTTCTACAAAAATGACTGATGTTGAAGCAAAAGTTGCACAATCTGCTGCTAGCTTTTTAGGAAGTCAAATGGAGATATAAACTTTAGCATCTAGCATTTTAGTTAGATGCTTTTAATCTTTTGCTATTGTTAATACACCTATTTTTTTAGTTCCATTTTCTTTAAGAATTCTGCTACATTCATTTGTGGTACTTCCTGTTGTAAAAACATCATCAAACAATAATATCTTCTTATTTTTTATTTCTAACTTATTCGTTATATCATATGCATTTTTTATGTTATCTTTCCTTTGTAATTTATTTAGACTACTTTGAGGTTTTATATTTCTTTGTTTTTGTAATATATTATTTTTAATAATTATATTTTTATTCTTTTTAGCTAATGCTTTCAATATTAAAAATGATTGGTTGTACCCTCTTTCTCTGCTCCTATATTTGTGTAGAGGAACTGGGATTATATAATCATAATTATTTATGTATTTCATAATTTTTTTATTAGAATAAATTATTTCTGCAAAAAACTCACATAAATATGCCTGGTCTTTAAATTTATATTGTCTAAGTTTTTCTTTGATAATCCCTTCATATTTAAAAATGTGCATATGTTCATCATAATATATACCTGTTATTTCTAAAAAGCATTTTCTGTGTGGAAATGTTATTTTTTCTAATTTCTTTTTGCAACTGTTACAAATTGCATCTTCACATATTTTTTCACATATACCACATGTTTGCGGGAAAATAAAATTGAGAACTGCATTAAAAAGATTCATATACCTCCTTAACTTAGCCCCCAACTTAACTTAAGATATCATTTTTAGTTTATATTCTAATCCTGTATTACGTATTTTAGTATCTGCATTTTGTATCATAAATTTTACTACATTATCATTTCCTATTAATATAAGTAATTTTTTTGCTCTTGTAAGTCCAGTATATAGTAAATTTCTTGTAAGTAACATTGCAGAAGACTGCGTTACAACCATTATTACAACATCAAATTCACTGCCTTGTGCTTTATGAACAGTTATTGCATATGCATGTTCTATTTGGTCCATATCTGAAAATGCATACCATGCTTCTTTTTCGTCATCAAATAATATTTTTATTTGCTTGTTCAAGAAATCTATTTTTACTATTTTTCCAAGCTCTCCATTAAATATACCAGTTCCACTCTCATACGTTAAACTAATTGTATTCCCCTTTTCCCAGTAAATATCATAGTTATTTTTTACCTGCATTACCCTGTCGCCTTCTCTAAAAATAACCTCTCCTACTTTTTTCTCGTTTTTTTCGTCACTTGAAGGATTTAATTCTTCTTGTAATCTTTTGTTTAATTCTTTAGTTCCTAACAATCCTTTTTTTGTAGGTGAAAGAATCTGAATATTTTCGAAGAAATCATAATCTCCAAAGTTCTTTAATCTTCCTTTACATAGCGAAATTATTTGGTCTAACATTATGTCTTGGCTCTTTTCTTTTATATAGAAGAAATCATCTTTTAAGCCTTCTTGTTCTTCTTTATCTAAAAAATATTCACCATCATTTACCCTATGTGAATTAACAATTATTTTACTTTGAGCAGCCTGTCTAAAAATTTCATCTAAAAAGATGGTCTTTATTCGCTCAGAATTTATTATATCTTTTAAAACACTACCTGGTCCAACAGAAGGAAGCTGGTCTGTATCACCTACTAAAATAAGTTTTGTACCTTGATAGATACCATTCAATAGGTAGTTCATTAAGTATATATCTACCATAGAAGCCTCATCTACAATTATCACATCTGCATCTATTGGCGCTACTTCATAATTCATTATAGTAAATTCATTATCTTTTTCTATTTTGCCTATTTCTAATAATCTATGTAATGTTTTGGCTTCTTCACCAGTCATCTCTGTCATTCTTTTTGCAGCTCGTCCAGTTGGTGCACATAAAACCACCTTCTTACCATGTGACTTATAAATATCTATAACATTTTTTATAATAGTTGTTTTACCTGTACCTGGACCTCCTGTTATTATTACAACATTATTAGAATTTATTGATTGTATCGCTTCTTTTTGCTTTGCAGATAAATTTATATTTCCTGCTTTTTCTATTTTTTCTAATTCACTATCAAAACCAGCTATTCTTTTAATATTTTGTGCCGAATCTAATAATATTAACTTACTTGCAATATTAGCCTCTGCATCGTATATTTCTTTACTATATACCCAGTTTTCGTCTTCTCTTTTTTCTATTACTATTTCTTCTTTTACATTCAAATCTATTAAACAATGCTCTATGTCATCATCTTCAACTTTTAAAAGTTCTTTAACATATTTTATTAAATTGGCTTCTAATGTACAGCAATGACCATTATATGTAATTTTTACTAAACTATATTTTATTCCACATTTAATCCTTTTATAATTGTTTACCTCGAATCCGTTTTCTAATGCATATTTATCCAGCTTTGCAAAATCCACACCTTTTACTAAATCTATTAATATATATGGATTTGATTCAATTTCATCAATTGTTTGTGGTCCTAACTTTTTATATATAGTTTTTGCATTTGCTGGGCTTATTCCGAAATTATCTAAAAAACCAACAATTTGCCATAACTCCCAGTTTTCTACAAAGCATTGTGCCATCTCTATAGCTTTTTCTTTAGTAATTCCTTTTATTTGTGTTAATTTCTCTGGTTCGAATTTAAATACATTTATTGTATCTTCCCCAAATGTTGATACTATTTTTTTAGCTGTTGCAGGACCAATTCCCTTTATTGTACCATTTGATAAATATTTTTCTAACGAATCCAATGTTTTTGGCATTACCTTTTCGAAAGTTTCTACTTTAAATTGCTTACCATATTCTTTATGTGTTACAAAATTCCCTATAACCTTAATATAATCTCCCTCTACTAAAAAAGGCATATAACCTACTATTGTAATAGTATCTTCTTCGTTTTCTAATATTCCAATTAAATAACTATTAACTTCATTTTGATATATTATTTCTGTTAGTTGTCCTGAAAGTTCCACTTTTACCCTCTTTTCTACAGTTTACCTACTAATGCAATAATTTTATCATAACAGATAAATATTAACAAATCTATTTTGAAATTTCATCCATTATTTCTTTACATTCATTCCAATCTGAAGCTTTTATAAAATTATAATCCTTAGCTAATTTCGAGATTATCTCGTATGTATCATCTGTCGAGTCCAAGTCTACCATTATAATCCCTTTTGTTAACTCTTCTTTTCCATATAATAATTTGCAAATTATATTTCTCGTAAAACATTCTATTCGCTCTTCTTGATTTTTAGCTGCTATAATTAAATATATTCCATCTTGTTTAAATTTTGTACACGCAAAGTAATATCTTATAGTTTTTGCAATTTCTATTAAACCATATAAAGCAAGTGTCCATAGTATTGCATTTGGTATAAAATCTTGCATATAATCACCTTCTTATATAGTATATGTACTTTGCCATAAAGTGTTAAATTGGTTTAGCCTATCAATTTGTAAGTTTTTAAGATAATTATATACAAAAAAAGCACCTCGTTAAAAAACAAAGTGCTTGATATATAAATGAAGAGGGCTATTCTTCTTAATATATACGTTTTATTGGAATATTTTGATAATAATTTATTTTCTTGTTTTACCATCAAGTGCATCAAGATTGTCTAATGCTTTTCCTGTTCCTAAGGCAACACAAGAAATTGCATCTTCTGCTATCATTACATTTATTCCTGTTTTTTCTTGTAATAATTTATCTAGACCGTCTACTAAACAGCCTCCACCTGTCATATATATTCCTCTGTCGCTTATATCTGCTGCAAGTTCTGGTGGAGTTCTTTCTAAAACAGAGTGAACTGCATCTACAATCATCATTGCTGGTTCTATTAAAGCTTCTAACATTTCGCTAGAATATACTGTAATTGTTTTTGGTAAACCTGTTGATAAATCTCTTCCTCTTATATCCATTTCTACGTCTTGTATTTTTGGATAAACACAACCTATATTAATTTTTAGGTCTTCTGCTGTTCTTTCACCTATCATTATATTGTGCTTTCTTTTTATATATTTTACTATTGCTTCATCTAATTTATCCCCTGCAACTTTTAATGATGTACTAACAACAGAACCTCCTAAAGAGATTACAGCAATGTCTGTAGTTCCACCACCAATATCTACAATCATGTTACCACAAGGCTTAGAAATATCTATTCCTGCACCTATTGCTGCTGCTATTGGTTCTTCTATTAAATATACTTTACGAGCACCAGCTTGTGATGCTGCATCTATTACTGCTCTTTTTTCTACTTCTGTTACTTGAGATGGTATACATATCATAATTCTTGGTGCAAATATAAATTTTCCACACACTTTATTTATAAAATATTTTAACATTTTTTCTGTTACTGTATAATCTGATATTACCCCGTCTCTTAATGGTCTAGTGGCTACGATATTTCCTGGTGTTCTTCCTAGCATTCTTCTTGCTTCCTGACCTACTGCAAGAACATCTCCAGAATTTTTATCTACAGCAACAACAGAAGGTTCTCTTAATACGATACCTTTGCCTTTTACATATGCAATTACTGTGGCTGTACCTAAATCTATTCCTATATCTTGACCAAAACCAAACATTGATACTCTCCTTTTCTATTATTATTACAAGTCTGTTACAATTATATTACAAAAAATTTAAAATAGCAATAAAAATATTTATATATTTAGAATATTTTTATTGTTATCAACTATATTACAATGTAATTAATAAAATTTCAAGTATTTTTATGAGTTTATTTATTAAAATGGGAAAAGTCCGAATAAATATCCAACTGGCATATAATAAATTACTATTAACCCACCTGCTAAAAGGGCCATTTTTTGAGTTTGAGTAAGTTCAATATCTATAGGATTTAATAAATAATCTGGTGCTGTGTCTGACATTGAAATTTCTACTCTTTCTGTTCCTTGACATTTATATTTTATAGTAAAATATTGGCTCTCGTCTGGCTCTAATTTAAATATTTGTGCATATCCTGTATTTATATTATTATCATATTCTGAGTAACAATCTAATTTAATAAATTTGTTTTCTATTGTGCTTCCTGTAGTATTTGTTATACAGCCATAAATATAACCATTTGCATTTGTTGCTTTAGAATCTATTATTTCTATTTTGGGATTTTCAAATAATACTTTACATTCTTTTGGTTTATACATTGATATTATTATTAATTTTGACATTATTGAGACAAATATAAACAATAATACCAATAGTAATGCATATTTAAGATACTTCTTAAATTTATCCATTTTTTACTCCTTTTTCCTTTATTTTTCCCCTATATTATATAACAGTCTACATAATTTGTAAATAGAATTTATGGACATTATGAGCTAAAATATATTTTAGTTATATTTGATGAGCTTAAAAAATCGGGATTTTAGGACCGTGCTAAAAATTCCGAGGAAAAAGGGATTTGAGGAACGTCCCCAAATCCCTTTTGATTATATTTTTAAGATACCTCCAACTGTTTTATTAACTGCGTATTTTGATTTTTCTTTGCTCATTATTTGTGGTCCTCCACATAAAACAGCTGTATCTCCTTCTTCTAAGTTTCCTAATTCTATTAATCTTTCTACACCTTTTTCAATTGTATCATCTATATCTGCTCCGTCTTTAATTAAGATTGGGTATACATTCCAAACTGGTCCTAATTGATTGTATACTTTTTCTGAATCTGTAATAGCAAATATTGGACAAGCTGGTCCGTATCCTGCTAATCTTCTTGCAGAATTTCCTGTATGTGTATAATCTATTATAGCGTCAGCTTTGATATCTCTAGCTGTTACACATGTTGTATAAGCTGCGTGTGATTCGATGTCTGCTTCTTCTATTTTCCAATCTTTCTTTGTAAATCTCTTCCAATAATTAATTGTTGGTTCTACACTCTTAGCAACTTTTACCATTGTATTAACACATTCTAATGGATAATCTCCCATTGCTGTTTCTCCAGAAAGCATTATACATCCTGTTCTGTCATAAATAGCATTTGCAACGTCACTTACTTCAGCTCTTGTTGGTAATGGGTTGTTTGTCATACTTTCTAACATTTGTGTAGCTGTTATTACTAATTTTCCTTCTTCGTTACATCTCTTAATAAATCTTTTTTGTACAACTGGTACTTCTTCGAATGGTACTTCTACAGCCATGTCACCACGAGCTACCATTATACCATCACAAGCTGCTAAAATTTCTTCGAAATTGTCTATTCCTTCTTGATTTTCGATTTTAGCTAAGATTTTAACATCTTTTCCACCATTATCGTCTAATACTTTACGCATTTCTGCTACATCTTCTTTATTTCTTACAAATGATGCAGAAACATAATCAAATCCAACTCTTGCTCCATTTGATAAGTCATTTATATCTTTAGGGCTTAAGAATGGTATTTTTATAGAAACACCTGGTACATTTATACTTTTTCTTGATCCTGCACCACCATCATTTAATACAGTTCCTACTATATCTTTATCTTTTATTTCGTCTACTCTTATTTGAATTTTTCCATCATCAATTAAAATTAAGTTTCCTGGTTTTACATCTTTATATAGATCTTTGTAAGATAATGAAGTACCTTCTTCATCTCCTAATCTGTCTTCATAGAAGAATGTAAATTTTTGACCTTCTTTTAATTGTACTTTTACATCTCTTCCAGCTTTGTTTAGGGCTGTTCTTATTTCTGGTCCTTTTGTGTCTAGCATAATAGCAACAGGTAGACCTAGTTCTTTTCTTATTTCAAAAAATCTTTCTATTTTGTCTTTTTGTTCCTCAAAATCTCCATGAGAAAAATTAATTCTTGCAATAGACATTCCAGCTTTCATTAATTCATCCATTCTATTTTCTACTGCTGGTCCTATTGTACATACGATATTTGTTTTTCTTAAATTTCTTTCTTTCACAATAATTACCTCCTAGAATTTGACACTGGAAGGTATTATATCATAAAAAATTTCCCTTAACAATACATTTTTCAACATTTTTTCAACATTTTTTCTTTTATTTGTTTAAAGCCTCATCCATCACTTTACTTAAGTATTTCATACTATTTAAGCATTGATCCATTGTATTTCCAGTTGCTCCTATTTCCATTATTGTAGCGGCTTTTGCCACATGTTGGTTATATCGAGAATTTCTTACCATTATAGGTTTAAATAGACCTGGATATAGTTCGTTTCCTTTCTCTACAATTTTTATTGCATATTTTAGATTTTGTACCCACTGGCTATGTGTAAGTCCTCCTCCATCTGTTCCTATTACAAACATTATTTGAGCTACATAATCATCTCCAATTTTAACTGTAGGTGCATATGTACCACCTTCTCCTACAGCATCTCTATGTAAATCTATAACAATTTGTGTATTTGGATTGGCTACTAAATCATTTTTTATGCTTGTAAGGGATCTATTATATGAGCCACTGTATGCAGGATAGTCATGATATGTTTCATCATGTATTACATTAAACCCATAATTTGTTAGTCTATCTTTTAGCTCTCTTCCAACTCTTACAACAGAAAAATTTAAATCTGTTGTTCTAAAATTACCACTTGGAGTATATTCGAAACCTGTACTTTGTGTATAACTTTCGCATGTATGTGTATGGTAAATTATAATATCTTTTTTGTTCTCTAATTCTATATTTGGAGTTAACATTTCTTGCGTTAATTCATATTTTGATTCATTTTTTATTTGTACTCCATTATATTCATTTGTATATTTAGCATTAATATTTCCACCAGATACCACCTCTGTTTGCAATCCCGTTTGCGCTTCTTCTTGGCTTACATTAGACACTTGTGTTTGATTTTGAACTTGAATTGTATTTTCAGTTCCTAGTCGCTCTGTTTCGTCAGTTTTTATATATTTACTCATTTGTAGTTCTGAACTTAATAGCTGTTCTGTATTGTCTCTATCTATACTTTTAAATTCCTTTAAAGAATTCCCACTAGTAGCAATTATCGTATCTTGTATAACTGGAATTAACGATAAATCTTTTATTTTAACTTTTCCAAACAAAAATATTTTTATTATAAGCATTATTAAAAAAGCTATTATAACTAAAGTCATAATAGCATTCTTTGCTTTTATTACTCTCATATTTACCATAAAATCTTTCACCCTTGTACAAATATATACTTAATATATATATATTCATATTTTATAGAAATATGACAAGTATTTATGGATTGAGGAACAGGGATTTTGGGGACGGTGGTTAAATCCCGAAAAGGGAAAAAAGAACGTCCCCAAATCCCAGCAGAACATCCCCGCATTCCAGGAACGTCCCCAAAAAATCTCTACCAATATTTTTATTTTCTTATATTAGCTGCAATTTCTGTTGCATCCATATTAATTTCTTTTTCTTCTCCAGTCTTCATATTCTTTAACTTAATTTTATTTGAACTTATCTCGTCATCTCCAATAACTATTACATATGGTATCTCTAACTTATCTGCATATTTAAACTTAGCTTTTAATTTTTTATCGTTCAAATAAATTTCTGTATTTATTCCTAATTTTCTTATTTCTGTAGCTAATTTTATTGGTTCTTCTAATTTTTCTGTAATTGGAATAATTAAAATATCAGAAATTGATTTTTTCTCTGCTTTTATTATATTTAATTCATTTAGTTTATAGAATAATCTAGTAAGACCAATTGAAATTCCTACTCCTGGTAAACTTTTATCTGTATAATATTCTGCTAAGTTTTCGTATCTTCCTCCAGAACATACACTTCCTAATTCTCTGTAATCATTTAAAAATGTCTCATATACTGTACCAGTATAATAATCTAGACCTCTCGCAATTGTTAGATCTACTTTAAAATTAGCTTCTGGCACACCAAATAATCTTACATTTTTAATAACTGTTTTTAATTCTTCTACACCTTTTTTATAAGTTTCATTGGCAATTCCTAGTTTTTCTAGTTTTTCTAACTTCTCATCAGAAGTTCCTTCTATTTCTATAAAATTCATAATAGAATTTATTTGCTCTTCTTTTACATCTAATTTTCTTAATTCTTCTATTACTGCTTCTTTTCCTATTTTCTCTATCTTATCAATTATTCTTAAAATCTCTGTAGCATTTTCTTTTTGATTTACTCCTTCAAATAAACCATTTAAGATTTTTCTATTATTAATTTTTATAGTAAAATCTTCAAAACCTAATTCTCTAAAAAGTGTATAAATAATACTTGGAATTTCTGCATCGTTTATTAAATCTAATTCTCCATCACCAATTATATCTATGTCACATTGATAAAATTCTCTATATCTTCCTTTTTGTGCACGTTCTCCTCTATATACTTTTCCTATTTGATATCTTCTAAAAGGAAAACTTAAACTACCATAATTTTTTGCTACATATTTAGCAAGTGGAACTGTTAAATCAAATCTTAAAGCTAAATCACTGTCTCCTTTTTGAAATCTATATATTTGTTTTTCTGTCTCTCCACCTGCTTTTGCAAGTAATACTTCTGCTGATTCAATTATTGGTGTATCTAATGGTAAAAATCCAAATTTCTCATATGTTTTTTGTATCTTTTCTTTCATTTGATTAAATAATATCTGTTCATTTGGTAATAATTCCATAAATCCAGATAAAGTTCTTGGTTCTATTCTTTCCATATTTTCCACTCCTTGTTAATCTATATTTGGTTTAGCTTCCAAATAAATTGGTTTTTCGTCCCCTATTCTAGTTGGCTTTCCATGCCCTGGATATACTATTGTATTCTCAGGTAATATTAATAATTTATTTATTATTGAATTCATAATAGAGTCAAAATCACTTGTAGGTAAATCTACTCTACCCCATGCACCTTTAAATAGAGTGTCCCCTGAAAATAGCATTTCCTCTTTTTCACAATACAAAGCTGTTCCGTCATCAGTGTGTCCTGGAGTATAAATAACTCTGAATTCTAAATCTCCAACATGTAAAATATCATCATCATCTACAATACTATCTTCTTTTACATATATCGGAGGAAGCCCAATATATTCTGCAAGCACGGGAACTCTGTTTTCTAAGTTTTCTCTTCCTTTTCTGTGAATAAGGACTTTTCCTCCTTTTTCTTTTTTTAGCTCATTTACGCCATTTATATGATCAGCATGGCAATGAGTTAAATAAATATATACTAATTCTGCCCCTAAGGTATCTAAAATTTCTATAATTTTAGGAACCTCTCCTGCCGGATCTATTACCATTGCTTTTTTTTGAGTTTCATCTACTATTATATAGCAATTAGTTTCACCAACAAATTTCATTTGTACTTTTATTCTTTTTAGTATCATAAAAAACTCCTTTATTTCTTTCTTGTTACCTCATATACACTATCCACTTTTCTTAGTTCTTTTAATACTTTATTTAATTCTTCTATGTTTTCTACTTCTATTGTTATCTCTATTGTAGCAATATGTTCTTTTGTTGCTTTAGAATTTAAGCCCATTAGTTTTGTTTTTAAATTACTTAAAACTTGAATTACATCTGCAAGTAATCCTGATCTATCATTTGCATATACAGTAATATCTACATTGTATGATGCTGCTTTTTCTGTATACCAGTAAACATCTATAATTCTGTCTTCTTCTTTTAATAAGTCTTTTACATTTACACAATCTGTTCTATGTACAGAAACTCCTCTTCCTTTTGTTATATATCCAATAATATTATCTCCTGGAACTGGGTTACAACATTTTGAAAGTTTTACTAAGCAATTATCTATTCCTTTTACTACAACACCTGTGCTAGATGGTTTTACAGTTTTTCTTTTACTTGTTAATTCTTCTATTTTTTGTTCAATATTTTCTTCTTTATGACTCTTTCTGTATTCCTCTAACATTCTAGATATAATTTTCACTTGTGATATTGCACCAAATCCAACACTTGCATACATATCTTCTAAGTTTTTAAATTTATATCTATCTAATGCTGAATTTATATAATCTTGTTTAAATAATTCATCATGACTAATTCCAATTCTCTTTATTTCTTTTTCAATTAAATCTTTTCCTTTTTCAATATTTTCTGACCTTTGTTCTTTCTTAAACCATGATTGTATTTTGCTTTTGGCTTTTGTTGTTTTTATAAATTTAAGCCAGTCTCTACTAGGTCCTTTTTGAGAATCTGATGTCATAATTTCTACAATATCTCCACTTTGCAATTTTGTAATTATTGGCATCATTTTACTATTTATTTTACATCCTACCATGTGGTTTCCGATTTCTTCATGAATGCTATATGCAAAGTCTATAGGTGTTGCATCTCTTGGTAATACTAGTATTTTTCCCTTTGGTGTAAATACATATACTTCATCTTCGAATAATTCTGTTTTTAATGTATTTAAAAACTCTTGTGGATCTTTCATATCTTGTTGCCACTCTAATGTTTCTCTAAGCCATGCAAGCTTATCTTTAGTAACTGTGACAACTTGTTTTCCTTTTTTACCATAATTTGCCTCTTTGTATGCCCAGTGTGCAGCTATACCATATTCTGCAATTCTATGCATTTCCCATGTACGAATTTGTACTTCGAATGGAGTTCCCTTTTCGCCTAATAATGTTGTATGTATAGATTGGTACATATTAGGTTTTGGAACTGCTATATAATCTTTAAATCTTCCTGGCATTGGGCTATACATTTCATGTACTACACCTAATGCAGCATAGCAGTCTTTTACAGAATTAACTAATATTCTTAATGCAAATAAATCATATATTTGATCTAAAGTTTTATTGTCTCTTTTCATTTTTCTATATATTGAATATAAGTGCTTTGCTCTTCCTGTAACTTCTGCTTCTATTTTCTGTTTCTTTAATTGTCCCCTAATATCATCCATTATCTTTTCTATAAATTGAAGTCTTTCTTCTCTCTTCTTATCTATACCTTCAACCAATTCTCTATATTCTTCTGGATATAAATATTTAAAAGCTAAATCTTCTAGTTCCCATTTTAATGAATATATACCTAAACGATTTGCAAGTGGAGCATATAATTCCATAGTTTCTTTGGCATTAGCAATTTGCCTATCTCTTCTTAAATATTTTAAAGTACGTAAATTATGTAATCTATCTGCTAACTTTATTATTATTACTCTAATATCTTTTCCCATTGCAAGGAACATTTTTCTGTAATTTTCTACTTGACGCTCTTCTGTACTTGCTTGATATCTTAATTCTCCAAGTTTAGTAACACCTGCAACCATAGTTGCAATTTCCTCTCCAAAATCTCTTACTAAATCTTCATGAGTAACCTCTGTATCTTCTACCACATCATGTAATAATGCTGCACAAATTGTAGCTTCATCTAATCCAATATCTGCTAAAATATATGCTACTTGAACAGGGTGAATTATATATGGCTCTCCAGATTTTCTACATTGAGTTCCATGTTTTTCTTTTGCATAATTATATGCTTTTATTATAAGCTTTGTATCTGCCCATCTCTTTTTTTGTTTTACCAAACTAATTATATCTTCTATTGATTTATTTTGTACTTCTGACATAAGCATTCCCCCTTTATCTAATAGCTTTTTCTAATGTCTTTCATATTTATTTGGATAGAACTAAATCCATTAAAACTATTGATTTCTAAAGTTCCAACGACATCTATTCTATCTCCAATCCTATATTCCTCTGCTAAATATCCTAGTTCAAACCCAATTGCATTAATCACAAAATTTTCGTCTCTTAACGTAAGTTTTAAATGTCTTCCTTCTGAAAGTGCTCGTATAGAATCTATTTTTAAATTTCTTATTAAAAATAATGGCACTTTATTAGCTTCACCAAATGGTTCTAAAATACTTATACTTTTTACTAAGTCCATATTAATATCTTTTAATTTTAATTCATCATCAATATATATTATTGGTACTAATTCTTTTATATTTTTCTCTTTAGCAATTTGCTCAAATCTCTCTTTAAAATTTTCAAGATTTTCCTTTTTTAGGGTAAGACCAACTGCCATAGAATGTCCACCATATTTTTCTAGTAAATCTTCACATTTCGCGAGTCCCTCATACAAATCAAATCCTGGTACACTTCTTCCTGAACCTTTAGCAATGTTATCCTCAAAACTTAATAATATACTTGGTTTATAATACTTATCTGTTACTTTTGAAGATACAATCCCAATAACACCATGGTGCCAACCTTTTCCTCCTAAAACTATTGAATTATTTGCATCCAAATGATTTTTTTCGATTTGTTGTACAGCTTCTTCATAAATTGCTTTTTCGGTACTTTGTCTTAGTGTATTATATTCGTTTAATTCTTTAGTGATTTTTGTTGCACTTTCTAAATCTTCTGCTAAAAATAATTTTAGCGCTTCTTCTTCGTGTCCCATTCTACCACAGGCATTTATTCTTGGTGCAACGCCAAAAGAAATTGTATTAGAATCTATTTCTTTATATCCTGAGCTTTTTATTAATTCTCTTAGTCCTAGATTTCTAGTAACTTTTATAAGCATTAAGCCAAGTTTAGCTATAGTTCTATTTTCACCTTCTAATGGAACTATATCTGATATTGTTCCAACACATACCAAATCTAAGTATTTTAAATACTCTTCTGGCTTAATTTCTAATTTTATAGAAAGTGCTTGAATTAGTTTAAATACAACTCCTACTCCTGCTAATGCTCTAAATGGATATGTATTATCTTTTCTTTTTGCATCGATTACAGCAAGTGCATTTGGAAGTTTTTCTCCTACTTCGTGATGGTCTGTAACGATTATATCCATACCTAATCTTACTGCATAGTCAACTTCTTCTATTGCAGAAATTCCACAATCTACTGTAATTATTAAATCTATATTTCTTTCTTTTATTGTATCTATAGCTTTTTTATTTAGTCCATACCCCTCATGTAATCTGTTTGGTATATATGTATCTACTGATATTCCCCTATCCATCAGATATTTTTTAAGAACAGTAGTACTTGTTATACCATCTACATCATAATCGCCATATATTAGAATTTTTTCTTTATTATTAATAGCTTTTATTATTCTATCTACTGCAATATCCATTCCTTTAAATAAAAAGGGATTATGAAAATCATCTCTTGTAGGTGTTATAAATATTCTTACATCTTCATCATTTACAACATGTCTATTAACAATAATTTTTCCTATTACTTTATTTAAATTATATCTTTCACATATTTCATCTACTAGCTTTTCATCCGAATTATAAAATTCCCATTTTTTTATCATTCACTTTCTCCTCATATTATACAATTTGTACAATATTGTATAACATTTTCTGTTTTTTTAAAAGAGGTTTACAATAATTATCTAATAAAATTTAATATGCATCCTATTATTGTATAAATTGCTAATAAATATAATTTTGAAGATATTAATTTATAACAGGTATATTTTATCCCTACATCATTCAATTTCTCATATTCTTCTACTATTTCAGCTGTTTCTTTTACTTGTTTTTCTTCTAAATATTCTTTTGCAATATATTTTGCTTTAGTCATTGCTTCTATTTCTAAGTAACTTCTTATAGCATAAAAAATAATTATACAAATTAATATAATTGCACTAAATAACGCATATTGAGTTATAACTCCTGCAATAGTTAATATCATTGTTATTAACCAAAATATATTTAACAAATTCGCAAAAATATAATTAAACCACAATATTTTTTTATCTTGAATTGAATGAATACACTCATGTGCAATTGTTTGTACTCTCGTAAAATATTTTTTGTCTTTATTCAAAATAATTTTATCTGTTGCTATAAAGTAAAAACAATTCGTATTCTCTTGTTCTTCTATTTTTACTTTTTCATTTCTTAATTTTTTTAAAATATCTTTACATATATTTATATTATCTGGAAGTTTTTGCACTATATTATTTATTTTTTCATTATTTGCTATTTGCATTATTATTTTTTTATTACTTCCTAACATAATCTTTAAAATAACTATTGTAATTACTACTAATATAAAAATAATTAAACTTTCCATAAAACAAAATAGGGATATATCTAAAATATATCCCTTCCCCCTTATCTTTATCCTATAACATCTTTTATTGCTTCACTTATTATTTTATTTATATCTGTTACCATTACACTAAATCTCATTTCAGCTTCTAGATAATTTTTAGCAATTTCATTTTGATATAGTTCTGTATATAAATTTTGTAATTTTACACTTAGTTCATTTGCATTTGCCTCACCTTTTAGCATTGCTTTTTGAGCTTCTACTCTTAGTTTATCAAATTCATCAATTTTACTTTTTACTTCTGCATTAGATTCTATTTGTTGTTTTGAATTTTTATATGCTTTATATTCATCTGTTTGTTTTAACTCTGCTGCTAATTTATTTGCTGTATCGTAAATATTCATTCTCTAGCCTCCTATTTTTAAGCATATGCATGTCTTTTCTTGAAGCTTAACAAGTTTGTAATCTCTCCTTGTGTATTTTTTGCTTTCTTTGTTTTCTTTGCTTTTTCTTGCTCCAATTCTCTTCTTTGTTTTTCTGCCATTGTTTGACATATTGCTTTTTGATATATAAAGTGAGTATCTTGTGCTATCTTGGTCCAGTTATATTGTGCTTTTACCTTCGCTTTTGCATTTCTTGAAACTTCTGCACATAAGCCAGGATTATATAATAGCTCTAATATTGAATCCGCAATTGAATTTGGATTGCCAGCATAACTCTTCATTCCATTTTCTCTATGTTGAACTATTTCGTTTAACCCTCCAACATCTGAAACTACTACTGGTGTTCCTGATAACATTCCCTCTAAAGCAACTACTCCAAATGGTTCATATGTACTTGGGAATACTGCTACATCTGCACATTTATACATCTTAGTTACTTGGTTTAAATTTAAGTAACCTGTAAAATACACTTTATTTTCTATTCCTAATCTTCTAACTTCATCTCTTAATTCGTCTATCATTCCGCCTTTTCCGGCTATTATTAATTTTGAATCATGATATCCATTTAATACTTTTGGCATTGCTGCTATTAAATTTTGAATTCCTTTTTCGTAAACTAATCTACCTACATAAAGAATTATTTTTTCATTATCTGCAGCATATTGTCTTCTAAAGTCGTAATCTCTTTCTACTCCATTATATAAATTTAAGTTAACTCCATTTGGTACTACATTTATCTTTTCGTATGGTAAACCAAATAACCTTTGTAACTCGTTTTTCATATAATTACTATTTACAATCACTTCTGTTGACTCATATGTTAACATCCATTCTGTATCATTTATATATCTTTGTACTTCGTCATGTATTCCAGAATTTCTTCCTGATTCAGTTGCGTGTATTGTTGCTATGATTGGTATTTTGAAAGAATCTTTTAAGGTTTTTGCTGCATATGCTACTAACCAATCATGAGCATGTATTACATCAAATGGGCCTTCTTTACTTATTAATTCTGTTGCTTTTGATATTAAATTAAAGTTTAATTGCATAATCCAATCTATAAAATTATTTGGATTAATCATATAGTTATTTACTCTATATACTTTAACACCATTATCATCTTCGCAGTCTTCTACATTTCCTTCCTTATATGTAACTACTGTTACCTCATGACCATCTTTTATAAGTCTATGAGATAAATCATGCACTACCCTTGCGATTCCCCCTACTACTCTTGGTGGATATTCCCATGTTAGCATTAATATTTTCATTTACATAAGCCCCTTTCGATATACATTTTCTTTAGTAATTTTTTTCTCCACATACTAGTTTATATTGTATATAAAATTTCGACAATTGTAAATAACTTTTTTGTAAAATATTGAATTTTTTTGTAGTTTTTTTATAACGATTTTTTTCACTTTTTTATTTTGATTTTAATATAATTTACAAGATAATATTTTAATGTAAAAGTTCTTTATGCACATAAAGTTACTTTTTATATTTATGTAAACGTGGAGGTGTTTTTATGTGTGGAATCGTTGGATTTGTAAATTACAAAAAGGATATTAAAAATCCAATTTCTATTCTTAATAAAATGAATAATACTCTTACTAATAGAGGTCCTGATGAAGAAGGTAAATATATTTCTTCTCCAGCCTATTTAGCCCATAAAAGGTTAATTGTAATAGATCCTGTAGGCGGAAAACAACCTATGTTTGCTACATATGATGAAAATGAATATTCTATTGTTTATAATGGTCAAATATATAATACTGCTGAATTACGAAATGTACTTATTGAAAATGGTTTTATTTTTAACACAACTTCTGATACAGAAGTCCTACTAAAAGCATTTATCTTTTATGGATACGATGTTGTTAAACATTTAAACGGTATATTTGCTTTTGCAATTTGGAATAAGAACAACGAAGAACTATTTTTGGCAAGAGATCATTTTGGAATAAAACCCTTATTTTATACTATAAAAAATGATAATTTAATTTTCGCTTCTGAAATAAAAGCTTTGTTTGAATTTCCTGGCATAGAAAAAGTGGTTGACCAGAATGGAATTTGTGAACTTTTTGGAATTGGCCCTGCTCATACAGCTGGTACTACTGTATTTAAAGATATATATGAATTAAAGCCTGCTAATTTTGCAATATTTAATAAGTATGGATTATTTGTTCATAGATATTGGAAATTTATAAGTAAACCACATGTAGATTCTTTTGAAGAGACTTGTATGAAAGTTAAATATTTATTAGAAGATAGTATAAAAAGACAGTTAGTATCTGATGTACCACTTTGCACATTTTTATCTGGTGGTTTAGATTCTAGCATAATTACTGCATATGCTAGTGACTATTGTAATAAAAATGGGTTACCTCCCCTTAATACATTTTCGGTAGATTATGTAGATAATGATAAAAATTTTGTTAAGAGTGATTTCCAGCCTAATTCTGATAATTATTATATAAATTTAATGGTTGAGAAATATAAAACTAACCACACAAATATTGTGTTAGATACACCAGATTTAGCAAAATATTTAGAAGATGCTATGATTGCACGAGATACTCCAGGTATGGCAGATGTTGACTCTTCTTTACTACTATTCTGTAAAAATGTTAAACCATATGCTACTGTTTCTTTAAGTGGTGAATGTGCTGATGAAATATTTGGTGGATACCCTTGGTTCTTTAGAGAAGATGCATTAAATAGTGGAACTTTCCCTTGGTCTATTGCACTTTCTGAAAGACAGCATCTTTTGAATACTAATATAGCTTCTAAAATTAATTTAAAAGATTATATTGATTTTAGATATAATGAAAGTTTGGCTGATGTAGAAATTTTAGATATTGATTCTAAAGAAACTGCTGAGAAAAGAAAAATCTCACATTTGACATTAAACTGGTTTATGCAAACTTTATTAGACAGATCTGATAGATGTTCTATGTATAATGGTTTTGAACTCCGTGTTCCTTTCTGCGATTATAGGCTAGCAGAATATGTTTGGAATATTCCTTGGGAAATAAAAGCATATAAAGGTCGTGAAAAAGGCTTATTAAGATATATAATGAAAGATGTATTACCTGCAGAAATTGTAGATAGGAAAAAATCTCCTTATCCTAAAACACATAATCCAACATATTTAAAAGCTGTAAAAGATATGCTTACAGATATTATGAATGATAAGAATGCTCCTATTAATAATTTGTTAAATAGAGATTATATTTTAGAAATTTTGGAAACTAATGGGTCTGCTTTTACAAGACCTTGGTTTGGTCAATTGATGACAGGTCCACAATTAATGGCGTATTTATGTCAAGTTAACATGTGGCTTGAGAAGTATCAGCCTAAGATTGAAATTTAATATGTTTTGAGGTCGCAAATTGCGACCTCAAGTTTTCATATTTTTTACCAACCATATATAGAAAATGGTTCATTATTTAGATAGTTTTCTATCCCTTTTTTTACATATGGAATTACATTAATTGGTAATTCATCTAATTTATAAAACTTTAATTCATCACACTTGTCTTTTTCCATAATTTTAATCTTACCATCATATTTTTTACAAGTAAGAAAATAATCTATGCTTTCTCTATCAGGTGTTTTTCTATGCATAACATGAACAATTTCTAAATCTTCTTCCTTTATTTTTATCCCTGCTTCTTCTAGTGCTTCTCTTTGCATTGCTTTTATTACACTTTCATTGCCATCTATGTGACCTGCAACAATACTATAATTCCCATCTTCATATCCTGTATTATATCTTTTTTGTAATAATATTTTTTTATCCTCTATTAATATTAAATGTACCGCTGTTACTAATTTAAATCTTTCCATTTCTTTCTCCTTGATATTTTATTTATTTTTTTTAGGCAATTGATTACTATCAGCTATTTTTTTACTTTCTGACTTAACTCTTCTTTCTAGTTTCTTTAAATCTTCTGCTGGTTTTAAATTTTCTGGTTTAATGCCTCTTTTATTTAACATATTTCTTACACTTAAGTTATTATCTACATGCTCATCAGTTATACTTTCTTCTCCATACATATCTTTTTCAGTCACATTGTAATTTGTCATTTCTGTTGCTAGATTTTTTGCTGCAATTGTTAATGTTGGTAAAAAATCTGCAAGAGGTCTATTTTCTTTTACTCCGTATTTTGCTTTCATCTGCATTGTATTTAATCCACCAAATAATGCCGAATCTCCTTTCGAACGAATTCTTGCAAATCCTAAATCATCCACTCCTCTTTCATAAATATTTTTAGATAACTGCTTTTCAGATTCTTTTAGTTTTTCTCTTGCTTCTAATCGATTCATTAGTCTTATCCTGTCCTCAATTATTTCTTGTTTTCTAGTTTGTACTGCAAAATATGTTTGAGCAAATGCGATTTCTTCTTTTTTAGAATCTCCATTTTGAGCGATTAAATAACAAGCATATCTTGTTAGCATATAGTCTTGTAAATTTCTTCTTGCACCTGATCCTATTTGTACCATTTTCGTGACCTCACGAAAATGGTTATCAACTTCTATACCAGCATTTTCACAAGATTGCATTGCTTTTTTTATCGTTTCAATAAAATTTTCCCATCTTTTGTAACCCAATTGAATCTGTAAATCTCTTGCATACCAAAATTCTATATTGTCTTTTTCTTCTGTATTGATAATAGAATCAAATTTTTCTTTTAATTCTATTAGCTTTGATTTTTCAAATTCCATAACTATCACTTTCCTTGTAATATTTACTTATAATAACATATTCGTATTTTTTACTGCTTTTTAGTATATTGTTACAATATTTATGATATTATTGTATGTTATATCTTAAAACATTCGTTCGTGTTTGCCAAGTGTTTTTTCTAATATTTATTTTTATCTAAATCATTTAATTTCATAAGAAGTATCTTTTCCATGACTTCTTGAAAAGTTGGTCCATTCTTATTAAATGTACGAATAACTTTATAATTATCTTTTGATTTCTTTTTTATATTTTCATTATTTCTACTTATCATCATTTCTCCCTTTTATAATTTATTTTAGGTAATCACAATAAATATATTAATTTTTATAAAAATGTAAGATTTATACTTTTTGAATTTTCTTACTCGCTCTAATGATATAACCTCGTGTCAATTTCTGACATCCAATGACAGGTCCACAATTAATGGCGTATTTATGTCAAGTTGACATGTGGCTTGAGAAGTATGAGCCTAGGATTGAAATATAATTTTTAGCTTGAGGTCACAATTTGTGACCTTAACGTTGTTTAAATATTATCATTTTTATATGTAATCATTTTCGTAACCTCACGAAAATGATATTTGTTTTATTTTATTATTGATACAATATTTTTTCTCTAATTATAATTACTTATTCTTTTTAAATATTCTTTATCTTCAATTTTAGAAATTGCAAAACATTTCTTTCCTAAATCTTTTAAAGATGCTCCTACATGATACAATTCTTTATTATCTATTACGATAAATCTATCATGGAATTTATTGGTATATGCTAATTTTAATACCGGATACTGCTTATTAAATTTTGTAATATCTAGTTTATTTAGCTTACTATTTTGTAACGTTAAAATTACAACTTCTACCTTTTGGTTTTTCTTTGATAACATTTTTAAAATGCTATCATCTATGTAATTGTCTATAATTAATATTTTTTGTTTCGCTTTTTTTATAATATCTATAATTAAACTATAAGCATCATAAATTTGCCCATCAAAAAATATTTTTTGTTTGAATTCCATTTTCTCATCTTTTTGTAATTCGTTAAACACTATATCAAATTTTTTATCATGTTCTAATATTTTACATTCTACGTTTGTTAATCTCTTAAATAATTTTCCATTTAGTGATATAAATTTTCTCATTTCTATAAAAGCTCTTATAATATTAATACTAACTTGTACTGCTATTTCGTTTTTTAGAACTCCTGCTAGCATAGATATTCCTTGTTCTGTATAAACATATGGTAAATATCTTCTTCCACCATAATTTTCTTTTTTTAAACTTGAGGTTCCAAATTGGAACCTCAAGTTTTCCACTTCTTTTTCTGTTAATTGAAAACAAAAATCCTCTGGAAATCTATTAATATTTCTTTTCATCGCTTTATTTATACTTTTAGTTGTATACTGATATAACATTGCAACATCACTATCTAACATTACTTGTTTTCCTCTAATTGTATAAATTAAATTTTTAATATTTTCTGTTTCGTATTTTATTGCATTTAAATCTTCATTTACTGGTACGATATTATTGTTTTTTTCTTCCATTAATATCACATCCTAGGTTTTATTTGCAGTTATTATAAAACATTTGTTTGTATATGTCAAGTATTTTTATGTTATTTGTATTAACTAAATAAACAAAAAAACTTCAGAGTCATTCTTTAAAGTTCCTTCAATTTACAATTTTATTTATAAACTATAGATGAAATTTCTGACCAAATCATATTTGGTGGTGCAATAATAAAATCTTTATTTCCGGCTAAAGTATTAGCCTTAATCAAAATATAATCTTGATAGCTATATTCTATTGTTCCACCATCTGAATAAAATCCTCTTCTACATACACCATATTTACTATCAACCTCTGCCTGTTTCAAAATTTCATCTATAGATATATATTTTGCCTCTATTGCTTCTGAAAAATCTTTTGCTTCTTCATTGTTCTTTGCAATAGTTACATTGCCACCAACCACATAAATATCAAACTCTTCTTCTGAATTTATTTTATCTACTCCCGTATCTTTTCTTTGTATATAATAAATATGGTTGTTTTCGATATAATCAGTACTTTTTAACTCGTATTCAAATAATTCTACTTCATCTTCTACTTCGCTTGACCTAACAGATTTTTTTAATATAATCTTTATTACATTTCCTTCTTTTACAAATTTTCTTTCCATTTTATAAGGTTGCATTAAATATTCTTCATTTACAATTCCTTGTGATGAAAATCTATCATTACTATAATCTGTCTTTACAAGTAATTTCCTATTTTTATAATTTTCCTCATAATTTCCTTGTATAGGCACATATGTTAGTTCTTTTGTAATAATATTACCTTCTATAGTATATAAATTAACTTTTAATGATATTTCATTCTCATATAAAACATTATTTACATTTTCAATAAATTCATCTAATTTTTCCAAGTTATATACTTTATCATTTGAAATTGTTATAGAATCGTCTTCTACCACATTTCCGCGTTACATTAGATATTTTGTTTACATCAACCTCTTCTTTTTGTATAATAGAAACCCATGCTAACAATAATAAAATAATTAATATTAGTACTAAAATTACTTTTTTCATAATATCACCTTTTCTCTTTTATTATTTAGACAATTTCTTTTTTAATTTTATTTGTCTTTTTATTAAAAAAATCGAAAAGGTTACAACAAATATAATAGTTGTTATAATAATACCCAATGATACTATATTATTTGTTGAACTTTCTGCTGCTCCTGTAGCTTGAGCTGTAATTTCTATAGTGTCATTTTTTCCTGTATAACTGTCCGCTCTGTTATATTCCTCTTGTGGTTCTGTACTTTGGTTTATTGATTTATTATCAGCTGTGTTTTTTTCGTCTATTGCGACCTCATCTTTTTCCTTAACAGAATCATTTTCTTCTGGTTCAGCTTCATTTCGCTCTGTTAAACCTCTTGTTTTAATATATAAAAATGCTCCTACAAAAATAGTTATCACATTACCCAATAACAATTTTAAAGTATTCAAGGATTTATAATAATGCCATTGAACAGCTGGAATTTTCATATCCAATATATTAGCTATCTCTCTAAATGACAGGTTGCTAATTATTTTTAATGATAATATTTCTTGCTGTTTTGGCGGTAAATTTTCTATTAACTTATTAAAATATTCTTTATCTAACACTTTTTCTATTTCTGTGTCATTATCTGTGATTTCATATAAACTTTCATAATTTTTTTCTTTTGAATGTTTTTTTATGTAATTAATAGTTTCATTTTTTGCAACTGAATATAACCAACTTAAATGTGATTTAGTTGGTAATTTTTCGTTATCTAATTTAAATATTTTAACAAATACATTTTGTAGTACATCTTCTGTTTCATCTGTATTTTTTAATATACTATATATAACACCATATACTAGTTTTGAATAATTTTTATATAATTCTTCTATTCCTAATTTTCTATTTGTTTTTAATAGTTCAAAAATTTCCTCTTCTTTTTTCATAATTCCTCCTGTCATTTAGACAGTTAATACTAATGTTTTTGTTAGTGTTTTTATAAATTTTCTATCATTTTTTTAATTTGTGTATCATCTTTTGCTGAAACATTATTTGTATTTAATGAATATATATAATCTTTTTTACTATCAAAGTCTGCATTTAAAAATTTGAATATCAAGTTTGCAGTATCTAATGCATGTTTAGGTTCTCCACTACCTCCACCTGTTAATACCAAAATTCCTCTTTTTTTCTTAAATACGTGTGTTATATCTAAAAAGTATTTATTACTCCAAATGTAATTTAATCTTGTTAATAAAGAAAACATTGGTGGAGTTACATTATACATATACACAGGTGATGCTACTACTAATGTATCATAATCGTCTTTATATATTTTCTCCATATCATCTTTAATAGCACATCCTTTGTTTTTCCAACAATATCTACAGTCTACACATGGGCTAATTTTAGCATCATATAAAAATATCTCTTCTATATCACCAATTAGCTTCTTTTTTATCTCATTTACTATATATGCTGTATCACCATTTTTATGTGGTGAACTATTTAAAATTAATGTTTTCATACTCCAACCTCATTTAATTCTTTTAAATTTGTTATTCTGCTGTATTTATTAAATTGCCTATAATTATTAGCCCTATCCATTAAAATTGGGCTTAACTTCTTTTTTACTGCAACAACTAATAAATCAGGATTATCATCAACAAATATAGCTTCATTTTCTTTTATATTAAATTCATTTATTGGTCTGTCAAAAAATTTTCCGTCCTTTTTTAATTCACAATATTCAGAAGAAATATATATCTTAGTAAAGAAATCATATATATTCCACCTTTTTAAAATATTATAAACACATGGCCAATTGTCTGATAATAATATTAATGTATGCTCTTTACTTGCATCACTTAAAAAATCATATACATCATCATACATAACATATTTATCTTCGTTATATACAAAATCTCGTGCTAATTTTTCAGCTTGCTCTTTAGGATTTCCATCTATATGTAATTCATTTATTATATTATAATAAAACTCTTTAAATGCTTCATATTCTTCTTCTCTAGTTGTCAGCTTTACAGATATAAGCGCATTATATTTATTAAATAGAAATTTTAATTTCTTTAAATCTATTTTTTCTATCTCTAATATTTCAAAAAAATTTGGTGTTATAAACCATTCTCCTGTTTTTGGTTTTCCTAATACCAATCCAAAGTCTAAAATTATATACTTTTGTTGCTTAACCATTATTCCTCCATAATCTATTTATTCAATTTATCGTACATCAAATATGAATAACCTTTTAAGTTTCTTCTTGTTATGTCTAAGTTTAATTCTTTTACAAAATTTAATAATAATTGATTTGCTTCATTTATAGGTATATTTTTATCATATACTTCTATTTCCACAAAATATCCCAAATCTTTAACATTATCTAATGATATTTCAAATAAGTTCTTATATATGAAGCTATCTCTTTCTTTTATTAAATCACATACTTTGTTTATGCGTACACCTTTTAATATATTAATTGTAGCATCTAAATTAGATACTTCTGTCTCATATTCTACAATATGAATATCTTCTTCATCATTTCCCATATATATTTTTTTATAGCATAAAATATATTTGTCTTTTTGTATTCTTATTCTAATACATTCATCATCAATATCTCCACCAAAAAACGCTGGATTTTCTGGTGAGAAATATATGTCGTGTTGTTTTTTATTTGTGTGTTTATTATTTTCTTTTTTAAAATAATAAAATAATTTTTTATATTGTTCTTCTTCAATTTCTAATTTTATCTCTATTTCTATACTTGAACTGTTTTTCTTTTTTATTAACCTTTCACCTTTTAAAAGTTCATTAATAGTAACACCTAATATTTGTGATATATCTGTAAACAATGATAAATCAGGCATATATTTTCCTGTTTCCCATCTAGATACAGTTTTACTTGTTACTCCTAATTTTTCTGCGAGTTCTGCTTGTTTTAACTTTTTTTCCTTTCTTAGTTCACCTATAAATTTTCCTATTTTTGCTTGATCCATATTTTCACTCCTTTTGGATTTATTTCATATATTGTATTAGCTAACTTTAAGTATAGTAAACCCCATAAATAGCGATTTATTTATTAATATCTTGTTCTAATTTTTTTAGTGCTATTTTTCTACTAGTAATATTGTTTTTTTCTTCTGTTTCTAATTCTGCTAATGTTCTACCGTCTTCTAATTCAAATATTTCGTCAAACCCAAATCCGTTATTTCCTCTTGGAGCTTCTGCTATATATCCATTTAGTATTCCTTTATATATTTTTTCATTTTCTTGTGAATCTACATATGCAATACATGTTATGAATTGAACTGTTCGTTTAGCTTTTGGAATACCTTCTAATTTTTTTATTAAATAATTATTTCTATCTTCTTGTGTTGCATTTTCGCCTAAAAATCTTGCAGTTTTAACACCTGGGAATCCATCCAATTCTTCAATGCAAATTCCACTATCATCTGCAATACATGCAGTATTAGTTAAGCTATAAATTTTTCTTGCTTTTATTAATGCATTATCTTCGAATGTTTCCCCAGTTTCTTCTATTTCTATATTTATATTCATTTCTTTTAGTGTTTTTATATCTTCATTTTTAAGTATCTCTTTAATTTCTTTTGCTTTTCCTTTATTATTTGTCGCTAAAATAATCATCTTACTTCTCCTATCGGGATTTTAGGAACGTCCCCAAATCCCTCCCCCTTGTTAAATTTCTATATACTCATTTCCACAATGTTTTATAAATTTTATTAAATCATCATATTTTATAGATACTGTTGCTGTGTTTCTATTTGGATGAATTAATACTTTATTATTTTTTAATTCTTTATCTAGTAAAACTGTTACTTTTTGTTCTTTATCATTTATTATTCCAAGTGGTGTTACTGAACCTTGAGTTAAGCCTAAATATTCTTGTAAATCGTTTTCGTTTGCAAAAGATAATCTTTTACTATTAATTTTTTCTGGCAATGTTTTTAAATCTGCACTTTTGTTATCTGGTAGTGTATACAAAAATAACTTTTTCTTTGCATCTTTTAAAAAGAGATTTTTACACCCAATTCCTTCCATTTCTATAAAAACATCTTGTAAATCTTCTACTGTATATACTGCTTTATGCTCTTGCAACTTATATTCTATATTTAATTCTTTTAAAACTCCCAAGATATCCATAAATTCAACTCCTTTTGTTTAAGCTAAAATATCACAAAAAACAAAAAAAATCTAGTATAACTAGATTTCTTTTACATCATCTTCAATTAAATAACACATTTCCTCATGTGCATCTATATTTTCATTAATTTTATTCGTGTCCAATTTTATGTATTTAATAGTTCCATTTGCAAGTACATTTCCTTGTAAATCTAAGATTTTAGAATCTACAACAAAAAATTTACTATTTTCTTTTATAAGTATTCCTTTTCCTATTAATTCGGTTTCATATGGTACTGGTTTTCTATATTTCGTATCCAATGACATTGTAACGCCAAAATTTTCTTCATTTCCATCTTTTGCCCATAAAGCTCTTAGGCCCATTTCATCAAGCATTGCAGTAATTAGTCCACCATGTACTCTTCCTGGATAGCTTTGATGTTCTTCTCTATATTTAAATTTTGTCATTACACTTCCATCTTCCATATTATAAAATTGTGCTTGTACACCATATTTATTATCCATTCCACATATTGCACACATTTTACTATTTCTTTGTTTACTTACTACTTTCATTTTTCTACCTCCTAAATGGTGGGATTTAGGGACATTCCTTTTTTCCCTCTTTATATAATTTAAACAAAAAAGGACTCCCCCTAATCCTTATCCATTATAAAACTCGTTGCTTAAATATTTTTCTATTATCCTTTTGGTTGGTTCACATGTATTTTCTGGCATATTGCTTATATCAAACCACTCATATTTAATCAGTTCTTCTGTATTTGGCAAACTAATTGTACCACTATAATCTTCTGCAAGCAAACCAAATGTTGCAAATTGTGCATAGCTATTTACATCATTTTGTACACAAATAACTTTTATTTTACTTACATCTAAATTACATTCTTGTTTAGTCTTTCTAATTCCAGCCTCTTCTATCGTTTCTCCAAATTTTACTTTTCCACTTGGAAGCGTCCATGTACCTTCTAACCTCATGTCTGAATCTGCTTTTTTTACATCATCATTTCTAAGTAACATTAATATTTTATCTTCTTTATTTTTAATTATTATTCCTACTCCAATGCCTATTTTTTCCATCTTTTCTCCTCTCTTACTTTGCTATATATATTTTAACAAAGACAATTTGAGATTTCAATTATATCATCTTAAAGTATGTCAATAAATTTTTCATTAAAAAAGCTTTTGGTGACGTGAGCACACGCCACCATGCTTTTAGATAAAGTAGACTTTGTCCACTCCGACCTGCAACAAGCCTTTTGTAGCTTGTTGCTGCAGGTAGGAATCCTTTTGTAGTAGCTTCCTATCCACAAGAAGCACCGATTCGATGCTTCCGGAAATTGAAGCAACTTCTAGAAATCCCAACCTGATTTCCAGGTTTCTAAAGTTTCTGTCAACTACAGCAATACCTTTCGAAAGAGCACTCTTCACTCTTCTGTAAAAGAGATTATTAGTTTCTAGTTGAAACGTCTGCCAGTCTTCGATAGCTTCATCAGCCTGGACTTCTGCAGCAATTGCGGAATAATCCACCAGCCAAACTTTTTTCCGGACCACCAGATTTCTAATTTTTTTACTATCTTCCAGTCCAATTAGTAAAATTAACCGATTCCCTTCAGATAATTTTTTGAAATTAGGTCTTCCCTTAAAAAATCCTCGATAGATTTTTCCTCGCTTGCGCGCTACAGGATACTCAAGCATTGTGCTCATTTGAGCCTCTAGTTGCTTTTCCATATACTACAACCTCCTTGAAATTTATTCACTTTTTATTATACCATTTTCTTCAAGTTACCTCAACCATTTATAATATCTTTTATAACTTCACCAGCTATAATTAAACCTGCTACAGACGGTACAAAAGAAATACTTGCAGGAGTTTTATAATCACCATCATTTGGTTTTATAGGTTCTTCTTTTGAATATACAACTTTTAATTTTTCTATTCCTCTTGCGCGCAATTCCTTTCTCATTACTTTTGCAAGTGGACATACAGAAGTTTTATAAATATCTACTACTTCAAATTTTGTTGAATCTAATTTATTTCCTGTTCCCATCGCAGAAATTATAGGAATATTAAGTTCATTAGCTTTACATACTAATTCAATTTTTCCAGTTACTGTGTCTATTGCATCTACTATATAGTCTAAAGAATTATCTAACAGTTTGCTTCCTGGCATAAAGAACTCTGTAGATACATCTACTTCTACTTCTGGATTTATACTTAAAATTCTTTCTTTCATAACATCTACTTTATTTTTTCCAACAGTATTAATATTTGCATGTATTTGTCTATTTATATTAGTAATATCTATTGTGTCATTATCAACTAATAGAAATTTTCCCATACCTGCTCTTGCTAAGCCTTCTACTACAAAAGAACCTACTCCTCCAATTCCAAATACTGCAACTTTTGATTTATTCAATTTTTCTAAATTTTCTTTTCCTATTAATCTTTCTTCTCTACTAAACCCTTCGTACATTTTTCCTCCTAAATATAAAAACTAGACTAATTATACATCTTATTATAAATTATTAAAAGATGCACTTTAAATTGTGCATCCTTTAACTATAACATTATTTCATTTTTTCTTTTATTTTCATTAATGTGTTTAGTGCATCTATAGGTGTTAAGGTATTTAAATCAATCTTATCAAGTTCTTGTGCTATTTCTGCTAACTTGTAATTATATAAATCTAGTTGACCAGCTTGAACCTGTTTATTTTCTTTTTCCATTTTCTTGCTACCTAAAATGCTTTTTCTTTCTAAGCTTCTTAATATTTCATTTGCTCTTTTTAATACTTCTTTTGGAACACCTGCAAGCCTTGCAACATGAACACCATAGCTTTCATCTGTTCCGCCCCTTACAATCTTTCTTAAAAAGATTACATCTTCTCCTTTTTCCTTAACTGCTATAGAATAATTTTTTACACCTTCTAGTTTATCTTCTAATTCTATAAGTTCATGGTAATGTGTTGCAAATAATGTTTTTGCCCCACATTTTGTTTTATCAGAAATATATTCAGCAACTGCCCATGCAATTGATAATCCATCATATGTTGATGTTCCTCTTCCTATTTCGTCTAATATTACTAAACTATTTTTAGTAGCTTCTTTTAAGATATCTGCAACTTCCATCATTTCAACCATAAATGTACTTTGACCCATACTTAAATCATCTGATGCACCAACTCTTGTAAATATTTTATCTACGACACCTATATGTGCTTCTGTAGCTGGAACAAAACTTCCTATTTGTGCCATCAAAGTGATTAGTGCAACTTGCCTCATGTATGTAGATTTACCAGCCATATTAGGTCCTGTTATAATTGATAACCTGTTGTCATCATTATCCATATATGTATCATTATCAATAAAACTTCCTGTAGGAAGCATTTTTTCGATTACTGGATGTCTTCCTTCTTTTATTTCTATTTTTCCACCATTGTCAACTATTGGCATACAATAATTCATATCCTCTGCAACAGTTGCAAATGAAGCTAATACATCTAGAGTTGCAATTATCATTGCTGATTTTTGAAGTCTTTTTACATTTTTAGCAATTTCTTGTCTTATTTCTGTAAATGCTTCATATTCTAAATTGATAACTTTGTCTTCGGCTCCTAAAATTTGATTTTCTAATTCTTTTAATTCTTCTGTTATATATCTTTCACAATTTGTTAATGTTTGTTTTCTTATATATCTATCTGGAACAAGACTTAAATTTGATTTTGTAACTTCTAAATAATATCCAAAAACTTTATTAAAACCAACTTTTAGATTTTTAATTCCTGTTTTTTCTTTTTCTGTTGCCTCTAGTTGAATTAGCCAATTTTTTCCTTCTGTTGTAGCGGTTTTCAATTTATCAATTTCTTCATTATATCCTAGTTTTATTAACCCACCTTCTTTTACTGTCATTGGTGGATCTTCTACTATTGATTTTTCTATTAGCTCATAAATATCTTTAAGTTCATCCAAATTATTATATAATTCTTGAAGCATATTTGAAGTAGTATTTTGTAATACTGCCTTAACTTCTGGTAATTTTGATAAAGAATTTTTTAAAGAAATCATATCCCTACCATTTGCATTACCATAAGAAATTTTTCCTGCTAATCTTTCTATATCATAAACTTTTTTAAGACTTTCTATTATATCTCCTCTAAGCATTACATTATCTTTTAATTCTTTTACAGCTTTTAATCTTTTATTTATCTCATTAACATCTATTAGTGGGTCATTTATCCATCTTCTTAAATGTCTTCCTCCCATTGATGTAGAAGTTTTATCTAGTACCCATAAAAGCGTACCTTTTTTGCTTTTATCTCTCATTTTTTCTGTAAGTTCTAGGTTTCTTCTTGCATTAATATCTAAAGACATATATCTAGTAGTACTGTACATAATTATTTTGTTAATATGTTCTAAACTTGTTTTTTGAGTTTGTTTTAAGTACTCTACTAATGCATTTATACTTGCAACAGAAAAAAGCCTTTTATCTATATCTTTTATAGGATTATCATCATTATCAACTAAATTGTAGTTTTCTACTATTGTATTTATATCTTCTGAAAAGAATTTATCGTTAAATCTTGTAAAATATATTTCAAATCTTTCCTTAATTTTGCCTATTTCTTCTTTGCTATCATACATCATGCTATTTACAACTAATTCTGCAGGTGAATATCTTGCGATTTCGTCTAAGACTAAAGGAAAGTTATTGTTTTCTTTTATCTCTGTACTGTAAAAGTCTCCTGTAGTTACATCACATACAGCAATTCCATAATATATACCTTTTTTAACAATTGACATTATATAATTATTTTTCTTTTCTTCTAACATATTAGATTCTATTACTGTACCTGGTGTAACAACACGAATAACCCCTCTTTTTACAATTCCTTTTGCTGTTTTTGGATCTTCTAATTGTTCACATATTGCAACTTTATATCCTTTTGCAATTAGTTTTGAAATATAAATTTCTGCAGCATGGTGTGGAACACCACACATTGGTGCTCTTTCTGCTTGTCCACAATCCTTTCCTGTTAAAGTTAGTTCTAGTTCTCTTGATACTGTTATTGCGTCATCAAAGAACATTTCGTAAAAATCTCCTAGCCTATAAAAAAGGATACAGTCTTTATATTCTTCTTTTGTCTCAAGATATCTTTGCATCATTGGTGAATATTCTGCCATTTATATATTCCTTACCTTTCTTTTTTATCCTAATTCTATTAATTTATCTTTTGCTACTACTATTTTCTTGACTCGTCATCTTGCTCGTCTTTTCCTGTTAACTTTTCATATGCTTCTACAGTTTTTCCTGCTCTTCTTATTGTACTGATAGATACACCTAACTCTCCAGCAGCCTCTTTTATGGTTGGAGCATGTAATTGTTCGATTTGCTCTAATAAACTTTTAGCCTTTTCATATTTTTTCTCAGCTTCTGTTTTTGGATTACTTATTATTACTTCACCTTCATCATAATTTTCTAAAGTAGTCTGAATTAAAATTCTTTCTAAGGGTTCAAATAAAGATGTATCATATTTAGCATTAGCTTTTTGCATTTTTCTTTTTGCCAATTCCTTTGCTATTTCATATATTGGTTTATACTCTTCATCATTTTCTAGTTTAGCTAATTCTCTACTTATCGTTCTTGGAGGTATTCCGTATTTAGTTGCCATATCTGTTTGACTTGCTTCTTCTGAAATCATTTCTATAAATAAAGCCTTAAAATTTATATGTGAATAATCTGGATGTCTTCTTGCTTCATATTCTATATATTCTCTTTTTAATTCATCATCATTGGATGAATTAATATATTCAACAATATTTTCTTTAAATGTTTGTAAATCTATCTTTTCCCCTTTCTTTAGATACAAAGATTTTGCTTCGTTTAAAGTTGGTATATTTCCAGTTAATAAGCCTTTTATAATTGTACTTAGTCTTTTTTCATCAATCGCTTTTTTCTGAAGCTCGCTTTTATTATATGATAATACTCTTTCTAATTTTTCCCTTTGTTCACTTCCCTCTGGGAAGATTTGTTTACACATTGTAACAAAAGTATTTCTATTAATACCATATTGTTTTTCGCAATCTCTTATAGATTTTCCACTAATTACATCGTTAAACATTGCTTCAAATTCATCCATCATTTCTACCCTCCAATTATACATCCTTTCAAATACCACATATGTTCAGAAACAATCTTTAAGTCTATTATTTTATTTATTAAATCTTTATCTCCTTCAAATATAACAACTTTATTGCTATCTGTTCTTCCTGTTAGCATATTTGGATTGTTTTTGCTTGTTCCTTCTACTAAAACTTTTTGAATTGTTCCAACATATTTTTGGTTATTTTCTTCAATTTGACTTTCTACTAATTCTTTTAATCTATCAAATCTTTTGTGTTTAATTTCTTCTGGAACTTGGTTTGGCATTTTATCTCCTGGAGTTCCAACTCTTCTTGAATATATAAACATATATACCTGTTCAAATTTTACTTTTCTTACTACATCTAATGTGTCTTCAAATTCTTCATCAGTTTCTCCTGGAAATCCAACAATAATATCTGTAGATAATGTTAAATTTGGTATTCTATTTTTCATTTTTTCTACTAAATTTAGATATTGCTCTTTAGTATATTTTCTATTCATTTCTTTTAATACTTTAGTATTTCCAGATTGTAATGGTAAATGTATTAGTTTACAAACTTTGTCACAATCTGCTATTGCTTCTATTACATCATCTGTAAAATCTTTTGGATGTGGTGAAACAAATCTAATTCTTTCAATTCCATCAATTTTATTTATTGCTCTTAGTAATGTAGCAAAAGAGTTCACACCTTTATATGCTTCAAATTCTATATTTTTCTCTTTTTCTACTCTTAAATATGAGTTAACATTTTGACCTAATAAAGTAATTTCTTTATATCCTTCTTTTGCAAGTTCTTTTACTTCATTAATTATGTCTTTAGGCATTCTACTTCTTTCTCTTCCACGTACATATGGAACAATACAATATGTGCAAAAATTATTGCACCCATTCATAATTGTTACAGAAGCTTTTATATTGCTATCTCTTTTTATTGGTAAGCCTTCGAAAATCTCACCATCTATATCTATAACATCTTTTACTTTTTCTCTTGTTTTTAATGCCTTAAATAAATCTTCTGGAAATCTATATAATGTATGTGTTCCAAATACTACATCTACAAATGGATAACTTTGTTTTATTTTGTCTGTAATATGTTTTTCTTGCATCATACAACCACCAATGGCAATAATTGTTCCATTGGCTTCTTTTATTCTTTTTAATTCTCCTAGTTTTCCAAAAAGCTTATCTTCTGCATTTTCTCTTACACAGCATGTATTGAATAAGGCTATATCTGATTCTTCAAATTTCTCTGTTCTAGTATATCCCATTTCTTCTAGCATTCCACATAATTTTTCAGAATCATTTTCATTTAATTGACATCCCATTGTTAAAATGCAATATTTTAAATTTTTATTGTTTTTATTTAAATTCTTAATTTCATCTATATATTTTCTTTGCTCTTTTACTTTTTCCACGCTTTATCCTCCTATTGCCCCTATATTCTATATTATTTTTAGCATTTTTTCAAGTAATTTTACGTTCAAGTTTATCCATAAGTAAACATTTCCATAAAAAAACAAACTGTGGATTGAAAATATTAATTTTCCCCACAGTTATAAATAATTCCCGCCTATTTCTTACACAAGAAAAAAGAAAATTATAAATCGTTATAATTTTCTTATATATCTTATTGAATTCCATATTTCTTTTTAAATTTATCTGCTCTACCACCTGTTGTATCTTTTCTTAAATTACCTGTCCAGAATGGATGACATTTTGAGCAAACATCTACTTTTATAGATTCTTTTGTTGAGTTTGTTTCTATTACATTACCACAAGCACATGTAATTGTTGCAGCAGTATATTTTGGATGTATTCCTTCTTTCATTTATGTTCACCTCTTCCTTTTCTTCGTAAAATGCTGTATACTATCATAACATATATTTATTTATTTTTCAATACCTAAATTCTTTTTTATTTAATTTACTTCATTTGTTGTTTGTTCTTGTTCTAGAATATATTGCCCAGATGTTTCTAGCTCTTCTTTTAAAGATGTCTTATTTACTAGTTTAAAAGTTATATTAAACAAACAAGCTATTACTAAAATAATTAAACCTATTCTTTTCCAATATTTAGCTAGCATTTGGACCTCTCCTTCTTTCTTGAACTCATAGTTCTATTATACTATATTTTATTTTTTTGTCAATATTTTTAATGTTTATCGTATGTTTTGGTATTTTTTTGTTCATTTTGTGTAAAAATATTATAAAACATTTTTTACTTCGAGAGGATTGAATTTATATGAAAAAGAAGATAATACTATTTTTTCTTATTTTATTTACAACAATTTGTTTTTCTGGCTGTAGTAAAGAAGATGATACTAAAACAGAAGTTAATACTGTAGAAGTCAATAGAACATCTACTGACATAAGTAATTTAAATTTAAATGATATATCAAATAATACAATTAATAATAATATTGTTTCTACTAATCAAGCTGATAATACATCTAATTCCTCTAGCTCAAAAGTTTCAAATAAATCCGAGGAATTGTTAGCACAATTTTCTACTAGAATATACTCTACAGATTCTGCTAGACAAAATAATTTAGAAATAACATCTAAGAAATTAAATGGAACAGTTGTAAAGCCTAATGAGACATTTTCCTTTACCAAAACAGTTGGTCCTTCCACTGCTGCCAAAGGATATGAAGAAGCTGATATTTATGATTCAAACGGAAACAAAATAAAAGGATATGGTGGTGGAAATTGCCAAATAAGTTCCACTCTTTATAATGCTGTTCAAAAAGTTTCTTCGCTAAAAGTTGTAGAAAAACACGAACATAGCAATACAGTTCCTTATGTAAAAGAAGGACACGATGCTGCAGTAGCATATGGAAGTGTTGATTTTAAATTTAAAAACACAAATAATTTTAGTATAAAAATTCTAGTCGAAACTTCTAAAAATTATGTGGTAGTAAAATTAATGAAAATTTAATTCATATATTTCCTCCTTTAGCATATATTTTAGGAAAAGGAGGGGATTAAAATAAGAAAATTTGTTTATAAACTTTTTATTTCTATAATTATTTTTAGTTTAATATTAACCCCAATTTCTTGTTTTGCATATACTGATTCTTCATATGTTTGGTCTTCGCCAGAAATCCTAACAAGTGTTAATGCTGATAATCAATCACAATTAGCACAAAATAGTCTAAATCTCACTTGTGGAAGTGCTATATTAATTGAGCAATCAACTGGCAAAATATTATATGAACACAATATACATGAACAATTACGCCCTGCAAGTGTTACAAAAATAATGACTGTTCTATTAATTATGGAAGCAATAGATTCTGGAAGATTAAGTTATACAGACCAAATACCATGTAGCGAAAATGCAAGTTCAATGGGTGGTTCACAAATATGGCTTGATACGAAAGAAACTTTAAGTGTAGACGAAATGTTAAAAGCTATATGTGTTGTTTCTGCAAATGATTGTACTGTTGCAATGGCAGAATATTTGGCTGGTTCTGAAGAAAACTTTGTAGCACAAATGAATGCAAAAGCAAAAGAACTTGGAATGAATGATACTACTTTTAAAAATTGTCATGGTATAGATGAAGATGGGCATGTATCTTCTAGTTATGATATTGCTCTTATGTCTCGTGAACTTTTAGAAAAACATCCTGATATAACAAAATATACAACGATATATATGGATTCTTTACGTGATGGAAAATCTGAATTAGTTAATACAAATAAATTAATTAGAAATTATAGAGGTGCTACTGGTCTAAAAACGGGTTCTACATCTCTTGCATTATATAATCTGTCTGCATCTGCAACTCGTGATGGTTTATCTTTAATTGCTGTAATAATGAAGGCTCCTACTACTAAAGATAGATTTGCCGAGGCAACTAAATTATTAGATTATGGTTTTTCAAATTATTCTTATAAAACTTTTGCTAAAAAAGGTGATACTATAAAAGAAATTCCAATATCCAAAGGCGTTTCTTCATCTGTTTCTGCAGTACTTTCTAGCGATGCAGGTGTACTTTTAAAAAAAGGTGAAGAAAGTAATATAGTACAAAATGTAAATCTACCTGAAGAAATAACAGCTCCAATTAATGAAGGTGATAAATTAGGAGAAATTTCTTATTCTTTAAATGGCGAAATAATTGCAACAATTGATATAGTGGCAAAAAATAGTGTAGCAAAAATAGATTTACCACACATGTTGCAATATGTTTTTAATTCGTGGATTAGTTAAAATAGACTTAGTTTTAACCATATAAGAATAGGGAAAAAAGGAACGTCCCCAACTCCCTATTCTTCTTGTTTTATTTTCCCTGTTTTGTATGCTTCTAATAACTTGTTTAAATCTTGAATTTGTCCTTCTAATTTTTTACCTATATCAGTATCTGCAATCTTTTTACGTTCAACCTTTTCTACGATTTGTTTCGTAGAATGTATATCTGTTTCATTTATAATTGCATCTTCTGTAGATGTAAATGGTTCATGTGCAGTAAGTAACAAACCATATGAATTATAAATTAAAGTATATCCTGCAATCCCAGTAGTTTTTTGATAAGGTTTAGATAATCCTCCATCAATTATTAAAAGTTTTCCATTTGCTTTTATTGGACTTTCGCCATCTTTTAGTTTTACTGGCATATGTCCACCAATAATTCTTCCTTCTTCTTCGTTTATTCCGAATTCTTTTAAAATATTCTTACAAACTTTTTCATCTTGTGCAAATTCATAAAATGGATTCTTTATTTCTTTTCTTAAATTCTTATCTTCTAAAAAATATCTTTCAAATGTTTTCATTGCATTTTTACAAAATATTGGTGAATATTTTCCACACCATAGGTACCACATAAAATCCATTGCATTCGTTTTTTCTTCACCTTCGTCTAAGTAAAAAGCTTTACGAGCAATTTCATCTATATAATCTAAATATTCCTTGCCTTTTAACTTTTTATTTTCAAATTCTACTTCTACTAGCTCTCCCAGGTCATTCATCGGAACACAACCATGAATTAATAAATTTTGATTATATATTTTATAAATACTACCTTTGGTATATAAAAAGTTTATATGCTTTTGCAATTTCTCGCTGTTCTTAAAACTTTTTACTAATTTTTCTACAACTTCTTTTTCTTTTGCTGATAATTCATATGGCGAATCTTCATCTATAGTTGGAAAATCTGTATCTAGTAACTTATACGTATAACCATTAATATCTATAGTTCCATCTTCAAAATTTATTTTATCTAGCAATAATCTATCTTCCATTTCATATTCCGGATGTCTTTTAATTATTTCTGCTTCTAGCTTAAACTGCATAATTGCTGCTGCCTTTTCCATTTTTCCCATAAGTTCTATATCTAAACCTTTTTCGAACTCTTCTGTGTGTGAATGAAATATAGGTTCAACTTTATTTGTATATTGCTCCTTAGCAAACTCTGTCATCTTTCTTATATTTATTCCATAGCCCTCTTCTAAAATTGATAGATTACCATATCTTGCACATATTCTTATTACATTCATTATACAAGCTGCATTTCCACATGCTGCTCCCATCCAAACAATATCATGGTTTCCCCATTCTATATCTATTGAATGATATTTCATAAGTTTATCTATAATAATATCTGGACCTGGTCCCCTGTCATAAATATCTCCTATAATATGCAGATGGTCTATTGATAATTGCTGGATTAGTTTTGATATTTCTATTATAAAAGCTTCTGCTCTTCCCAATTTTATTATCGATTCTATTATTTGTGTATAATATGTTTCTTTATCTTCTGATTCCATACTTCCGTGCAATAGCTCATCAATAATATATTCGTATCCTTTTGGCATTGCTTTTCTAACTTTTGACCTACTATATTTCGACGCTACCACTTTGCATAGTTTTATTAACCTATATAAAGTAATCTTATAATATTCATATAGATTATCCTTATTTTCTTCTTTTAATAATTTTAATTTTTCCTCCGGATAATAAATTAATGTTGCAAATTTCCTTCTTTCGCTACTTGTCATTGTATATTCAAAGTTTTCATCAATCTTTGTTTTTATAACTCCAGAAGCATTTTTTAAAATGTGTAAAAATGATTCATATTCCCCATGTAAATCACTTAAAAAATGCTCTGTGCTTTTGGGTAAATTTTGAATTGCTTTTAAATTAATTATTTCTGTACACACTTCTTGTATTGTCGGAAATTTTTCCGCTAGTAATTTTAAATATTTTAATTCCTGTTGTTCCATATTAATTCACCTAATTCTTTTTATATAGCTTTACTAAATTTTAATTACGCTAAAATTTTATCATATCTTCTTTTTTTGTCAAATTTATTACCTTTTCATAATAACGCAATAAAGCGAACTTATATAATAGCCCGCTTTTTAATCATCTTCTATTTCTTCTGATGTAATTGTTGTTTCGTACTCAAATGGTCTTTTTACCTTTACTATTTTCTCTTTCTTAGTATTTACTTTTTCTTCTTTCTTTGTACATTTATTAATTAAATTATTAGCCTTTTCCATTATATCTGGAACATAATCTAATAATTTATCAACTGATGAAGAATGTTCTATAGGTAATAATTTTACATTTTCATTTTGTACTACTAAAAATGCTATTGGACTTATATTTACTGCGGCACCACTGCCTCCTCCAAATGGCAATTTATATTCTATAGACTCTTCTTTTTCTTTTTTGTTATAGTTATCAATTGTTTCACTATTAAATTCACTACCCCCAGAAGCAAATCCAAAAGTTACTTTTGATAACGGAATAATAATTCCATTCTTTGTTTCTATTGGTTTACCTATAATAGTATTTACATCTACCATATCTTTAATACTATTCATGGTTGTATTCATAAGCCCTTCTATAGGATTTTCTTGCATTTTTATCAGCTCTCTTTCTTTTAAAACTTTCACACATTACACTAATAATATGTATAAATTTTAAGTTTATTATACAATTCAAATAAATTTCATATCTTGTATTATTGGAATATTCCATGTTTATTCCGTATCTTCCTTCATCTTTATCAATCATATTTTTTGCAAAAACAATGGACAAAATTGTTGAAAGAATTACTGTAATAAAACTCATTATAATTAAATTATTGCTTTGTAAATTTATCTTTAAATATAATTCTTCTACTTTTGTTATTTCTAAAAATCGAGTAATCTTATCTTTATACAACTTTAGTTTTGCTATTTTTATAGTTTTCTCTATGCTTTTTAATGTAATCCTCTTTTTTATAAATTTACTATCTAGCAAATTTATTTCTAAATATGGAATTAATTTTAAAAACTTTAATATTAGTTTTATTTCTCCATCATTTTTCTTATTATCTTTTATTTCTAAATTATTTATTTGTAATTGTGCTGTAGTGACTGCTAGTAATACTATTAAACTACTTACTATTATTAATATTATAAAAAAAAATACTAGCATATTTCCTCCTCTGCTAGTATTTTTTCCAATATTTATTAATTTATACTATTTTTTTCTTTTTCTCTACGATTATGTCTTTAAAAAGATCTTCTTGCTTTGTATTTACTTTATCTCTTTTTGACATTTCTAATAGTCCACTAAATGCAGTTACTACTTCCTGCTTATTATGTTCTTTTAACGAAAATAATTTATTAAATACAAATTTGTTATTTTTTATTAATGCTTTAAACATCTCTTTTACTTTACTTGCTACTGTATAATTATCTGTTATCGCAATTTTCTCTATATTTTCTGCATTTTTATTTATTTTTTCTTCGTTTTTCTCTAAAAGTGTTTTATATAAATTAGGAATTAAATCTTTTTCGTATTCTTTTTCAATTTCTTGTTTTGGCAATTCTATATTTTCTCTTGTTCCTAAATAAATTTTTGAATTTTCCTCGTAATTTACTTTTAATTTCTTTATAATTTCTTTGTATTTTTTATACTCGATAATTCTTTGTATAAGTTCTTCTTCTGTAAGCTCTTCTTCTGCTTCTTCTTGTTTTGGAAGTAAACTTTTGGATTTTAAATAGATTAATGTTGATGCCATCATTATAAATTCACTTGCTATGTCTAAATTCATTTCTTCCATTTGATTTAAATATTCTATGTATTGGTCTGCAATCTCGTTTATTTTTATATCATAAATATCCATTTTATTTTTGTCTATTAAATGACATAATAAATCTAATGGTCCTTCAAAATTATCTATTTTTATTGCGTATTTATTTGTTTCGAACATCAACATATTTGCCATAATTACTCCTCAATCTTTATATTGTCTCTTTTATATCCTTTTCTTAATAAATAATTTATTATATCTTCTTTTTCTGTATTATGTATTTTCTTATTTATTATATTTTGAGCAGATTGTTTTTCGTATTCTTCTAATTCATCTATGTGTTCACTCACATAATCTTCTAACACATCTCTTTTTATTCCTTTTGAATATAGTTTATATATTATTTCTTTTATTGACATATTTTTTAAATTTTTGAATTCAGCAACTGCTCTTTCTATATAATTTTTATCATTTATATAGCCTGCTTCTTTTAGATATTCTATACTATCTTCTAGAAGGTCTTCATCTATTGTATTAAATTTTATTCTTATTTCATTTTCTGTTCTCTTTTTATACATAATATACTTTAAGATTTTCGTTTTTGTTTTGTCAAATTCTTCTATACTATACATCTTTATTCCTTACATGTTATTTTTTCTTTGGCTTTGCTTCTTCGTCTTCTACTAGTACTACTACGTCATCATCATCATTATTTTCTTCTTCATCGCCTAAGCTTTTTTCAAAAGCTTTTTCGAAATTATCTCTTACTTTCTTTTCTACTTCTGCCATTATATCTGGATTTTCTGCTAAATATCTCTTAACATTTTCCCTACCTTGTCCAATTCTATTTCCGTCATAACTGAACCAAGAACCACTCTTTTCGATTATATCTAAGTTTACTGCCATATCTAAAATATTTCCTTCTTTAGAAATACCCTTACCATATACTATATCAAATTCTGCTTCTCTAAATGGTGGTGCAACTTTATTTTTTACAACTTTTACTCTTGCTCTACTTCCTGTTATTTCACCATCTTGTTTTATGTTTTCTATTTTTCTAATATCCATTCTAACTGAAGCATAGAATTTTAAAGCTCTACCACCAGTTGTTGTTTCTGGATTTCCAAACATAACACCAATTTTTTCTCTTAATTGGTTTATGAATATTAATACTGTTTTTGATTTATTTATTGCTCCTGCTAATTTTCTTAATGCTTGTGACATTAATCTTGCTTGCAGACCCATATGAGAATCTCCCATATCTCCATCGATTTCTGCCTTTGGAACTAATGCTGCAACAGAGTCTACTACAACTACATCTAACGCTCCACTTCTTACTAATGCTTCTGTTATTTCTAAAGCTTGTTCTCCTGTGTCTGGTTGTGATACTAATAAATTATCTATATCTACACCCAAATGTTTTGCATATACTGGGTCTAACGCATGTTCAGCATCTATAAAAGCTGCTTCGCCATTCATTTTTTGTGCTTCTGCAATTATGTGTAATGCTAAAGTTGTTTTACCAGAAGATTCTGGACCATATATTTCTATAATTCTTCCTCTTGGTACACCACCAATTCCTAATGCTATATCTAAACTTAAAGCTCCTGTTGGAATTGCTTCTACTTCCATTGCTTTAAATTCTCCTAATTTCATTACTGAACCTTTTCCAAATTGTTTTTCTATTTGACTCATCGCCATTTCTAACGCTTTTTTTCTTTCTAAGTTTTCTCCACTCATTATTTTTCCTCCTATGAACGTATGTTTGTTTTATTATATACTAATTTATTTTTTTGTCAATACTTTTTTTATCTTCTGTACCAATTTTCTATTCCATAAAATATATTATATTGGTTTGGCTTAATTTCTCCTACTAGGCTTGTACTGTAAATAACATTTACTTTGTTAAAATATAAACTAATATATGGTACGTCATCTCTGTATATTTCAATTAATCTATTTGTATCTTCCTTTATTTTATTTTCATCTGTTAAACTTAATAATTCATTTAATAAATTATTAGCTTCTTCATTTTGATAGTTTGCTAAATTTCCTGATCCGAAATATGTAACTAAGCTAGGTGATAATGAACTATTTGTTCCAGTTATTATCATTCCATAGTTTTTATTATTTAAAGCTGTCTGAAAACTTGCTGAATTTAATTTAGAAACATTTACTTTGATTCCGATGTTTTCTAAACTGGTTTTTATTATATCTGCTACAGCAACTTGTGAGCTATTATCTGCATTTACTGTAAGATTTATACTTAATCTTATTGTTTTATAATTTTCAACCTTTTGCCAACTTCCATATTTATATGACCAACCACCATCGATTAAAACTTGTTTAGCTTGGTCTGGATTATACCCTGTACTACTGCTACCTTGTTCAAATGTCCAATTTCCATAATCTAATGGATTATCTGCAGTATAATATTTTCCACCATATACGCATGTTACTATACTACTTTTATCTATAGCATATGATATTGCTTTTCTTACTTCCCATCTACTTAGAAAATTATCATATGTATTTAGGGCAATAAAATCGTGCTCTCTACCATAAAATTCTTTTTTGTTATACCCTATTGTTCCAATATTATCTTCTATATTAATATTTTCTGTTGTTAATATATCTATATTTCCTAATTTAAAAGCATTATAAGCTTCTCCCATTGATGAATATTTATTAACATTTATCGTATCTACTTTTGCATTTTTCTCTGAGATATTCCACCAACTAGTATTCTTTTTTAATACAACTGTGCTAGTAGAATTTGACTCTATTTTATACATACCTGTACCAATTGGAGTAGCATTCTTATCTGTATTTTGTATATCTTGACCTGCAAAATATGTACTTGATACTATTGGGAATATTAAATTATATTCGAAAAATGGTATTATTGTATCCAAATTTATTCTTATACTATAATTATCGATTATATCTACACTTGCTATGTGTTGTACATTATAACTATAGATTGAGTTTATTTGCTTTAATGTTTCTATGGTATATTTTACATCTTGTGCTGTAAAACTGGTTCCATCCTGCCATTTTACATTACTTCTTAATTTTAATATATAAGATGTATCTCCTGATTTTGCCCATTCTGTAGCTAAACATGGTTGTAATTTATAATTCTCATCTAATTGTAATAATGGTTCAAATACTAATTTTGTTATTTCTTGCACGTTTCTATTATTGCTTATTAGTGGATTTATTGTATCATAACTTACAATTTCCATTCTTAGATCTGTAATTGTTTGATTTGTTTGAGCTGTTGTTTGATTTTCTGTATTTTCTGAATTAGACTTATTGTCTTCGTAAATCATATAAACTGCCACTCCAACAATTATAATTACAGCTATAAAAAATATATATTTAATAACATTTGACTTCATTTTTCTCTCCGTTTACCTTTGTATTTTTACTTCTTTATAATATATTACTTTTGTATTTTTTTCAAGATGTTTTTGTATATATGAAAACAAAAAGAGGACTATATAAGCCCCCTAATTTATTCTATTTTCTTGATTCTATTATTAGCTTCATGCCAGTTCTGTCTTCTCCTTCTACTTGAACCTCTGCAAATGCAGGTATACAAACTAAATCTACCCCTGCTGGTGCTACAAATCCTCTTGCAATTGCTACTGCTTTTACAGCTTGATTTAATGCTCCTGCACCTATTGCTTGCATTTCTGCTTTGTTATTTTCCTTTACCAAACCTGCTATTGCACCTGCAACTGAATTTGGATTTGATTTTGATGAGATTTTTAAAACTTCCATTTCTTGCCTCCTATAATTTATTTTTTAGTTCATCTTGTGACTGATATATTTATATTATATTTGGTAATTAATGTAAATATATTTTTCCAAATTTTAGGAGGTTTATATCGCACAATATAACACATTTCGACATTTATTTAGTATTTATTCTAATAATCTCTTCTGTTCGATTTGTTTCATCATTAATTTTAAAAACACATCCGTTTATCATTGCTTCACTATCAGCTAATTTATATCTCTCTGGTAAAGATGTTACGAATCTCTTAAAAGAAACACCTACATCCATTCCTATAACTGATTTTTTAGGTCCAGTCATTCCAATATCTGTTATATATGCTGTTCCCTTTTCTAACATCTGCTCATCTGCTGTTTGAACATGTGTATGTGTACCATATACTATAGTATATTTTCCATCCATATAATATCCCATCGCAATTTTTTCTGCTGTTGCTTCTGCATGAAAATCTAGTACAAAAATGTCAGCTTGATTTTTTAATTTATTATATATATCATTTGCAACTATAAATGGATTTTCTGATAAAATTCCCATAGATGTTCTTCCTATTAAATTTATAACAGCTATTCTTTTATTGTTTTTGTTAACTATACTGTAATCATTGCCAGGCAATCCTTTTGTATAATTAGCTGGTCTAACAATTCTTTTATCATCAATAAAAGAAAAAATATCTTTCTTTCCCCATGTATGGTTTCCCATTGTTATTACATCTGCTCCAGCATTTATTAAAGAATCAAAAATCTTTTTAGTTATTCCCATTCCACCTGCTGAATTCTCACCATTTATTATGCAAAAATCTATATTATATTTTTCTTTTAGTTTTGGCAATTCTTTTACAATTTTCTTCACGCCAATTTCTCCTACAATATCACCTATTGCTAAAATATTCATAATCTACCTTCTTTCTTGTTCCGTTATATTATATAGTAGGTTTATTAGTATTTCAAGTTTTATATTAATTAATACCTTCTATTGGCAGAATACCAAAAGTTCTACTGCAATTAAAATCTTCCTAAAACAAAAAAAGTAGCATCTCTGCTACTTTTTTATTATTTTGCATAATCTATAACTCTTGTTTCTCTTACTAGGTTAACTTTTATTTGTCCTGGATAATCCATTTCTTTTTCTATTTTTTCTGAAATATTTCTACCTAGTAATACCATTTGACTATCAGAAATTTTATCTGGTTTAACGATAATTCTTATCTCCCTACCAGCTTGGATTGCATAAGATTTATCTACACCATCAAATGAATCTGCAATAGATTCTAATTCCTGTAGTCTCTTTATATATGCTTCTAAAGTTTCACGTCTTGCACCAGGTCTTGATGCAGATATTGCATCTGCTGCTTGTACTAAAACAGCTTCTATTGTTTGTGGTTCTACATCTCCATGGTGTGCTTCTACAGCATTTATTACTGCAGGATTTTCTTTGTATTTCTTTAATACTTCAACACCTATTTCAACATGAGTACCTTCCATATCATGGTCTAAAGCTTTACCAATATCATGCAATAAACCAGCTCTTCTTGCAAGTTTTGGATCTAAGCCTAATTCTTCTGCCATGATTCGTGCTAAGTTTGAAACTTCTATAGAGTGATTTAAAACATTTTGACCATAACTTGTTCTATATTTTAATTTTCCTATTAGTTTAATCAAATCTGGATGTAAGCCCATAACTCCTGTTTCTAAAGTTGCTCTTTCTCCTTCTTCTTTAATAGTTTCTGCTAATTCTTCCTTAGCTTTTTCTACCATTTCTTCTATTTTTGAAGGATGTATTCTTCCATCATCAATTAATTTTTCTAGAGCAATCCTTGCAACTTCTCTTCTTAATGGGTCAAAACCTGAAAGTACTACAGCTTCTGGAGTATCATCAATAATTAAATCTACACCTGTTAATGTTTCGATAGCTTTTATATTTCTTCCTTCTCTTCCTATAATTCTACCTTTCATATCATCATTAGGAAGTGAAACTATTGAAACAGTAGTTTCTTGTGAATGGTCTGCAGCACATTTTTGAATAGAATACCCAATAATTTCTTTTGCCATCTTATCTGCTTGCTCTTTAAATTGTTGTTCTTTATCTTTAATTAAGATAGCTTTCTCGTTAGTTATTTGCTCATCAATTTCTTTTAATAATTGATTTTTAGCTTCTTCTGAAGTTAAATTAGATATTCTTTCTAATTCTTCTCTTTGCTTAGAAATAAGTTTTTCCAAATTTAATTTTTCATTCTCTAGCTCTTGTCTTTTTGCTTCTAAATCTTTTTCTTTCTTTTCCAAATTATCTGACTTTTTGTCTATATTTTCTTCTCTTTGGAATAATCTTTTTTCTTGACTTTGTATTTCGCCTCTTCTTTCTTTAATCTCTTTATCCAATTCATTTCTTGCATTCATAATTTCTTCTTTTGCTTTAAAAATTTCTTCTTTTTTCTTGTTTTCTGCATCTTTATTAGCATTTTCTAATATTTTTTTTGCTTCTTCTTCAGCACTTTGAATTTTAGATTCTGCTATTTTCTTTCTATAAGCAACACCTATAAAAAAGAAGATAACAGCAGAGATTACAATAGAAGCGATAATGATTCCTATATTCATAACCCCTCTACCTCTTTCTATTAAATTTTCAATGTACAGTGTAAATATATATAAAACTTAAAAAATATATTTTTACTCACAATATAATTTTATCTTTAATATGCAATACTGTCAAGGTTATTTATGTAAAATATTTTTATTCTTTATTAAAATCCATTTTCCAAAAAAAGGTAAGGTCTTATAACAAAACCTTACCTTTAAATTTTATCTTACTTTATTTTCTATCTCTTCTTGCATTCTCTCTAGGAATTCTTCTTTATTTACTTGTCCTAAATCCCCTTCTTTTCTAGACCTTACAGCAACCGCATTTGCTTCTATTTCTTTATCACCAACAACTAACATATATGGTATTTTTTGTAGTTGTGCTTCACGAATTTTATATCCTATTTTTTCGTTTCTGTCATCTACTTCAATTCTAATTCCTGCTTTTCTATATTCTTTTTCTATTTCTCTAGCATATTCTAATTGCGCATCAGAAATTGGTAAAATTTTTGCTTGTGTTGGTGCTAGCCATAATGGTAGAGCTCCTTTTGTTTCTTCAATTAAAAATGCCATAAATCTATCTGAAGAACCTAGAATTGCTCTATGAATTACAACTGGTCTATGTTCTTTTCCATCTTCACCAATATATGTTAATTTAAATCTTTCTGGTAGTAAGAAATCTAATTGACATGTAGAAATTGTTACATCATGTCCTAATGCAGATTTTATTTGAACATCTAGTTTTGGTCCATAGAAAGCTGCTTCTCCTTCTGCTTCATAGAAGTCAAGATTTAGTGCTTTTAATGTATCTCTTAATTGACTTTCTGCACTTTCCCACATTTCGTCATCATCAAAATATTTATGTTTATCATTTTTATCTCTTAAAGATAATCTAAAGCTATAATTTTCAAATCCAAAGTCTTCGTAAACAGCTAAAATTAATTTAACAACTTCAGAAATTTCAGCTTGTATTTGTTCTGGAGTTACAAATAAATGAGCATCATTTTGACACATTTCTCTAACTCTTTCTAAGCCACAAACGCTACCACTTGCTTCATATCTAAAGTCATGTGCAAGTTCACCAATTCTGATTGGTAAATCTCTATATGAATGTAGTTTATTTTTATAAATTAACATATGATGTGGACAGTTCATTGGTCTTAATACCATTTCTTCATTATCCATTTTCATTACTGGGAACATATCTTCTTTGTAGTGATCCCAGTGTCCACTTGTTTTATATAATTCTACATTTGCAAGTGATGGTGTATATACATGTTTATATCCAAGTTCAATTTCTTTGTCTTGAATATATCTTTCTAAAATCCTTCTTATTGTTGCACCATCTGGCAAATACATTGGAAGTCCAGAACCTACAAGTTCATGTGTCATAAATAAGTCTAATTCTTTACCTATTTTCCTATGATCTCTTTCTTTTGCTTCTTGTAATAAATTTAAGTACTCTTCTAATTGTGACTTTTTAGGGAATGAAATTCCATAAATTCTTTGAAGCATTTTATTCTTTTCATTACCTCTCCAATAAGCTCCTGAAGCTGATAATAATTTTACAACTTTTACTTTTCCAGTACTCATTAAATGAGGTCCTGCACATAAATCAACAAATTCACCTTGTTTATAGAAAGATATTTCTTCTCCCTCTGGTAGTTCCTCTATTAATTCTACTTTATAAGGCTCATCATTTTCTTTCATAAATTTTATAGCTTCTTCTCTTGATAGTGAATATCTTTCGATTGGTAAATCTTCTTTTATTATTTTTTTCATTTCTTCTTCTATTTTTTCAAAGTCTTCTTCTGAAAAATGTTTTTCTGTATCAAAATCATAGTAGAACCCATTTTCTATTGCTGGTCCTATTGTTAATTTTACATTTCCATATAATCTTTTTATTGCTTGTGCCATAATATGTGATGTTGTATGCCAATAAGCTTTTTTTCCTTCTAAGTCATCATCTTGAAATGTATGAATTACTAGCTCACAATCTTCATTTATCTCATATCTTAAATCTTCTACTTTTCCATTAATTTCCCCACAAGTTGCAATTCTTGCTAATCCTTCACTTATTTTTTTTGCTACATCTAGTATTGAGCTACCTTTCTCTACCTCCATAATAGATCCATCTTTTAATTTTAATTTAACCATATATATCCCTCCTAATTTATAATTAACTTATTTTATATACCAAAAGCACTCCTATAGATTGTTACATCTATAGGAGTGCTTACACGGTTCCATCCTAATTTTTTACTTAATTTGATTATATCGTTATCAACGCCATAGGTTATTAGCCTAGGTGCTTAAAAAGGTAGTTTTTCAATTAGTTACATTTAAATTAGCTTTCAGCCTATGACTAATTCTCTCTAAAAATAATCACTAATTTACTTTGTCTTTTTATTGCATATATATTTTTATACTTTTTCAAGTTCTGCATTTTCTTGTACTTCGTTAATTTTAATATCTCTAACGTGGTCAATTTTCTCCCATTTTGTATCTCTTTTAAATAGCACTTTAAAGTTTATTAATAACCATGAACCTAAGAATAATGGATAGCATAATAATCCTTTAATCATAGGTCTTATTGGTCTTTTATCCAATTTTAATATTAAGATACCTGTTAATATTGGTAAGAAGAAAGTTGGTATAATATATCTTGCATAATTTAAAATTAAATCTGAAGTTGTCATACCATTATTTAAGTACATAATCGCATTTATTAATAATAGAATAATTGCAATTATAAACATTGGTATACTTCCTAAAATATATAATAAACCATCAAAGTTCATTAATGTTTTGTATTCTTTAACTCCTTTTGCAAGTTCCTTAGTGTATTTTTGAATACATTGAATATGACCAACACTCCATCTTGTTCTTTGTGACCAAGATTGTCTAAATCCTACTGGTTGTTCATCATATACTATTGCATCTGTTGCCCAACCTAATTTTCTTCCTTTTATAATTCTTTTTAATGAAAATTCTATATCCTCTGTTAATGTTTGTGTATCCCATCCATTTGGTTTTATTACATCAAATTTTACCATAAAACCTGTACCATTTAATAATGGTGATAGTCCTAAATTATATCTTGCTAAGTGGTAGAAACGGTGCATTGTCCAATAAAATATCGCATATCCAGCTGTTACCCAACTGTCCGTAGGATTTTTTATATCTCTATATCCTTGAACCACATCTTCACCTTGACATAGTTTTTTATTCATTGCTTTTATAAAACCTTTATCTACAATGTTATCAGCATCAAATACAAAGAAAGCATCATATGGAGCATTTTCCTGTATTTTTTGTTGTAAAAACCATTGTAAAGCATATCCCTTTGTTTTCTTTTCGCTATCAAACCTTTCGTATACGATAGCACCTTTTTCCCTAGCAATTTTTGCGGTATTATCTGTACAATTATCTGCTATAACATAAATATCATATAAGTCTTTCGGATAATCTTGATTCTTTAAACTTTCTACCAAATTACCAACGACAGCCTCTTCATTATGTGCAGGAATAATAGCCATAAATTTATGATTTTTATCTATTAATAAAGGTTTTTCTTTTAATTTAACAAGCGAACAAATACTAATCATTAATTGGTATAACCAGAATATAGTAAGTATCCATACTAGTGCTTGTTGAACTATATATAAATATTCCATTTCTTCCCTCTCTTTTTATTATTCATTCTATAATATTCACTACAATTACAATTATACTACCTTTATACTATTTTTGCAACTTTTGACAAAATTTAATAAAATCTTAATATTTTCTATTTTTCCTTACTTTCATCTACATCTTTCATAGATAAATTAATTCTATCTTGGTCATCTATCTCTATTACTTTTACCTTTACTCTATCTCCTTCATGAAGTACATCTTCTATATTTTTTATTCTATCATTTGATATTTTTGAAATATGAACCAAGCCTTCTTTTCCAGCACCTAAATCTACAAAAGCTCCGAAATTCATTAATTTTATTACTGTTCCTTCATAAACTTGACCTACTTCTATTTCTCTTACGATTTCTTCTATTATTTCTTTAGCTCTTTTAGCTTGTTTTTCATCTTCAGAATAAATAAATACTTGTCCATCTTCTTTAATATCTATCTTTACACCAGTTTCATCTATAATCTTATTTATTGTTTTTCCACCTGTTCCAATTACGTCTTTAATTTTGTCTACTTTTATCTTCATATTAATAATTTTTGGTGCATATTCTGAAATTTCTGCTCTTGGCTTATCTAATTGTTTTAACATAACTTCTTCTAGGATATATTTACGAGCTTTTCTTGTTCTTTCAAAAGCTTCTTTAATAATTTTATATGATAAACCATCTACTTTTATATCTACTTGAATTGCTGTTATTCCTTTTTCTGTTCCACCAACTTTAAAGTCCATATCTCCAAAGAAATCTTCTATTCCTTGGATATCTGTTAACATTACATAATCATCTGAACCATCTGGTGCTGTTACTAAACCTGTTGAAATACCAGCAACTGGTCTTTTTATTGGAACACCTGCATCCATTAATGCTAGTGTACTTGCACAAATACTTGCTTGTGATGTAGAACCATTTGAAGATAAAACTTCTGAAACAACTCTTATTGCATATGGGAATTCTTCTTCGCTTGGAATTACTGGAACTAATGCTTTTTCTGCTAAAGCTCCGTGACCAATTTCTCTTCTTCCTGGTCCTCTTGATGGTCTAGCCTCTCCAACACTATAGCTTGGGAAATTATATTGATGCATATATCTTTTACTTTCTTCTGTGTCTATACCATCTAATGATTGTTCTTCTGAAACCATTCCTAATGTTGCAACAGATAATACTTGTGTTTGTCCTCTTGTGAATAATGCACTTCCATGTACTCTTGGAAGTAAACCAACTTCACATGATAATGGTCTTATTTCATCTATTTTTCTACCATCTGGTCTTTTATGTTCATTATAAATCATTTCTCTTACACATTTCTTTTCTAAGTCATGTATACTTGTTGCGATGTCTGACATTAATTCTTCTGTTTTTTCTTCTCCAACTTTTTCTGTAAAATATGCCACGATTTCGTCTGTTAATTTATCTATATTTTCATCTCTTACTTCTTTGTCGACAGCTTGTACTGCCTCATACATTTTATCTTTATAATTTGCCTCTACTTCGTTATAGATTTCTTCATCTACAGCAAATGATTTATATTCGAATTTTGGTTTTCCTATCTCTTTTTGCATCTTGCTTATAAAAGTACATAATTTCTTTATTTCTTTATGAGCTTTCTTTATTGCCTCTAACATGATATTATCTGGTATTTCATCTGCTCCAGCTTCTATCATTGCTATTTTATCTTTTGTCCCAGCAACAGTAAGTGTTAATCTGCTATTTTTTCTTTGTTCTTCTGTTGGGTTAATTACTATTTCATCATTAACATATCCTACTGCAACAGCTGCTGTTGGACCACCAAATGGAATATCAGATATAGATAATGCTGCTGAAGCACCAATCATTGCACATATTTCTGGTTGATTATCTTGTTCTACAGATAATACTGTTGCTACAACACATACATCATTTCTGAAGTCCTTTGGAAATAATGGTCTTAGTGGTCTATCTATTGCTCTTGATGTAAGGATTGCTTTGTCACTTGGTTTTCCTTCTCTTTTTGTATAGCTTCCTGGTATTTTTCCTACTGCATATAATTTTTCTTCGTAATCTACTGATAATGGGAAGAAGTCTATTCCATCCCTTGGTTCTTTTGAAGCTGTAACATCTACTAATACAACTGTATCACCATATCTTACTAATACGCTTCCATTTGCTAAACCTGCAAGCTTACCAGTTTCTAAAGTAAGTTTTCTTCCTGCTAATTCTGTCTCATAAATTTTAAACATTTTCATCTCTCCTCTAATAATTAATTTACTTATTTATTATTAGACGTAACCTCTATTCTAAATTATTATACATAGTTCAGAATACAAGCTACTTTCTAAAATAATAAATAAGTATTTATATATACCATTTTAGGGCGTATGATAACGCCCTAAAGTTGTATATTATTTTCTTAAACCTAATTTTGCTATAATGTCTCTATATCTTTGAACATCTTTTTTAGCTAAGTAGTTTAATAAGTTTCTTCTTTTACCAACCATTTTTAAAAGTCCTCTTCTTGAATGGTTGTCTTTTTTGTGAACTTTTAAATGTTCTGTTAATTCATTAATTCTTTCTGTTAAAAGAGCTACTTGAACTTCTGGTGAACCAGTATCTTTTTCATCTCTTTTATAAGTATTAATAATTTCTTGTTTTCTTTCCTTTGTCATTATTTGCACCTCCTATATTTCTTATTCCTTAAACTGAGCTAAAGTTAGGTGTGTTATATCCTATAGCTAAGTATAAGGTCACTTCAAGTATTTTACTATATTCTTGGCAAAAAATCAAGTAATTTCCTTATGTTTGTTGCCATTATTTGAATATTTATTTATAATATAGAAATAATCAAAGATTTTCTCTGTATTACAGCTTTTGGTTACATATGTCCGTGCAATTGCGAAGCTATCTGCACAGCTACTTATCTTATAACGAAAGTGGTGAAATTATGAATTTGTCATATCAAATAGATAAAGACGAGCATTATGATAATGTTCTTCATGTTTTAAAAGAACAATTTTTATTATCTGATAGATTGATAACAAAATTAAAAAAGGCTAATAAAATTTACTTAAATTCCCTTCCAACATATACAAAAAAATCAGTAACTGTGGGCGATACAGTTTCTGTCTTAATTGATTTTGAGGAAGATAATTCTAATATAGTTGCAAGTAACATCCCTTTAAATATTATTTATGAGGATGATTATTTATTAGTACTTAATAAACCTGCAAATATTGCTATTCATCCATCTATTTTACATTTTGATAATAGTTTATCCAATGGGGTTAAATTTTATTTTGATAAATTAGGATTAAAGAAAAAAATTCGAATTGTAAATAGATTAGATAGGAATACCTCTGGTATTGTAATATTGGCTAAAAACGAATATATTCAAGAATGTTTAATAAAACAAATGAAAACTAATGAATTTAAAAAAGAATATTTAGCTATTGCCAAAGGTATTTTAGAGTCAAAATCTGGTACTCTAAACTTTCCTATAGCTAGAAAAGAAGGAAGTATTATAGAAAGAACAGTAAGTTCTGATGGAGATAGTGCAATTACACATTATGATGTAGTAAAAGAATTTAATAATCTTTCTTTAGTGCACATTGTTTTAGAAACTGGGCGAACTCATCAAATAAGGGTTCACTTTAGCCATATTGGTCATCCTATACTTGGAGATACTTTATATGGTAGTCCTTCTGAATTAATTAATAGACAAGCTTTACATAGCTATAAACTTACTTTTATACATCCAGTAACAAAAAAAGAGCTAATTTTAGAATCTTCTTTGCCTAATGATATAAAAAATATCATTAATAACTAAAAATGAACCCAAGTTATTAAACTTATTTTGTCTAATAATTTGGGTTCACTTCAACTCTATTTTACATCGTTCTTTTCTTCTAATAGCTTATAAAATAATTTTTTATCTTTTAGCAACATATCTAGTTGTATCTTTTGCTCATTATTAAATAATGACATTATATCTTCCTCATTATTTTTGAAAATATCTTTTACTTTATTAAAGAAATTATTTAATATTTTTAGAAATTCCTCACTATTGTTTTTTAAATGATATGCATCTGTATAAGCTGTTATTAATGTTTTAGTTATATAAAAATCATTATATTTTTTTAGTTCCTTATATTTTTTGTCAATATAATCATATCTATCGCTTATTAAGCTTATATAATCTATTACTGTTCCTTCCGTATTATTATTAACAATACTGTCTCCTCTAGTTATATAATAATACTCTGGACTTCCACTTACTGCTATTTTGCTGCATTTTTCTAATATATAAAATGTTGTACCGATATCTTCATATTTCTTACCAACAGGATATTCTATATCTTTAAATAATTCTCTTTTATATAATTTATTCCAAGCATAACTTTGAATTTTCTTATCTAATAAAATTTCTTTTAATATTTCTAATTTATTATATATCTTTACACCATTATCTGCATTTTTTATAATATTTTTATTGTCTATTACGATATAAAAATTACAAATTGAAACATCAGCATCATTACTTATTAGTGTATTATACAAATTTTCGAACATTTCATTACTTACATAATCATCACTATCAACAAACCCTATATATTCGCCTCTAGCGACTTTTAGACCTACGTTTCTAGCATCAGAAAGGCCTCCATTTGCTTTGTGTATTACTTCTATTCTATTATCTATTTTTGCATAATCATCACAAATGTTCCCACAATTATCTGGTGAGCCATCATCTACTAAAATAATTTGTAGATTTTTATATGTTTGATCTAATACACTTTTAATACATTTTTCTAAATATTTTTCTACTTTATATACTGGAATAATTATAGATATTAAAGGTTTCTCCATTATTTACTATTCCCTTTCTTCTTCCTTATATTTATTTAGATAATCTACATCTGCTAACCTAACAATCTCAAATTTTTCATTTTCGAAGTTTAATTCATTTATAGCAACATTGTGTTGACAAAACTTTTCGCGCTCATATGTAAATGGCAAATCAACAATCTTTCTTAGAAAAGCCTCGATTGCAACACCATGTGAGCCTATTAAAATAGTATTTCCTTGATTTTCTTTAGAAATCTTCGTAATGTATTTATACATTCTCTCTGCTACTGCTTGCATAGTTTCTTGGTGTGGTATCCCATAAATTTCGTTAATTCTATTTTGATTAGCCTTTATTTCTGGCTGTATTTTGTTTACATCTTCCCATTTCCAGCCATCATAATCGCCAAAATACATCTCACATAAATTTTCTGATTGTATTACTGGTAAATTATTAAGTTTAGCAAGTGGCTCAACTGTAGCCACTGCTCTACCTGATGTGCTTGAATATATTGCATTAAATTTTATATTTTGTAATTCCTTTGTTAAATATACTACTAATTTTTCTCCTTTTTTTGTTAAGGCATAATCCTGTCTACCAGTTAGTCTTTTTTCTATATTTCCAACTGTTTCTGTATGTCTAACAATAAAAATTCTAGTTTTCATCCTCAAAAAAGCTCCTAAATTCATAATTTCTTTTTGGGAATAATTTAATTTTCTCGTTATTTTTTAATGCTACTAATATTCCTCTTATTCTTAGTGGTATAGTATCATTTTCATTTTTTATAAAGCTTAATAAATATGGTTTATATTCATCTGGTGTTATTTCGTATAAATCAACTACTTCTGCAAGCATTCTATACCAGTCTGAACATTTCTTTATTGAAGGTTTTGTCATAACACTACCTTCTCTATTTCTATAATATTTAAATACTTTAATTTTTGCACTTTTTGTTTTCTTAGAAAGAATTGTAGCCTTTAGGCAATACAACTCGTCTTCATAATACATTCCTGTTTTAAATTTCATATTATTGTTAATTAAAAATTCTCTTCTCCAGCATCTACTTGAAACTGAAAATGTAACATCACATATTAATCTTGCTTTTTTACTTGAATTTTCTTCATCAGAAATTCTTTCTTTATTTCCTTGTCCTACGTCTTCATATCCCAAATAAACAATTTCTGGAGTATCTTCTCCTATTATCTTATCTATTTTAGCTAGAGTTTTGTTATCATATAATGTATCATCACCATCTAAAAAGATTATATATTCTCCTTTCGCGTTTTCTATTGCTATGTTTCTTGTTCCACCTGCTGTTCCTGTATTTTTCTCTGTTTTAAATACCCTTATTTTATCATTTTTTAATTTGTTTACAATTTCCATTGTGTTATCTGTTGACGAATCATCTGCTATTATTATCTCAAAATTATCAAATTCTTGATTTACAACACTTTTTACTGCCCTCTCTACATATTTTTCGACATTATATGTACTAATTGCAACAGTAAATCTTATGCCTTCCTCATTCAATTTTAATTTCCTCCTTTATCACCTTTATGAATCGTTTTTTAGCAAATTCATTATCATATGGTTCAAATTTTGTATTTAATAAGTATTTTATTTGTTCTTCTACGTCTTTTACATCTTCAATATATCTTATATATCCTAAGTGTTTAAAATTATCTTTTGACGATGTGATTTTATGATTATAACTTTTTAGTGCTATACAAGGTGTACTTGTTATTGCAGCAAAAATCATACCATGCAACCTATCTGTAATTATTAATTGAGCATGTCTACATCTAGAAAACATTTCATCTAGTTTTTGTTCTCTATCTTTTGCCAATATAGGTGCACCTCTAGCTATATCTTTATAATCTATTTTTGAAAAATATTTTTTTGCAATTTTTTCCACATATTCAGTTTGTTCATCAGTTGTAACCCTTTCGACATCATTTCTTAATATAAATAATAAACCTTCTCTTTTTGTTTCATTATCCGATTTATTTAAATAAGTTACTATATCTGGTGTTTGGATTACCTTATTATCTGGAAATTCTTTTTTCATAAGTTCATAAGAAACACTTTCTCTTGCTAGTAATATTAATTTTTTATGTTTTGAATATATTTTTTTACTTTTCTCTAACTCTTCTTTTCCTTGCTTTGTTTCACTAAAAAACATCGTTTGCGGAAACAGAATAATAGTATTTTCTGGAAATAACTCTATAACTTTTCTTCGACCCTCTTCTACATATAGATATTCGTCTCCAAAATTTCCACCACCATGTAGGAAAATTAAACTATCTTTAGCTATATAATCTATTACTTTATATACGCATTTATCAATCGTTTCTTCTGAAATCTCGTAATAATCATACTCTGGAAAGAAATCCTTTATAAATTCCTTTTCTGCCAATGCTATTGCATTATCTCCTAAATTATTGTGATGTGGTACTCCCATCAATACTACCTTTTTCATCTCAGTCCTCCTTCTTAAATTTCATATTTTTTAGTATAAATTAGTTCTCTTTCTTACATTAACTTTTTCACATTTGAAAATTAATTAATGTATTAATCTCCTCCTTTAAGCAAATTGCTCAATACTAATGCAGACTATTTTTTTATAGTACTGCATCCTATATATTATATAATTAACTTTATTTTATGTCAATTAAAATGTGTAAAAAACAACTTTCTTAAGAATTGTATCTATTAGTTATATAATAGTGTTTTTCGTTCATATATATCTTAAAATTAGCACCTCTATTAGAGCAAAAAATAAACTTTAAGTATACAAAACTTAAAGTTATATTTTCTTATAATTATTTAATTAAAAAGTAAATCTGTAAGCCGGGTTCTGTCTTGGACAGTCATTTATCTAGTCCATATGTTACCATATGGCTCAAGCCACCAATAAGAGGACGACGAGCAGTCTTAACCCTCAAGCTCGGTGTTGCTCCAGATGGGGTTTACATTGGCCAGCCATGTCACCATACCTGCGGTAAGCTCTTACCTCACCTTTTCACCCTTACCTTTTACAAGGCGGTTATTTTCTGTTGCACTTTCCTTAAGGTTTCCCTCACTGGACGTTATCCAGCATCATTGCTCTGTGGAGCCCGGACTTTCCTCGTACGCTGTCTTTCGACCTTGCTATACGCGACTGTCTAATTTACTCTTATTTATTTTAACATCTTTTACATAAAAGTCAAGTTATCTAGCTTCTTTCCTATATTATAATATTATAAGCTCCTCCATTAAATTTTTATACTTCATAAATAATAAATCTTTATCATTTGTATCTACTGCGTTTTTAAATTCCTGTAATAACACATATGCTTTTCTTATATTGTATTCTTTTTCTGCTTCATTTGTATTATTTACAATAGGTTCAAAATTTGAAATAGCTCTATCTAAACTAGTTTTTAATTCTTCCCAATTTGCAAAATCTATATTTACATATGCCTTTATTACTTCTACTTTTGTTTTAGCTAATTCTATTTGTTTATTATCAGATGCAATTTTTTCTAAAAATACTGGTATATATTCGTACAATTTTGCCAAACTATTTAGAGTTTCTGTTCTATTTTCATTTTTTATATTTCCAATACAAGTATTAATTAAATCACTAAATTCTGTTAATTTTTTATTATCAACATTTGCTTTATATAAATCTACAATTATTGATGGCCAGGTATTATTTAAATTTTCTATTTCTAATTTTAAATTTTCCCAATTTATTGTTTTATTAGCATTTAAAATGGTATTTGGAACCATTCTATATTGTACAACATTGTTCCCTGTATCTTCACTTGATGTTTCTTCACTTTCTTGTAAAATTTCATTTAAATTCTCTGTTTTTTCTATTTTAGCATCATATTGTTTTAAATCGATATTATTTATACTATTTAACATCAACATTATATAATTATCTAAATAATCTATTTCTGATATATTTTTATCTCTAAGTTGTTCTTCATCTGTTTTTTGTTTAGAACACCCTGAAAAAGAAATGATTACTAAAGCTACCAAAAAAATAATACTTAAAGTTTTTATTATATTCTTTAACATATTTCCTCCAAAATAAACTTTTTTCATATTATTTCCAAAAATAGCTTTTATATACAATGTATAAATATATTTTTTATACAAATACTATTTTTAAAGGAGTTGTTATGTTTGCAAGTGTAAATTTATATAGTACAAAAACTGGTGAAATAAAAAACTTTTTAGAAAGTTTTTTCGATGAACCTGTATATTTAAAAGATAATCTTTATTGGACAAAAAAATACAACAATCCCATAGAGATTGTTGATATGATTGGTAGCTTTATTGATAATAATTATAAATATAAAATTGGTATGTGGGTTTCTCTTGACCCCGGTATTTTAATCAATATTACAGATTATAACGCTGACTTAATAATAAAGTACATGTTTGAACGTTTTCCTTATTAGTTATTTTTCCATTATTATTGTATTTGGTCCATCATTTATTAATGAAACATCCATATGTGCTCCAAAAATGCCTTTTTCTACTTTCTCTATTCCATTTTCTTTGCATTTTGCCATAAAATACTCGTATAACCTATTCGCCTTTTCTGGGTCCTCTGCTTCTATAAAGCTTGGCCTATTGCCATCTTTTGTATTACCATATAGTGTAAATTGTGAAATAATAAGTAATTCGCCATTAACATCTTTTATTGATAAATTCATTTTTCCATTTTCGTCTTCAAATATCCTTAAATTACAAAGTTTTCTTGCTAAATAATCTGCATTTTCTTTGGTATCACCTTTTTTTACTCCTAATAATACCATATAACCTTTTTCTATTTGCCCCACAGTTTTATCTTCAACTTCTACTTTTGCTTTTTTTACTTTTTGTATTACTAATTTCATTTTTTCACTCCCAATTATTTGTCTATTTTATTTTTGTTCCACATTTTGGGCAATATTCGTATTCTTCACTCATTTCATAATTGCAATTTTGACATTTAATTTTATCTTTTAAACTCATTATTTCTTTATTAGCTATATCTATTTTTTCACTAATAGTATCTAATTTATTTAATTCATCTTGAATGTCTTCTAATTGCATTTCTTCTTGAGCAGCATATTTTTGGTATATTTTTTTACCAACTATTTTATAAAGGTCTTCCATATTTGATTTATAATTGCTTATTTCTAGTTTTAATTTTGTTTCTTTAGCAATTTTGGTTGTTTTCTCTGCAGTAACCTTATATGTCTCTGACGCTTTCTTACTTAATTTATCAAAAAAATCCATACTCATTTCTCCTTTACTCAAATTTCTTATCTCGAGTCATAAGCATTGTAACAGCTTCTTTTGGATCTAAATTATTGTATAAAATATCATATACTCCTTCTACAATTGGCATTTCTATATTATGAATTTTAGAAAGTTCATATGCTGCCTCTATATTGTCAATACTTTCTATTACCATTCCAACTTCTTTCCTTGCTTCTTCTATTGTCTTTCCTTCTCCTATTAGTTTTCCAGCTTTCCTATTTCTACTATGTTCACTTAAACAAGTTACTATTAAGTCTCCTAAGCCACTTAAACCATATAAAGTGTCTTTTTCTCCACCTAAAGCGACTCCTAATCTTGTAATCTCGCCTAACCCTCTTGTTATAAGTGCAGCAAAAGAATTATCTCCTAAATTAATTCCCGCAGCAACACCAGCACAAAAAGCTATAATATTTTTAAAAGCTCCTCCTATTTCTACACCTCTAACATCATGTGATGTGTATATTCTAAATTCTGGACTCATAAAAGCATTTTGAATATCAAATAAAAGTTCATCATCCTTTGATGCTATAACCATTACTGTTGGTATTCCAATTGAAACTTCTTCTGCATGACTTGGACCTGATAATACTCCAATCTTAGCTTCTGGCATTTCTTGTTTTATTACTTCATCTAATGGTAATAATGTTTCTCTTTCAAATCCCTTTGAACAAATAATTATTGGTTGGTTCGTTACATATTTTTTATACTCACTTACTGTACTACGAGTAAATTTAGAAGGCGTAACATGTAAGATTATTTCAGCTCCTTCTATTGCTTCTTTATAATCTATACAACATGTAATTCCTTCTGGTAATGTTACTTTTGGCAAAAATTTGCATTTTTTCTCATTATTTATTAAATCTGCCTCTTCTTTAGAAAAAGACCATATCTTTATCTTATGTCCTAACTTTGCTAAATGGATTGCTAGAGCTACTCCCCAGCTTCCACTTCCTATTATTGTAATTTTCTTCATTTGTTTCACTCCTATTTATTAAAACTGATTTTATTTTCTGTTCCGCTTAATATTCTCTTAATATTTTCTCTATGATTAAATATTACTATTATAGCAAGTATTACACTATATATAAAATATCCATTTCCTAATCCACTACTTTCTACTATATAATGTCCTCCTCCAACAAATAATGTTAAAACAGGGTATAATATCGCTGCAGCGATTGAGCCCATAGAAACAACTCTTGTTAAGGCCATTAATACTAATGCAAATACTAAGCAGATTAATCCAAGTTGCCAGTTTGTCATTAGCAAAATTCCAAGTGATGTTGCAACACCTTTTCCTCCCTTAAATCCAAAGAATATTGGGAATGTGTGACCTATAACAACAGCAACTCCAGCTATTTGAACTAGTAAAGCTTTATTTGTATCTCCTAAAATATTTCCTACAATTATAGCTATTCCAATTGCAACAACACCTTTTAATACATCACAAATTAATGTTATTGCAGCATATTTCTTTCCTAAATTTCTTAACATATTAGTAGTTCCAGCATTACCACTACCTTTTTGTCTAATATCATAACCAGCCTTTTTCTTACTAATTAAAATTGAAAAATTAATACTTCCTATTAGATAAGCTATTATAGCAATTATTATATATTCCATATACTTTCCCTCCTATTTTGTTTCTATTGTGTTACCTTTTTCTCGTACAATTATTCTTATTGGCGTACCTATTAGCCCAAATTCATTTCTTATTTGATTCATTAAATATCTTTGATATGAAAAATGAAATAAATTTTTCACATTTACAAAGATTACAAATGTTGGTGGTTTTGTAGAAGCTTGTGTAGCATATAATATTTTTAATCTACGACCTCTATCTGTAGGCGGTTGCCTTACTGCAACTGCTTCATTTATTATTTGGTTTAATGTAGCTGTCGGTATCCTTATTGCATTTTGATTTGCTACAACATTAATCATCTCGAATAATTTGTTTATTCTTTGACCTGTTTTAGCAGAAATAAATAATATTGGAGCATAAAATAAATATGATAGTTTTTCATATACTTCCTTCTTATATCTTTCTAATGTACCATTTTCTTTTTCTAGTGCATCCCATTTATTTACTACGATTATTACACCTTTACCGGCTTCATGCGCCTCTCCTGCAATTTTTGCATCTTGGTCTGTAACCCCTTCTGTTGCGTCTATTAGTATTAAACAAACATCAGCTCGTTCTATCGCAAGTTTTGAACGCATTACACTATATCTTTCTATATTTTCATTAACCTTAGATTTTCTTCTAATTCCTGCTGTATCTATAAATATATATTTTCCATACTCATTTTCAAAATAAGAGTCTACAGCATCTCTTGTTGTTCCTGCAATATTACTTACAATAACTCTGTTTTCTCCTAATATTTTATTTATAAGCGATGATTTCCCAACATTTGGTTTTCCTATTACTGCAACTTTTATTTCTGTTCCTATATCTTCATCTTCTTTTTCTTCTGGGAAATTTTCATATACAGCATCTAATACATCTCCCAATCCCTTTGCATTAGTTGCGGAAATCGCATATGGATCTCCTAATCCTAGATTATAAAATTCATAAATTTCGTCTTCTACTTTTCCAAAAGAGTCAGACTTGTTACAGACTAAAACTACTGGTTTTCTAGCTTTTTTTAGCATTATTGCTATATCCTCATCTGCTGCTGTTACTCCTTGTTTTATATCTGTCATAAAAATAATTACATCAGCTATATCTATAGCAATATTGGCCTGTGTTCTCATTTGAACCAAGATTTCGTCATTTGATTCTGGCTCAATTCCACCTGTATCTATTAAAGTAAACTCTCTTCCTCTCCAATTTGCTTCGCCATATACCCTGTCTCTTGTTACTCCTGGAGTATCTTCTACGATTGATATTCTTTTTCCCACTATATAATTAAAAAATGTTGATTTTCCAACATTCGGTTTTCCTATTATTGCAACTATTGGTTTTGCCATCAATTTCACCTCTCGTCCTCATTTTATACTATTTGCTAAGCCAAGTCAATATGTAAAAAATTTAGCATTTAACACATTTTTGAATCGGAAAAACTATATTATTTTTAGTCAAAAAAAAACTAAAATATTAATTACTTAATACTTTAGCTCCTTTTATATTTTTTTACTATATTCTAATTATTTGCTGTATTAGTTTCCTTAACTACAACTTCTTCTCCATTATAATATCCACATGTTGGGCAAACTCTGTGTGGCATTACAGGTTCATGGCAATGTGCACATGTTGCAAATTTTGGAGTTTCTAATTTCCAAGTTGATCTTCTTTTATGTGTTCTTTGTTTTGACCATCTTCTTTTTGGTTGTGCCATTTTTATCCCTCCTTTGACTTAAGATATTTATATATCTATTTAATTTTTCGCATAAATTCAGTTACTGTATAAGTATACTAGCATTTTTGCTTTTTGTCAATACTTAAATTACTGTATTTTTGATATTTTGAAGTTTTCGTAATCTATTTCGTATTTATGAGCTGATTCACTGTTTGTTTTTATCGAAATAGAATTATCTGATTCATTTAATGTTGCATCTAAACCTGTTTCTTTTAATCTTTCCACAGTTACAAGTCCTTTGATTTGTTTTATTTTATTTTCATCACCTGTAGCTTGCTCTATTAAAGTCCTATATTCTTCCTTATTTTGTAAATCATCTTTAGCCAAATTTAATGCTCTTTGTACTTGAGATTTAAATTCGTCTTCATCAAAAGCATCAACTATTCTACTCCATTTTAAAGTGCCTTGATAATTAATTGTATTTGGATCAAACCCTATATTGGGTAATTTTTCATTATATAGATATTGAATTCTCTCCACAATCGATTTATACAAACTATTTATCTCTTCTAATGTCATATCATTTAAGCTTACTGAATTATCATCATTTAATCCTTCTATATCAACACTAGAAGAAAATTCCTTTTTATCTGTGTAATTTATTTCATTTAGTTTGTTTCCAATAAGATTTTCTAATTTAACATTTAATTCCAAATTTCCAGTATCCACATTACCATTTAGGTTAACTGTTATTGCATTTCTATCTGTAGTTGTTTCTCCAGTTGTTGAAATTTGTTCCATTTTAAAAGAGTTACTACTATCACTTGTATTTCTTTCTAATGTTACAGTCGTATTTATATTGTTTCCATCATTTGATTGTTTAACTATAGTTACTTTTTGATTTGTTTCAGAAACATTATTGTTTAGTGTATAATTAGCTTCAGGTGTTTCAACTATTGTTGTTAAAAGTTGCATATTGCTTTCGTACACTGTAATTCTAACATTTTCATTGTTCTCAATTTGTTCTCTTTTTAAGTTATCAATTTCTTCTTGTATTGATTGTTTTATTTGTACTGTATATGAACTATCTAATTGCAAAAATTGCACTAAATATTTTAAGGTTAATTCATCTGTCATTAATGTCTCTAATAAACTTATTTTTAAAGAAGAAATTTCTTCTTCGGTTAGAGTTAATGAATACGCATTAGCCACAACACTTTGTCCATTAAAGTTCAAATTAACCTTTGCTTGCTTTGTATAATGATTGCTTAAGATTCCTTTGTTTAAAACATTTTGATATGTTGATAAAATTGTAGCTTTGTCTTGTGCATTCATATTTTTATAGATATTATAATCTATTTTATTAAATTGATTAGGTATACTTTCTAAATCTTGAACTCCTAATTTTGTATAAATATCACGTAAATTTTCATTTTTTAATTTTAAATATTTATACACTACCTCATCGGACTTTATTCCATAGTTATTATTATCTTGCACTACACTGAACTTAAATTGTTCTTGGTCATTGTAGGCAATAGTAGCTTCTGTTTCTTGTTTTTTCTCTGCCAAATTGCTTTTTGTTGTATATGAAAGTTTTAAATTATTCATTAAAGTATCGAATTCTTTTGTATCACTTTCTGAGTTATCATTCATTCCTGTTTTTATTGTTATTTCTCCAGTGCCATTGTATGCATTATTTTCTATTCTTTGGTAATATCTATCTAATAAGTCTGTATCAAATACATCTACTATAGACCCATTTTGATATAAATATTTATAAAATAATTCATCTGGACTTTTAAATGCATCTGTTGCAACATTTAAATATATTAAAACTCCTCCTATTATTAAAATTAAAACTGTTATGATAGAAAGCACTATAATTAGAATTCTTTTCTTTCTCCCCATCATATCTTTTTCCTCCCATCTTTAGTATTTTATTTATTTTTTCTTTGTTTAACTGCTTCATACATTACAATTCCAGCTGATACCGAAGCATTCAACGAGCTTATTTTTCCGCTCATTGGAATCTTAACTAAAAAGTCACAATTTTCTTTAACTAATCTACTTATTCCAAACCCTTCGCTTCCAATTACAAAAGCTATTGGAATATTATAGTTTTCTTCGTAATAATATTTGTTAGTATTCATATCTGTTCCACAAATCCATATATCATTACTTTTTAAATATTTTATCGTTTCATTTATGTTGTTTACTCGTGCAATCTTCATATATTGTACAGCACCTGCAGACACTTTATTAACTGTACTATTCACTGCAGCAGCCCTTCTTTTTGGAATTATTATTCCATGTACTCCAGCTGTTTCTGCTGTTCTAATTATTGAACCTAAATTGTGTGGATCTTCTATTCCATCTAAAATTAAAATAAATGGCTGTTCATTTCTTTTCTTGGCTTCCTCTACAATATCTTCTACTGAGCTATACTCGAAAGGAGGAACTATTGCTATAACTCCTTGATGATTATTAGTTTGGCTCATCTTATCTAATTTAGATTTTTCGGCTTGTACTATAACTATTCTATTCTCTTTAGCTTTTGAAATAATTTTATTAATAGAACCGTGCTTTTCTCCTATTTGTATAAATATCTTATTGATATCTTTTCCAGATTCTAGTAATTCTAACACACTATTTCTTCCTTCTACTTGATCTTCATATTCTTTTTCACTCATTTTGCCCTCCTACTAAAATATTTCTTAAATATTCCCCAAGAAAATTTAACATTATTTTAATATTATTAAATTGTTCAATGTCTCTATATTTTTTTGCAATTTCTATTTGCATACATGGTATTTTTGTTTTTCTAGCAATTGTATTGGCTACAGTATGTAAAGTATCTGCTTTAAAAACTTTATCTATAGTGATATTTAAATTATATTTTTCTCCTATTTTTATAAAATCTTTTAGATATTTATTTTGTCCGTTTAAATTTTTTAAATTTGCTGTTCCAACATCTATATCAAACCCTTGTCCATCTTTTGCCCCATGAATATCCAACAAAAAATTTATGTTGTTTTTTTCTACTAAATCTATTATTTTATCCTTATATGGATTGTTTTCTATATCATAATTTGCATCATCATTGCAATTTTTTGTTTTGTATAAACAATAACAATTTAATTGTTTCTGTAGCAAAATTGCTATTGTCCCTGTACAAGAATCTTTGCCTTTTATATTTCCATTTCTGATTTGTCTTACACTATGTGGTGCAGATACAATTATTTTCTCTTTTCCTTCTATATATTCGAAAGCTTTTTCTTCTTTTATTTTATACTCATCAAATTTATTATTTATATTTATAAATTCTTTTTTGGTTATTTCCATATTACTACCTACTACTTGTATTCTTTAATTGCATCTAAATTGCCTTTAAGTGGTATGACTCCCCACCCAACTAATTCATCTGCAAAAGGCTCATATATATCATTTTTTAAAAACACTGTTTTTCCAAAATAAAATCCCATTGCTATTTCTGCGAAACTATTTGCACCTACATAATTTGGTTTTCCATTTTTCTCTTCATTTATTACTAAAACATAATCTGTTCTTTCATTTTGTATCTCCGAAAAATGTAGCATTGAATGTTCTCTTTTTGGCATTGGTACAAAAAACTCTTTAGGAATTACAACTTCATATCCTTCTTCTATTAATTTGTATCCTATCTGTATAATATAATCTTTAAAAGTTCTACTTCCACATAATACAATTCTTTTCATTTTTATACTTCCTATTATTTTTCTTCATCTAATTTTAATACTGATAAGAAAGCTTCTTGTGGTATTTCTACATTACCTATCTCACGCATTTTTTTCTTACCCCTTTTTTGCTTTTCTAGAAGTTTCTTTTTACGTGTTATATCACCACCATAACATTTAGCAAGTACATCTTTTCTCATTGCTGAGATTGTTTCCCTTGCAATTATTTTTCCTCCTATAACAGCTTGTAATGGTATTGTAAATAAGTGGCGTGGTATAACTGTTTTTAATTTTTCTATCATCTTTCTACCTCTATCATAGGCAGAATCTTTATGAACTATAAAACTTAATGCGTCAACACTTTCACCATTTACATATATGTCTAATTTTACTAATTCAGACCTTCTGTATTCTTTTAATTCATAATCAAATGAAGCATATCCTTTTGTTTTTGATTTCAATGTATCAAAAAAGTCGTATATTATTTCATTTAATGGTAATTCATATATAATTGTAACCCTGTTCTCGTCAAGGTATTTCATATCTTTATATATACCTCTTCTATTTTGACAGATTTCCATTATATTTCCCACAAATTCTTTCGGTGTTAATATTTCTGCCTCCACAAAAGGTTCTTCCATATAACTTATTTCTTGTGGTTTTGGTAGATCTGCTGGGTTATATAGTTCAATTATTTCTCCGTCTGTCTTATGAATCTTATAAATAACTGAAGGTGATGTTGTAATTAAACTTAAATCAAATTCTTTGTCTAATCTTTCCTCTATTATTTCTAAATGTAGTAAACCTAGGAATCCACATCTAAAACCAAACCCAAGTGCATTAGAAGTTTCCGGTTCATATTGAAGCGCTGCATCATTTAATTGCAGTTTTTCTAACGCTATTTTTAAATTTTCATAATCACTACCATCTACTGGATATAATCCACAATACACCATTGGATTTACTTTTTTATATCCAGGTAAAGGCTCTTCTGCTTTATTATCTTTTAATGTTATTGTATCTCCAACTCTGATATCTGATAAACTTTTAATACTTGCTGCAATATATCCTACGTCACCTGCAACTAATTCTTTACAAGGATAATATTTGCCTGGTTCAAAAAATCCTACTTCTGTTACTATAAAAGTTTTATTAGAAGACATTAGTAAAATTTCGTCACCTACTTTTACTCTTCCATCCCTTACTCTTACATAGCTTACAGCACCTTTATAATTATCGTAAAAAGAATCAAATATTAAACATTTTAATGGCTTATTTTTATCACCTGATGGTGCTGGAATATCTGTTACAATTCTTTCTAAAACTTCTTCAACATTTAAACCTGTTTTAGCAGAAATGCAAGGTGCATCTTCTGCTGGTATTCCTATTATATCCTCTATTTCTTTCTTTACCTCATCAGGTCTAGCATTTGGTAAATCTACTTTATTTATTACTGGTAAAATTTCCAAATTATTATCTAATGCTAAATAAACATTTGCTAATGTTTGTGCTTCCACCCCTTGACTGCTATCTACAACTAATATTGCCCCCTCGCATGCAGCTAAGCTTCTTGACACTTCATAATTAAAATCTACATGTCCTGGTGTATCTATTAAATTAAATATATATTCTTTCCCATCTTTGGCTTTATAAATCATTCTTACAGATTGTGATTTTATTGTTATTCCACGTTCTCTTTCTATCTCCATATTATCTAATACTTGAGATTCCATTTCTCTTTTTGAAAGAACTCCTGTCATTTCTATCATTCTATCTGCTAATGTTGATTTACCATGGTCTATATGTGCAATTATGCTGAAATTTCTTATGTTTTGCTGTCTATCTTCCATACAATTCCTCCGTTTTTAACTTTATTTATTTTATCATAGCAAAACTCTAAACGCAATATTGATTTTTCAAAACTAAAAATGTTATAATACGTAGGATTATAGGAGGTTTTGTTATGGAATTTATTTTAGCTTCTTCTTCTCCTAGAAGAAAACAATTATTATCAACAATAATAAGTAATTTTGATATTATTCCAAGTGATATTGATGAAAATAAATTGAAAAAGCTTGAACCTAATCCTCAAAAATTAGCAGAAAAATTATCATATGAAAAAGCTTATTCAATTTTTATAGATAAATATAAAGAAAATAATGAATATACTGTAATTGGTTCTGATACATTAGTTTCTTTTGGTAATATTATTTTAGGCAAACCAAAAGATAGAGATGATGCTATTCGTATTTTAAAACTATTACAAGGAAACTCGCATGATATCTATACAGGTACAACTGTAATTATAAAAAAAGAACACTCAATAATTTTTGAAACAAGAGTTAATAAATCAACCGTTTATTTTAAAAATATGTCTTATTACGATATTTGCTCTTATGTTGATACAAAAGAACCTATGGATAAAGCTGGAGCATATGCTGTGCAAGGTATAGGAAAAGTTTATTTAAAAGGCTATGATGGCGATTATAATTCGATTGTAGGTTTAGATACACATATGATTAAATCAATTTTTGAAAAATACAATTTAATATAAAGGAGTTTTCATATGTTTAGCAAATATTTAGAAAAATTAGAATTTAACAAAGTTACAGAAAATTTAGCAACTTTTTCTAAAACGTTTATTGGAAAAAAATACTGTACTAATTTATATCCTTTTAATGATAAAAATAAAGTTATAAAAGCTTTAAATGAAACAAATGAAGCTGTTATTTTTAAATATAAAAAAGGCAATATTCCTATTTATGAATTATCAGAAGAAATCGAAATTTGTTTAAAAACATTAAAAAGTAATAAGATATTATCAATTGCAAATGTACTAAATATCGGAAAATTTTTAAGATTAGCAAAAGATTTAAAGGATTACTTTTTTTCTGATGAACTTATCGACTTAAATGAATTTAATAGCTTATATAATTATTTTGATAATTTATACACTAATAAAAATCTTGAAGATAGCATTTTTTCTGCAATTATTGATGATTATACTGTTGATGATAGAGCATCCACTAATTTATTTAATATTAGAACAACTAAGAGAAAAATTGAACAAGAAATAAAAAACAAATTAAATCACTATATATCTTCTTCAAGTTATTCTAAATATCTTCAGGAACCTGTTATAACTATAAAAAATGATAGGTATGTTATACCTGTAAAAGAAGAATACAGAAATAATATAAAAGGATTTATTCATGATATGTCAAATAGTGGTTCCACTGTTTTTATAGAACCTGTTTCTATTTTTGAATTAAATAGTAAAATTGCCAATTTAACTGTAGAAGAAAACTTAGAGATAGAAAAAATTTTAGCCAAATTTACAAACTCGCTTTTTGAAATTTTAGAGCAATTAGAAAATAACCTTAGAATTATAGGATTACTTGATTTTATTTTTGCTAAAGCAAATTATTCTATATATTTAGATGCTACAAGACCTATTTTGAATGATGATAAGCAAATAAATTTGATAAAAGCTAGACATCCTTTAATAAATAAGGAGGCTGTAGTTCCAATTAATATAAATTTAGGAATTAATTTTAATACACTTGTAATTACTGGTCCTAATACTGGTGGTAAAACTGTAACCTTAAAAACAGTTGGTTTAATAACATTAATGGCTATGTCTGGATTAAATATTCCAGCTAATGAAAATAGTAGTGTTTTTGTATTTGATAATGTTTTTGCGGATATTGGTGATGAACAAAGCATTCAAGAATCTTTAAGTACTTTTTCTTCACATATGCTAAATATTATAGAAATACTAAAAAATTCTACAGCAGATAGTTTAGTTTTAGTTGATGAACTTGGTTCTGGAACTGATCCAATTGAAGGAAGTAGCTTAGCAATCAGTATACTAGAAGCTCTATATAATAGAGGAATATTAACACTTGCTACAACACATTATCCAGAAATAAAAAACTATGCTTTAACACACGCTGGTTTTGAAAATGCAAGCCAAGAATTTGATATAGACACACTTTCCCCTACTTATAAACTTTTAATCGGTGTGCCTGGTAAAAGTAATGCCTTCGCTATCAGTAAAAAACTTGGTCTTTCTGATGATATATTACAAAGAGCTAATGAGTTCTTAGATACTGATACTATTCATGTTGAAGATTTATTAAAAAACATTTATGATAATAAACAAAAAATTGAAAACGAGAAAAATGAAATTGAACAAAGATTGGCTAAAATTTCACAATTACAAGAAGATTTAGAAAAAGATTATTCTAATGTTCAAAACAAACAAAACGAAATTATCAATAAAGCTAAGTTGGAAGCTCGTGAAATATTATATTCAGCAAAAGATGAAGCAACTAATATAATACGTCAAATGAGAAAAATCGAAAACACTTCTAATTCTTTAAAAGATTTAGATAATTATAGAAATAAATTAACAGATTCTATAAAAAAGGTTTCTTCTAATAAAATAAGCAACTCATCTTCTAGTAACTTAAATGTAAACCAACTAAAAGTTGGAATGGATATATATATAAATAAATTTATGAATAATGGTACTTTACTATCATTACCAAACAAAAATAATGAAGTACAAGTACAATGTGGTAATATGAAATCATTTGTTCCTGTTACAGATATTTCTATTGCAAATAAAAAGCAGAGTACAAATAAAACACCTTCCAAAGCTTTCTCTGGTATGTCAAAATCAAAAAATATATCTCCAGAAATTAATGTAATAGGACAAACAGTTGATGAAGCAATTTTCGTTATTGATAAATATTTGGATGATTGCAGTTTAGCAAAATTAAAAACTGTTAGAATTGTACATGGAAAAGGTACTGGTAAATTACGTACTGGTATTCATGCTTTTTTAAAAAAACATCCTCATGTTAAATCATTTAGACTTGGTACTTTCGGAGAAGGTGAAATGGGTGTTACAATTGTAGAATTAAAATAGTATCATTATGCCAAAGAAGTGGATAAATTTAATTTAGTCCACTTCTTTTTACATATATTAGTCCATTTATTTAAACTGCTGCTCTTAATTCCATTGCATGTTTTAATGATATCTCTGATACAATTCCACTTGCAATTCTTGCTATTTCTTCTATAACTTCTTGTTCATTTAAATTTTTTATTCTTGTTTTAGTATTATCTCCCTCTACTTCTTTATAAATATAATAATTAGAATCTCCTTTCGCTGCAATACTAGCTAAATGTGTAACTATTATAACTTGATGATTTTTTGAAATTGTTTTTAATTTTTCTCCAACTGCATTTCCTGCTTTTCCACTAATACCTGTATCTATTTCATCAAATATTAAAATAGGCACTTCATCCACATCTGATAACACTGTTTTTATAGCTAACATTATTCTAGACATCTCACCACCAGACGCAGTTTTTATTAACGGTTTAAAATCTTCTCCTTTATTAGTTGTTATCAAAAATTCTATTTCATCAGTTCCATCTTTATTAAAATTTGTATTCTCTATGTTTACCTTAAATTTTGCATTAGGCATTTCTAAATCTGCAAGTTCACTATTTATTTTAGTTTCTAATTCTATTCCATACTTTTGTCTTGTTTCGTGTAATTCTATAGCTCTTTTTTCTATTTCTACTGTTACCTTTGTTAACTCAGTTTTTAACTCCTTATTCTTCTCTTCTAAATTTTCTATTTTATCTATTTCTTCTTCTACTTCATTTTTATAATTTAATATTTCTTCTATTGTATTTCCATATTTTCTTTTTAAGTCGTTTATCTCATCTATTCTATTTTCTATCTCATCTCTTTCTTTTTCTTCGAAAGATGTATCTGAATTATAATGATTTAAATCTATCGCAATTTCTTGTAAATCATAATAATTGCTTTTTAATGAACTTAGTGTTTTTTGGTATTTTATATTTATATCTTCTATTTTCTCTAATTTTTTAATTGCTATACTTATTGAATTTAATGCATTTTCGTTTATTTGCATATCTGCCTCATTTAATGATTTAGATATTTTCTCAGCATTTATTATAAGATTTCTTTGTTCTTCTAATTCTTCATCTTCATTTATTTTTAAACTTGCATTTTTTATTTCGTTTACTTGGTAATTAAGCAAATCTAACTTACGTTGTTTTTCTTTTTCATCTCCATAGTTTTCTTTTAGTTTTCTATTAATATCTACATATTTATTATATAACTCAGTATACTCATTTTTCTTACTTAAGAATTCTTTTCCTAAAAACTTGTCTAAATATTTTATGTGATTTTCTTTATTTAATAAATTTTGATTATCGTTTTGCCCATGTATATTTATGATATTATTCATAAATTCTTTTAATTCATTTACAGTTACTAAACGACCATTTATTTTACAAGTGTTTCTGCCATTTTCAAATATTTCCCTGGAAATTATGATATTTCCATCTACTGCCTTTGGATGATTTGGCAAATATATACTAACTTCTACAAATGAATGATTCTCACCTTTTCTAATCATTTCTTTTGAAAACCTTCCACCTGCTACTATTCCTAATGCTCCTATAATTAAAGTTTTTCCTGCTCCTGTTTCGCCAGTTAATATATTAAATCCTTTTGAAAAATCTATCATGATCTCATCGATTATTCCTATGTTTTTTATATGCAATGTAGATATCATATGTACACCTCTTTATTTTAATTTTTTAAATGCCTCTGTAGTAATTTCTAATGCATTATTTTTCATTTTATATAAATCTAATAAATTGTTTTCATTTTTTTCAACATATAATAAATATTCTATATTACCTGCTGGACCTTTAATTGGAGAATATGTTACATCTATAATTCTAAAACCAAGTTTATTTGCAAACATTACTATATTTTGAATTACTTTTTGATGTATTTTTATATTTTTTACAACTCCATTCTTATTTAAATGTTGGCTTCCAGCCTCAAATTGTGGCTTTATTAATACAACTGCTTTTCCTTTTATTTTTAGTAATTTATATATCTTTGGCAATACATGTATTTCCGAAATAAAAGACACATCTGAACTAATAAAATCCAACTTTTCTATGCTATTTGTATCTAATTCCTTAATATTTGTTCCTTCTAAATTTACTACTTTTTCGTTATTTAATAATTGTTCTGCTAGTTGTGAATGACCAACATCTATTGCATAAACTTTTTGTGCACCATTTTGTAGCATACAATCTGTAAACCCTCCTGTTGATGCTCCTATATCTGCACATATTTTGTCTTTTAATGAAATTTCAAATAAACTAATGGCCTTTTCTAATTTTAGTCCACCTCTACTTACATATTTTAGTGTTTGACCTTTTATTTCTATATTATCTTGATAATTTATTATTTTACTTGTTTTAGTAATTTGTTTTCCGTTTACATATACATTTCCTTGTTCTATTTCATATTTAGCTTTTTGTCTTGTTTGAAAATAGTGTTTTTTTACTAAAACAACATCTATTCTATCTTTTTCTTCTAACATCTTTTTGCCTTTCTTTAAAACTTTTGTTCGCTTATTATTATATATGATTTTATTTTTTTGTCAATAGATTTTTGCGAAATTTTGTTCCTATTGACTATATTTTATTTTTATGATATAAATAATAAAGTTTGTTTATGGCCCGTTGGTCAAGCGGTTAAGACGCAGCCCTCTCAAGGCTGAATCATGGGTTCGATTCCCGTACGGGTCACCAAATCGTATTTTATTTAGAGTACCAAGTAATTAAGTAGTTTTATTTGGTACTCTTTTTTTGTAATTAATACTCTTTTAACACATTTTTTGTTGCATTACTTATAGAATGTCAAATTTTGCTTTATGTTAATTTATATGTTATAATATATTTAGATCTTATCAACTGTTGAATTAATTGAAAGGAGGCACATATAATATGTGGTTCTTCATACTACTTCTTTTTGTTGGAGCCATTTTTAAATTTGGGGATCCTTTTTTTTACTTTTGTCTATTTATGATCCTCTTATTTTTTACAAATTGGCTTCTCAACAAATTGTTTCAGCCAGAAGGTATGGGTGATCGTGAACGAGCAGTGTTTGCTATTATTAAGGCAATCGTGTTCATTCTCCTGTGGTTCTGGTTTTGGTAGGAAATCCCCTATGGTGCTTGTCACCTTGGGGATTTTCCTCATTTATAAATATTTTTGGAATAATTTTCTATATTTTGGATATATTAATAGTACAAGTTTTTTAAGGAGATGATTTGTATGAAAGCTTCCAAAATACATGAAATTTTACGAAATAAACAAAAAGTAGATATCTTTTATAATGAAAGACCTGTGTGGATACAAGAAGTAAACAATGATATCGCCAAGATAGGATTTATCGATAATTTTGAAGAAAAAAATGTCCATATAGAAGATTTATATGAAAAAAATTTATATAATTAATCCATTTCAAAATTTATAACTAAATTTACTAAAAACAAAAACCCGTATTAATAAAATATATTAATACGGGCTTATATATAATCGGGATTTAAGGAACGTCCCCAAATCCCCCAGGACAATCGCCAAATTTCCCAAGAATGTCCCTACATTTGTTTTTAAAAACTTCTTGATGAGCCTCCTCCACCGGAAGCGCCTCCTCCGCCAAAGGAACCACCGCCACCAAATGAGCCTCCGCCCACCAAAATGGCCACCACCAAAACCTCCTATAAAGAAGATTCCACGTCTACTAAAAAATATTACTACTAATATAAATATTACCATCATAATTATATGTGGTGCTACCTTGCTAGCTACATTTGTTCTTGCATTTGTTGTTCCTACTACATTTCCTTCTTCTGCACCTTCAATTGTAATGCCATACTCATTTTCTACTTCTTTTAATACAGCATTAAATCCATTTCTTATTCCATTATTAAAATTATTTTCTTTAAGGTATGGAATTATATATTCATCTTGAATTCTACCAGTTTTTCCATCTGTTAAAGTTCCTTCAAGACCATATCCTACTTCTATTCTAAATTGCCTTTCTTCATATGCGCACAGTAAAAGAACTCCATTATTCTTTTCTTTGTCTCCAATTCCATATTCTCTAAATAATTCTGTAGCATATTCTTCTAAAGATTGTCCTTCTAGATTTTGAACCGTAACAACTACTATTTGTGCACCAGTTTGTTCTTCTAATGTTTTATTCATATTGATTATATAGTCTTCTGTTTCATCAGACAATAAATTTGCTGAATCATTAACATAAAAGTCACTTGTTTGTGAGACAATAGCGTATGAGCTATTAGTAACTAACACTATAGAAAAAATGGCTAAAATTAATATATATTTAATTTTTTTATTGTACAGTATTGAAGTCAACAGTTGGTACCTCCTCGCTTCCTTCTGATGCTTGGAAGTATTCTTTTTCTCCATATCCGAACATTCCAGATACTATATTTGTAGGAAATCTTTTTATTTTTGTATTATATTCTTTTACAGCATCATTATAATCTTTTCTTGCTGTTGCTATACGATTTTCTGTGCCAGCCAATTCATCTGATAAATTAATAAAATTTTGTGATGATTTTAAATCTGGATAATTTTCTACAACTACTAGTAAATTACTTAATGCAGTGCTCAATTCTTGGTCAGCATTGGCTTTTTCCCCTACAGAATTTGCTCCTGCTAATTTTGCTCTTGCATCTGTTACTGAATCTATAACAGCTTGTTCTTGGTTTGTGTACCCTTTTACTGTATTTACTAAATTTGGTATTAAATCTGCTCTTCTTTGTAACATAGTATCAATTGTAGCAAATTTATTATCAACTTCTTCTGATAAGCTAACTACCCCATTATAGTTAGAAACTAAACCAGCAATTATTGCTACTAATATAACAACAACTACTATAATTACTATTGTTGATTTTTTCATACCAAGTCCCCCTTGTTCTTTAATATTTAATATAACCGCTACTTAAGTTTTTATTCTTATGTAGCGGTTTTTATGTTTAAATTTAATTAAAAGGGATTTAAGGACCGTCCCCAAATCCCTAAGCCCCATCTAACTATGGCAAATAGTCTAGTGGATTAACTCTATTGCTATATCCTCCTGGTGATTTTCTTACCTCAAAATGTAAATGAGGTCCTGTTGAATTTCCTGTATTACCTGAATACATTATTAGTTGTCCTCGTTTTACTTCTTGTCCTACGCTTGCGACTAATGATGAACCATGTGCATATAATGTATATAATCCATTATAGTGTTTAATTTTTATGTAATATCCATAACTATCTGAACCACCCCAAGTAGATGTAACTACAATTCCATCTGCTGCTGCATAAACTGGTGTTCCTACTGATACACCAAAGTCTACAGCACCATGGTATTTTCCACTAGAATAATACATTGTAGCTGTAATGTTTCCACTCTTAACTGGTCTTATAAATCCTTGTGAACTTACAGAACCTCCTGTACTAGAAGAACTTGAACCTGAGGAATTCCCTTGTTCTGCTTTCTTCTTAGCTTCTTCGTATTTTTTTTGTAAAGCTGCTTCTTGAGCTTTTTCCTTTGCATCAAGCTCTTTCATTTTCTTCTCGTATTCTTCTACATCACTTTCTAAGTCATGGGATTGCTCTGTTAATTTATCAACTTTTGTTTGTTCTTGATTTTTTGCTTTGTTTAACTCTGTTTGTATACCCTCTAATTCGGTTTTCTTTGTCTCTATTTCACTTAAGCTAGCATTTACTTTTTCTTGCGTCTCAGCTATCTCTTTCTTGTCATTCTCTAAATTTTGAATTAATTCTTTATCTGCAGCTGTTAAAGTTTCTATCATATAATAACTAGATATAAATTCTGTTAAATCAGCAGAAGATAACAACATATCTAAATATGAAACCTCTCCAGATTCATATAATGTAACTAATCTTTCATCTAATAGACTTTGATTCTTTTCTCTTTCTGCTTCTAACTCGTCTAGTTTTTTCTGTAATTCGTTAACTTCGTTTGTTTTTGTTTCTATCTCACTTTTTAAAGAACTAATTTGTGATTCATATGAATCTATCTGACTAGATAAATCATTAACTTTGTTTTGTGATTCTTCTTTTTGACTATTTACTTCATTTAAATTATCTTTCGTTTCCTGTATTTTTTGATTTAATTCATTTTTTTGGCTACTAATGCTCGATGCTGCATACGATATTGATACTGTATTTAATATTACTGTTGCAATCACTAATATAGATACAACCTTTAAGTACATCTTTTTCATCTTTTATCCTCCGTTATTTTTAAGTTAGTTTACTCCATTTTGGTTTGTAACATATGGTAATGGATCTACAGGAGTTCCGTTTATTCTAACCTCAAAATGTGCATGTGGTCCTGTTGCATATCCTGTTTCACCTACTTGTAAAACTACATCTCCTTTTTTTACGGTTTGTCCTAATGTTACCATTATTTTATCACCATGTGCATACAATGTTGATACTCCACCACCATGGTCTATCATAACCATGTTTCCATAAGCAGTATTATATCCTGCTTTTACTACTACTCCATCATTTGCTGCAAGGAAATTAGTTCCTGTAGGCGCAGGTATATCAATTCCACTATGTAATTTATATACCCCAGTTATAGGATGAACTCTCATCTTAAATGTAGAACTTAATTTTGTGTAACCAGGCACTGGCCATAGCATTTCTCCTCCAATATAGTTTGGATTAATTACTAAGCTATCTGCTGTTATTGATTGAATTTCTGCTTCCAATTGATTTAATTGTGCTTGGTATGCATCTATTTCTGATTGAATTTGCTTTTCTTGGTCAGTTAATTGAGATGTGTAAGTATCTTTCATAACTTTTGTGTTTTGTAATATTATAGATGCTTTTTCTTTTTCTTCTTTTGCTGTATCAATTTGTTTCTTTTGCTCTTCTAATTTTTTCTTTTCATCTTCTATTATTTGTTTTTGCTGTTCTATCGTATCCAAAAAATCTACATTTGAATCTGCTAAAATCGATAACAAATAGTAATTAGACAAAAATTCTGTTATTGTTTTTGAACTTAGCACAACATCTAAATATTCTGTTGTGCCAGCTTGGTACATAGTTACTAATCTATCATCTAATAATTTTTTCTGACTATTATAATTATCCTCTGCTTTTTTTATCTCCTCTTCGGTTTTTGTAATATCATCTTGTAAGGTTACAATTTGAGTATTATACTCATTTATCTCTGTTTCATATTGTGTAATATTAGTATTTAGTTCTTGAATTTGTTGTAAATTCTCTGTTAGTTCTTCTTGTACTGCTTGAAGTTGTGATGTTGCCATATCTTGATTTGCTTGTACTTGTGTTTGTTGTTCTTGTAAATCTGATAATTCAGCTGCAAAAGTTGAAAACCCTAAAGTTGATATTAACAATGTTACTATTATTAATATTCTTAGAAATCTTTTCATATTAAACTCCTTTTCTATACTTTTAAATATCTACGCATAGAAATACAACTTCCTAAAATACCTATTCCAACACCTAATATTGTATAAACAAGCACTATTAATCCGAACATATCTGCAAAAGTTAATAAGTTGATACTCATTGCAGATACAACTTGTGATTCTAATATTTTATTTGCAATTAAATTATAATTTATTCCTAGAATAATTATTGATATTGCTCCTGATATTATTCCGATTATTATACCTTCTACAATAAAAGGCCATCTTATGAAGCTATTAGTTGCACCTACATATTTCATTATAGATATTTCTTTTCTTCTTGCATGTACTGTAAGCTTTATTGTATTTGATATTATAAATATTGAAATAATAATTAAAATTACAAGTATTACTCCTGTTATTATCCTAATTCCATTTGCTAGATTAATTAATGTAGTTATTGTTTCATCACTACTTGTTATTTTCTTTATTACCTTTTCGGTGTCAGGCTTACCTTTATCATACTCATCTATCTTTTGTTTTACTTCATTATTTTTAGTTAAGTCTGTTAATGTTACAACATAAGATGCTGGAAATATATTATTCTCATCATATCCAGATAATAAATCTTCCCTATCTTTAAACTGACTTTTTAATTGATTTAACGCATCTTCTTTTGACTTATATTCTACTGTATTTATACCATCAATATTTCTTATGTAATCTTCTAGCGCTTTTGTTTGATCTTCTGAAATATCATAAAGGAATACTTCTATTCCTTGTTCACTTTCTATTTGTTTCATTATACTGTTAATATTTTGAGTTATTACGAAAAATACTCCAAATATTAACATTGTAAGACTCATTATAATTATTGAAGCACTCGTTGATTTTTTATTTTTAAAAACATTCCTTATTCCTTCTCCTAATAGATAAGTTATAACATTATATCTCACAATTCATACCCACCTTTTTCATCATCTTTTACTATAGAGCCTTTACGAATATGAATAACTCTCTTATTCATTTGGTCTACAATATCCTTTGCATGAGTTGCAACAACTACTGTTGTTCCTCTTAAATTAATATCATTTAAAAGAGTCATAATATCCCAAGCTGTGTCTGGATCTAAGTTTCCTGTAGGCTCGTCAGCAATTAACATTGAAGGATTGTTAACTAAAGCTCTAGCAAGTGCTACTCTTTGTTGCTCTCCTCCTGATAATTCGTTTGGATACATTTTAGCTTTTGCACTTAATCCAACCAATGATAATACCATTGGTACCTGTCTTCTAATGTGTCTTGGTGTAGCTTTTACAATATACATAGCAAAAGCTACATTTTCATAAACAGTTTTGTCTGGTAATAATCTGAAGTCTTGAAATACAACTCCCATACTTCTTCTTAAGTATGGAATCCTGTTTGGTTTTAAAAATGTAGTATCTTTTCCATTTATTATAATATTTCCTGATGTAGGTTCTTCTTCTTTTAATATTAATTTTATTAATGTTGATTTTCCTGAGCCTGAAGCACCAACAAGGAATGCAAATTCACCTTTTTCTATAACAAAATTGGCATTTTTTACAGCTTCTGTTCCTGTTTCGTATTTTTTGCAAACATTTCTAAATTCTATCATCTTAATTGCTCCTTAATTCGATATATTTTTATTTATATCTACAAGATATAATAACAATAAATAAGATTTATTGCAATAGGGTACATAAAAATTTACATCAATTATTTTCTGTAACAGCCTTTATAATAGCGCTTTTATCAATTTGGAAATATTTTAATAAATCATCTGCTTTACCAGACTTTCCAAACTCATCTTTTATACCCATTCTATATACTTTTGTAGGATAATTTTCTGCTAACACTTCGCATACAGCAGAGCCTAATCCACCTATTATGTTATGGTCTTCTACAGTTATAAGTTTCTTTGTATCTTTTGCCGCTTTTATAATGATATCCTTGTCTATTGGCTTTATTGTATGCATATCTATAACTCGTACATTTATCCCCATATTTTTTAATTCTTCCATTGCTTCTATAGCTTCTGATACTACAACTCCTGTAGCTATTATTGTAGCATCTGTTCCGTCTCCTATTTGGACTCCTTTACCTATTTCAAATTTTTCATCTTCGTATATTTTTGGTGTTGCTAATCTACATAGTCTTAAATATACAGGTCCTTCAAATTTAGCAATTTCATTTACTGCCCATCTTGTTTGTGTATCATCTGATGTACATATAACAGTCATGTTTGGAATCGTTCTCATTAGAGATATATCTTCTATCATTTGATGTGTAGCTCCATCTTCTCCTACTGTTATTCCCGCATGAGTGGCACAAATCTTAACATTTAATTTTGGATAACAAATACTGTTTCTTATTTGGTCATATGCTCTTCCAGCAGCAAACATAGCAAATGTGCTTGCAAATGGAATCTTACCACATGTAGCAAGTCCAGCTGCAGTTCCTATCATATTTTGCTCTGCTATTCCCATATCGAAAAACCTGTCTGGAAATTTTTTAGCAAAAATACTCGTTTTGGTTGCAGTTGATAAATCAGCGTCTAATACAACTACTTTATTATTTTTCTCTCCTAAATTTGCTAATTCTTCTCCATAACTTTGTCTTGTCGCCTTTTTTTCCTCCTTATTCATCAGCTTCGCCTCCTAACTCTGTTAATGCCAACTTATATTCTTCTTCGTTTGGTGCTTTTCCGTGCCAACCAACATTATCTTCCATAAAAGAAACTCCCTTACCTTTTATTGTTTTTGCAATAATCGCTGTAGGCATTCCTTTTATTTGTTTTACTTTATTTAAAGCTTCTTCTATTTCTTTAGTGTCATTACCATTTATATTTATTACATAAAATCCAAAACTTTCTAATTTTTTATCTATAGGATATGGATTTATTATTTTGTCTATAGTTCCATCAATTTGTAGATTATTATTATCTACAAATATGCATAAATTATCTAATTTATATTTTGCTGAAGCCATTGCTGCTTCCCATACTTGTCCTTCCTCTATTTCTCCATCACCTAGTATTGCATAAACTCTGTAATCTTTTTTATCTAATTTTCCTGCTATTGCCATTCCATTAGCTGCTGATAGTCCCTGTCCTAATGAACCTGTAGACATATCCACTCCTGGTATTTTCTTCATATCTGGATGTCCTTGAAGAATTGAATTTATATTTCTAAAGTTTTTTAATTCATCCATACTGAAAAATCCTTTTAAGGCTAAAGTAGCATATAAAGCTGGAGAACAATGACCTTTAGACAATACAAATCTATCTCTATTTTCATCTTTTGGATTTTTAGGATCTATTTTCATTTCTTTAAAATAAAGTACTGCTAATATATCTGCTATAGATAAAGAACCTCCTGGATGCCCAGATTGAGCATAATATACTTCTTTTACAGTATTAATCCTTATTTTATTTGCTATTTCTTCTAAATTATTTTCCATACTATCTCCTCACACTCACAAAATTTTATGGCTTTATTTACAAATGGGCAATAAGATAGAATTAACTTATTGCCCCCTTTTTTCTTTATTTAATTTTTATATCTCTATATCTTCTATAATTAAAATATGAAATAATAAATATACCTATAACTACTGGTAATACCCATCTTGCCATATCTGTTCCTGTCTTAGGCAAAAGTTCATCTGCTAATGTCTTATTCACTGTCCCATTATAGTAATACGCAGAATTATTATTTGAATTATTATTACTATTAGTTGTACCTGTTCCAGAATTTGAATTACTATTGGTATTTGGATTATTCGTATTTGTGTTAGTATTTTGGTTGTTATTACCTGTGTTTGTATTAGTATTTTGATTATTGTTACCAGCATCTGTATTTGTATTCTGATTGTTATTATTTACATTAGAATTTTGGTTTTCATTACCAGTATTTGTGTTTGCATTCTGATTGTTATTATTCGTGTTTGTATTGTCATTATTATTATTTGTATTTGGTTGTTCTGGCTTGCTTGAAGCTTCCTTTGTTGTTATCGCCTTAACACATAAGTTAGATTGTTTAAAAGTGGTATCATCTAATTGTAATGTAGTAAAGTCATCCCAAGATTGTAAACTATCTAAAGATATATAACTCTCTCCTGGGTTTGCACTTACATTATCAAACATTGTTGGCGCTGTAGTTAATTTACTATCCGCATAATTGCATTCAATACCGATATTAAATTGTTCTGTAGCAGTTAATTTTACCACAACTGCAAATTTTTCTCCAGTTATCTTTACTGGATTTTTTAGCTTTAAAGTGTTATAGGTCGCATCTAATGTTGATGAATCTACTTCAACTTTCTGTAGCTTAGCTGAATCTAAACTAGCATCTGCTGGATTAACATATACTTCTGCTGTAACATTTCCGCTTGCAGCAACTTGTACTTGATCTATATATTCATCCTCATTACCTTCTTTAGTGAATACATTAGCCATACCAATTGCCCCTTGTGGATTAACTGTTAAATATATTGTTGCACCATAAAAATCATTTTGATAAATGTTTTGGTCATCTGAAATATCTTCTGTTCCCATTACACCAGTCAAATTTTTTTCTATATTAACATCATCGTATGATACATATGTATATCCATCAGCAAAACTTTCTGTTCCATATGAGTTTAAACAAATATATGCTCCTGGATTCTTTGGCTTATTTTCTGGATTAAAATTATCTACAGAATAATTATCATCCCACCCTACTATTGTAATTGCATGGTCTATGTTATAAAAATTATTATCACAGAAATATGCTGCCGAATGCATTGGATCTTCTGGATTGCTATAATAATTTTTATTATTTCCAACTGTTGTTGCAGCTAAAGCACCATATTTCATAATATATTGTTTTATATCATTTCTTATTAATGTAACTTCTTCATCTGTATATTCTTTATAAGAATCATCTCTATATGTTACATTTCCTTCATCGTCTATATATTTATTTATATTTGGAAATACTTTCGCGTCTGTTACTCTTAAAACAGCTTCTTTATCTTGAATTTCTGACAAATTTATTTTATCTTCATTATCTTCAAAAGGCATATCTTCTTCCAGAACTGCTCCTGTTCCATTTGTAAGATATCCTAATGCCATTGTTGAATTACCACCAGTTCCAACTTCTCTACTATATCCTATTGGATTCTTTCCATCTAAAAAAGTCTCTGAAGTAGCATAATCCATATGTCTTGCAGAATATCTTGGTATAACTGCTTTTTGTTCAGATAATGCTAAATATGACTCTAGCACACTTGTCATAGAAAAAGCCCAACACTCTCCTGTAGTTCCTTGATGCTTTACAGGAACATTAATATCTTCTGTTAAACTATATTTGGTTGGAATTGAAGCTTTTGCAAATAAGTTCTGAACTCCAAATAAAAAAGAATTAGCGTTATTCTTATCTTCTTCATCAATATTTGTTGATGTAGCCATTGGCATAATTACATTATCTTTTTCTTCTTCTGAAAGCTTATTCCAGTTTTTAAAATCTTCTGATAAATTTATCGAAATAGTAGATTTCTTTTCATCTGTTGTTGCGAAAGATATATTACTTAATTCGAAAACTATTGTAATAATAATTAGTATTGGTATAAGTTTTATTATTTTTTTCATAACCGCATTCTCCCCTTATTTATATAATAACATATAAGCCTCTTGTTTTATATAACATATTTTTTTCTTTTTAATTACAGCTTTATTACAAACTCTTTACTATCTTTCAAGTCAATTTTTCTATATTGTACGTTACATGAGTCTAATAATTTCTTGGACGCTATTGTTTCGTCGGTATCTGCGTATTTATCTGATAAATAAACTACTTCTTTTATTCCAGCTTGAATAATCTCTTTTGCACATTCATTGCAAGGAAACAAATCCACATATATCTTAGAATTTTCTAAGTCTTTTCTTGATCCTCTATAATTTAATATAGCATTTCTTTCTGCATGTACAACATATAAATATTTTGTCTCTAATGGATTTCCTTCCCTTCCCCATGGGAATTTTTCATCATTAAATCCATTTGGAGCTCCATTATATCCTATTGATAAAATTCTGTTATCATTACTTACTATACAAGCTCCTACTTGAGTATGTGGGTCTTTACTCCTCATTGCTGATAATTTTGCTACTGCCATAAAATACTCATCCCAACTTAAATAATCTTTTCTAGCCTTTGAATCTACTTGCATAAATTTTCCTCCTATTTTTTATTCTATTTTAATATACTTATTTTTTAAACTTTTTTCAATAAATTGTTTTAATTTTATTAATTTTGTTTTTTATATTCAAAATCTATTGAAATTTCTAGAGAAAATCCAATCATATATAATTTTTTCTAAAAAAGTGAAAAAAGATATTGACAAAAAAAACAAAAACAATTATAATCTATAATTGTCAGGAGCTAATGCAGGTGTAGTTCAATGGTAGAATTCCAGCCTTCCAAGCTGGCTATGCGGGTTCGATTCCCGCTACCTGCTCCAGACAATATAATAAAAATTTTTTAGGAGCAAACGCAGGTGTAGTTCAATGGTAGAATTCCAGCCTTCCAAGCTGGCTATGCGGGTTCGATTCCCGCTACCTGCTCCATTTGAAGACAACTTACGAACCTATAAAGTTCGTGAGTTTTTATTTTATATAAAAGGCTTATAGTTCTCTTTCTAGGAAGGAGGACTTTTTTGATGTTGGAATTTAAAATTATTGAAACATTGAAACCAAATACTGAAATCTTGGAGATAATTAAAGACTACACATACAAAGTTAAGAAAGGAACAATAAAACATATTCTACATACTAATCTACAAGTTATAGAGCCTACTGAATACTTAATTACATATCCTACTACTCTTACAATATTAGAATATAAAGTTAATGAAATATCTAACAAACCATTTTACATTAAAGAACACAACCAAAAATATAATCTTAAAGAAATTATCCAAATTTTAAAGAAAATTTAATTTTAGAATATCCGATTTTTGATTCTAATTAGGAAACATATGAGAGGACTAATTTATAAATTTAAAAATTAGACTTCGTAAAACTATCATTTTTTTAGAAAACATATGAGGGGTATATTTTTAGCTTTAAGTTAGGAAACTTATGAAAGAAATTAAAAAATTTTTAATTTAGTGTCTGCAATTTTGGTGATAAGTTAGGAAACTAATGAGAAGATGTAAAAATTGCGTAAAATTTTAATTTTTTCAAAATTGATGGTTGTTTTTTCGACTTTGAGTGAGGAAACAAGTGAGGAGATGATTATTTATGAGATGTGCAGTATATGTAAGAGTTAGTACAGACGACCAAAGAGATAATGGTTATTCTATTGATTCGCAACTTCGTATGATTAAAGAATATTGTGAAAAGAATGATTATAGTATTGTGGATGTATATAATGATGCAGGTCATTCAGGAAAAGATTTAATGCGACCGGAAATGCAAAGATTACTTGCAGATATTAAATTGAAAAAGATTGATAAATTAGTGGCTATTAAGGTAGATAGGCTAACTAGAAATAACTATGACGGATTTTGGCTTTTAAATTATTGTGAAGAACACGATGTTAAAATAGAGTTAATACTAGAACCTTATGATGTGTCTACCGCTAATGGCGAAATGATATTTGGTATGAATTTAGTATTTGGTCAAAGAGAAAGAAAAGAAATTGGAGCAAGAACTAAAAGAGCGATGGAAGAAATGGCATTAGAACATATTCACCCTAGTAAAGCACCTTATGGCTATATCAGAAATAAAGATACAGGGCATTTAGAGGTAGAGCCTATTGAAGCACAAGTTGTGAAAGAAATCTTTAAATTATGTAAAGAAGGTCATTCTACTAGAAGTATTGCTACGATTATGAAAGAAAATAATGCTTATTTAAAGACTGGTAAATGGCGAAGCGATAGAGTTTATAAAATACTTACTAATTCTATTTATATAGGTATATTTGAATATGGAAAATATAAACGAAAACAGCAAGATATTTTAAGAGTAAAAGATTATTGTGAACCGATTATAGATGAAATTACTTGGAATGCTACTAGAAATGTATTAGTAAAAAATAAACATCCAAACTATGGAGAGTTTATTCATTTATTTTCAGGATTAGTAAAATGTCCGATATGTGGTAGTATTATGGCTTCATCAGAATCTTTTAAATATTCAAATGGAAAGCAAAAAGTCTATTACCATTTAAGATGTAAAAATCATAATTGCAGTGGCTATGGGCTTCATTATAATACCGAAAAAATAGAAATTAAATTAAAACGAATATTAGAAGAATTAACGATATTTATGCTATCTATGGATAATGAAATTATTACTTGCAATTCCACTAAAAGTAGTGATGTAAAAGAGATAGAAAAAGCCATTGAAAAGTTAAAAATACAAGAGAAAAAATTAGTAGATTTATATTTAAGTTCTACACTAGATGTTGAAACTATCAATCATAAAAATGATGTTATCAAAAAAGAAATTGAAAAATTAAATAAAAAGAAAACCACTCTTGATCCAGACAATAACTCTAAAGAATATACAACAGAACTTATTAAAAAATTAGATTGTGTAGAAAAAAATGATAGTTTAATTTTTACTAATATTAAAAATATAGAGTTCACTTTTCTATATGATTTATTATCACGAGAAGCCAAGCGTGATATGATTCATAGACTTATTTCTCAAATAGAAATAACTAGAGATAATAACTTTAACATTTATATTAAAAACATCAAATTTACAGGTGAATTTATAACAAAAAGCAGTAAGGAATATTTAAAATATCTTAATGAAATTATGCTAAATAATAATATTGGAATTAAATATCAAGAAGAAATCGACAAAGAAAAACTTAAAAATATAGAATCAGATTATGATGTTTTATCCCTTACCAAAATGAAAAATAACGTGTATTCTAATGAATTTATAGAAGATTTTATTTCAAAATCACGACAACACTTATATGTAGATGGAATTATTAGTTGCTCTTATATTGAAGAAAATACTATCAAAGATGTTCTAATATTAGTACCTAAAAAAGAAATAATAACTACAAATTAAAATGAAAGAAAATACTAATGAAACTATTAAATGAAGAAAATATTACTAAAAATCAAGTAGATACTATAGAACAGTTTAAAGTTCTAGCCTATCTAAAAAAGTGCCTATCTATTGATGAATTTACTTTATATTTGATAAATAGATTTACTATTAAAGTCGTAGATAAAAACAAAGAACAAGCCTATTTTAAATATAATTCTAAAACAAAATCAGTAGATTTTTACGAAAGAAATATTAAAAATAAAGAAAGAGAGAGATAAACAATGAGATTAAATTACACAAAAGTTGGTGATTATTATTTACCAAATCTAACTATTAAAAAACTAAAATATCAAGAAATTAACAAGTATGGTCGTTTAAGATTAAACCATCTGAAAAAGAATAATAAACCACTATATACAACTTTACTAATGAGAGATGAATTAACTAACCATCTTATTTCAGTCAGTAAAATATGTGAAAAAAGATTAGATATTTTGATGAAACAATACAAAAATTCTGATAAATTACTATCTGAAAAAAGTAAAAATGAGAATCAAATTGAATGGGTAAAATTAATGAATAACTATAAAAACATAGCTGAAGAAATCATATTAAAAGAACTTATATATATTTGAAATGTGTGAGGACACGTATCCAAAATATGTCTAGCCAGCACTGAATTTGTTCTCCCGCACAAATTCGTATATGGGAACCCTATATCCCAAATATAAAAAAGAAAGGATGATAAAAATGAGAGAAAGAAATTGGAAATTTAATGTCTATTTAAATACTGATGAGAAATCTATGTTACGAAAAAAAGCAGAAGCAACAGGACTAACAACATCTGCACTTATTCGCTACTTAATTACCGATTTTAAACCTAAAGAAAAACCACCAGAAGAATTTTATGAATCACTAAACTCAATTAGAAAAATCGGTAATGTATTAAATCAAATAGCAGTTAGAATGCATATGATTGGTTATGTAGAAGATGAAAAGAATTTAAGAAGAACTATTACTAACCTTAATAATATGATAATGAGTATTAAAGAATATTATTTATTACCTGATAAAACCGATAAAGACAATGCAAACTAGCATTGTCTTTAAAATTATTTATTAATATAATTGTATAGTTCCTTAAAATTATTAAAATGTATTGTATCTTCAATTTTATTATATACTCCTATAAAATTCAAACCACAATTTAATGCGAATTTGTAATCAATAATAGAATCACCAATAACTATTGAATCATTAGAGATGTCATCATTAAGTTCTTCTTGTATTAATTGAATAATTTTTTTGTCTGGCTTTTTAATATCATCTAACATATATTTTCTATGAAATATATAACAAAAATATTTAGTTAAATGATACTCTTCTAAAATATAATCAATCCATTTGGGACTAGAATTTGATACTAGGATTAATGGAATTTTGCTTTTTTTTATAAATTCAATTGTATCTTCATTTATATTAATTTCATTATTCTTATATTTTTTATAATATTCTTTGAATTCTACATCATTAAAATTTTGATACCATTTTTTATATTGTTCTTCATTAACTCCCAGTAATTCTAATCTTGTACTTCTATTTTTGAAATTAGGATTTTCATATATTTCAATTGGGTTAGAAACACAATTAAATTTTAACCATTCTAGCATTATAGATTTAATTCTATCTGAATCATTATGAATTGTTATAGTATCTTCCAAATCAATTAAAATATATTTACTCAAAATACCCCTCCTGTATCTTTCTGCCTATTGTACAGCCAACGTTGTATTTTCGTAATTTCAGCATTTCTTCCTTTGAACTAATTCCGCCAACACAATTAAATTTATTTTTAGTAATTTTTGAATACTTTATTGCATTATCTACATCTCCACCATGAGCTTTACCATCATGTTCAACAGAAACATAGTTAAATTCTGAACAATATGGCTCAAAAATTTTTATTTTTTCTGATATATTGACAATCTTATTTGTCCTTCTATCTATACTATCTAAACCTACAATGATTCTTTCTGGATTAAAGCCTCTTAATAATTCTGGCGTTGCATGCGTACCGATTATAACTTTATCGGCGCCCATATCTAATAACATTTGAATTTCTTCGCGTTTTCTAATTCCTCCACCAACACGCACTTTTTTAATTTTTAAAATTTTGCTTATTATTTCTAGGCTTTGACTTTCCCCATAAAATCTATCTAAATCAATTATATTAACTTTGGGATAATCTCTAATTATACTAATGGCTTTCTCAATTGAATAATCTTCTAGATACCTTATTTTTTTATTCATTATATCCATACTCAATACAAAATTAGAATCATAATTTATTATTGATTTAATGAATATGTTATTTATTTCACAAATCGTTTTTCCTCTATTATATAGTAATTCAATGTCACTCAAAAAATCATGTTGAAATCCATACTTTTTAAGAATTTTAGTGTAATTAAATGGATTATTACAAAGTATATTAACTATATCATCAGTTATAGTATGATGTCTTGTTGAAACATAACTTTTATAGTCTAAAATATCCAAAATAGAAAAATCATGATTTTTTTCCATATATTCATAGCTTATTTCTAATGACCCAATTTTACAAGATATATTATTTTTGTTGAATAGTTCTTTTAATATAACTAGTGTTAATCCAGTACCTATATTTCCATCTATAATCTGTACTTCATTAGGAAATGACTTATTACTTGTAATATCAAATAAATTTAATGTTTTTTCATCATAAATATTCTTCATATTTTGATCATGCACTCCAAATTTAACATAAGAATAATCTGTACCATGTAGAGCTTTGAAAAACGGTCCAATTAAAATAGCTGAATAAAGAGGACATACTACATGATTACAGTCAGTAATATTATTAATGGTTTTATATAGTAGCATTTTATGATCAGCCTCAATTAATCTGTTTTCCGGATAAATATCATTTTTTATATGCTTTAATGAATAATTGGGAGTATCTATGATTTTATTTTGAATACAAGAAATAATATTTTTTACATCTTCTTCCATACATTTTTGTGAAATATCGATATTATTTTCTTCACTTAATAAAGATTTTTTATAATCTTCATAAAATACTCTATAACTTGCATTTAACATATATTCACATACAACAAAAGCTTTCTTTATTTCTAAAGGAAATAACTTTTTTAAATTTTCCCTAAAATCAACAAGTTCATTATATGTTTTCTTTTTATAATATTCCTTTGATCTACTAATATATATATCATTATCAATTTTACTAACTAAATTATCAAGTTTTAAATTATCTGATAATTTTATTAATCCTAAATAATCAAAATCATCTTCACATATTAATTCATCATTTTCTTCAATTATTCTCTTAGACTTAATATTAATAGCTTCAAAATTTTCTTTATTAGCCCAAATTAGATGATTTAGGCAATGCTTTACTTTTTCTTTTTTTAGTTTTTCAGTATTAGGTGTAATGTCAAGTGTTCTATAAAATAGCTCTAATAAGTTTTTATCATTAATTATATGAATTTCTACCGCGCTAAAATCGACTTCAGGAATATCATATTTACTACACGAAAAATCAATAAAATAGATTTCACCATTACAGTATATAATATTTTCCTTGTGTAAATCTCCATGAACAAAAACTTTTCCATCTTTAATGTTAGAATGTAATTTTTTTATAGCATTTGCCAATTTAACTATTATAACTTCATCTATTTGTACTTCATTTAGTGTTTTACCATTTAATTTTTCCATAATAATAGTATTATTTTTATCATCAAAATTAATAGTTTTAGGAATATTTTGTTTTAACAAATTATAGGCATATTTTTCATTTTTATACATTTCCTTACTTTCTTTTACTACTTTTACAATACTATTATCATATTCAAAAATATCATTTATTTTTCTAATTCCCATAAATATCCTCCGAGTTTTTTGTCGAAATATATTTTATCATAAATCTTATTTTTTTTATATACTCCCATTGAAATTTAATACTAATTCATATATAATAATTTTAGAAAGAGAATAAAGTTCGTAACTTGTATGTGATTCGCTCCATTAATTAGCAACAGCTGGCTTAGGTTGTTGCTTTTTTCTTTATTTAAAGTTATAATATATTTACTCGCGGGTATATTTTAATGGTAGAATTTCGTGCTTCCGACCCGAAGGTGTGGGTTCGATTCCCACTACCCGCTCCAAAAAAACTCAATCTTTTTAAGATTGAGTTTTTTATTTTCTTATTTATTTTGATTAATAATCCACTTAATATCTTCTATTGATTTATCTATATTAAATCTTCCATTTCCAACTGGATAAAAAACTGAATAAAATTTATATTCTTTTCCGTTTACTTTTTGAGTAAAACATTTTTTCCTTACCTGTGAAACTGCTATCTTTTCGTCTAGCACAATCGAACTAACTTGATTTCCAAATAAAACAATATTCTTGGGTTTTACTATATTTATTTCTTGTTTAAATAATTCCAAATACTCTTTGTATACAGAATCAGGTAATGGTCTAGCATCTACTTGTGTGCATTTAGCCAAATTTGTTATGAAATATTTATGTCTATTAACATCATCATAGACTTCTTCTGCAAATTCTTTTGTCCAATCTGTTCCTTTAATAGTTTTTATTTTATTATAAATATCTTTATATAATAAATCTAAGTTATAAAACAAATCCCATATATTCTTTGTACCAATCCAAGGAGACTTTATCCCTTTCCATTCTTTAGATGAAGCTATGTTTCTCTTTGTTGGATTCATAAACACAAAACATATATCTGGGTTATTACTACATCCTCCATTATATATAGAATCTAAATTTTTATCTCCATATTTTATTTGCAATTTATCATATTCTTTTTCTAATTGTTTTAAGTTCATATTTTTTCTCCTTTGGAAATATTTTAGCATAAAGCTGCTGTTAAAATCTACAATTTTATAACAGCAGCTTTAGTTTGATTAAAATTTGTATTCTCCTAATATTTCATCATATTTTTCGTATTTAGGAAAATAATTTTGTAATAATTTATAAAAACTTTTTGCATGTGTTTTATATTTTAAATGGCATAACTCATGTATTACTATATATCTTATGCAATTTTCATCTAATTCCATTATTTTTGAATTAATATAAATTTCTTTTTTATCAAAATCAAATTTAGCCATTTCTTTTGAATTTTGAATAATGCTATAATCTTCTGGAACTAAACCAGTCTCGATTCTAATTTCTTCAAAAACATTTTCTAAATGTCTTTCTGCTAATTTTGCATACATCTTATTTAAAATAACATCTATTATTTTTTTGTTATTTCTTCCTTTTAATTTTGCTGGTAGTTTTATTTCTATATAATTATTGTTTAAATTTAATTCTGGAGTCTTGATGTTTGCATATATAACTTTTACTGCATAATTAATTCCCAATATTTTTGCACTATTGTATAATGATACTTCTTCCATTTCATTTAACTTCTTTATGATCCAGTTTTTGTTTTCTTTTATAGCATCTTGTATTCTTTGTTTAGAAAAATACCAAGGAGCTTTTACTACTACTTCTCCGTTATTTACTAAGATAGCGAAATCTCCAAATATAGCTTTATCTATTGTATATGATATAACATTTTCTTTAACTTTTTTCATAATAAACCTCCTTAATATTTTCTCGAACTCTTGTTTGCTTTTGTTGAATGTATTTTATATTCTTAAATAAATTTTGTCAATAGTTTTTTCGAAATTTTGTTCGGTTTTTTATGAAAAATTTTATCCCTTCGTAAAATGGCTCTACAAAGGGATTTTTATGGTTCGGGTAGTTAGATTCGAACTAACGATCGTAGGGTCAGAGCCTACTGCCTTACCGCTTGGCCATACCCGAATATAAGGCTAGATATATAATAATATATATCTAGCTTTTTTTCAACTATTTCTTTTTAATTTCTTGTTCTAAATCATAAATTATATTTATCATCTTTTTCGAATATTCTCGTATTTTTTCTTTATCATCCTTTATATCTGTAGGTATTTCTATTATATCACCTATCACTACATAAACTTTTTGAAAAAGATGTGGTCTTCTTGTAATAAATACTGGTAATATTGGTACTCCACTTTCTGCGGCAAAATATACTGCACCATTTTTTACTTTCTTTCTTAACTCTTCTTTTTTCTTTAATATTCCACCTTCTGGAAACATTAAAAGTTTGGAGTTTTCCTCTAGATTTAAACATTCTATAGCATGAAGAGTACTTTTTACATCTCTTTTTTCTCTGTTAACTGGAAATACTCTATATCTTCTAAATAATTTTGCTAAAAGTTTATTCTTAAAAATCTCAGACTTTGCCATTATAGACAAATTATCTACTATCGGAAATATAAATGTTGGGTCTAATACATTTGAATGATTTGGACATATAATGTATTTCTTCTTATTATCTATCTTTTCTAAACCTATATATCTAACCCTATATATAAAATGACAACAAAGTCCTTTTACTAATGTCTTCATTATTTTGTACATATAAAATATCTCCTCTTTTTATAAAATGTTTATTTAAATATTTGTGTTACTTTAGGAAATAGATAATGACTTCCTCCTACTGAATTTGCATCTTCTACCATACTTACTACCACTAATTGCTTAGCTGCTGTTTCATCAGCTGTAAATGCATTAAACCAACCAATAACCTCTCCTTCTTCATCTTTACTTTTCTTTAATTCTGCTGTTCCTGTTTTAGCACCAATTGTTAAACCTTCTATTTTTGCATCATGCGCTGTTCCATTTGGATTTTCAACAACTTGTATTAAATCTTCTTTTATTGTATTTGCTGCCTCTTCTGATATAGCATTTTCTTTTAAATATTCTGGCTGTTTATTTTCTTCATAAATTATTGTAGGTTTTATCATATTTCCATTATTTATAAATGCAGAATATATTGATGCCATATGTATTGGATTTACCAAGATTTGTCCTTGACCATATCCACTATCTGCAAGCTGTACTTCATCATCTATTTTTCCATCTGTATCATATGTTGATTTTGATGTAGAAAGTTCAAAACTTATATCTTCATTAAATCCCAACTTATTAAGACCTTCCATAAAAGCATCATATCCTATTTTTAAAGCTGCTTTGGCAAAATATATATTATCTGATCTTATTAACGCATTTTGCATATTTGCAGGTTCATTATATGGAGTTAATGTTGTTACCATGTAATTTCCCCAGCTAGAATCTTTTTGCCAACTAAGCCCACTTCTTCCAAAATCCTCGTTAGGATTAATCTTTCCTTCTGTTATTCCGATTGCTCCTGTTACTGGCTTAAAAGTTGAACCTGGTGACCACGTTCCAGTAAATCTATTTAACAATGGCTTGTTTTCATCTTGATTTAACGAATTCCATTCATCTGTACTCATTCCTAAAACAAAATCATTAGAATCATATGATGGTGTACTTACTAGTGCTAAAATTTCACCTGTTTTTGAATCCATTGCTACATATGCTCCCTTATTTTCTTCTAGGCTATCATAAACTTGCTTTTGCGTAGTAGCATCTATTGTTAATTTTACATCTTTACCATTTTCTAGCTCTTGCTTTGCTATTGTTTTTACTTTATCTCCATCTTCATTTTCTATATAAATTTCTTTTCCATCTTTTCCTCTTAATGTGTCTTCATATGCTTTTTCTATTCCAGCTTTACCTATTAAACTATTACTGTTATATCCTTTTCCTGCATTTGCTTCTAATTCTTCTGCACTTATTGCTTGTACATATCCTATTAACTGAGATGCTTCTCTTCCTAAAGTATATACTCTTGAACTTTCTGTAGTAATTTTTACTCCAGGAATTGTTAGTACTTGCTCTTTTATTTGAGATTCTGTTGTTGCTACATTTTTTATTGGAACAAAAGTATCGTCTTTAACATATGACATGTTTAATTTATTGTTTATCGAATCTACAGACACTCCTAAAATAGTTGATAATTTCTGTATATCTTCATCTTTATTAGCACTCATCTTACCTGGTACAAGTCCTATTGATGAGATATTTCCCTTACCTGCTAATAAAACATTATTTCTATCATATATATTCCCACGTTCTGCCTCTAATGTTTTTACTCTTATCTTATCATTATCACCTAATTCTGGAAAAATCATACTGTTTGACCAATTTAGTTTATATTCTTTATCTTCTTTTACAAGTGTTACTGTATTTGTAAAACTAACCTCTCCTGCAGAAGTATTCATTTTTTGTGTATATGTAATTTTCTCTCCATCATCAGCTTTTTCTATATTTGTAATTTCCGTTGATAAATTTGTCATATCTATCCCACTATATATTGAATCATTTTTATTTACAAATGTATCTTTCGCTGTTTTATCCTTACTTGATGAACTTATTAACTCATATGCTTCTTCATATTTTTGTTCACCTATTTTTGAGAAGTAATTATTTAATGCATCTTCTGGTTTTTCTGACTTATTTAGCATGAAAAATGCCACTATTGCTACAATTACAATTACTAATATTATTAACGTCCCTATTAATACCTTTTTATTTTTCATATACTCCCCCTCCTTTCGGTATAATATCTCATTTTTTTACAAAAGTAAATAGAGTCATTATTTAAATGACTCTACTTTTAGTTTACTCTGTTCTTAATGCTTCAACAGGGTCTTTTTTACTTGCCATCCTTGATGGAATCAATCCTGCAATTATAGTAAGAACCATGCTAATTACCACTAAAATTATTGCCGCATTTACTGGCAAAACAGCATTTACTGTATCCATATTAGTTAAAGAATGAATAATACTATTAATTGGTATATTAAGTAATAGTGTTACAACAATTCCTAAAATTCCTGCAATTAATCCTACTATAAATGTTTCCGCATTAAATACTCTTGATATATCTTTTTTAGATGCACCTATTGCTCTTAAAATTCCAATTTCTTTTGTTCTCTCTAATACTGATATATATGTTATTATTCCTATCATTATTGAAGAAACAACTAATGAAATTGCAACAAACGCTATTAATACATAACTTATCGTATCAACAATTTGAGTTACAGATTTCATTAATAAACCAACTGTATCTGTATAATTTACTTCGTTTTCTTCTTTTCCATCTGCAATTTGTTTATTATTATATTCTGTTATTGCATCTGTAATTCTATTCTTTGCTTCGAAATCTTTTGGATATATACTTATAGCTGATGGTTTTGCTAAATCTACTACTCCTAATGTTTCAAGATTTTTATCATATGATGCATTTTCATTTTGTTCATATGCTTCCATCATTAATTGTATTTGATTAGCATCTAACCTAGAAAGCATTGCTTTTTGTTCTTCTGTTAAAGAATTATAATCGAACTTTCCGTTCTCTCCTTTTTTTGGAAATTCCAATCCATTAAATACATTAATCTCTGGATTTTCTTTTTGCTCTTTTACTATTTCTTGTTCATTTATTTTATTTATAACATGTTCTTTTAAAGTTTTTAAATAACCTATTTCGCCAGCTGTTTGAGTAGATATACTTCCTTCTTTTTGTTTTATAATTCCTACTACTTTTATTTCTTCTGCATTATCTACTTTTTCCTTCATATATTCTTCATCATCACTTTTATCTATCCACATATTATTTGCTTTTTCATAATAGTCTGTATTTAATAAAACTTTAAAAGATAGCTTTAGTAAATCATCATAAGTGTATGAAGTTTGTTCATCCTCTTCTAATTTTTCATCATTCTGTATTGCATCCATTTTTTCTTCTAAGTCTTTTTGATCTTTTATTCCTAAAGTATATAATGTATAATCACTAATTTTATTATTTTCATCAACTATTAAAACAACTTCATTATAATTTTGTGGCCAATTACCTGCAACTACATCATATTGTGAATCATTTAATTCTTGATTATCTAATAATTCTGTAAAACAATCTGTTCCCATTGCCATTCCTGTTTGTTGCATTCCTAATTTTTCCATAACGGTACTTGGATTTACTTTAACTATTCCATTTGAAGTATCTGTTTTATATAAATTCAAGTTCAAATTATAATCATATTTTATAGCATTTGCATTATCAGATATTCCATTGTTACCCTCATCTATATATTTTTTTAGTTCTTCTAAATTGTTTGTTTGCTTTTTGTCAGCTAATACTGTTAACATATCTGTCATAATATTATTAGAATATATCTTTCCATCTTCATGGGTTTCTTCTCCTTCTGCCATTTCCCCCATCATTCTTTCCATCATACTTGTTAAATCTACTGTAGTTTCTTGAATCTGAATTGGATAACTTGATAATGTATCCTCTTGCACTTGGTTTATATAATTCTGAACACCTGTAGATAATGATAATATTAATGCAATTCCTATAATACCTATACTTCCTGCGAAAGATGTTAAAATTGTTCTTCCTTTTTTAGTCATTAAATTATTTAAACTTAATGAAATTGCTGTAAAAAAGCTCATCGCTGTTTTTCCGCTTTTTGCTTTTTTCTTTTCTTCTTTTTGACTACTATATGGATTTGTATCATCTTGAACAGCTCCATCCAATACACGAATTACCCTAGTAGAATATTTTTCTGCAAGTGTTGGATTATGTGTTACCATTATTATTAATTTGTCTTTTGAAATACTTTTTAGTAATTCCATTATTTGTACACTTGTCTTTGTATCTAGTGCACCTGTTGGTTCGTCTGCAAGTATAATATCTGGATCATTTACTAAAGCTCTAGCTATTGCAACTCTTTGCATTTGACCACCAGATAATTGATTTGGTCTTTTATGTATTTGTTCTTTTAATCCGACTTTTTCTAAAGCTTCTATAGCACGTTTTTTTCTTTCTTCTCTAGATACTCCAGAAAGTGTTAATGCTAATTCTACGTTTGATAATACGCTTTGGTGTGGAATTAAATTATAGTTTTGGAATACAAAACCTACCGAATAATTCCTATACGCATCCCAATCTCTGTCTTTAAATTCTTTTGTTGATTTACCATTTATAATTAAATCTCCTGATGTATATCTATCTAGTCCACCAATTATATTTAATAATGTAGTTTTTCCACATCCACTTGGACCTAATATAGATACAAATTCATTACTCCTAAATTCTAAATTTATCCCTTTTAATGCTTTAACTACTTCATCCCCTGATTTATAATTTTTTGTAATATTCGCTAATTTAAGCATTTTTTCCTCCTATGCATTTGATTGAATTTTGTTAATGTTAAAGAAACTGTCGGTCATCATATTTCTTACATTAAATTTAGTTTCTGATTCTTTTTGAACAATAAACATTCCCATATCTGTTCTTTCTTTAGATACTCCATTTACTTTTTGCGAATCGTAATACAACATAATAGTATATATCTCGTGACCTTCTGTTCCATAATCTATTTTTCCATTATTCTGAAGTGCTCCTGGTGTTATACTATATGTACCTTTATAATAATTATTGTCTTTTGTATATTGTGATTGATACCAATAAAATGATTTATCTTTATTAAATTCAAAATATCCTATATTTTCACTATCCCCTAACCAATTTCCAATTATAGGATTATTTTTGACATCTTCCTCTTCTGTAACTTGACTTGCGTTACCTGTATTTTCATCTTCGTTTAATGAAAATATAAATTTTACACCAACAATTATAATAGATACAATTATTAGTATTATCCCAATTATAGACATATACGAAATTTTTGATTTATTAAGTAATAAACCTATAATTCCTAATACGAAACCAATTGCTCCAAGTATAATGGTTAGAAGCGAATGCCCTGTTAAAACTAATACAAGACTTACAATTCCCAAAATAAAACTAGCTATGCCCATAAATATCCCCCTTTTCATATTCATAATAATACAAATAAAAAAAATACTTGTCAATTATTTTGACATATATTATTTTCTCCCCATACTTGTATTATTTTCAATACCTAAAGTATGGGGAGATTTCGGAAACTGAAACAATTTGTGTCTTATATAGTAACTTAATTTACATTTTTTAGCAATTTAAAATGTTTATTTTAATTCATTTTCTATATTTAATAACCTATTATATTTTGCGACTCTATCTGTTCTACATGGTGCTCCTGTCTTTATTTGACCAGCATTTACTGCTACTGCAATATCTGCTATAGTTGTATCCTCTGTTTCACCTGATCTATGTGATATTACAGTTGTATAGCCTGCCTTTTGCGCCATTTCTATCGCATCTAATGTTTCTGTTAATGTGCCTATTTGATTCGGTTTTATTAATATACTATTTGCTACTTTATTTCTTATTCCTTTTCTTAATCTATCTGTATTTGTAACAAATAAATCATCACCAACTAATTGAATTTTACTACCTAGTTTTTGAGTAAGTTTTTTCCATGAATTCCAATCTTCTTCTGCTAAGCCATCTTCTATTGAAACTATTGGATATTTTTGTACCAGCTCTTCTAAATAATCTATCATCTCATCACTAGTTTTAAAAGTACCTGTTTTCCAAAATAGATATCCATTTTTGCCTACTTTTTTTGCCTCATCATACATTTCTGTACTTGCAACATCTAATGCTATTGATATATCTTTTCCTGGTATATATCCTGCCTTTTTTATTGCTTCTACAATTACATCTAATGCTTCTTCTTCACTTTGTAAGTTTGGAGCAAATCCTCCTTCATCCCCTACAGCAACGAAATATCCTTTTGATTTTAATACCTTTTTTAGATTATGGTATGTTTCAACTCCCATTTGTAGGTTTTCTGCAAAATCTTTACCTGAAGTTGGCATTATCATAAATTCTTGTGAACTAATATTATTATCAGAATGTTTTCCACCATTTAATATATTCATCATCGGAGTTGGTAATTTTTTTGCATTTACTCCTCCGATGTAATTATATAGCGTCATTCCTAATGAATTTGCTGCTGCTTTTGCTACTGCCAGTGACACACCTAAAGTTGCATTTGCACCCAACTTTTCTTTATTATCTGTTCCATCGATATCAATTAATTTTTGATCTATTTTTAACTGTTCATATACATTCATACCTGTGATTTTTTTTGCAATAGTTCTATTTACATTTTCTACTGCTTTTTTTACTCCTTTTCCCATATAGCGTTCTTCATCATTATCTCTTAATTCTACTGCTTCAAAACTTCCTGTTGATGCTCCTGACGGTACTTTTGCCACACCACAAAATCCTCCATCTGTTATAACCTCAACTTGAACAGTCGGATTTCCTCTTGAATCTAGCACTTCTAGTGCTTCTACACTTTCTATTTTCAAATAATCTTTCATAACATACCTCCATTTATATTATTATTGCCAATTATTTGAAAATATATCCAATTAATTAAGAAAAGGACTAAATGCGTTTTATGTTTTTCGCATTCAGCCCTCTTCTATAACCTAAAAAAGTTCTTTAATCCATCTTCCAAAAGTTCTTCGTATTTGAAATGTTATTGTCACTTTCCTAATTGGTTCAACTTCTTCCATCAATTTCCCATCCATAGGATACATTTCGAAATTTATCTGAAAGTTAATTAATAAACCATTTCTTTGCTTATGATACCTTCTAAACTTATAAATCTCTTCATAAATCTCTTCTATTAATAATTTATCTTCCTCCGAAAAACTTTCTGCCATATGTTCAAAGTCTTCTTCCAGTTCTTTTGGAACATATCCTGTTACCTCCAAGATATATTCATCGCGTAAATTCGACCGCTTTATTATGAGCTTCTTCATCTTTACCCTTCCTTTCAACTGTTTTTAGGTTATTATATTATACACCATTTTATATTTTTTTGCATTACTTTTTAATATATTACGCTTCAAAACACTTCATATATTGGTTGTATTAATTATATTTATAACTTACTTACAATCAAAAGAGAAAGCCCCTGCTTGTTAAGTTTATTTAACAAGTAGGGGTTATTATATTTTATGTTCACCAAATGAACTTTAAGCTCCGTCCCCAAAGTTCATTATTTCATAGCTTCTTCTACTGCAACTGCTACTGCTACTGAAGCACCAACCATTGGGTTGTTACCCATTCCGATTAATCCCATCATTTCAACGTGAGCTGGAACTGAAGAACTTCCTGCAAATTGTGCATCTGAATGCATTCTTCCCATTGTATCTGTCATACCATAAGAAGCTGGTCCAGCAGCCATATTGTCTGGGTGTAATGTTCTTCCTGTTCCACCACCTGATGCAACAGAGAAGTATTTTTTACCTGCTTCTATTCTTTCTTTCTTATATGTACCTGCAACTGGATGTTGGAATCTTGTTGGGTTTGTTGAGTTTCCTGTAATAGATACATCAACATCTTCTAGCCACATTATAGCTACACCTTCTCTAACATCATTTGCACCATAACATCTAACTTCTGCTCTTTCTCCGTTTGAATATGGTATTTCTTCTACTACATTAACTTTTCCTGTAAAGAAATCAAATTCTGTTTTTACATATGTAAATCCGTTAATTCTAGAAATAACTTGAGCAGCATCTTTTCCTAAACCATTTAAGATAACTCTTAATGGTTCTTTTCTAACTTTGTTTGCAGATTTAGCTATACCAATAGCTCCTTCTGCTGCTGCAAAGCTTTCATGTCCTGCTAAAAATGCAAAACATTTTGTATCTTCTGAAAGCAACATAGATGCTAAGTTTCCATGTCCTAATCCAACTTTTCTATCATCTGCAACTGAACCTGGAATACAGAATGCTTGTAATCCTTCTCCAATAGCTTTTGCTGCATCTGCTGCTTTAGTACATCCTTTTTTAATTGCTATTGCAGCACCTAATGTATATGCCCAAGCTGCATTTTCGAAACATATTGGTTGTACTCCTTTTACTATTTCATATGGATTAAATCCTTTATCTGTACATATTTTTAATGCATCTTCAAAATCTTTTATTCCGTATTTTTCCATTACTGGTTTGATTTGGTCAATTCTTCTTTCATAACTTTCAAATGTTACTGCCATTTAATCTTCCTCCTTTAATATATTCTCCAAATTGTTTATTATTTCATTTATATCTGTATATGGAATAATTTTTAATCTATTATTACCTCTAAGCATTGTTGTAATTTTTGGTGTTACATTTTTATCATAAACACATATTATTCTTTTATTGTGGCTATCTGCATAACCAATTTCATATCCAACTCCTAATGATGGAACTGTTACCTCTGCAAAAACTAAATCTGCTTGGCTTAATCTATCTACTAAACTTTCGAAAACTTCGTTATCTGAAATGCTCTCTTCACGAATTAATACATTATCATCCGCTACTTCTTCATCTAAAACATTACCAAACTTTGCAAGCTCTTTTACTAATTTTTTATATGATTCTAATTTTTGTCTTCCACCATATATTGAACCTGAAAAATAAATATTCATACTTTACCTTCTTATTATTGTTTTCTTGGATCTATTTTTTTAACTGCTTCATCAAATCTTCCATATGTTCCTGAAGCTTTTTCGATTGCTTCCATTGGATCCATTCCTTTTTTGATGTTATCCATCATTTTTCCCATATGAACATATTTATAACCAATTATTTGATCATCTTTATCTAATCCAAGTTCTACTATGTATCCTTCTGTTAATTGTAAATATCTTGGTCCTTTTAATGTGCTTGAATAAATTGTTCCAACTTGTGATGTATGTCCTTTTCCTAAATCTTCAAGTCCAGCTCCTACTGGAAGTCCACCTTCTGAGAAAGCTGTTTGTGTTCTTCCATATACTATTTGTAAGAATAATTCTCTCATAGCTGTATTTATGGCATCACATACTAAGTCTGTATTTAATGCTTCTAATATTGTTTTTCCTGTTAAGATTTCTCCTGCCATAGCTGCTGAATGTGTCATTCCTGAACATCCAATTGTTTCGATTAAAGCTTCTTGAATTACACCATCTTTTACATTTAATGTTAATTTACAAGCTCCTTGTTGTGGTGCACACCATCCAATACCATGTGTTAAACCAGATATATCTTTTATTTCTTTTGCTTTAACCCATTTACCTTCTTCTGGTATTGGTGCTGGTCCATGGTTTACTCCTTTTGCAACTGTGCACATTTCTTCTAATTCCTTTGAATATATCATTTCTATTTCTCCTTTCACCTTTTATTAGTATCTTTTTTTGGTATTTATAATTTGATTTTTACTTTTTGGTTTACTTTCTACAATTATATATTTTTTGTCATGCGGCCAAAATTCGCTTTCCTTTTCTAGTTCGTAAAGCTCTTCCATTCTTTCTTCTTTTCTTGATTTTGTTGGCGCATCTTTTTCGAAATTAACTAAATTCTTATTAGGGGTTGCATATAAGGATTCCTCGTATACATCTACCTTTCTATTAGAATTTTCTTCTTTATCTATATAATCCAAAACCATTTGTTTTTCTCTTTTACTATAAGAATTTAATCCGGTTTTTAAATATTTATATCTAAAAACTAAATGCCTATCATAATTACTATATGGGGAAGTTGCCAAGTTTTCAAAGCCATATTCTACTTTAAAAGTATAATCAGCTATCGAAATTACAATATTGGTCCATAAAGCTCCATTTATTGCTATATATTCTTTTCTTAACTTTTTTATAATTCCATACAAATCGTCAGCCATCTTAAAATATGAATTTTCATCTAAGTTAAACTTATTTGGTACTTCATATACATTAATAGGCTCTCTTTTTAATATTCCCTTTGGAATATAATAAAAATACATTTCTCCAGTTTCTAAGCTATTTCTTCCATCTATAACTGATGCATATAAAAATATCTTATTCCATTTTTCTGGTATCATGTCAAATAGACTATGTTGTATTTCTTTGTATAGTTCTTTCATCCTGGCCGAAGTTGACACTGTATTTCCCCCCATAAGTTTTCATATTTTATTCTTTTACAATTAAACTTTCTCCAGTCATTTCAGCTGGCTTTTCTAGTCCCATAATATCTAACATTGTTGGTGCTAAATCTGCCAATTTTCCTTCTTTTAATTTTACATCTTTCATTCCAACTAAAACTAATGGAACTAAATTTGTTGTATGAGCAGTATGTGGCTCACCAGTTTTATAATCTATCATTTGTTCTGCATTACCATGGTCTGCAGTAATTATTAATACTCCATTTTGTGCTTCTACTGCATCAACTACTCTTTTTACACAAGTATCTATTGTTTCTATTGCTTTTATAGCAGCATCTAGATTTCCTGTGTGTCCTACCATATCTGGATTTGCATAATTTAAAATGATTGTATCATATTTTTTAGAGTTTATCGCATCAACAACTTTGTCTGTAACTTCTATTGCACTCATTTCTGGTTTCATATCATATGTTTCTACTTTTGGTGAAGGTACTAATATTCTATCTTCTCCTGGATATTGTTTTTCTTCCCCACCATTAAAGAAAAATGTAACATGTGCATATTTTTCTGTTTCTGCAATTCTTAATTGATTTAAACCTTGTTTGCTTACATATTCTCCAAATGTATTTACTAATCTTTGTGGCTTGAATGCAACTTTTACATTTGGCATTGTTTCGTCATATTGTGTAAAGCAAACATAATCTAAATTCATTTTCTTTGTTTCGAACTCATTAAAATCTGGATCTACTAATGTTCTTGTTATCTCTCTTGCTCTATCTGGTCTAAAGTTAAAGAATATTACAGAATCATTATCTTCTATTGTTGCAACAGGTGTATCTCCATTGCAAATAACTGTTGGTTCTATAAATTCGTCAAAAACCTCTTTTTGGTATGAACTTTCTACTGCAGCTATTGCACTTGTTGCTTTTATACCATTTCCATTTACCATTGCATCATATGCTTTTTGAATTCTATTCCATCTTTTATCTCTATCCATGGCATAGAATCTACCAGAAATAGTAGCAATTTTTCCTACACCTTTTTCTTTCATTTTTTCTTCTAATTGTGCAATATAACTTTCCCCAGATGTTGGAGCTGTATCCCTACCATCTGTAAAACAGTGTACATATACATTTTCGAAGTCTTTTCTTTTTGCTAATTCTAAAATTGCAAATAAATGACGAATATGGCTATGAACCCCTCCATCTGATACTAAGCCTAGTATATGCAATTTTGAATTATTTTTCTTACAATTTTCTATTGCTTCTACTAGTTCTGGTATTGTGAAAAAGTCACCATCTTCTATTGATTTAGTAATTTTAGTTAATTCTTGATAAACTATTCTACCAGCACCTATGTTTGTGTGACCTACTTCAGAATTTCCCATTTGTCCTTCTGGAAGTCCTACACTTAGTTCACTTGCATGAATATCTGTTGTTGGCCATATTTTCATTAGTCTATCTATATTAGGTGTATTTGCAAGCTCAACAGCATTTCCATCTTTATTACTGTTTTCGCCAAATCCATCTAATATCATTAGCATTGTTAGCTTATCTTTCATACTTTGTTACCATCCTTACTTATCAAAATTTACTATTTTAGCGAATTCGTCAGCTTTTAGGCTTGCTCCACCAACTAGTCCACCATCAATATCTGATGTTGTAAATAGTTCTTTTGCATTTCCTGACTTAACGCTTCCGCCATATTGTATTATAACTCTATCTGCTACTTCTTGTCCATAATTTTTTGCTATCTCTTTTCTAATTTCTTTTATAGAGTTATTAGCATCTTCTGATGTTGCTGTTTTTCCTGTTCCTATAGCCCAAATTGGTTCATATGCTATTATTGTTCCTTCTACTTGTTCTTTAGAAAGTCCTTCTAATGCTAATCTTGTTTGTGTTGTTATTACATTAGTTGTCTCTCCAGCTTCTTTTTGCTCTAGAGTTTCCCCAACACATACTATTGGTTTTAATCCATATTTATGTGCTGCTTTTACTTTTTTATTTACAGTTTCGTCTGTTTCTGCAAAATATTGTCTTCTTTCTGAATGTCCTATAATAACATATTCTACACCAATTGATTTAAGCATTGGTCCAGAAACTTCACCTGTATATGCTCCTTTTTCTTCAAAGTGCATATTTTGTGCTCCTATTTTTATATTTGTATTTTGTGCAGTTAAAATAGCATAAAATAAATCTGTATATGGAACACATAAAATGACTTCGTTTTCTGTATCTTTTACTAATTTTGCTAATTCGTCTACACATGATATTGCTTCATTTGGAAGCATATTCATTTTCCAGTTACCAGCAATTACTTTTCTACGCATATTTTATTCCTCCTAATATTAAATTATTTATCCATTAAACATTCTATTCCTGGTAATTTCTTTCCTTCTATAAATTCTAGTGAAGCTCCTCCGCCTGTAGAAATATGTGTCATTTTATCAGAAAGTCCAGCTTTCTTTATAGCTGCAGCTGAATCTCCACCACCAATTACTGTAACAGCATCGATTTCTGCTAAAGTATTAGCTATAGCATTTGTTCCTACAGCAAATTGATCAAATTCAAATAAACCTACTGGTCCATTCCATAATACTGTTGCTGCATTTTTTAATTCGTCTGTGTACATTTTTATTGTTTCTGTACCAATATCAAATCCTTCCCATCCGTCTGGAATTTCTTTATAGCTTACTACTTTGCTTTCTGTATCTTCTTTAAATTCTTTTCCTACTTTTGTATCTACTGGAAGCATGAATTTAACACCTTTATCTTTAGCTTTCTTTAATAAGTTTTGTGCTAAATCTAATTTATCTTCTTCGCAAATAGAATTTCCTACTGTATATCCCATTGATCTGAAGAATGTATATGCCATTGCTCCACCAATCATTAATGTATCTACTTTTTCTAATAAACTGTCAATTACACCTATTTTATCAGAAACTTTCTTTCCTCCTAAAATAGCTACAAATGGTCTTTTTGGATTGTTTATTGCATCTCCTAAGAATTTTAATTCTTTTTCGATTAAGAATCCGCTTACTGCTGGTAAATAATCAGCAATTCCTGCTGTTGAGGCATGTGCTCTGTGAGCTGTACCAAATGCATCATTTACAAATACTTCTGCCATATCCGCAAATTTCTTAGCTAATTCTGGATCATTTTTTTCTTCACCTGGTTCAAATCTTACATTTTCTAGTAGCATTACTTCACCTGGTTTTAATTCTTTTGCTAATTTTTGAGCATCTTCACCAACTACATCTTTTGCAAGTTTTACTTCTTGTCCTAATAATTTTGATAATTCTTTTGCAACTGGTGCTAAAGACATTTCTGGAACAACTTGTCCCTTTGGTCTTCCTAAATGAGAACATAAGATTACTGCACAATTTTGTTCTAATAAATATTTGATTGTTGGTAATGCTGCAACGATTCTTGTGTTATCTCTTATTGTTCCATCCTCTAATAATGGTACATTAAAATCACATCTTTCGATTACTTTTTTTCCTTTTAAGTCAATATCTCTAACTGTTTTTTTACTCATAAAAAATTCACTCCTTTTATTTAATAAAACTTTTATGACAAGCACATGCATATATTCCGCTTTAACAAATCAAAGCTTTCATCAGTGGATTAACTTACGCATATATCCCACAAAATGAAATCAAAAATTTGGATAGTGGATTAATTGTAAAGGTTGCATATATGTCCTTTTTAGGCACATATGTAACCTTTACAATTACATTATCTTGCCCATAATATATTAGACTTTTAGAGGTTACTTTAAAAAGCAACCTCTAAAAAATCTTAATTAATTACATATTGTCTTTTGTTGACATATAGCAAGCTAAATCTACTAATTTATGAGAATATCCCCATTCATTATCATACCATGCAACTAATTTTACAAATGTATCTGTTAATTGGATACCAGCAGCTGCATCAAATATAGATGTATGTGGATCTCCTAAGAAATCTGAAGATACTACTGGTTCATCTGTATATTCTAGAATTCCTTTTAATTCGTTTTCTGAAGCTTTTTTAACTGCAGCACATATTTCTTCATATGTTGCTGGTTTTTCTAAGTTACATGTTAAATCAACTACAGAAACATCTAATGTTGGAACTCTGAAAGACATACCTGTTAATTTTCCATTTAATGATGGGATAACTTTTCCAACTGCTTTTGCAGCACCTGTTGATGATGGGATAATATTTCCAGAAGCAGCACGTCCACCTCTCCAATCTTTTTTAGAAGCTCCATCAACTGTTTTTTGTGTTGCAGTTGTTGAATGTACTGTTGACATTAAACCATCTTTAATTCCAAAATTGTCATGAATTACTTTAGCAAGTGGTGCTAAACAGTTTGTTGTACAAGATGCGTTAGAAACAATGTTCATACTTGGATCATATGTTTCGTTGTTAACACCCATAACAAACATTGGAGCATCTTTTGAAGGTGCACTTATAACAACTTTTTTAGCTCCAGCATCTAAGTGTGCTTGTGCTTTTTCCATTGTTGTAAATACTCCTGAACATTCGAATACATATTCTACTCCTAATTCTCCCCATGGTACATTGTGAGGATCCATTTCATTATATACTTTTATTTCTTTTCCATTTACTACTAAAACATTTTCTTTTGATTCAATTGTTCCATTAAATCTTCCATGCATTGTGTCATATTTTACCATATATGCCATGTAGTCTGCAGTTATAAAAGGATCGTTTATAGCAACGATATCTACTGCATCACCTTTCTCTAAAGCTGCTTGGAATGCTAATTTTCCAATTCTTCCAAATCCGTTAAAACCTACTTTAATTGACATTATAATTCCTCCATTTCTTTTTTGCCTTATAGGCATGTAAAAATTTGACCTACTAATTGATCATAGTCATTCTATAACAAAAAAGAATACTTTTCAAGTATTCTTTCTCAATTCTTTACATTTTATACATATTTTTCTATTTTCAATATATATCTACCCTTCTGAGTATTCCCTATAATTTCACTAATTTTAAATCTTCCTTTGCCTCTAATTGATATTAAATCACCTTCATTTAGCAGCTTTGTTTGTTTTATTTCGTTTTTAAAATTTACAAATACTCGCTCTTGGTTTATTAGCTCTTTTGCTTGCATTCTAGAAGTTTTAGCAAGTTCAGCTATTATATTATCTAGCCTTAATGCAGAAACAATTATATTATATTCTTTTGTTTTTATTTCTACTTTTTCTAATTCGTTAATTTGTATTTCTTTTATGTCCGCTTTTCTTAACCTTGTTAGTTCTCTTAAATTAGTTAATAAATATTTAACGATCTCTGGCATTACTATTACATCTGCTCCACTTTCTTTAACTAAAATATCGCCAATCTTTTCTCGTACAACTCCTAATTTCATTATCATACCTAAATAATTTTTATGCGTATATGTACCATATAATTCATTAGGTAAACTTATTCTTATTGCACATAACTTATTCATATATTTTTTATCTTCTATAATAAATTTAAACTTATCTGGATAAAATACTATGATTTTTCTTTCTGCTTCCTCATATCCTCCAAAGAAAATATAATTATTAAATTTAGCTTTATTTAAAATTTCTGTACATATTCTTATTTGATATCCATCTAAGAAATCTGTATTAGTTAGTTTGTTTTTTTGCTTTGCTTCTTCCATCTTATCTATCATTTTGGAAATAAGTATTTGTTCTTCTTTATTATGTCCCTCTAATAATTCTTTTTTATTCATAATTACTCCATTTTCTAATCATATCTAAAATACTTTCTACATCTAGTTTATAATCCTTTTCTATTTCATCTACTGTACCTTGTTTTATAAATTCATCTGGATATCCCAACATTTTTAATTCATTCGTTTTATGGTATTTCTTTAGAGCCTCTAATACAGTACTTCCTAATCCACCTTTTATAATATTGTCTTCAATTGTTATAACTTTAGAATTTCCTATCCAGCTAATAATATTTTCTTCGTCAAAAGGCTTTAAAAATCTTGCATTTATTACCCCTACTCCTATCCCTTCTTTTTTTAGGATATTTGAAATTTCGTATGCTCTTTGAACCATCTTGCCTAGCGCAACTATAGTATAATCATTTCCTTCTGCTAATTTTTCAGCTTTACCTAGTTCAATTTTTTCTTCTTTATCTATCTTTGTACTTTCTTCTCCACCACGTGGATATCTTATATAAATTGGTCCATTATAATCTATAGCAAACTCTAACATATCTTCTAATTCTTTAAAGTTTTTTGGTGCCATAATAACCAAATTTGGAACTATATTAAAAAATGATAAATCTAAAATTCCTTGATGTGTCTCACCATCTGCACCTACAATTCCAGCTCTATCTGAACACAAAACCACATGCAAATTTTGCATACACACATCATGTATAACTTGATCATATCCACGTTGATAAAACGATGCATATATTGGGACAACTGGAATAATTCCATTTGTTGCCATTCCTGCAGCCATACCTATTGCATGTCCTTCTGCTATTCCTACATCAAAAAATCTATCTTTAAATTTTTCTGCAAAATCTTTTAACCCTGTTCCATCTTTCATAGATGCTGTTATAGCTACAATCTTTTTATTTTTTTCTGCCAAGCTTACCAATTTATCACCAAAAACTTTTGAGTAATCTTTTGACTTAGCTTTTTTAGATTTTCCAGTTTCTATTTCAAATGGACCTGTTGAATGAAATTTATCTGGATTTTTTTCGGCAGGTTCATATCCTTTTCCTTTTCTAGTAATAACATGTATTAATTTAGGTCCATCAATATTTTTAGCAATTTTTAAAATATTTTCTAGTTTTTCTATATTATGTCCATCAACTGGTCCTATATATGTATATCCCATATCTTCGAAAAACATATTAGATATAAAAATCTTTTTAATGCTATATTTTAAATCTTGTACTAGCTTTATTATTTTATTGCCAAGCCAAGGAATTTTTGAAACACCTTTTTTAATTATATTATTTGATCTTTTATAAAATCTCTTGCTTCTTATTTTGCTTAAGAAATTAGATATTCCTCCAACATTTTTAGAAATACTCATTTCATTATCATTTAAGATAATTATAAAATTGGTTTTAGAACTTCCCCCATCATTTAAAGCTTCTAATGCCATTCCACCTGTTAATGCTCCATCCCCTATAACTGCAACAATTTGATAATTATCTTTTTTTATATCTCTTGCTCTTGCCATTCCTATAGCTGCAGAAATAGATGTACTACTATGCCCAGTATTAAATGTATCATATTCTGATTCTTCCCTTTTTGGGAAACCAGCTATACCATTCCTTTTTCTTAAAGAATTCATTTTATCTTTTCTACCAGTAAGAATTTTATGAACATATGTCTGATGACCTACATCCCAAACTATTTTATCTTTAGGTGCATTAAACACTGAATGTAGTGCTATTGTAAGTTCTACAACCCCTAAATTTGAAGCTAAATGTCCTCCATTATTTGATACAACATTTAGTATTTCTTTTCTTATTTCTGCTGATAACTTTTCTTTTTCTTTTATATCAAGTTTTTTTAAATCCTCTGGTAAGTTTATATTTTCGATTTCACTCATAATTTTCTCCTAGTTTCTATTATTTTGCAGTATCAATATAGTATCATATTTTTCTACAAATTTCCATATAATTAGCCTCTGATTTTCTTTACAAATGTTTTTGCATCTTATATAATTAAGAAGCAAAGGAGAAAAAATATGACAAAATTTATTTCACATTCTGAAGAAGAAACAAAGAAATTAGCACAAAAAATCGCTTCTAACTCAAAAAAAGGAGATATTATCGTTTTATGTGGCGAACTTGGTTCTGGAAAAACTAAATTTACAGAAGGTTTTTTAGAATATTTTAATTTACAAGACGAATTATCAAGTCCTACTTTTACTATTGTAAACGAATACGATACTCCTGATTTTCCAATCTATCATTTTGATGTTTATAGATTAGAAGATACAGATGAATTTTATGCAATTGGTGGAGACGAATATTTTCAGGCTGGTATTTGCATAATCGAATGGGGCGAAAAAATCGAAGAACTTTTACCTGAATCTTATTTAAAGATTTCTTTTTCTAGAGATTTTGAAGATTCTGACATTCGTATTTTAACTATGGAATGTTTTGGCGAATATAAATTAAAGGAAGTGTAAAAATGAAAACATTAAGTATCGATACATCTAGCAATATTTGTAGTCTCGCAATTTTAGCTGATAATAAAATTATATATGAAGACTATATAGCTGATAAATTAACTCATTCTGAAAACTTAATGCCAATGATAAAAAAAGCCTTTGACAACTTAACAATCAATTTAGCTGATATAGATTTATTTGCATGTTCTAAAGGACCTGGTTCTTTTACAGGAATTAGAATTGGAGTTGCTACAATATGTGCTTTTAGAGATTACTATAATAGAAAAGCTATCGGTATTTCTTCTTTAGAAGGTTTAGCATACAATATTGTACCAAAAGAAAACTCTTTGGTTTGTTCTATAATAGATGCAAAAAATAATAATGTATATGTAGGATTATTCAAATATGAAGATGGTCATTATTCTTTAATAGATAAATATATATCTGATAATATTAATAATGCATTAGATAATTTAAATCATTATTCTAATACTGAAATTATATTTGTAGGTTCTGGTGCTACAACATATTCTTCACAAATTAAAGCTTCTATTAAAAATTGTTTAATAACAGAAGGAAATTCTAATAATTCTTCTGCTAGTGGAGTAGCTAAAGCTGCAATCTATAAATATTTTAATTGCACAGATAAGGAAGATTTAGCCCTTTCCCCATTATATCTAAAAAAATCAAGTGCGGAAATCGAATTAGAGAAAAAATTAAATAAAGGATAATTACTATGAATTTAGAAATATATAATATGACAGATTATGACTTATCTTTAATAAAAGATATTTTAATCGACGATTTTGACGATTTTTGGACATATGATGTCTTGCAAGAAGAACTTAATAATCCTAACTCAGAATATTTTGTAGCCAAATTGGAAAATAATATTTTAGGTTTTGCAGGAATTTGGAAAGCTGTAGATGATGTACATATTACAGATATAGTTGTAAAAAAATCTAACAGACAAACTGGTATTGGCAGTAAATTATTGGAGAAACTAATACAAACTGCAAAATCACAAAATTTCAACTCGATTACTTTAGAAGTAAATGAACACAATCAACCTGCAATAAATTTATACTTAAAATATGGTTTTAAAAATGTTGGCTTCAGAAAAAAGTATTATAACAATAAAGATAATGCAATTATTATGACAAAAGAATTATAAAGAAAGAAGGAAAAAAACAAATGAAAAAAAATGAATTAAATTACAAAGATTTAAGAGTAATGTGTAATCCAAACTTTTTTGATTTTGAAACAACAGAAAATTTAGAACCTATTACTTCTGGAATTGGACAAGAACGTGGCATTAAAGCTTTAGAATTTGGTCTTAATGTAAATGTTAAAGGGTATAATATTTACCTAGAGGGTCCTAGTGGTGTTGGTAAGACTATGTATACAAAAAATTATTTGGATACAATTGCTAAAAAGAAAAAAGTTCCAAATGATTGGTGCTATATATATAATTTTGATAGACCAAATGAACCTATTGCGGTCTCTCTTCCTGCTGGTCAAGGAAAAGAATTTAAAAATACTATGGATACTTTTATTAAAGATATAAAAGTTGATATAAAAAATACATTTAATAATGATGATTTTGAAAAAGAAAAAACTATCATTAGACAAGAATTCGAAGAAAAAAGAAATGTTTTAATGGAAAACTTAAATAAAAAAGCTTTAGAACATGGTTTTTTTGTTAAAAGTGCACAAAATGGTATTTACATGATGCCAGTAATAAATGGTAAAACTATCGAAGAAGAAGAATTTGATAAATTAGACGAAAGTATAAAAAAAGAATTTGAAGATAAATCTGGAATAGTTCAACAGCAAATAATTGAAGCAATTAGCGAGATTAAAGCAATAGAAAAAGAAGCAGATAAAAAAATAGAAGAATGGCAATCTAATATCGCCCTACTTACTATAAATGTTCATATAAATAATGTAAAATCAAAATTTAAAAGAAATAAGAAGATTACTAAATTTCTAAATGATGTAAAAACTGATATTTTAAAAAATATTTCTGCATTTACAGCAGAACCTAATAATAATCAACCTCAAAATGGCCCAAGAATGGAATCTCCTGCACCATGGCTTAATTACAGGGTAAACTTGTTTATAGATAATAGCAATTTAGAAGGTGCACCAGTTATAATGGATTCTAATACTTCTTATCCAAATTTATTTGGAAGACTTGAATACGAAAATTACTATGGTGCTTTAAAAACTGATCATACTATGTTAAAACCTGGTTTACTTCACATGGCAAACGGTGGATATATTATGTTCCAAGCAGATGATATCATACAAAATAGCCTATGCTATGAATCATTAAAAAAGGCACTAAAGGTAAAAGAACTAAATATAGAAAATGCTTCTGAGCAACATTCTTCTATGGTAATGATTTCTTTAAAACCTGAGCCAATCCCTTTAGATTTAAAGGTTATTATAATTGGTAATAGCAATATTTATCATACCCTGCTTGCTGTGGATAATGATTTTAGAAAGTTATTTAAAATAAAAGTTGAATTCGAAGACGATGCTCCTCGTAATTCTGAAAACATGATAAAACTTGCTAGGTTTGCACATGGATTTTGTGCAAAAGAAGGGTTACCTCAACTAGATAGAACTGGTGTCGCAAGTTTAGTTGATTATGCTACTGTTCTTGCAAATGATAAAGAAAAAATTTCTACTAAATTTAATGACTTGTCAGAAATTCTTGGTGAAGCTGCAACTTGGGCAAAACTTAGTCGTTCTAAACTGATTACAGATAAATTTATTCATAAAGCTTTAAAAGAAAGAATTGAACGTGTAAAAAAATATGATACTCATTATTTGGAAATGATAAAAGAAAACACTTTATTAATAGATACATCTGGAGCTAAAGTTGGACAAATTAATGGACTTACAGTTTTAACTATAGGTGACTATTCTTTTGGAAAACCTACAAAAATAACGGCTAATACTTACGCTGGAAAACAAGGAATTGTTAATATAGAACGTGAAGTTGACCTTTCTGGCTCTTCTCATTCTAAAGGTGTATTAATACTTACAGGTTATCTAGGACAAAAATTTGCACAAGATTTTCCTCTTGCTTTAACTGCAAGTGTATGTTTTGAACAATTATATAATGGTGTTGATGGAGATAGTGCTTCTAGTACAGAGCTATACGCCCTACTTTCTAGTTTGTCTGAAATACCAATAAATCAATCTTTTGCAGTTACAGGTTCTGTAAATCAAAAAGGTGAAATCCAACCTATTGGTGGTGTTAATGAAAAAATTGAAGGATTTTTCCAAATATGTAAAGACAGAGGCTTAGATGGTAGTCATAGTGTTATAATTCCTGTTCAAAATGTAAGAAATCTTCATTTAGATGATGAAGTTGTAGATGCTGTTAAAAATGGATTATTCCACATTTATGCAATTTCTACAATTGATGAAGGTATCGAATTATTAACAGGTGTACCTGCTGGAACTAAAGATAAAAATGGAAAGTTCCCTTCTGGAACAATTAATTATCTAGTTTATGAAAAATTAAAAAAATATTCTGGATTAGAAAATAATAAATAAATTTATAAAAACACTTGATTTTATTATCAAGTGTTTTTCTTATGGAATAATTTATTTATAAATTTTATAATTTTTTGAATTATACTTTCTTTTTGAACTTTTATTGGTAAATTTTGTATTACTTGCTGTTTTTCTCTCTCTTTAAATATTTTTTCTGGATTATATTTCTCTTTCATCTCTTCTCTATATTTCTTCTCATTTTCGTCATAGATTTGTTCTAGTTCTTTCTTCTCTTCTTCATCTTCGCACAAATATTTTAAGTAAATCATTGCAATTAAATTCCATGTTTCTTCTTGTAAATTTTGTTTTTCTATAGGAATATCCATTGACAATTTTTTTGTAGTCTCTTTATCTTTTTCATCTTTAAAATATTGTTTTAATTTACTCGGAATTTTCTCTTTTTCTGCTCTTGGCAACAATTCTATAAAACTATCTATTTCTGCATATGCAATTCTCGTACTTTTAGTTATCTCCATATTCTTGTCCCTTTTTCCCCGTATTTTTCATTATTAAACCTCTTTTAAATAATTCTCTTTGCTTTATAAGTTCTACTTGTTTTTGCATGCCGGAAGTTCTTGCTCTTGTTTTGGTTCCATCTACAGCACTCCTTAAAAATTCATTGCCGGCTTCTTCCCTACCAACTAATATTCCAATATTTTCTTTTGAAGTCGCTTTATCTACTGTACTATTTAAATTCTCTAAATCATCATTTAAACGTTTATGCAATGCCTCTACATTTTTTTCATTATTTTCTCTTTGTCTTTCTTGTAATAACTGTTTCATATCTGTAACTAGAGCATATTTTTGTCTATCATATAATTGTTGATTCGCTGTACCTGCTGGAATCATATGTGCTTCGAATGTTGTATCAATTAATTTCTCACTCATATCTGCAAAGGCTGTCCCTTGTTTATCTATTCCAGGTATTAACTTTTTAGTATCTATATAATCTTGTATAAACTCATCAATATTTATACTTCTTTTAGTGCCACTAATTCTTGCTGTACTTATTACATCTTGCTCTTTTGACATGTCATGCGAATATGAACCAAGTTCTATACCTTCTTCAATTACTTTGAAAGTAACACTATTTAAAGTATCCTCATATATTGATTGCATTCCTACTATAAATCTAGAATCGACCTTTCCATTAGATATTTCTATTCCTTGTGTTTTAGTATTAATTACTACATCCAATAATTTTTCACCTAACATAATAATTCCATAAGATGTCGTCTCTGGATTGCCCGTTTCATTGTTTTTGTATGTAAATAGCTTAAATCCAGAAGACTCACTAGAGTAATCATTCAAAGATAATCTACTTAGCCTTCCCCCTTCTGTATCTATTACTACTAAAAATTGTTTATCATCATTAAATTCTACAAAAGTATTTAAATTTTCTAATCCATCTATATGAACTTTCTTAAATGTTGGCATTTCCAAATCATATTCATATTGTTGTTCTAATTGTGAAAGATTTTCTATAGTTCTTGCAAAAGTTTGTGCATTTCCTAATATCTCTAATGCATTCTTAGTTTTTAAATTTCCACCTATTCTCTTTAGTGTGTCTACGACCTCTTCATTTGAAAATTCTGTTGTTGCAGCTTGTATATCTGCTATTTTTCTCATCGTAGTAAAAAAATCCTTGCACTCATCTTTATACAAAAATGTAACTACTAATTTTCCAGTTGCATTTTCATTTAATGTTCTATATGGTTCTTCCACTTCTTGATTTATATATGTTTCTTCAATAGATAAATATCTACCTAAACTTCTTCTAGCAATTTTCGAGTCGATATCTTCTGTAATTTTAGCTACAATTTGTCTTTTTTCTTCTTCTGATTTGTTAAAAATAAGGTGACTATTTTGAATCATTTTTTCAATTATATTTTTCCTAATAAATCCGTATTGCTCATATATTTCTTTATAGTCTTTTCTATTTGTATCTAAAATTTTTAAATATCTAAGTATCTCTACTTGTTCATCAATAAACTTATTAAAATCTATTCTATCTGCTTTAATATGTTTAAATCGTGTAATTTGTTCTTGTTTATATATATAATAAAAACTAAGTAATCCACTTATTCCATCTTTCAAATTTTGATCTGCTGTTTTTAATTCTTGTGCTGTTGCCCTTTTTTGACTATATATAATAGAATGATAGTTTTCTAAGTTTATATCTAGATTCTCTCCTATTTTCATCATTATTTGGAACAAATGATTCTCTGCTCCTTTAGCCAAATGAAAATAAAACTTATCACCTTGTTTCGAAAAATAATCTTTTAATATAATATTTCCAAACATAGAATATGCTAAAAAAACCATTTCAACATTTTTTGGATAACTGTATTCTGTTCTATTATACATCGCTTTTTTACAAAATTCTGTTATTCCCTCTCCCCAAAATCGGTTAAATCCTCCAAGACCATCTACTATAGAATGAAATATCTCATGAGCATTTGTATCTTTATTGTCACCTACACCTTTTCTTAATACTATATTTTCTTTTTGGGTTGGATTCAAGGGTTGCACATGATAACCTGCAACCCATCTATTATTTTTTAAATATTCATCTTCATTCTCAGTTAACGCTTTAAATATGATATCTCTAATTCCAATAGTTAGATTTTGTTTATCTACCCATTTTATAAATCCAGTTCTTCCTAAATAATTATAAATATCATAATAGCATTCATACACAATTTGTCTAATGTCTGCTTGTATATCTTTATTTAAGTTTAAATTTCTTTCTATCTCTGAAAAATTCATACAATATTCCTATCTCTTTATTTTCCTTTTGTATATTACTCTTCTTCATTTATTGCTGCTTGAGCTGCTGCAAGTTTTGCAATTGGCACTCTATATGGAGAGCAAGATACATAATCTAAACCAAGTGCATTACAAAATTCTACAGAAGCAGGATTTCCACCATGCTCACCACAAATTCCAATTTTTAAATCTGGTCTTGTTTTTCTTCCTAGCTCAACTGCTATTTTCATTAATTTACCTACACCTTTTTTATCTATTGTAGCAAATGGATCAAAATCATAAATGTTTTTAGAATAATATTCATTTAAGAACTTACCTGCATCGTCTCTACTAAATCCAAATGTCATCTGTGTTAAGTCATTCGTTCCAAATGAGAAAAACTCTGCTTCTTTAGCTATTTCATCAGCGGTTAATGCTGCTCTTGGAATTTCTATCATTGTTCCTACATGATATCTCATTTCTATATTTGCTTCTTCCAAAATTTTATCTGCTGTTTCTGTAACTATTGCTTTTACATATTTCATTTCTTTATATTCCCCAACTAAAGGAATCATTATTTCTGGAATTACATTCATTCCTTCTTTATTAACATTTATTGCAGCTTCTATAATTGCCCTTGTTTGCATTTGAGCTATTTCTGGATATGTTACATCTAATCTACAACCTCTATGTCCCATCATTGGGTTAAATTCGTGTAACTTTTGGATTGTTTCCCTTATCTTTTCTTCTTTTATATTCATTTCTTTTGCTAGGTCATATATATCTTTATCTGTTTTAGGTAAAAATTCATGTAATGGTGGATCTAATAATCTAATTGTTACTGTATATCCATTCATTGCTTTATATAATTCCTCAAAATCTGCTCGTTGCATAGGTAATAATTTTGCTAATGCAACTTTCCTTTGTTCTACTGTTTCGGAAAGAATCATTTCTCTTATTGCTTTTACTCTTTCTGGTGCAAAAAACATATGCTCTGTTCTACATAAACCAATTCCTTCTGCTCCAAATTCATAGGCTTGTTTTGCATCTCTTGGAGTATCTGCATTTGCTCTAACTTTTAATTTTCTATATTGATCTGCCCAGTTCATAAGTTCTGCAAAATTTCCAGAAACAGTTGCAGGTACAGTATCTATTTTTCCATCATATACATTTCCAGTTGAACCATCTAAAGATATATAGTCACCTTCCATATATTCTGCGCCATCTGGTAATTCGAAATATCCTTCTTCTTCGTTTACAACTATGTTAGAACATCCTGCTACACAGCAAGTTCCCATTCCTCTTGCAACAACTGCAGCATGTGATGTCATTCCTCCTCTTACAGTTAATATTCCTTTGCACACATTCATACCGTCAATATCATTTGCAGATGTTTCTAAACGTACTAATATTAATTCTTTTTCTCCTGCTTCGTGTAATTGTACTGCTTTTTCTGCACTAAACACAACTTTTCCTGTTGCAGCTCCTGGTGATGCTGCTAACCCTTGTGCTATTTGTCTTGCATATTTTAATTTTTCTTTATCAAAATTAGGATGCAATAATTGTTCTAATTGTTTTGGCTCTACTCTTAAGACTGCTTTTCTTTCGTCTATTAACCCTTCTTTTACTAAATCTACAGCAACTTGCAAAGCTGCTTGTGCAGTTCTTTTTCCATTCCTTGTTTGTAGAATATATAAATTTCCATGTTCTATTGTAAATTCTAAGTCTTGCATATCTTTATAATGCTTCTCTAACTTTTTAGCACTTCTTACAAACTCATTATATACATCTGCATTAAGTTCTGCTAATTTATCTATTGTCATAGGAGTTCTTATTCCTGCTACTACATCTTCTCCTTGTGCATTCATAAGAAATTCCCCATATATTTTGTTTTCTCCTGTTGCTGGATTTCTAGAAAATGCTACACCTGTACCACAGTCATCTCCCATATTTCCAAATACCATCATCTGAATATTTACAGCTGTTCCCCAATCTCCTGGTATATCATTTAATCTTCTATATTTAATTGCTCTAGGATTGTTCCAAGATTTAAATACAGCTTCTATACATTCTAATAGTAAAGCCTTTACATCTTGTGGGAATGCTGAACCAGTTTGGTTATAATATATTCCTTTAAATACTTTTACTAAATCTTCTAGGTCATTTGCATCCATATCTATATCTTGAGCAAGACCTCTTTGCATTTTTTTAGTATCTATGGCTTTTTCATAAACACTGTTAGGAATTCCTTTTACTACATCACTATACATTTGTATAAATCTTCTATAACTGTCATATGCAAATCTTCTATTTTTTGCAGCTAATGTTTTAACTGTTGCATCATTAATTCCTAAATTTAATATTGTATCCATCATTCCTGGCATAGAAACTCTAGCTCCAGAACGAACAGAAACTAATAATGGTTTTTGAACATCTCCAAACTTTTTGCCAGACATTTCTTCTAGTTTACCTAGAGCTTTTTCTATTTGGCTTATTATATCTTCTGATATTTTTTCTCCGTCTTCATAATATTTATTACAACATTCTGCAGATATCGTAAAACCTTGTGGAATTGGTAGCCCCAAATTTGTCATTTCTGCCAAATTAGCACCTTTTCCTCCAAGAATATCTTTCATTTTTGCATTTCCTTCTTGAAATAAATATACATATTTCTTGTTCTCTTCCATGTATCTTCTCTCCTTTTTCTTTTGAATACTCGGTTTTTGGATGGTTTTGTGGACGGTCCGGGTTTTAGGGACGGTGTTAAAATCCCTCTTTGTTTTTTATAGGGATTTAAGGAACGTCCCTTTTTTCCCTTTTTCCCTTATTTTTATTTCTTGTGGAATTACTATTTTAGATATATTTATGCTTTTTGGTTTAAATAATTCGTCTAACTGTTTTTCAAGATAATACTCTCTATAAAAAAATATTCTTGTAAGTAATTTTCTAATTTTTTCAATTTTACTATCTTTTCTTACAATTAAACTTGTCTCCACTTTTTCACCTCTTTGATTTTTTCTACTAAAATATTATCATAAAATAATAAAAATGTAAAAAAAAGTGATGTATTTTTTAAAATTTTTTTACATCACTTTTATTTTTTTGAATATGGATTCTAGGAACGTCCCTAAATCCCTAGGTATATCCTAAAATTCTACTTTTTCAGCAATCCAATTTTCTAATTCATCAATATTTACTCTTACTTGTTCCATAGTATCTCTATCTCTTATTGTTACACAATTATCTTCTAATGTATCAAAATCTATTGTTACGCAATAAGGAGTTCCAATCTCGTCTTCTCTTCTATATCTCTTTCCTATACTTCCTGCTTCATCATAATCACACATAAATTTCTTTGATAAATTTGTATATACTTCTTCAGCTTTTTCAGATAATTTTTTAGATAATGGAAGAACTGCAACCTTATATGGCGCTAAAGCTGGATGTAAATGCAATACTGTTCTTACATCTCCTTCTGCGATTTCTTCTTCCTCATATGCATTACATAAGAAAGCTAATAATACTCTGTCTGCTCCTAATGATGGTTCTATAACATATGGTACATATTTTTCTCCTGTTTCTTGATCTAAGTATGACATATCTTGGTTTGAATGGTTCATATGTTGTGTTAAGTCATAATCTGTTCTATCTGCAATACCCCATAATTCTCCCCATCCAAATGGAAATGCAAATTCTATATCTGTTGTTGCTTTGCTATAGAATACCAATTCCTCTTTTGAATGATCTCTTAAACGTATATTTTCTTTCTTCATTCCTAGGCTTAATAACCAGTTTTCACAATAGTCTTTCCAATATTTATGCCATTCTAAATCTGTACCTGGTTTACAGAAAAATTCTAATTCCATTTGTTCAAATTCTCTTGTTCTAAATATAAAATTCCCTGGTGTAATTTCATTTCTAAATGCTTTACCTATTTGTGCAATACCCATTGGCATTTTCTTTCTAGATGTTCTTAATACATTTTTAAAATCTACAAATATACCTTGTGCTGTTTCTGGTCTTAGATATATCTCTGCTGTTTTATCCTCTGTAACACCTTGGAATGTTTTAAACATTAAATTAAATTTACGTATATCTGTAAAATTTGTTTTTCCACAATTAGGGCATGGTATTTTATTTTCATTAATAAAGTTTATTAATTGTTCATCTGTCATACCATCTGCAATCATGTCTTTTCCTTGTTCGTGTGCCCATTCTTCTATTAATTTATCTGCTCTGTGTCTTGTTTTACATTCCTTACAATCAATTAATGGATCTGAAAATCCTCCAACATGACCTGAAGCAACCCATGTTTCTGGATTCATTAATATTGCTGCATCTAATCCTACAATATTTGGTTGCTCTTGAATGAATTTCTTTCTCCACGCAGCTTTAATATTATTTTTTAATTCGTTTCCTAAAGGACCATAATCCCAAGTATTTGCAAGTCCTCCATAAATTTCTGAACCCGGATATACATATCCTCTTGATTTGCATAATGCTACGATTTTTTCCATTGAATCTACCATAATAAAAACCTCCTATCGGGATAAGGGGACGGTCTTTTTTTCCCTATCCTAAAAAATAAAACTACTTAAGTACGAAAGTAATAAGCAGTTTTTTATTTTTTATATTTGTAATAGGGATTTTTGGACCGTCCTCCAATCCCTATCAAAAAAACTTCCGTACCTAGCTTACTTGCTAGGGACGAAAGTTATATTCCGCGGTTCCACCCTAATTGATAAATTTAATTATCCTCTTCGTTATAATTGTGCTCCAAAGCTCCCCATATTTTTTTGCTATTAGTTTACACCAACCACTAACTCTCTTTTAGCTTTATAAATACTTTTTCTTTTTCATCGCACTTATTAAATTTATATACTTATATCATATTATTTACAAAAAATCAAGGATTATTATTTAATTACACCAAAATATATTGCCAAAATAATTTCTGTTATTAAAATTGTAGGGAATCCTATTGTAAATTTCAATTTTTTTGTCTTATGCCTAAAAGTATACATTCCAGCAATTCCTCCAATTCCACCTCCTAGTAGAACTAGAGTAAATAAACCTGCTTCACTTATTCTCCATTCACCTTTTTGTGCCCTTCTTTTATCCCACCACATAGCTGCAAAAGCTAGTAAATTTATACAAATTAAGTATATTATAATGTTTTTTGGTGTAAATATTGCTTCTAATAATAATTTATAGTCTAACATCATTCTCTCCTATATCTTTATTTATTTACTATAGTTTATAATCTTATGTTAAGTATTTGAACTTTAAGCTCCGTCCCTAAAGTTCAAAATTTAAGCAAATAAACTCATTTGGTTACTTTCAGTCATTCCTTTTAAACATCCTGCATTTCTTAATAACTCTATTACTGAACTTCCCGCTTTTGCTCTCATTCTTATGTCATCTATACACATAAATGGCTCTTCTTCTCTTGCTTTTACTATACTTTCTGCTGCGACAGTTCCAAGACCTGGAATACTATTTAATGGTGGTCTTATTCCATCCTCTTCTGCAATAAACTTTGTACTATGAGATTTATACAAGTCCATTGGTAAGAAATTGATTCCTCTTTCATACATTTCTAACACTAATTCTAATATGGCATACATATTCTTATCTTTAGTAGTTGCACTATTTCCTGCTAAATCTATTTCTTTCATCTTATTTAGTACTTTTTCTTTTCCGTGACACATTATATCACTATCAAATTCATCTGCTCTTATTGTAAAATATGCTGTATAATATGCCTTTGGCTCGTGTACTTTAAACCATGCTATTCTAAATGCATTTGTAACATATGCTGCTGCATGAGCTTTTGGAAACATGTATTTTATCTTCTCGCAAGATTTTATATACCACTCTGGAACATCATGTTCCTTCATTAATTCTTTATATTGCTCCCATTTAGGTTCCTTCCCTTTTGCTACCTTTCCTTTACGAACTGATTCCATTATCTTAAATGAATCATTTGGTGGTAATCCTTTTTTGATTAAATATATCATTATATCATCACGACAACATATTGCTTGTGACAATGTGACTGTTCCTTCATCTATTAATGTTTGTGCATTTCCAAGCCATACGTCTGTACCATGTGACAAACCAGAAATACGAATTAATTCATCAAATCTTTTGGGCTTAGTATCTACTAACATTCCGTCTTACAAATTTTGTACCAAACTCTGGAATTCCATAGCTTCCTACTTGTGAATGTATTTGCTCTGGCGTTACTCCTAAAGCATCTGTAGAACTAAAAATTGACATTGTTTCTTTATCATCTAGCGGAACTTTAGTTGGATCTATTCCTGTAATATCAAATAACATTCTTATCATTGTAGGATCATCATGTCCTAGTATATCTAGTTTTAACAAATTTTGATCAATTGAGTGATAATCAAAATGTGTTGTTATAATATCAGAATTCGGATCATCTGCTGGATGTTGTACAGGTGTAAATTCGTATATTTCTCTTCCTTTCGGAACAACTATAATTCCACCTGGGTGTTGTCCGGTTGTCCTTTTTATTCCTGTACAACCTTGTGAAATCCTTGCAACTTCTGCATTAGTTACTGGTATATTTCTTTCTTCATAATATTTTTTTACATAGCCAAATGCTGTTTTATCAGCAACTGTACCAACTGTTCCAGCTTTAAATGTTGTTCCTTTTCCAAATATTACTTCTGTATATCTATGTGCTTTTGCTTGGTATTCTCCAGAGAAATTTAAGTCTATATCTGGTTCTTTATCACCATTAAATCCCAAGAATGTTTCGAAAGGTATATCCATACCATCTTTTACAAGTTTAGTTCCACATTTTGGACAATCTTTATCTGGAAGGTCAAATCCATTTTCATATCCGTAATCGGTAAAATCTGAATATTTACAATTTGGACATCTATAATGTGCTGGAAGCGAGTTAACTTCTGTTATACCTGTCATATTAGCAACAAATGACGAACCAACAGAACCTCTTGATCCAACTATATAACCATCTTCGTTTGACTTCCAAACTAGCTTTTGTGCAATTATATACATAACTGAGAATCCATTTGTTATTATAGAATTTAGTTCTTTGTCTAATCTCTCTTTAACCAAATCTGGTAGAGGATCTCCATATAATTCATGTGCTTTTGAATATGCTATTTCTTTTATAGTAGTTTCACAACCAGGTATATGTGGTGGACATTTTTCTGGCGATATTGGGCTAATCCAATCACACATATCAGAAACTTTATTTGTATTTGTTACAACTACTTCGTATGCCTTTTCTTTTCCAAGGTATGAAAACTCTTCAAGCATTTCTTCTGTTGTTCTTAAATATAGTGGTGCTTGCTGGTCTGCATCATCATATCCTTGACCGGCTTGTAACATTCTTCTATATATTTCGTCAGATGGATCCATAAAATGAACATCACATGTTGCAACTACTAATTTATTTAATCTTTCACCAATTTCAACAATTTTTCTGTTAATATTTCTTAATCCTTCTTTATCTGCTACAGTTCCATTTCTTATTAAGAAATCATTATTACCTAATGGTTGAATTTCTAAATAATCGTAGTCTTTTGCAATATCTTCTATTTCTTCATCAGTTTTTCCCATTTCTATTGCTTGGTATAACTCACCTGCTTCACAGGCACTTCCTAGTATTAAACCTTCAGAATATTTTTTATATATTGATTTTAATATTCTTGGTTTTTTATAAAAATAATCTAGGTGGGAAATAGAAACTAATTTATATAAATTCTTAAGACCTACATAATTTGTTGCTAAAATTATCGCATGATATGTTGGTAATTTCTTAAAATCCGCCTCTCCAGCAATCTTTTTAGTGATATCATCTAAAGTTTCTACACCTTTTTCTTTTAACATATTAAGCATTACATTTAATACTTTTACAGTTGTATCAACATCATCTAGCGCTCTATGTGCAACTTCTACCTTTATTCCTAAGTTTTCTGCAATCTTACCTAACTTATATTTTTTATAATCTGGAAACAAGTCTTTTGCAAGTCTTAATGTATCTAAATATGTATTATCTAAACTTAATCCTAATTCATTTGCATTATATTTTAAAAATCCTATGTCAAAATCCGCATTATGTGCAACTAATACAGAATCTCCTACAAATTCTAGTATTTTAGGCATAACTTTATCTATCGTTTCTGCATCTTTTACCATATCGTCTGTAATATTTGTAACCTCTACAACTCTTTGAGGTATTGACTTTTCTGGATTTACAAAACAAGAAAATTCATCTATTACCTCTCCATTTTTTACTTTCATTATTCCGACTTCTGTAATTTTTTCTGTTCTAAATGAAAAACCGGTTGTTTCTAAGTCTAATACACAATAAGTTGTATCTATACTTTGTCCTTTAGAAAAAGACACTGGTGAAACTTTATCAGGTGCTAAATATGCTTCAACACCATAAATTATTTTTATATCATGATTATCAAATCCTAATAATTTATGTGCTTCCGGAAATGCTTGTACAACACCATGATCTGTTATTGCGATAGATTTCATTCCCCATTTCATGGCTCTTTTTATTAAATCTGTAGCAGATGTCATTCCATCCATTTGACTCATTTTTGTATGCATATGAAGCTCTACTCTTTTTTCTTCTGCGTTATCCATTCTTATTTCTTTTTTAGGTGGTTCTATTTCTAAAATAGTATATGCCATAACAGTCTGCTCATGTGAAAACGAATCCATTTGTGCAGTTCCTGCTATTTTTATCGCTTTAGCATTTTTTACTCTTCCCATAACTTTTTTAGCATTTTTCTTATCTAAAAATGCTTTACATGTTAATGTACTAGTTCCATCATATAAATCAAAACTATACAATACTCTTCCAGATTTTAATTCTCTATCTTCAGAATTTATAACTTCTCCTTCTAATGAAACCTTTTTATCATCAACACCTAAATCTTTTATTTTTACTAATGGTTCATTTATCGTTAATGAATTTCCTAAAATTAAAGGTGAACTATTATCCTCTTCTGGAAGTTCTGGTACTTCTGCATCTGTTTCTATTACCGAATTTGCAATTATATTAACATCTCCAGCATATGTATCTAAACCTGCTTTTCCAATTATTTTTATAGCTTTCACTTTCTCTATTTTTTCTAATACAATTGTAGACTCTTCCATAGTACAAAAAGATTTACATGTCATAATTCCTGTACCATCATAAATGTCTAATATAATCATCTTTTTGCCAGATTTTGTATCTCTAGAATCTAATTCTACAATTCTTCCTTCTATTGTTACTTTTCCAGAATTTGCATTAATGTCTTTTATCTTTACATGATTTTCTTTTGCTTTAGATGGTTTTCCGATAATATAATCTATATTATTATTTTCTAAAACTTGAGGTGGCACCATTTCGCCTAATTCCTCTGGAGGAATATCACTATCAGAAGGTAATGGTACATAATAATCTGGTGGCTCTTGAATTTTAGCATTTGCTTTTTCTTCCTCATGTCTTTTCATTTCTTCTATTCTATTTCTTATCAATTGTTCTTCTAATAGCCTATTATTTTCCTCTTGTCTTGTTAATTCTTCTTTGCTTATCTGTTCTTCTAAATTAATTTTATATTCTTTTCCTAATAAATTCTTTATCGTTATTTCTACTTGCTTGTCTGTCTTTCTGGTTCGTAAAAAATCTGCACCTTTTATATGCATCTTTACATTTATATTGTTATTTTCTATCTCTATTGTACTTTTCATAAGTAAAATAGGCTTCATTAGAGGGTGTTTATGTGCCATATAGCATATTATATTCTTCCATTCATCTTTTACTTCAGGAATCTTGGTTCCATCTTCGTAATTAAATATCATTTCTATATCTTTTATTTGAAATCTTTCCATTAGATATTTCTCAAAATCCCACATATCTTTTATTTGAACGAATTTATCTGTGTTTAAAATGATAGTTAATTTATTAGTTTTTTTGTTTATTCCTATCTTACTTATATAACACTCTTGCATTTGGGAATTATTTTTATAGTCACTAAATATTTCCTTTATTTTCTTTAAGTTTTTCAATTTAGCATCTCCTATTTGTTATCAGTCGTTTTTTCTCCGATTACTTTTAATATTTTTTCATAAACTAATTTTACGTCTTTTACACCATTTATGAAAATTATCCTTTGTGTTATTTTCTTGCTATTTGTATATATCATTATCGTTCCTATTTTAAAAACTATTTGTAAAAATGTTTGCCCATATTTAATTTGTGTCATATCTGTATATTTTACTTCTTTCTCATTATCATCTTTAATTTTATTGTTATATACTAATTTATCACTATAAAATTTATAGAAACTATTTCTATATTTTACCTTATTATAAATAGCATTTATTATTAGATATATAACATATATAACTAATATTGCTATACCATATTCTATTAATTGTTTTTCAGAAATTAATACTACTAAAATTAGAATTATAATTAGTAATGTTGTTACATGATTATATAAAAAACTAAATACTACATTATATTTTGGTTTTACTGTTAATTTTACTTCTTCTTTTTTATCCATTTTCGTACCTCTTTTTAAAAAATTCTTAAAATATCTTTATATGATATAAATATTGATAATGATATTAAAATTATAAAACCTACCATTTGAATCCCTATTTCTAATTCTTCTTTCATTGGCTTTCTTCTAATTGCCTCTATTAATAATATTAACAATTTTCCACCATCTAATGCTGGTATTGGTAATAAGTTTGTTACTCCTAGTGAAATAGAAATTATTGCAAGCATGTATATAAAATCTACAAATCCTGTTGTTTGTGATACTACACTAGATATTCCTACAGGTCCCATCATTTGATCTATTCCTACTTTGCCAGTAAACAACATTTTTAAGTTTTCTACTATTGAACCTAAAAAATCACCAGTCTTAAAAAAAGCATAATAAATATTATTCGCAAAATTATTTTCTGCCATTTTAAAGTTTATTCCTAGATAATATGTTGGAATCAAATCCAATTCTAAGTTTAGGATAATTTTTTCTCCATTCCTCTCAATTTCCACTTCTGCTGTATTGCTTTCACAATTTTGTATTGCTTCTATTAATTTATCTGCACTTTCTTTTACATCTACACCATTAAATTTTGTAATTACATCGTTCGTTTCGATTCCTGCCTTTGCTGCTGCACTTTCTTCATCTATTTGCACTACTTGTGTTGCATTTTCGCCACTATTGCTACTTGCTACATATATACCTGTACTTTTAGTTTGCTTTTCTGTCGGAGTTAACCTAATTTCCTTTTCTTCATTATTTCTTTCTATTTGTATTGCCAATTCTTCACCATTTGAATTTTGAAGAATGTTATCTATATCTGTTTTTGTTTTTATTTTTTTGCCATTAATTTTATCTATTTTATCTCCTGCATATATACCTGCTTGTTCTGCTGCAAAGTCTGGCATTGTTGAGTCTACAACTGTAGATACATTGTTACCAACTGATGCCATTATTATAAAATATACTAATATACCAAAAACAATATTTACTGTTGCACCTGCTGCAACAATAGCCATTCTTTTTGGTATACTAGCATTATTAAAAGCTCGTTCATCTTCTGATTTAGTATCTTCTCCTTCTAGCCTAACAAATCCTCCTAATGGGATTAATCTTAATTCATATTTTGTTTCTTTCCCTTGTTTTGTCCAAACCTTGGGTCCAAATCCTATTGCAAATTCATGTACTTTTACTTTAAATAATTTTGCTATACAGAAATGACCAGCTTCATGAATTAATATTAAAAATCCCAATAAGAAAATTATTTTTATAGCATTTATTAAAAAACTTATCAAAAAGAAACCTCCTAGTTTAAATTAATACTAATAAAAAATATGCAAATGGAGCTATAAATATTATACTATCTATTCTATCTAACATTCCTCCGTGTCCAGGTATTAAATTACTATAATCTTTTATGCCTGTAAATCTTTTAATTGATGATGCTGCAAAATCTCCCATTTGACTTAATAAGCTTAGGATTATCCCTATAGTAGCTACTAATATATAATTAATATTCATTCCACATAAATTATTAATTATTACCGTATATATTAATATCATTATTACAGCTCCAACTGTTCCTCCAACACAACCTTCTATTGTTTTATTAGGACTAATCTTACTAAATTTATGTTTTCCTATTAATTTACCACAAACATATGCAAAAATGTCTGTTCCCCATGATGCAAACATTACATACCAAATTAAAAATACTCCGTTTTCTGCAGCTCTAATAATTGGCATAAACATTAAGAATATTACTATATAACATATTCCAAATAAAGTTACTGCTGCATCTATTATCGTTGTTTTCATCTTAGTTATTAGAATTTGTGCAAAGCATAATAATATAGCTATTGGAACAACTGCTCCTATTATTAGCATTAAATATTCTCTTGGAAAAACATGTATTAATGCTATCGTTACACATGCTAAATAGCCAAGCCATGTTAATGGCTTCGCTTTATCGCTAACTTTAAAAGCATGTGAATACTCATGAAAACTCATAGCTGCAATTATTGCAAATGCAATATCTATTACAATTTGATTTCCAAAAATAAGTACTAATGCTACTATAGGAAAACCAATTAATCCTGAAATTACTCTTTTTATACTCATTATTTTCCTCCAAATTTTCTATTTCTCTTTTGAAACTCTAAAATTGCATTATCAATGTCTTCTTCTGTAAAATCTGGCCATAATTTATCTAGAAATAGGAATTCTGAATACACGATTTGCCAAGGCAAGAAATTGCTTGTGCGCAATTCTCCACTTGTTCTAATAACTAGATCTGGGTCTGGTTCCCCTTTTGTATATAAATTATCCGAAATAGTTTCTTCTGTAATATTGTCTACATCTAATTCACCATTTTTTACTTGCTTCGCAATTTTCTTAACTGCTGTTACGATTTCATTTCTGCCTCCATAGTTTAATGCAATATTAAATGTTACTCCAGTATTGTCTTTTGTTCTTTCCTCACATTTTCTTATACTTTTTTGCATTCCCTCTGAAAGAACTGATATATCTCCTAACACTTTCACCTTTATATTTTCTGTATCTGCCCTTTTACTATAGTCGTCTAGATAATTTTGAAGAAGTAACATAAGTGCACTTACTTCCTCTTCTGTTCTTTTCCAATTTTCTGTTGAAAAAGCATAAACAGTAATATACCCTAATCCTATTTTGTTAGCATATCTAACTATTTTTTCTAATGTTTTTGCTCCTTCTTTATGTCCTAATTTTGCAGGAAGACCTCTTTGTTTTGCCCATCTCCTATTTCCATCCATTATTATTGCAATATGCTTTGGAAAATTTTCTCTTTCAAAATTCATATAAAACTCCTTTTAAACTGTCATAATTTCTTTTTCTTTTCCATCTGTTAATTTATCTATTTCATCTATGTTTTTATCTGTTATTTTTTGAATATTATCTTCTGCCATTTTTAACTCATCTTCTGTTATTTCAGAATTTTTTTGCATTGCTTTAAATTCATCTATTCCATCTCTTCTTATAGAACGTATAGCAACTTTTGCATCTTCTCCCATTTTTTTAACTTCTTTTACTAATTCTTTTCTTCTTTCTTCGTTTAATTCTGGGAAGTTTAATCTTATTAACTTTCCATCATTATTTGGATTTATTCCTAAATCTGATGTTAATATTGCTTTTTCTATTTCTTTTAATGCACTAGCATCCCATGGTTGAATTACAATTAATCTTGCTTCTGGTACAGAAATTCCTGCTATTTGATTTATCGGTGTTGGTGTACCATAATAATCTATTTTTATCTTATTTAAAACTGCTGGGTTTGCTCTTCCAGCTCTTATTTCTGCTAAATTTTCCTTATACACACTTATTGTTTTACCCATTTTTTCTTCTATTCTACTATAATCCATCTTAATCTCTCCTTTTTTTATTTTGAACTTTGAACTTTAGGGACGGAGCTTAAAGTTCAAAGTTTATGTTGACTTTCCTTTAAATACCGTCTTAAAAGTTTAATTTTTAATCTTATTTATTATTTTACTATTGTTCCTATTTTCTCTCCTTTGGCAGCTTTTACAATATTGTTTGGATCATCTATTCCAAAAACTACTAAAGGTATATTATTATCCCTACATAAAGATGTTGCTGTAGAGTCCATTACTTTTAAATCTTTATTTAAAATATCTAAATATGTAATTTCATCATATTTTACCGCATTTTTATCTATTTCTGGATCTGCAGAATACACAGCATCTATTGATTTTCCTAATAATATTACATCTGCATCTATTTCTGCTGCTCTTAAAGCTGCTGCTGTATCTGTTGTAAAATATGGATTACCTGTACCACAAGCAAATATTACAATTCTTCCTCTTTCTAAATGTTTAATTGCTTTTCTTTTTATATATGGCTCCGCAATTTCTCTCATTTCTATTGCTGTTTGAACTCTTGTATACACACCTCTTGCTTCTAAAGCATCTTGAAGCGCTAAACCATTCATTGCTGTAGCTAACATTCCCATATAATCTGCTGTAGTTCTTTCCATTTCGTGACCATATCTTCCTCTCCAGAAGTTTCCTCCACCAACAACCACTGCTATTTGTATTCCTAAATTAGAAACTTCTTTTATGGCATCACATAAATTTCCCACTACTTTTGCATCTATTCCTGTTTTCTTTTCACCTGCAAGTACTTCTCCACTTAACTTTAGTAGTACTCTTTTGTAGGGTTTATTACTTTCCAACTTTATACACTCTCCTTGCTTATTTAATTGACATGCCTGTTTCTTTCGGCAATTATTTTAGCAAGCTTATTCTATCATATAATTTTATGAATTTGTATAATTTTTTAATATTTTCTTAATTTTATTATTAATAAATATTATATGTGTGTAGAAAAATGTAGAATTATATATCTTTTTGTAACTGACTAGCTGGTTGTTATATCTTGCTTATTTTGTTCAATTGTAATATCATTACATGTATAAATCGGGAGGTATATATGGAAAAAAAGAGTTTAGCAGAAAAATTAAAGAAAAAATATCATAAAGCTCTAGAAGTAACAGATTTAAAAGATTTGTTATATAAGTCTACTACTAGATACACAAGAAGAGCTGCTTTTAAATTAAAAGATAAAATTGGAAATATTTATAAAGTGACATATGAAAAGTTTAAGCAAGATGTTATGGCTTTAGGAACATCTTTAATTAATCTTGGATTAAAAGATGAATATATAGCTGTTACTGGTAAAAACAGTTATAATTGGGCAGTATCATATTTAGCTGCTACAATTATTGGAATCGTTGTTCCAATTGATAAAGAATTAAAATCAGAAGAGATAATAAATTTCTTAAATGTATCTTCTTCTAAGGCAATACTTGGTGATGATAAATATATTACTGAATTAATTTCAAAAAAGGCTGAAATAACTAATAAAAACACTTTGTTTATCAATTTTAATTCTGAAAAAGATACAAATACTTATATGTCTTATTCTTTGCTTTTGGATGCAGGTTATAATCAATTAGAAGAAGGCAACAAAGATTTCGATAATATAAAAATCGACCCTGATGCAATGAAGATTCTTATTTTCACATCTGGAACTACTGGAAATGCCAAAGGGGTTTGTTTATCACATAAAAATATTGTATCTAATATAATGTCAACTTTTGGTATTGTAAAAGTAAAAAGAAGTGATCAAGTTCTTTCAATCTTACCTTTACACCATACTTATGAATGTACTTTAGGATTTCTACTTGTAATTTATAGTGGTGGTTGTATTAGTTATTGTGAAGGACTTCGTCATATTACAAATAATATTCTAGAATTTAAACCAACAGTTATTTTATGTGTGCCTTTACTTTTAGAAAAAATGTATAAAAAAATAGAAGCTACTGTTAGAAAATCTTTACCTGAAAAATATGCTAACATGGAAGGTGACGTAATTGCTAACCTACCTTTAATTATTAAAAAGATAGTTAAAACTAAAGTTAAAAATTCTCTTGGTGGTAGATTAAGAGCATTTATAGTTGGTGCCGCACCTTTAAGTCCAGATGTTATAACTTCTTATAAAAATTTGGATATAAAGTCTATACAAGGTTATGGGCTTACAGAATGTTCACCTTTAGTTGCTGGAAATAATGATTTTTATATTAACCCAGATGCTGTAGGGTTACCTATTCCAAACGTTTCATATAAAATTGATAAACCAGATAGTTCTGGTGTTGGAGAAATACTTGTAAAAGGTCCTAATGTAATGCTTGGTTATTATGAAGATGAGGCTGGAACAGCCAAAGTATTAAAAGATGGCTGGTTCCATACTGGCGACTTAGGTAGAGTTGATGATGATGGCTGGCTATATATTACCGGAAGATTAAAAACTGTAATAGTTACTCAAAATGGAAAAAATATTTATCCTGAAGAAATCGAACATTATCTAAATGAAAACCCATTAATTTCTGAATCTTTAGTAACTGGCCTTCCTGATGATAAAGATGAAGAAGTATATGTTAATGCTCAAATCTTCCCAAATATTGATGCTATAAAAGAATATTTAAAGGTTTCTATTCCTCAAAAAGAAGAAATCTTTGCTGTTATTAAAGATATCGTTGCTAGCGTTAATAAAAAATTACCAAATTATAAACATATTAAATCTTTTATTATTAAAGATGAAGAATTTGAAAAAACTACTACTCAAAAGATTAAAAGATTTGGTAAAAATGTTGAAAATAATAAATAAATATTTACAAATATTTATTTTGATGGTATTTTAGATATGTGTGATAAACTATTATGTCATCATAGATAATGACATACTCCTTTCAAAAGCCAACTGCTAAGCAGTTGGCTTTTTATTTATATTTACACGTTTTCACCAAAAAAGGGAAAAAAGGAACGTCCCCAAATCCCGGAGGAATTTTCCCATATTCCTGCTAGGAACGCCCCAAATTCTTTTTTATTCAACTTTTCCAAATTTATCAAATGGCCAGAATCTGAAAAGAACTATACTTTCTATCTTATCTTGTGGAATACAACCAAATGCTCTACAATCATGACTTTCCGCTCTGTTATCTCCCATTGCAAACACAGTTCCTTCTGGTACTGTAAAATCTACTAATAAACCACCTTCGGCTTCTGTTCTTACACTAGAAGATAGATAATCCTCTTCTAATTCTTCTCCATTAATATATACTTTTCCATTTTGAATTTTAACATGTTCACCTGGTAAGGCAATTACTCTTTTAATATAACTTACTTTTCCTATTTCTAATACATTATGAACAAATTTGTTTTCTGGTTCTTCATACCTTGCAGTTGGAGATTCTTTAAACTCTGCCTCTGTTAAATAATCTTCAGTTGGTGCCTCAAAAGTTATAATATCTCCTCTTTCTGGTAGTTTATGCGTTAAACGTATTGTTCTATTTAATATCAATCTTTGACTTTCTATTAATGTTGGCTTCATAGAAACAGATTGAACTTGAGTCGGTGTCATTATGTAATATCGTATCCATAGCCCTAAAACTACTGCTATAATAATACATATTACCCACTCTAGAATATTTTTTAATTCTTCATTAATATTCATATTTTAATAATTGCCTCCTAGCTTATACTAGAATTGCAATGTTTCTTTAATTCTCTTCATTGCTTCTTCTGTATTTTTTCTTTCGCCAAATGCTGTTAATCTAAAATACCCTTCTCCGCTTGGTCCAAAACCAACACCTGGTGTTCCTACAACATTTGCTTTTTCTAATAATAAATCAAAGAAATCCCAAGATTTCATGTTATTTGGTACTTTAAGCCATATATATGGTGAATTAATTCCCCCATAATATTCTATACCAACTTCATCTAATCCTTCTCTTATTATCTTCGCATTTTCTAAATAATATTTAATATTTTCTCTTATTTCTTTTTGTCCTTCTTCTGAATAAATGGCTTCTGCTCCTCTTTGTGTTACATATGATACTCCATTAAATTTTGTACATTGTCTTCTGTTCCACATTTTATTTAAGCTAACTTCTTCTCCATTACTTGCTTTTACTTTTAATTCTTTTGGAACGATTGTATATGCACATCTTATTCCTGTAAAACCAGCTGTTTTTGAAAAGCTTTTAAATTCTATTGCTACTTCTTTTGCTCCATCAATTTCATAAATAGTATGTGGAATATCATCTTCTGTTATAAAAGCTTCGTATGCAGCATCATATAAAATAATAGAATTATTTTCTTTAGCATATTTCACCCATTTAGCTAATTCTTCTTTTGATATAACTGTTCCTGTTGGATTGTTTGGGAAACATAGATATATCATATCTGGAACTTCTTTTGGAAGTTCTGGTGTAAAATTATTTTCTGCTGTACATGGTATGTAAATAATTCCTTCATATTTTCCTGTTTCTTCGTTGTATTTACCTGTTCTTCCAGACATTATATTTGTATCTAAATATACTGGATATACTGGATCTGTTATTGCAACTTTATTATCTACATCAAATAAATCTACAATATTACCACAATCACATTTAGCACCATCTGATACAAAAACTTCATCTGGTTCTATTTTTACTCCTCTTTTTTCATAATCATATTTTACTATTGCATTTCTTAAAAAATCATATCCTTGTTCTGGACCATAACCTCTAAAAGTATTACTTGCTCCTTCTTCTTCTACTGCTTTTTTCATTTGTTCCAATACTTTAGGAACCAAAGGTTTTGTTACATCTCCTATTCCTAATTTAATAATTTTTTTATCTGGATGTTCCTCCTGATATTTTGCCACTTTCTTAGCTATCGTAGAAAATAAATAGCTATCTTGCATTTTTAAAAAATTTTCGTTGATTTTAATCATTTTTTGCCTCCTAAGAGTCTTTAATTACAGAATTTCTAGTTAGAAATTTCTCTTATTATTTTATATTATTTATATGTTTTATTGTCAATAGTATGTACAAAAAAAATAAAAGAGTATATAATGCTGCAAGAGGTGAAACAAATGAAGATTAAAGATATTTTTAATAATGTAAACATAATTGAATCTGTTGGTAACTTAGATACAGAAATTAATAATATTTCTTCAGATTCAAGAGTTATAGAAAAAAATGATATGTTTTTTGCAATAAAAGGATATGATTTAGACGGAACTAAATTTATAGCTAGTGCTGTTCAAAATGGTGCCTCTGCTATCGTTATTGACGGAACATGCAATATTACAGATTATGAAGTACCAGAAAGTGTAGCAGTAATTAAAGTTCCTAATATTCGTCATACACTTGCAGTAGCTAGTTGTAATTTATATGATAATCCATCAAAGAAATTAAAACTTATAGGAGTTACTGGAACAAAAGGAAAAACTACATCTACGTATATGATTAAATCTATCCTTCAAAAACATGGGCTTAAAGTTGGTTTAATTGGAAGTATAGCTATATATATTAATGATGAAAAAATAGAAGATTGTGACAGAACAACTGCAGAAAGCTATAAAATTCAAAAGACTTTAGCTATGATGGTTAAAGAAAACGTTGACATAGTTGTTTTAGAAGTATCTTCACAAGCAATGAAATTAGACAGAGTTGTTGGTTGTGAATTTGATGCAGTTCTATTCACAAATCTTTCCGAGGATCATATAAGTCCAAAAGAGCACAAAGATATGGAAGACTATTTCGAAGCTAAGCTTTCTTTAGCTAAAATGGCTCCATTTGTAGTATTTAATCTAGATAATGAATATACAGCTAGAATTCCAAATCTTTTACCAGATAAAGAATTAAGAAGTTTTGCAATGGATACTAAAGCTGATGTAATGGCAAAGGATTTAAATTTAAGTAATACTGGCGTTGATTTTACACTTTGTATGAATAATAAAGAATTCCCTGTAAGAGTTTCTATACCAGGGAAATATATGGTATATAACTGTTTAGGCGCTATCGGTATTGCAACACATTTTGGAGCTCATATTAGAGATATTCAAGAGGCTTTAAAAGATATTAAAGTATTTGGTAGGAGTGAAGTTGTTCCTAATAAATTAGGTCTAAAAATATTAATAGACTACGCTCATACCCCATCTAGCCTACAATCTATTTTGGAAACTGTTAAACCTTACACTAAAGGTAGAGTTATTTGTACTTGGGGTGTTGGTGGAGACAGAGATTCTAAAAAACGTCCAATAATGGGAGAAATTTCAGGAAAACTCGCAGATTTAACAATACTTACTTCTGACCAAATTCGTACAGAAGACCCTAATAAAATTCTAGACGATATCGAAGTTGGACTAAAAAAATCTGGTGGTGAATATGTACGTATTTTAAATAGAACTGAAGCTATTAAATATGCTCTATCTATTGCAACTCCAGATGACATCATCGTACTACCTGGACTTGGAAGCGATTTATATATTGAATATATGCATGTTAAATACCCATATGACGAAAGAGTTGTTATTCATGACGCTATAGAAGAAATGATTGCTTCTGGTAAATGGAAACCTGTAGAATAAGAAAAATTTAAGCTGCACTTTTAGTGCAGCTTTTGAATTATTCTTCATTTATATACTTAATTACATCACCATAAATATAAAAACTTCCTACGATGAAAATTGTGTAATCTTTATACTCATGTAAACTCTTTTTTATAGCCTCATTTAAATCTATGGCGCTTACATTTTTTCCATCTAGCCTTATAGCTTCTTTGCTTAAAACTTTGTTATCCCAGTATCTTTCTTTACTATTGCCATTTGTAAATATATAAATATTATCATCATTTTTTACTAATAGTTTTAATACAGTTTTATAATCTTTAGATTTTAGTAAAGAAATAATAAATACTTTTTTAGTATCTTTATAATACATATTAACTGCATTTATAAAATTCTTTATTGCAAGTTCATTATGTCCTCCGTCATATATAACTGTAGGATTTTCATGTAGTGTTTCAAATCTCCCTTTGTGTATTACTGTTTCTAATGCTTCTCTTACCTTTTCTTCTGGCAAGTTATATCTGTTTTTCAGAATATCTACTGCTTCTAAACAAATACTTGCATTATATATTTGAGATTCTCCTTTAAGTTTTATCTTTATATTTTTATATTGCTTATAATCAAAAATTTGAAAATCCTTATTATATGAATAATTTTGTATCTCTTTTTTATTTATCAAATGCAATTCGTTATTTTCTTTTGTACATTTATCTATGATAACTTTATCAACACTTTCACTTTGGCTTATATAAATTGTAGCTGAATTTTTCTTTATTATTCCTGCTTTTTGAAAAGCGATTTCTTCTAGCGAATTTCCTAAAACATTCATATGGTCATATCCTATGGAATTAATAATAGAAATTTCAGGATAAATTATATTTGTACAATCATATAACCCTCCCATTCCAACTTCCATAACAACCACATCACATTTTTTGCTTTCAAAATACGCTATAGCCATTGTTGTTTCTAGCTCGAATAAAGTAACATTTCTCTCATGAGCTACATTATATTCTTTAACTAATGGATCTATTTTAGTTATAATTTCTTCCATCTCTTTGTTAGTAATATTTATGTTATTAACACTAATTCTTTCATTATATTTTATTAAATGTGGTGATATAAATTTTCCGACTTTATATCCGCTTTTTAAAAAGATATTTGTCAACATTTCTGTACAACTACCTTTTCCATTTGTTCCAGCTATATGTATAAATTTTAGTTTTTCTTCCGGATGACCTAATTTTTCCATAAAGTATTTCATTGCATCTAATGTTGGTCCTTTAGTTCCAGGAAAAAATCCTTGTAAATATTTTTCTACATTCATTTTATTTCTCCTATTTTGATATCCCATTAGTTTTATCATATTTTACTAATTTTGTATAGCTATATGTTTATATTTCCATCATATACTTTTGTTGCAATACCACTCATAATAATATGACCATTTTGTTTATTATAATTTAAGTTTAATTCTCCTCCTCTTAATATAGCTTTAACATAACTTGAACATATTCCTTTATAATATGCTATGCAAAATGAAGCACACGAACCTGTTCCACACGCATAGGTTTCTCCGACTCCTCTTTCCCATGTTCTAATCTTTAATGTATTTCTACCCAAAGCTTGAACAAATTCTACATTTATTTTATTTGGAAAACATTTCATATTTTCAATTGCAGGTCCGTATTTTTCTATATCAATATTTTCTACATTATTTACAAAAATAACTAAATGTGGGTTTCCCATAGAAACATAGTTTCCTATAAATCTAGTGTCATCCACCTTAATATTAACTGATATTGGAATCCTATAATTATTTTGAACGCTTATATTTTTTATGTCATCAAAAATTGGTCTTCCCATATCTACTTCGATTTCGTAAACTTCACCATTTAGTACTTTTAATCTTACACCCTTTACTCCTGCTTTAGTTTCTATGCTTATACTCTGTTTATCTATTATTTTGTTATCATAAATATATTTAGCAAAACATCTTATTCCATTTCCGCACATTTCAGCTTCTGATCCATCTTTGTTAAAAATTCTCATCTTTATATCTGCTACACTACTTTCTTGTACTAAAATAAGTCCATCTGCTCCAATGCCAAAGTTTCTGTTACACATATATCTAGCTATTTGTGGCAATTTATTTTCTGCTAATATATTCTCCAAGCTATTTATACATATGTAATCATTACCTAGTCCATGCATTTTAGTAAAAGTAACCATATATACACCTCCATACATTATACATATGTATATTGATGATATTTGGTTACTTACAGTACATAAAAAACAGATGATATTCTAATAAATATCATCTTCTTTTCTATATTATATTTTTAATAAACTTTATAAGTTTTTTTATAAAGTTTTCACTTTCTACTTTTTCTGGCAAATCAATTATTTCTTTAGTTTTATTTGTTTTAAATAATTTATCTATCTCGTATTTTTCTTTTGCTTCTTTTTGAAACTGTTGTTCATTTTTATTAAGAATTTTTAAAAGTTCTTTCTTCTCTTCCTCATTACACCAATAATTTAACTTTAATAAGGCTAAAATATCGATTGTTTCTGGCAAAATATTTTGTTCTTCTAAAGGAAGCTCTGGATTAATATTTGGTTTATAATTGTTATCTTTTTCCTCTTTTATAAATTTTATAAAATTTGCTGACACTTTATTTTTCATTTCTGAATCGATTAAATCTAAAATCATATCTACTTCCGAAAAAGCCTTTTTCAAATTACTCATAATCTATCTCCAATTTTCTTATCTAATATTTGACCTCTATATCTTTTTAAACTCTGTTGCATATTTTTTATTCTATCCATTCTTGTCTTTACAAACAAATCATTTCTTTTTATTGAGTCCGCAATCAAATTTCGAGATTTACTTAAATGATTATTGGATACAACTCTTTCATCAAATGATAAAGTATGTGTTTCTGAAATTTCTGCTTTTGTTTTTAAGCAATAAGGTAAATCTTTATTGCCATATTTTGCTTGATATTGACACGCATCCCAGCAAGGGTCACAATATAACGCATCATAGTCATCTATACAAATTATACTATGATATCCATCTTCAGGAATAGTATATGTCGTATATAAATCTTCTTTCATACTTTCGTCTGCCATATGTGTTTCATCTTTGCCTGCATAGCAATCTACATTATGTGTTTGTATTCCTCTAAGTTTTAATAAATATTGCATACCTCTTGTATAGCCTTCGCACACGCATTTATTTAAGATTAATGCATTAAATGCACCATTACATCCTTTTTTAGGACCTGACATAAGATATGTACCATCTTGCATTTTAGTTCCTGAAGTATGCCCATTATTCATTCCAACATAATCATATGTAACATTTTTTGCCATATACCTTTCAATTCCGACAATAATATCTTTAGTTTCTGCTCCCATCGGAATGTTTTCATCTAATATTTGACACGCTTTATTATGTAGTAAAATCATTTGCGCATTATTTATTACAATTTGCGTTTTACCATGCATAGATTCTTTCCATTTTGCATCTAACTCTTTAATCGCTTCTAAAGCATCATCATTATATTCCATTGTACTTCTATTTAAACCAATTGCATCTGGAAAGCTTAATACATCTAGCTGTAAATCTGCTAATTCTTCATTTGATAAAATTATTCTATCTAAATTTTCTATTTTTCCTAATCTATTATTTCCAAATATATCGATTTCCCATAATCCATTTATTTCCTCTAATCCTATAATTTCATCAAGATTTTCATTATGATGTATTTCTAAAACTCTTAAATTTGATAGTCTAGAAACATCAATATATGAGATTTCAGCTTGATTCACTATTGACAATTCCTCTAAAGATGTACATTGTGCTATTTCCTTAATTTCGTCATCTGAAATTGAAGCAATCATTTTTTTCTGCTTATGTGCTGTTATTCCTTTACTTTCTAATTCCAATTTTTTTAAATTTGGTAATAAAGAAATACCTTCTATATTTCTACTAGTTGGATTTACTATTTTTAACTCTGTAATTAGCTCTAACTCTTCTTTTTTAAAGGAAAAATCTATAATTCCCAGTTTGTTTTTTCTTGGTTCTATCCCATGTTCTTTTAGTTGGTTCCATACTATAAGACCTAAAGACATAGGTAACTTTACTAATGGTTCCATTGTATTATCACATCTTTCGTAAAATATTCTATAATAATTTTATAATTTAGCTTTATAATTGTCAATTACTATTCTCTTCATGATAGCATAAATTTTTAGTAGGATTTCTCTTTTGTAAAATCTTGAAGCTATTTTGTAGATTAATTTTCGAGATTCCTATTTAATTTTATATTTTTATC
>MNRL01000003.1:0-29705 GCA_001915925.1 Clostridium sp. CAG:354_28_25
GTTTATATTGTTTTAGACTGGTATATTAAAAAAGTGGCGAAAAATAGAGTATATAAACTAGAAGTGCTTGATATAGACTACTTAAATTCGTTCAGTTGGTTCAGGTGTTGTTTCTAAAATATTTGAATAATATTATAAAAGATAGGGGTGCATCTTTATGATGTACCTCTTTTTTTGTAAAATTGGACATATAAAACTAAACTATTTGGTCAGAAACTATTGCTTTTTTATTAAAGAAATAATAAAATAAATAAGTCAAAATTTACTAATTGGAGGAAACAAATATGATTATACTGCTAGATGCAATGGGCGGGGATAATGCCCCAGATGCCAATATAAAAGGAGCTGTAAAAGCAGTTAATGAAGTAAGTCAGTCAACAGAAATATTATTAATTGGAAAAGAGGATGTAATTAATAATAGAGTTAAAGAATTATATAACAAAGAGAAACTATCAGATATTTCTCCAAGATTAAAGATATATAATGCAACAGAAACGATAGAAATGGAAGATACACCAACAGTAGCAATAAAGCATAAGAAGGATTCATCTATGGTTGTTGGATTTAATTTGCTAAAGGAAGGTAAAGGAGATGTATTTATTTCTGCAGGTAATTCGGGTGCATTACTAACAGGTGCAACTTTACTGGTAGGAAGAATAAAAGGAATAGATAGACCAGCATTAGCAGGAATTCTTCCTGCATATAAAAGTCAATTATTATTAATGGACTGCGGATCTAATACGAATTGCAAACCAATAAATTTATTACAATTTGCTCAAATGGCTTCTATATATTTAAGAAATACTTTCGGAATCGAAAAACCTGCCATAGGGTTATTAAATATAGGAACAGAAGAAACAAAAGGAAATGAGCTAACTAGGTTATCATATGAACTATTAAAAGAAAAATCAGAAGAATTAGGAATAAACTTTATTGGCAATATAGAAGGAAGAGATGCTTTTTCTGGTAAAGTGGATGCAGTTGTAACTGATGGGTTTACAGGTAATATATTTTTAAAGACAACAGAAGGATTAGGAAAATTTGTAAAAGTATCATTAACAGATAGTTTAAAGCGTAACTTTTTATCTATATTAGGAAGTATTCCATGTTTGCCAGCGATAAATAGATTTGCTAAAACAATGGATTACAAAATATATGGTGGGGCTTTATTCTTAGGTGTTAAAAAACCAGTTGTTAAAGCACATGGAAGTAGTGATGACAGATTATTTGAATACACAATAATTCAAGCTGAAAAGTTTGTTGAAAATAAAGCAGTAGAAAAAATGACAGAAGAATTTTTAAAACAAAAGGAAAATAATGCTTGACTTTTTGAAGACAATATATTATTGTTTAGTCAGTAGAAAAAAACATGCGAGAGGAGGTGTACATAGTTAAATGAACCAAGAAGAAATATTTGAAAAAGTAAAGAAAATAATAGTTGAACAATTAGGTGTTGCAGAAACATCTGTAACAATGGAAGCATCTTTTATAGATGATTTAGGAGCAGATTCTTTAGATATAGTAGAATTAATTATGGCATTGGAGGAAGAATTCGATATGGAGATTCCTGACGAAGATGCAGAAAAGATCGTTTCAGTAAGCGATGTTGTAGACTATATTAAAGATAATGCTTAATTAGTATAATAGCAATAACAATGAAAGGTATCATATGAGATTATGGTATCTTTTTTTTGTAATAAAAAATAAATATAAATGTAACATTAATGTTATTTACTATATGTAATAAAAACTATATAATTTATATAAAATATTGTGTCAAAAGGGTGATTATATGGAAGAAAAATTAGGAAAAATTGTAGATGATGGAAGAATATATGATTTAGATGATATTGACAATATAGATAAATTAGAAGCATTACTAAAAGGTTTAGAGCAAAAAGAAAAGGATATTAAAAGTCAAATAGATGCAAGTATAGCAGAAGATTTACAAGAGAGAGAATAGGGGGGACTAAGATGGACGAAAGACAAGACATAGAGCCAAAGGATAAAAATATAGCACAATTAATGGTAAAATTAACAACAGTGCAAGCGCAAATAAAATTAGTAAAAGCAGCAATATTCATAAATAAGCAAAGGGCAGCAATAGCAAATAAAATGAAAAATGTAAAAGAATATGCAGAAAGTCAAGCTGAAAAATATGATCAAAATAAAGAAGCTGCTCAAAAAGCTATTGATACATATAAAAAATCTGTAGAAGAAGCAATGGGAAAATATGAAAATGATTATCTTCAAGTTATGGCCAACCAGGATAAATGGCAAGCTTACGAACTAGAGGATATTAGTGAACAAAAGAAATTAACTACAGAAATAAAAGAAACAAGAAAAACACAAGAATATAAAGACTGGAAACAAGAAGTTAAAAGTCTTAATAGAGAAATTAAAGCTAATGCAAATAATCCAGAGAAATTAGCTGTTTTAGCGGAACAATTAAAATCATTACAAGCTAAAGATCCAACATTAGAAAAACAACAGCAAATAGAACTTATACAAAGAAATAGAGCTACAACAAAGGAAATGCTTGATTTTTATGATACAGAACTAAAGATAATACAAGATGATAGGGATAAAAAATTAGATGAATTATTAGAGAATAAAGAGACTTCTTTAGCTAAAATTCAGAAACAAAATGTTTGGCAAAAATTTCTTGCAAGATTTACATCTAAATCAAAATCTTTTAACAATAATGTAATAACACCAATTATGGATAAAGCTTCTAAAATAAAAAATGAGAAAATACCACAAATTTTAGCTGATAGAAAAGAAAAGCAAGATGCAAGAAAAGAAAAAAGAGAAGAAACAATGAAAAAGATTAAAAGAACAAAAGATAATGTCGTAGATAAAATTATGGATACTAAAGATTCTACAGTTGGATTAGCTAAAAAAGGAATAAGAGCAGTTGTAGACTTTGGAAGAGAAGCTAAAAAAGCTACTATAAGAACTATTGAAAGAGCAGGAGAGGTAAAAGATAATATAAAAGAAGGATTAAGAACTGCAGTGGAAAATAGTACTCAAACTTTAGAAGATTTAAATGGTGAAAGATAAAAGAAATTCAATTTTGAATTTCTTTTTTCTTTACTTGCAAAAACAAAAAAATGTTATATAATAATAACATCTAGGAGGGAAATATGTTAGAAAATTTTGAAAAAAATATAGGATATATATTTAAAGATAAAAATTTATTAAAAACAGCATTAACACATACATCATATGCATATGAAAAAAGAGTTCAAAGCAATGAGAAATTAGAATTTTTGGGAGATAGTATTTTAGAATTTATATCTAGTAATTATTTATATAAAAATTATATAAATCTAAATGAAGGAGAAATGACTAAAGTTAGAGCAAGTGTTGTTTGCGAGAAGAGTTTATACAAAATTGCAATAAAGCATAATTTTGGTGATTTCTTATATTTAGGTAAAAGTGAATTATCAAATAACGGAAATAAAAATGAAGCAATATTGGCAGATAGTGTAGAGGCTGTTATTGCAGCTATTTTTTTAGATGGAGGATTAGAACCAGTACAAAAATTTATAATAGAAAATCTAGCAGAGGAAATAAAGATAGCTAGTCAAAATGTAGGGCTAAAAGATTATAAGACTGTATTACAAGAAAAATTACAACATAAAGGAACTGTTAATATAGAATATAATATTTTGAACGAGAGTGGTCCTGATCATAGTAAAGTATTTGAAGCAGAAGTAAAATGTAATGGGAAACAATTAGCAACAGGTAAAGGAACATCAAAAAAAGCAGCAGAAATGGAAGCTGCGAAAAAAGCAATAGAACAGCTATAATGCAGGAGGAAGAGATATGAAAGAAAAAATATATATTCCTATAAGAATAAGTGAAGAAATCTTAACTGATGAAATTGCAAAAAAACTAGCGGAAAACAAAGATAAAAAAATTTTACTAGAAATATTAGATGAAGATTTTACAAGTATAAATATAAAAAAACAAGAAGAAATTCTTATTCAAATTAATAAAGTTTTAAAAGAATATAAAGGCTTTGGAATAAAAATAATGTCTACTCCAGATAGTATAGACAAAAATAATTTAAAATTATTAAAAAAGTATAAGGTAAAAGAGATAGAATTAACAATAGAATCATCAAATGATTATATATTAAAAAATATTGGCATAGCTTATAAATATGATGATGCAAAAAAAATTGCCAAAAAAATAAAGTCATATAGATTTTTATTAAGTGTAAAAACGATATTAGGACTTCCAGAAAGTACAGTAGCGGATGATTTAAATACTATAAGACAAGTTATAAAATTTAAACCAGAACAAATGACTTTGATTCCATGTAATGCTGATTATAATAAAAATGTAGAAAGATTAGCTGAACAAAACGAATTTACTCCATTAGCAAAAATTCAGATAGTAGAAAGATTAAAAGAAAGTATAAAATTAATAGCACATACTAAAATAAAAAATATTAAAATAGGAGAAGATAGTCAGTACATAGAAGAAATGCCAATAGTACAATTTAGAAATTTAGTGGCTAGTGAAATTTGGTACGAAAGAATAATAGAACTGATAAAATCATATAATGTGAAAGTAAAAGAAGTTGAAATAGAAGTAAATAACTTAGATGTAGACAATGTTAAAGGAGCAGAGAATAAGAACCTAGAACAATTAAAAGATGTATATGATGTAGAGTTACATGTTTCGGAAAATAATAAATTAGCAAAAGGAAATTATAAGATGAAAATATTAAAGACATACACAGATTTTTTGGAAGATAATGAGAACTAGCATAAAAAAGCCTATACTACAAATAATTGTAATATAGGTGATTTTTATGGTAAAAAACTATTTAAAAAATTTAAGTTTTATAATATTAGGTTGCATAATTATGGCAATTGGGACATCAATGTTTTTATTACCTAATAAGTTCTCGACAGGAGGAGTAACGGGAATTGCAACAATAGTATATTATTTATTTAAGATTCCATTAGGAACGGTTAATATTTTAATTAATATTCCCATTCTAATTTTTACATTTTATAGATTAGGAAAGACAGTAGTTATAAATTCAGTTATAGGCTCGTTAGTATATTCATTATTTATAGATATCCTAGACAAATTTCCTGCTTTTACAAATGATGTTTTTTTAGCAAGTATATATGGAGGCGTTTTCTTAGGTATAGGTACAGGCATTGTACTAAATGCAAATGCTACAACTGGAGGAACAGAACTAGTTAGCAATTTAATTAAAACATATAATTTGAATATAAAAACAAGTAGTCTTATAATGATTATAGATTCTTCGATTGTCTTGTTAAATGTGCTTGTTTTTAAAGAAATAGAAATTGGCTTATATTCAGCAATAGCTATTATTTTAATGGGAAAGGTTATAGATATAATTGTAGAAGGTACAGATTTTTCGAAACTAATATTTATTATATCAGAAAAAAATGATAAAATATCTAAAGAGATAGGTGAACATATAAAACGAGGAACAACTGGAATATATGGGAAAGGAATGTTTGAAGATAAAGATAGATTAGTATTAATGTGTGCGGCAGGAAGAGGAGATGTACTAAAAATAAAACACATCGTACAAGCAAATGATAAGGAAGCTTTTATAATTATTACAAATGCCAGAGAAGTTTTAGGAAAAGGATTTAAGTAGGAGGAATATATGAAGCAACAAGAATTTTTATTAGAAAATTATAGTTCATTTAATTTAAGAGATATATTTGAATGTGGACAATGCTTTAGATGGAATAAGGAAGAAGATGGTAGCTATACGGGAGTTTTTGCTAATAATGTAATAAATGTTAGTAAAACAACTAAAGGAATATATTTTAAAGGTGTTTGCGAAAAAGATATTGTTAATACTGTAATAGATTATTTTGACTTAGATAGAGATTATAATGAAATAAAACGAACATTAGCCAAAGTAGATAACAACATGAAAGAGAGTATAAGGTATGGGGAAGGCATTAGGATTTTAAACCAAGATTTATGGGAAACCATAATTTCATTTATAATATCAGCTAATAACAATATTCCAAGAATTAAAGGGATTATAGAACGTTTATCAAAAAAATATGGAAAAAAAATAGAATTTAATAATAAAAAATATTATACTTTTCCAACTGTAGAAGAATTAAAAGATGTTTCTGTAGAAGAATATAGGGAGTTAGGATTAGGCTTTAGAGATATAAGATTATATGAGACTACTAAAATGATTTTAAATAAGGACGTAGATATTTCAAAATTAAATCAGATAAAAGATACGAATCAAGTAAGAGATGAGCTTTTAAAACTTTCTGGAGTTGGTCCGAAAGTTGCAGATTGTATTTTGCTATTTTCTACATTAAAACGATTTGATGTATTTCCTATTGATGTATGGGTAAGGAGAGTTATGAATGATTTATATATTCATAAAGAAGATGAGAAAAATGTAAGCAAAAAAGAAATATTACAGTTAGCGAATGATAAATTTGGAAATTTAGAAGGAATAGCTCAGCAATATTTATTTTATTGGAGAAGAGAACTAGGATAAGTTCTCTTCTCGATTAGTTTTATATAGAAATTATTAAAACCACAGAGAAACTTAATATTTAAAAACAAGAAAAATGTCGAAAAATGAAGAAAAAACGAGATAATCAAAAATAATAAAGAAAAATAACAAATAACTATTTACAAACGCGAAATAATGTGATATATAAAAAGCAGATTTATTCTAAATCGTTTTTTATATCAAAACTCATTTCAAATAATTTATAATCTAAATAAAACCCTTAATAAAAAAGTTAATAATAGTAGGAGGTGGTGCTTTTCCTATAATTAAATAAACTCCAATTTATTATACATGTCTATTTACGGTTTAGAATAAATCTATAATTATATTTAGGAGAATAAATTTGTTATCAATAGTAAATACAATTGCATTAAATGGTACAGAAGGTACTGTAGTAGAAGCACAGGTAGATTTATCAGCAGGAATACCACATTGGGATATGGTAGGTATGCTAGGAACAAGCATAAAAGAATCAAAAGAGAGAATAACTGTTGCTATAAAAAATACTGGAATAAAACTAGTAGGAAAAAAGATAAGCGTAAATTTAGCACCAGCAGAGATAAGAAAAGAAGGATCCTCTTTTGATTTAGCAATAGCAGTAGGAATTTTAATTAATTTAGGAATAATAAAAAAGGAATGTATCAATTCAGCCGTTTTTATAGGCGAAATATCTTATAATGGAAATGTTAATTCTGTAAAAGGTGTATTACCCATGTGTTTATCAGCACAAAAAAATGGTTTTAAAAGGGTATATATACCAAATTCTAATATTAATGAGGCTAAGTTAGTAAATAATTTAGAAATCGTAAGTGTTAATTCTTTAAAAGATTTAATTCAAAAAATTAATTCGAAAATAATCATAGAAAAAAATATAAGTCAAATAGAACGTTATGCTAAAGTAGAGTATGATATGGATTTTTCAGAGATTTATGGTCAAGAAAAGGCTAAAAGAGCACTCGAGATTGTGGCGGCAGGAAATCATAACTGTCTATTAATTGGTCCGCCAGGTGTTGGAAAAACAATGCTTGCCAAGAGATTAATAACGATATTTCCTAAGCTTACTTATGATGAAATTATAGAAATAACGAAAACTAATAGTATACTTGGCCTAATCAAAGAAAATGAAATTATAAATAGAAGACCTTTTATAGAGGTAAATCCCAATATAACTTTAGCATCATTTGTTGGTGGTGGGAGAAATCCAATGCCAGGTGCAATTACATTAGCTAATTTAGGAATATTATTTATGGATGAATTTGCAGAATTTGATAGTAAAAAATTAGAGATGTTAAGAACTATATTAGATTTGCAAGCTATAAAATTAGATAGAGTACATGCATCTGTACAATATCCGTGTAAGTTTGTTTTGATGGCTGCTATGAATCCTTGTCCATGTGGTTTTCTTGGAAGTAAAGAAAAAAATTGTACTTGTTCGGAAACTAAAATAAAAAGGTATTTATCAAAGCTAAGTGGGCCAATAGTAGATAGGATTGATATACAATTAAATATATCAAATGTTGAATATTCAGAGATATATACTAATAAAAAAATAGAGAAAAGTGAAGTGATTAGAAAAAGAGTTGAAGAAGCAAGGAAGATTCAGCTATTAAGATTTGAAAAAGAAAAGATAAGCACGAATTCCGAAATGAACACTTCTCAAATAAAAAAGTATTGTATATTAGATAAAGAAAGCAAAAGCTTTTTAGAAATGGTATATGCAAAATATAAACTTAATATAAGAACATATAATAATATTTTAAAAATATCACGAACTATTGCAGATTTAAGTAATAAAGAGAGGATAGACGTATCTTGTATAGCAGAGGCAATTCAATATAAGGTTGATAATAAATTTTATAAAAAGGAAGTGTAACAAATAATAACTATAAATTATAAAGAAAATACATATCCAAAGGAATTATTAAAATTAAAATCACCACCATTAAAATTATATGTGGAAGGAAATATTGAGTTGCTAAATAAGGAAATTATAGCAATTGTTGGAGCAAGAAATTGCAGTGAATATGGTTGGAAACAAGCAAAAAAATTTTCAACAGCATTATCTCAAAATGGAATATGTATTATAAGTGGATTAGCGATAGGAATAGATTCGATTTCCCACATGTCTGCCATGAATAATATCGGTAAAACTATAGCTGTTCTAGGTTCAGGCTTTAACAATATATATCCAAAGGAGAATATAAAATTATTTAATAAAATTTTAGAAAATGGTGGATGTGTTATATCGGAGTATTCCCCAGACGAGCAAGTTAATATGAAAAATTTTCCGAGGAGAAACGAAATAATTAGTGCACTAGCTTTTGGTGTATTAGTTATAGAAGCAGGATACAGAAGTGGAAGTACAATTACTGCTAATTTTGCTTTTAAGCAAGGGAAAAAGGTATTTGCTATTCCAAGTAATATAGATAGTAAATTAGGAATAGGAACTAATTCATTAATACAGAAAGGAGCAAAACTGGTAACTAATGTAAAAGACATATTAAGAGAAATAAATGTGAATAAATGTAAAGATATTGAACAGGAATGGAAATATGAAAGTAAGGATGTTCCTCTTAAATATAAAAACGTTTATAAAATTATTGGTAATATGCCAATGGATATTAATACTATATGTAGAAGAGCAGAACTACCAATACAAGATGTTAGTGAACAATTAACTATGTTAGAGTTAAATGAATATATTAGAGCATTACCAGGAGATATGTTTGTAAAGGTATGAATAAATTAGGAAAGATAGGAGAAGATACAGCTACACGTTATTTAGAAAAAATGAAATATACGATTTTAAAAAGAAACTATAGAAACAGAAGAGGAGAGATAGATATAATCGCTTCATATAATAGAACTCTTGTTATAGTAGAAGTTAAAGCGAGAAGTAATAATAGATTTGGAAATCCAATAGATGCTATAGATGAAATTAAGATAAATAAGATAAAAGAATGTACGAAATACTACTTATATAAAGAAAAAATACAATTTTCTGAAATTAGGTTTGATGTGATAGAGATTTATCAAATAAAAGAGCATTATGTAGTAAACCATATAAAAAACGCCTTTTAAGAAGTTTGACAAACTAAAAAAAAGATAATAAAGTTATAATTGGTGTAAAGGAGTTGATATAGATTTATTTCTTTGACTAAGAAAGGAGATGTTACTATGGAAGGATTTTACCATAGTGTACAACAGCGAGAGAGGAAGAAAGAAGGAGTAAAAGTTAAATTTAATGTACGGATTAGTATGCGTATATATGGCTGGCTCGATGAAGTAAAAGTACTAATTATTGGTAATACAGCACAGGAAGTACATTTGGAATATATGAAACAAGACGATGAATTTGCCTATTTTGAAAAGGAAATTTTTCTTAAGATCAGGGCGATTTATAGGTATAAGTTTTCATTTATGTCTGAATGGACAAAATGGTATGAGACCGAATTTTCTAAACTGTCTGTTAATTTTTATGTACCTGACTGGGCGAAAGGTGCAACAATGTATCATATAATGCCTGATAGGTTTTGTAGAGATTACAGTTTGCCAATTGAAGAGTTCGGAAAGCGAAAAATTCATAAAGTTTGGAATGAAGCACCACTAGTGGGACCAGATGAAAATGGAGAATGGGCAAGAGATTCATATGGTGGAAATTTTAGAGGAATAAAAAGTAAATTGGATTATCTTAAAAAATTAAAAATAGATATAGTGTATTTTAGTCCAATATTTACAGCTTCTTCTAACCACAAATATGATGCAGACGATTATGAAATGCTCGACCCATATTTTGGTGATGAAGCGGATTTTAAAAGTTTATTCGAAGCTATTCACCGTAGGCATATGAAAGGAATTGTGGATGTAGCGTTTAACCATGCTGGCAAGGACAGTAAATATTACAATAAGTCTGGAATGTACGAAGAACTAGGTGCATATCAAGGCTCGAATTCAAGATACTTTCCATTTTTCAAGACTAGGATTGAGAACGGTAAAATAATTTTTGATTATTGGTGGAATATACCAGACGAAGTAGTCTTTGATAAAGACTCTAAAGAATTCCAAGAATATATATGTGGAGTAGGAGGAATAATTGATTGGTTATTCTCACTTGGAATTGATGGAATTCGGATTGATGTAGCCGATGACTTGACTGATTATTTTATTAATCTCATGGCAGATGCTTGCAGAAGAAATAAACCAGACTTTCTTATGATAATCGAGGTCTGGAAAAATCCATTCAGAATGAATAGAAGCTATATTTCTGATGGAAAGAGTGCTCATTCAACTATGAATTACTATCTGATGGCTCCAGTAATGGATTATCTGAATTTGCAAGATGAAGTTTATCTGCAAGAAAAAATCAATGAGGAATTTGAGGAGTATCCAAATGATACAATTTTTACCGAAATGAACTTTACATCTACTCATGACATGAGTAGACAGGTAAATCTGTTTGCTAATGAAGGATATTTTAGAGAGCAAGGAGATGAGCAAAGAGAATGGCCTTGGAACCTTAAAGATGAATATGGTAGACAATGGCAATCCACATATATCTTACCAAAAGATGTATATAAAAAGGCTAAAGAAATGTTAAAATTACACGATTTTATTTTAACATTTTGGCCAGGAATATTTTCCATCTTTTATGGAGATGAAGTTGGTGTTCAGGGATATGGAAATCTTGCCAACAGGAAATCTTTTCCGTGGAAAAGAATCGACAAAGATATCCTGTCACATAAAAGGAAAATGCTGAAGATTCGTAGAGAATACAAATTTTTACGAACAGCAGCTACAAATGTCTTGGAACTAACCAAAGACAAGTTTGTGTTCGAGAGGATAAATGCTAATGAAAAAGATGACCAAGTAGATTACAAAAAAATTATTGTGGTAGTCAATAATGGTTATACAGAATTACCTTTAGAATACAAGAACAAAGAAGGCAGAATAATAGCCTCATATAATTATAACAGTACTCGAAATGTAATTTGCTCTAAAGGGGCAGTTGCAATTTTAATTTACTAATCTTCTTTCACCGCGAACAGTTGCAGAACCTGTAGGTTTTGCAACTGTTTTTTGCTTATCAAAAAAAATTAATTGACAATAATATTTATTATCTATATAATCAATTTAATTTTATAATGGAAGGAGTAATTATTATGTATAGAATTAATAATTTACAAGATAATGATGATATTCGAGTAGCAGATGCAAAAGCTGGAATGAAGGTTATAGAATATATGAGTGATTTAAGTGTAATGCCATCAACTGCTATAACAGCTTATTATTGTTCAAGAATGAATGTAAGAAAAAGACAATTACTTATAAATTTAGAAGATAATGAATATACAATAAGCTCAGGTGCAATGCAATGGTCTGTTGGTAATGTTGAAGCTGTGGCAGATGTTAAAGGAGTCGGAGATTTTTTTGGCAAGGCAATAAAAGGTAGTGTTACTAAAGAAAGTGCTGTGAAGCCAAAATATAAAGGAACAGGAATGTTAGTTTTAGAACCTACATATAAACATATTTTACTAGAAGATTTATCAAGCTGGGATGGTGGAATTGTTTTAGATGATGGATTATTCTTAGCTTGTGAATCTAAGATTCAACAAAACGTTGTTATGCGTAGTAATTTATCTTCAGCAGTACTAGGAAATGAAGGATTATTTAATTTAAGTCTTTCAGGAAATGGATTTGTAGCATTAGAATCACCTGTACCAAGAGAAGAATTAGTAGAAGTAGAATTGCAAAATGATGTATTAAGAATAGATGGAAACTTTGCTGTTGCATGGTCTAAAGGACTTAACTTTACGGTAGAAAAATCTACAAAGAGTTTAATTGGTTCAGCTGTTTCAGGGGAAGGACTTGTAAATGTATATAGAGGTACAGGAAAAGTATTAATGGCACCAGTAAGAAATTTAACAACTGCATCAGCTACTTCTATCTCTAGATAATGTAAAAATAAAAAAACTTCGGAAGTATAAAACTTCCGAAGTATATATTTGATAAATATTATCTCTTTGAAAATTGTGGAGCTTTTCTAGCTTTTTTAAGACCATATTTCTTTCTTTCCTTCATACGAGGATCTCTTGTTAAGAAACCGTTTGATTTTAAAGCTGGTCTGTATTCTGAATTAGCTTCATTTAAAGCTCTAGCTATACCATGTCTTATAGCTCCTGCTTGACCTGTAAATCCTCCACCTTGAACTTTACAAATAACATCAAATTTATCTGCTGTATTTGTTACGTTTAAAGGTTGTTTTACAATATATTTTAATGTTTCTAAACCAAAATATTCATCTAAATTTTTTCCGTTTACTGTTATATTTCCTTTTCCTTCAACTAATCTAACTCTAGCTATTGCATTTTTTCTTCTACCTGTTCCATAGAACATTATTTTTTCTCCTGCCTTTGCCATTTAAAAATTCCTCCTTAATCTTTTAAGGGATATACCCTATAATTCTATATTAGAAATTCCATATTTCTGGTTTTTGAGCCATGTTTTCATGTTCGCTACCAGCATATACTCTTAATTTCTTTAACATTTTTCTTCCTAAAGAATTGTGTGGAAGCATTCCTTTAACTGCAATCATCATTGCTCTTTCTGGTTTTTCTGCCATCATAACTCTTGCAGAAGTTTCTTTTAATCCTCCTGGATATCCAGAATGACGTCTATAGAATTTTTGATCTAATTTTTTTCCTGTAAATGTTGCTTCTGAACAGTTTATTATAATTACGTGATCACCAACATCTAAGTTTGGTGTATAAGTTGGTTTGTGTTTTCCTCTTAATAATCTTGCAGCCTCTGTTGCAACTCTACCAACTGGTTTATTTGCTGCATCTAAAATATACCATTTACTTTCGATTTCATTTCCTTTTACACTATATGTAGTATTATTCATGGTAAAATTACCCTCCATTCAAATTTTTAATTTATATAATAAGCTTTAAATATATAAACTACCGGGGAGAGGCTTATATAATTATTACTTATTGACTATTTTAAGGCTAATTCATAAAATTAGCATAATAATTTTAATACAAGAACCCTAAAAAGTCAAGGTTTTTTGAAAGAAAATCAAAAAAATCCAATGATATAAGTAAATTAGAGTTGAATAAATTATGTAAAACTAGTATAATAATAGTTAGCTATCAAAAAAGTTGATAAGGGGAGGAAACAACACATGCGGGAAATCATTGTTAAAAATGGCAAAGTTTTTTTCAAAGATGAATTACAACAAGAGAAAGGAGAATTGAAAGGAGAATTTCCAAAACCCGAGATGTCTTTGCGGCATATCCAAGTAGATAAGCAAGGATTAAATGCTTACCTAGAGGAGATAAGCAACAGAGATATAAAATTAAAATTCATAAGTATGAGTGCCAAAATATTTGGTAAAGAAGGCACTTATGATATTTTGATTGAAGAAGCAATACCTTCAAAAGTCGGAGTAAACCTAGAAGGACTTAATGTAAGGAAGAAACTTCGTGAGCCTGTTGGTATTAAAGCAGAACTTCATATAGAAGAAGGAGTATTTGTTGCGTTTACAGGTAAGAAAATGCAACCCGGAGATTTCTTCTTTGAGAAAGTTCTAGTAGACGGGCAGATCATAGAAATGCCAATAAACGTCGAAAGAGTCATTGACGGGGTGTATGGTCTATATCAGATCATATATGATGAAGATGGAAGCTGGGGGTATAATGTGTAAGCAAAGGGCGCTGATGTAAAGCGCCTTTTTGCTTTTATAGAGAACATTAATGGCGAAAAATACTGTATATATTAGATATGTTAGCTAACAAGGGTTGCCATAATTATGTAAATTATGTTAAAATAAAAATGTAACAAAGAAGTTGAAGATTCATGAAAATAGAAAAAAGGAGGAGTATAATTATGAATCGGACATTAAATCAGGGGCGGCATGATGCCAATCCAAAGGTGGAAAAAAAGGAAAAAGAGCTCAATTTGATTTCAACAGAAAGAGTTTCATTTAGTCAGTGGGCCAGATTTATGGCATTTAAGAGCGAAAATATTAAGGTCGAAAACACTGATTTCCTAATCGTCACTAGTAGTTCATTTTTTGGCATAAAAAAGTTGTATAGAAAAATACCAATAATGGTATTTCAGAAGAAAAATGAAAAGAGATATGCTCTTTTACAGGGACAACCGAATATGGAATTTATGCGTACCGGTGATGATGCAGGATACGAGGGAACTTTTAACTATGTCGTAACCACAGAAGGTCATGTAGGATATCTCATACCCTATGATCCAGAGTGGGACGAAAGAAAAGGACCTGAAATTGTTGGTAATAATCCGATGAATGCTTCAGCTATTGATGAACTGAATCTTAACGAAAAAGATTTTGTTTTTCAGGCAGGAAGAAGATTAAGAGTTGGCGATTATTGCTGCAGTAAAAATTCTGGACTCTTAGAGAAAGCACAGACACTTTTGGGAAAAGTTAAAGGCGGAAGAGAAGTAAATATTCCCGAAGCTCTGACTGCAAAAGCAGGTGAACTCTGTACTGAACCGGTATCATTTCAGGTGAAAAGTACAAGCCTCAAAAAAGGCGTACAGATTATTTCGACTACAGATGGTCGAACTGGTTTTAACATCATTCATAAGAATGATGCCGGATTCTTTTTCTAATTTCTAACCAGCTACAAACCCACTAATCAATAATCGAATTATTGACTAGTGGGTTTTCTTATTATAATAAAAACAGTGTTAATAAATCACATTTTAGACATTGTAATTTCTTACCAAATACTATATAATTAAACAGCAGTAAGGAGAGTACAATGGATAAAAATATACTAATAACAGAAAAGCCATCTGTAGCTATGCAAATGGCAAAAGCATTAAAAATAAATACTACAAGAAAAGACGGATACTTAGAAAGTAGTGAATGGATAGTTACATGGTGTGTAGGACATCTAGTAACAATGAGTTATCCAGAAAAATATGATGAAAAACTAAAATTCTGGAGATTAGATACCCTACCATTTATACCAAAGGAATGGAAATATGAAGTTATTCCAAATGTACAAAAACAATTTAATATAATAAAAGAACTATTAAATAGAGAAGATGTTAAAACTATATATGTAAGTACCGACTCTGGGCGTGAAGGGGAATATATATATCGTTTAGTAGATCAGATGATACATCCAGAAGGGAAAACTAAAAAAAGAGTATGGATAGATTCACAAACAGAGGAAGAAGTAATAAAAGGAATAAAAAATGCAAAAAATTTATCAGAATATGATAGTTTATCAGATGCAGCATATTTAAGAGCAAAAGAAGATTATTTAATAGGAATCAACTTCTCGAGATTACTTTCAATTATTTATGGTAGGAAACTTGCAAAAGAAATAAATGAAGATAAAGCATCTATTTCAGTAGGAAGAGTTATGACATGTGTACTTGGAATGGTAGTTTCTAGAGAAAGAGAAATACGAAATTTTGTTAAAACTAAATATTATAAAATAATAGGAAAATTTGGAGATGAAAAATCTAATTTTGAAGCAGAGTGGAAAGTAACTGAAGATTCAAAATTGTATAATTCTAACAAATTATACAATGATAATGGATTCAAAAAATTGGATGATGCAAAAGCCTTTATTTTATCATTAAAAGATAAAGAGGCAATCGTAAAAGAAGTTAAGAAAAGTAAACAAAAGGAAAATCCACCATTATTATTTAATTTAGCAGAAATTCAAAATGAATGTACAAAAAGATTCAAAATAAAGCCTGATGAAACACTAGAAATTATACAAAACTTATATGAAAATAAATTAGTAACATATCCAAGAACAGATGCGAGAGTTCTTTCAACTGCAGTTGCAAAAGAGATTACGAAAAACTTAAATGGAATTACTAAAGGGTTTAAAAATGAAGAAATCCAAGGCTATTTAAAAAAGATGATTGACGAGAAATATTCTACTAATTTAATAAAAACAAAATATGTAAATGATAGTAAAATAACAGATCATTATGCGATAATTCCAACTGGGCAAGGGTATGATAATTATGATAAATTACCAAAATTACAAAAAGATATTTATGAATTAATCGTAAAAAGATTTTTAGCAATATTTTATCCGGCTGCAGAATATAGCAAAGTTTCGGTAACTATAGATATAGATAAAGAGTCATTTTTTGCAAATGGTAAAGTTTGTACCAAAGAAGGGTATTTAGAAATATTAAAACCAACTAAAGCCAAGAATTCAGAAGATAATGACATCTCAATTTTGACAACCTTAAAGAAAAATTCAAAAATCAATGTACAAAATTTCGAAACAAAAGATGCAGAGACTTCACCACCTTCAAGATATAATTCTGGGTCAATAATACTTGCTATGGAAAATGCAGGAAAATTAATTGAAGATGAAGAATTAAGGGAACAAATAAAAGGTGCAGGAATAGGGACAAGTGCAACAAGAGCAGAAATTATAAAAAAGTTGGAAAAGATAAAATATATTGCAATAAATTCAAAAACACAAATAATAACTCCTACCAATAAGGGTGAAGCAATTTATGATATAGTAAATTACTCTATGCCAGATATGTTAAATCCAAAATTAACAGCAAGTTGGGAAAAAGGTTTAGATATGGTTGCCAAAAAAGAAATAAAATCTGATGAATTTACAATGAAATTAGAAAAATATATAAAATCTAAATTTGATAAATTAGTTATTAAAATGTAAGGATGGTGATTAAATGAAATTAGGATTAGCTATGTCTGGTGGAGGAATAAAGGGAGCTGCACATATAGGTGTAATACAGGCCTTGCAAGAAGAAAATATAAAAGTGGATATTGTAGGTGGTACGAGTATAGGAAGTATTGTGGCAGCTCTTTACGCGATGGAATATACTCCAAACGAAATGCTAAAATTATTTAATTACTTTTCAAAGTTAATATTTAAAAACAGTGCAATGTACACAGATCCGAGAGGAAAAAAATTGCTAAGTATACAAGCAGGAGGTTTATATTCTGGAGAAAATATTGCATTTGCAATAGAAGAGGCTGGAAAATATAAAAAGATAAAAAAATTGAAAGATTTAAAAGTTCCAATAGTTATTCCAGCAGTTGATTTAAGAGATTCAGAAAAATATGTTTTTACTAACATGGAAAAAATAAATGACAAATATTTGAATAAAGCAGATATATCTGTAGCGGTAAGAGCAAGTTCGTCATACCCAGCTATTTTTGCACCATGTATTTATAATAAACATAAATTTGTAGATGGTGGAATACTGGATAATATACCTGTTGAAGAAGTAAAAAAAATAGGTGCAGATAAAGTTATCGCTATAAGATTTAAACTAAATAAGACATCAAGAACGATTGGATTACGCTCAACATTAAATAAAGCGATTGATATAATGTTTTCAAAGATTGAAGGAGAAGAAGTAAAAAAAGCAGATTATGTAATAGAAATCGATACACAAGATGTTAATCCATTTGATTTTAAACAAGCTAATAAATGCTATAAATATGGATACTTACAAGCGAAAAAGGAAATAGCTAATATTAAAAAAATGATATATAAGGAGGATTAATATGTCAAAAGTAATTAACGAATATGTAAAATGGGTTGGAAAGACAGATTGGGAGCTTAAAAAATTTCATGGAGATGAATATAACACAATAAATGGTTCATCATATAATAGTTATTTAATAGAAGATGAAAAAGTTGTTTTAATAGATACAGCGTGGAAACCATTTGACGAAGAATTTGTAGAAAATTTAAAGAAAGAAATCGATTTAAATAAAATAGATTATATAATTGCAAATCATGGAGAAGTGGATCATAGTGGAAGTTTGCCAAAACTTATGAAAGAAATACCAAATACTCCAATTTATTGTACAGCAAATGGTGTTAAATCAATAAAAGGACAATACCATGAAGATTGGAATTTTGTAACTGTAAAAACAGGAGATACATTAAATATAGGAAAACATACACTAACATTTATAGAAGCTCCAATGCTTCATTGGCCAGATACAATGTTTACTTATATGGATAAAGAAAATATATTATTTAGTAATGATGCTTTTGGACAACATATTGCATCAGAATATTTATATGCAGATGAAATAAATCCATGTGTTTTATATAGTGAAGCAATAAAATATTATGCAAATATTGTTGCACCATTTAGTATGATGGTAAAAAATAAAATAAATGAAATTTTAAAAATGAATATACCAATTAATATGATATGCCCAAGCCATGGACTTATTTGGAGAGAAAATCCATCAGATATAATAAATAGATATTATAAATGGGCAGATAACTATTCAGAAAATCAAATAACTATATTATATGATACTATGTGGAATGATACTAGAAAAATGGCAGAAGCAATTGCTAAAGGAATAAAAGAAGCTAATAAAGAAATAGAAGTAGAAGTAAAAATAATAAATACTGCAAAATCAGATAAAACTGAAATCGTAGCAGAAGTATTTAAATCTAAAGAAATAGTTGTTGGTTCACCAACTGTAAACAATGGATATTTATATTCTATAGCAGGAATAATGGAAATGATTAAAGGACTAAAATTAAAAACTAAAAAAGCTGCAGCATTTGGAAGTTATGGTTGGAGTGGTGAAGCAGTAAAATTGTTAAATGAAGAATTAAAAAAAGCTGGTTTTACACTTATCAATGATGGATTAAGATGTATGTGGACACCAACAGAAGAAAATATTAAAGAATGCATAGATTTTGGTAAAGAAATAGCTAAAGCTTGCGAATAAATTATTTTTTGATATATTACAAGAAAAAGCTACAATACACACCTTTTGTAACTAGAAAACATAATATATAGCAAAAGCGTTATGAAAGGTGGTATAGGTTTATGCAAAGTTACATAGTAAATGGTGGGGAAAAAATAGAAGGAGAAACAAAATCTTCAGGATCTAAAAATTCCTCACTACCAATATTGGCAGCAACTATTTTAAATACAGGCAAAACAGTTTTGAAAAATGTACCAGATATTCATGATACAAAGATTATGTTTGATATTATGAGATTATTAGGATGCAAAATAAGCCAAGACAAAAATAAAATTATAATAGATTCTAGAAAGATAGAAAATTATGAAATTCCTGATGAATTAATGAGGCAAATGAGATCTTCTGTAATCTTGGCCGGATCAATACTAAGTAGAGTAAAGAAAGCAACATTTTCATATCCAGGTGGGTGTGATATAGGTGCTAGACCAATCGATTTACACTTAAAGGCTTTTAAAGATTTAGGTATAACTATAAAAGAAGAAAATGGAGAAATATTTTGTGATTCTAGTAACATGGAAACTGGCACGATTACGTTAGATTTTCCAAGTGTAGGAGCAACAGAAAATATAATATTGGCAGCAGTGCTTTCAAATAAAATAGTATATATAAAAAACGCTGCTATGGAACCAGAGATAGTGGACTTACAAAATTATATAAATAAACTTGGAGGATGTGTTTCTGGAGCAGGGACAAAAGATATAAAAATTGTTGGAGTAGAAAAGTTAGAAGCAAATATAGAGTATGAAATAATGCCAGATAGAATAGAGATAGGAACTTTATTATGTGCAGCCGCCATTACAAATGGGAATATAACTATTAAAAACGTTAGAATAGAACATATTATCCCAATTGTATATAAGTTAGAGGAAATGGGATGTGAAATTAATTTAAAAGAAAAAGAAATTAATTTAATAGCAAATAATAGATTAAAATCATGCAATTTAAAAACAATGCCATATCCTGGATTCCCAACAGATATGCAGCCAATAATAGCAAGTTGTTTAGGAGTAGCTAAAGGAACGTCCATTATAGTAGAAAATATATTCGAAAATAGATACAAGTATTTGTCTGAATTAAAAAGAATGGGAACTAGAGTAACAATAGAAGGAAGAACAGCTATAATAAAAGGAATAAAAAGGTATAATGCTGCAAAAGTAGAAGCAACAGATTTAAGAGGAGGAGCAGCTTTAGTATTAGCAGCATTAAATGCTAAAGGGAAAACAATTATATCTAATATAGGATATATTTTACGTGGATATGAAAATATAGATGAAAAATTACGAAGGCTAGGGGCAAATATATACGTAGGAGAAGGTGAAATAATTGAAAAAGAAAAAAAATAATGAATTAGATTTTTATTATTTAAGTAAAGACAATAAAAATAAAAGGGTGCAGAATAAAAAGAAGCACCCTAAAAAGAAACTAAAAAAGGTAAATCCTGAACCTATGAATGATGATATGTTCAATATAGATAATGAGATAGTTATAGGAGTTACTGTTTTACCACCTAAAAATGGAAAGAGTGGTAGAAAAAATCAGTCAAAAAAGAAAGTTAAGAAACAAAAAAATAAAAAACAAGATGTTAGACCACAAAATAAGTTTGATGTAACCGATAAAGAGCCTAACAAAGTTCGACCAGTACAAAAAGGACAAGCTAAGAAAAATAGGCCTGTAAAACGTATTCCATATGAAGAAGAAAGAAAAAGAAGACAAAAAAGAGAAAAAAGATTTAGAATATTAAAAATTATATTGAAAATATTACTTCTTTTTGCAATAATTATAGGAATATTACTATTTTTGTTTATTTCACCAGTATTTAATATTAAAAAGATAAATGTACAAGGAAACAGTAAAATCAATACAGAAGAAATAGAAAGTTTATCAAAAATAAATATGAACGAAAATATATTTAGATTTTCCTCTAGACAAATTGAAGAAAATGTAAAAGAAAATGCGTATATAGATACAGTAGAAGTGAAAAGGAAGATTCCCGATACCGTGGAAATTATTGTAACAGAAAGAGAAGCAAAATATCAGTTAGAATATGGAAATGCCTTTGTCTACATAGATGGAAACGGAAATATATTAGAAACATCAAACGAAAACGCAAATTTACCTATAATTAGAGGCTATTCAACAGCCCAGGAGAATATACAAGTAGGAAACAAATTAGTAGATGAAGATTGTAATAAATTATTAACTGTAGAGAAATTTTTAAGGTCAGCAAAAAGTAATGAAATTTATGATATAATTACATACATAGATATTTCAAATGATAGTGATTACAAATTTGAATTACCTTCGAAAGGTAAGGTAGCTTATTTGGGAGATGATACAAATATAAATGATAAAATTGTAACATTAAAAGAAATATTAACCAGAGAAGAAGGTAAAAGCGGACAAATATTTATTAACGATTCAAATAAGATGCCATACTTTAGAGAAAATGTATAAAGGAGGGTTATTTTGAAAATCAAATATAACAAAAAGAATTTAAGTATAAGTATAGTAATAGGCATATTATGTATTTTATTAACATCTGGAATAGTAGTTCAAATTAGAACTGTACAAAGCAATATTAGTATTTCAAATCCAGACTATGCAAATAATGACTTAAGAGATCAAGTACTAAAAAGTAAAGAAAAATATGATAATGCATTTGCAGAACTAGAAAAAGTAAATAAGGAATTAGAGAAATATAGAACAAAAGTAACAGATAATGATAGTAGTGCTTCAGAAAAGCAAGAAGAACTTAAAAAAGATAATGCAATATTAGGTTTAAATGATGTTACAGGTGAAGGTGTTATAGTAACTTTAGATGATAATAAAAATGCAAGTGTTTCTTCTGTAACTGCTGGAGATGATATAAGTAATTATTTAGTTCATGAAATTGACTTATTAAAAATTGTAAATGAATTAAAAAATGCAGGAGCAATAGCAATATCAATAAATGACCAAAGAATAATTCCTACTACTTCAATTAATTGTGCTGGCAACATTACAAGGGTAAATGGTGAAATTGTAGGTACACCGTTCGTTATAAAAGCAATTGGTGGAAGTTTTGACACACTAGAAAGACCTGGTGGATACATAGATTGGTTAAGAGAAGATTATGGAATAGATATAAAAGTAAAAAAACAAAGTAATTTAACGATAGAAAAATATAATGGTGTTATTAATTATAAATATGCAAAAGAAGTAGAGTAGGAGGTGAAACTAATCTTGAAAGAAATAAAAAAAGGTAAAATCACGATGACAGTAATTATAGGAATAATGTGTTTTATTCTGGTATATATAATGTTTATGCAATTTAAAGTCGTTAATCAAACAGATATTACTTCTTTAACTACGAAAAGAGAAGGGGAGCTAAGACAAGAGTTAGAATCTTGGCAAAGTAGATATGAAGATACTTCAAATCAGTTAGAACAAGCTAAAGCAAATTTAGAGGAATATAAAAATAAGATCGATGATACTCAAGCTTCTTCAGAACTGTTAGATAAGGAATTGCAACAAGCGGATTTGTATTTGGGAAAGACTGATGTAGAGGGAGCAGGAATTATAATAAATTTATCAGATGGTACCTCTAACATAATTGCAGAAGATTTAATAAATTTAATGAATGAACTAAAGACTGCAGAGGCAGAAGCAATATCTGTTAATGGACAAAGGGTAACTAATTTAACAGAGTTTGCTGATGTAGATTCTTACATAGTGGTTAATGGTACAAGATTATCTTCACCTTATACCATACAAGTAATTGGAAATCAGAAATACTTAGAAAGTGGTATTACTGCTAAAGGTGGTTTTTCTGATGATATGACATCAAATGGGAAAAATATATCAATTACAGAAGATAACAATATTAAGATTTTAAAATATAATGGTGATTTCGAGATAGATGAGGGAATTACTATAGATTAAAAGAGGAGGAATTAAATTGGTTTTAATAGCGATCTTAGTTGGATGTATAATAGGTGCAATTTTAGGACTTAATTCACCATTAATACCATATTCTGTTTCTGGATATTTAGCTATTGGAATAATGGCAGCACTAGACTCAGTTTTTGGAGGTATAAAATCTGTAGTACAAAAGAATTTCGATATGAAAGTTTTTGTTTCAGGATTTTTTATAAATAGTATAACAGCTGTTTTATTAACATATTTAGGAAATAAATTAAATGTCGATATTTCTCTTGCAGCCATTATAGTATTTGTAGGTAGAATATTTATAGATTTAGCTATAATACGTAGATACTATATTGAAAAATGGACTAATTGGATGGAGAAAAAACAAAAAGAGAAATCAATTAAAAAAGCATAAAATATGAAAAAACGCACAAATATAAGAAGGAGAACTGAAAAATAAATAGAATATTAATAAAAGGACATTAGTCCTTTTATTAATTATCATTTTATGGCGAAAAATGTCAAAATTTATAACGAATATTTTATTACATCATTATTACAAAAAGGTTACAAAAATATAACAACAACTATTGACATTTTATTTAAAATATAATATTCTATCACTAGTTAAGAGATAAGTAAATTGGAGGAGACCTAACTTGGCAATAGGAGATATAATCGTTGGAATAGATATTGGAACTTCAAGAATTGCAGCAGTTGTGGGAGAAGTAAATAATTTTAATCAAATAGAAATTATTTGCAGCAGTTCCTATAAATGCACAGGTATTAAGAAAACAAAAATTATTAATGAAGAAGAAGTTTCAAATAGTTTAGTAAAAGTATTAGACAAAATAGAAGATGAATCAGGATTAAGAGTAAACTCTGCATATGTTACTATTCCTGGTAAATATACAACAATAGTACAAAATAGTATAACAAAAGAAGCAAGAGATAAATATTCAGGAATATCATTAAGAGATGTACAAACAGCAATTATGCAAGTTAAAGATATAGATATTCCAGAAGGAAAAGTCTCAATAGATATAGTCCCAGATAAATTTATTTTAGATACTGGAAAGACTACAGAAGATCCAGTAGGAAGTTTGAGCTCAAACTTTACTTTAAAAGCTCAAATTATATTAGCAGATAAAGAATATGTAAGACAAATATCAGCGATATTTAAAAAAGCTGGAATAGATGTAGATGGGTTAGTGCCAACAACATTAGCACAAAGAAATTTAATTTTAGATAATAATGAATTACATGATAATGTTATGATACTAGATATGGGTGCTGGTAATACAGATATAGGTGTATTCGAAGGTTCCTCATATTTATATACTAATACAATCCCACTTGGTGGAAATAGTATTACAAATGATATTGCATTGGTATTAAATATTTCAGAAGAAGAAGCAGATAAACTAAAGAAACAATATGGATTAGCTTTAAAATCTTTTATAGATAATGACAATGATATTTTATTAAATACTTTTAAAGGTGAAAATAGAAATAAAACAATTAAAAGCTCTGAACTAATCGAGATAATAGAAGCCAGAATCGAAGAAATTTTTTCTTTAGTAAACAAAGATATAACTAATCAAGGTATAAAAACAAGAATAAACAATGTGGTTTTAACTGGTCAAGGAATTACTAATATAAATAAATGTGATGTAGCGGGAAAAATCAATTTAAATATACCAGTTAAAATAGCTACAGGAAGATTAATAAGCACAGTAAAACCAACGTTTAGAGTGGCATATGCATTGGTTAGATATATAGCATCAAGACCATTTACTAAAACAGTATCAAGTAGTATAGATACAAAATCAGAAGAAGGATTTTTTAAAACTTTATTAGAAAGAATCAAAGAATTTTTCTATTCTTAATAAAAATGTTAATAAATAAAAAATAAAAATAGATTGGGAGGAAAAACTGTATGATGGACTTTGACGAAAATGAAAAAATGTTAGATGGAACAGCTACTATTAAAGTAATTGGTGTAGGTGGAGCTGGAAATAATGCAGTAAACAGAATGGTTGATTGTGGAATTAGAGGAGTTGAGTTTATAGCAGTTAACACAGATAGACAAGCTCTTCAAATGTCTAAAGCAGGAACTAAAATTCAAATAGGAGAAAAGATAACAAGAGGATTAGGAGCAGGAGCTAATCCAGATATTGGTGCTCAATCTGCAGAAGAAAGCAAATCTGAAATATCAGAAGCTTTAAGAGGAGCAGATATGGTATTTGTTACTGCCGGAATGGGTGGTGGAACAGGAACTGGTGCAGCACCTATAGTTGCAGGAATAGCAAAAGAAATGGGAATATTAACAATTGGTGTTGTTACAAAACCATTTACATTTGAAGGTAAAAAGAGATTATCACAAGCTGATAGAGGAATTGAAAGTTTAAAGACTAAAGTAGATACATTAGTTGTAATACCAAACGATAAATTATTACAAATTATAGATAGAAAAACATCTATAGTAGAAGCATTCAGAATGGCAGATGAAATATTAAGACAAGGTGTTCAAGGTATTTCAGACTTAATTGCTGTTCCTGGTCTTGTAAACCTAGACTTTGCTGACGTAAAAACAATAATGTTAAATACTGGTATGGCACATATGGGTATTGGTAGAGCATCAGGAGAAAATAGAGCAGAAGATGCTGCAAAACAAGCAACAGAAAGTCCATTATTAGAAACATCAATAGAAGGTGCAAGAGGAGTTATTATAAACATTACAGGTGGACCAGATTTAGGATTGCATGAAGTTAATACTGCAGCAGAATTAGTACAAAGAAGTGTTGATCCAGAAGCTAATATTATATTTGGTGCAGTAATAGATCCAGATATGAAAGATGAAATCGTAATTACAGTAATAGCTACAGAATTTGAAAAAGAGAAAAATATGCCTAATATGAACGTTGATAGTTTAGTTTCTAAAGCTTGGGACAAAAAGGTAAGCTCAATTCCAACAAGTTCTGACAACAGCTCAAATTCAAATGACTTAGATATACCATCTTTCTTAAGAAAGAAACAAAAATAGTCAAAATGGAATATAGAAATATAATTAATTAAAAGAAATAATCGAAAGTAGTAGATTATTTCTTTTTTTCGCCCCTAAGAAATGACACACTTTTAAGAATAAAAGTAATAAAATATGTCTTACGAGGTGGACATATTGATTGTATATGCAGATATAGTGTTTATAGAAAATTTAATTATAAATTATGTAATTTTATATGTAACCACTTTATTAAAGAAAATAAAGGTATCATATTTTAGAATATTACTTTCGGCAATATGTGGAAGTGTGTATGCTATTGTGTCAATAATTGTGTCAGACAATATTATTAGTAAGATAATATTATCTATAGTAATGATTTTTATAATTTATCCAACAAAGGACATTAGAAAGTTTTTAGAAACATTAGCGATTTTTTATTTGGTTTCAATTACCACAGGAGGAGCGTCTATAGCTATATCATATTTAGTGAATGGCTATAAAATAAATACAGTAAATGGAGCTACAATTGTAGATTTCCCAATCTTATTTTCTTCAATTGGACTCATACTAGGAATAATTCTAATAAAAATTACTATCAATAATGTAAAATCGAAAATTACCCAAAAGAATATTTTTTATGATATTGAAGTGTTTATTGGAAACAAAAGAACTAAAATAAAAGCTTTATTAGATACAGGAAACATGTTAAAAGATCCGATAAGTCAAAAGCCAGTTATTGTTGCGACTAAAAGAAGCCTAAAAAACGTAATACCACAGGAAATTTTAGAAGATATTAAAAACATTTTAGGAGGTGATAGACTTGGAGATATAAAGCCATTTGAAAATAGGATAAAAGTAATCCCTTTTAAGTCATTAGGGAATGAACATGGAATGTTAATAGGAATAAAATCAAATAAAATTATTGTAGATAATAATGAAATTAAAGATGTAATTATAGGAATATATGAAAAGGAATTTTCAAGAAGAAAAAGATATGATGCACTAATCGGAATAGATCTACTATATGAGGAGGAGTGCAATTATGAATTTAATCGAAAAATTAAAAAATAGTATAAGTACAATCTATGCTAAATACATAAACCAAAATGAAGAGATTGAAGCTTTACCTATATTTTATATAGGAGGAAGCCAAACATTACCACCACCATTAACTCCAGAAGAGGAACAAGAGATATTAGATAGGATAGAAAAGGGAGAAAAGGAAGCTCGTAAAGTTTTAGTAGAAAGAAATTTAAGGTTAGTTGTATATATAGCTAAAAAATTTGAAAATACGGGTGTGGGCTTAGAAGATTTAATTTCGATAGGAACAATAGGGTTAATGAAGGGTGTTAATACTTTTAAAGTAGATAAAAAAATAAAATTAGCAACATATGCTTCTAGGTGTATTGAAAATGAAATTTTAATGCATCTTAGGAGAAGTAATAAGCTAAAAAGCGAAGTATCAATTGATGAACCGTTAAACCAAGACTGTGATGGAAATGAATTATTACTTTCGGATGTCTTAGGAACAGATAGTGATGTCACTTCAAGAAGAATAGAGGAAGAAATAGATAAAAAACTTTTAAGAGAATCAATAGCTAAATTGAATAAAAGGGAAAAGTGCATTATGGAACTTAGATTTGGATTCACAACAGGGGATGAAAAAACACAAAAGGAAGTTGCCGATATGCTTGGAATATCACAAAGCTATATATCGAGATTAGAAAAAAAGATTATTGGGAAAATGAAAAAAGAAATTTCGAGTAAAATAGGTTGAAATTAATATGGAATAAAAAAACCGAATTTGGAAATACTTAAAATAAGTAATTTCAAAGGAGGTTTTTTATTTGATAAATAAGGTTGAAATATGCGGTGTAAATACTACAAAATTACCTATATTGTCAAATGAAGAAAAGAAAGAATTATTATTAAAGATAAAAAATGGAGATAAGGATGCAAGAGAAAAATTTATTAATGGCAATTTAAGATTAGTGTTAAGTGTAGTACAGAGATTTTCAGGAAGAGCAGAGAGTGCAGATGATTTATTCCAAATTGGATGTATCGGATTAATAAAGGCGATTGATAATTTTGATATAAATTTAAATGTTCAATTTAGTACTTATGCGGTACCAATGATAATAGGAGAGATTAGAAGATATTTAAGAGATAATAACTCTATAAGAGTGAGTAGATCAATAAAAGATTTGGCATATAAAAGTATCGCTTTTAAAAATAAGTTCTTAAAGGAAAATAATAGAGAGCCAACAATAGAAGAAATAGCAAAAGAATTAGAAGTAGAACCAGAGGAGGTATCATTAAGTTTGGGAGCGATACAAGATCCGGTTTCTTTACAAGAACCGGTATTTAACGATGGAACAGAAAATATATTTATAATAGATCAAGTAAGTGATAGTAAGAATACTGATGAAAGATGGACTGAAAGTATAACAATAGCAGAGCTAATGAAAAAATTAAATGATAAAGAAAAAATGATAATTAATAAAAGATTTTTTGATGGAAGAACACAAATGGAAGTGGCAGAAGAAATCGGAATATCACAGGCACAAGTTTCAAGATTAGAAAAAAGTGCGATAAGTCATATAAAAAGATTATATAACTAGAGATATAAGAAGGAAGGTTATTATATAAATTATCAACTCATATAAATATGATAAGAGGTGATAAAATGAAGAAAAAAGGCTTAGACTTTAAACATAAAGAAGTGATAAATATAAAGGACGGAAAAAGATTAGGTTTTGTACAAGATGTCTGCGCAGATTTAGGCACGGGAAATATTACTTCTATAATTGTTCCAGGAAGTAATAAAATGCTTAATATATTTTCTACAGGTAATGAAATTACAATTCCGTGGGAGAATGTAAAATGTATAGGAGAAGATATTATATTAGTAGAAATTTAAGAGGTAGAATCTGTATTATGCCTCTTAAATTATCTAGTTAAAGGATTAAAAGTTCGACATAATAAATTCAAACAAAAAAATATTAAAAAAAATGAAAAAATATGTTGACAATAAAAAGGTGATATGGTAATATAATTAAAGACCGAGTAACAAGAGAGAAAAACACATAGAAATGTAAAGAATTAGTAATTAAGAGGCACCAAGAAAAGAGATAATGAAGTAAATTACTAATTTTATTTTTGCCTCAAAAACACTTAAAAAAATATTTTAAAAAAATTCAAAAAAAGTGTTGACAAAGGATGTGAAAGGTAATATAATACAAAACGTTCCAACCAGAACGAAAAAGTACATTGAAAAGTAAATAATAGATTCAAAATGAGAAAACAACCAGCGGTAGTAATATACTACCAAAAAAAATAAAAATTCAAAGCTAGAAAAGCAAACTTGATTTATATAACTCGAAAGAGTAAATATAGATACCAAAATAAGAGAGTTTGATCCTGGCTCAGGATAAACG
>MNRL01000003.1:29907-30163 GCA_001915925.1 Clostridium sp. CAG:354_28_25
GGCCACATTGGGACTGAGATACGGCCCAGACTCCTACGGGAGGCAGCAGTCGGGAATATTGCGCAATGGAGGAAACTCTGACGCAGTGACGCCGCGTATGGGAAGAAGGTTTTCGGATTGTAAACCATTTTAGACAAGGAAGAAACAAGACAGTACTTGTAGAATAAGCTCCGGCTAACTACGTGCCAGCAGCCGCGGTAATACGTAGGGAGCAAGCGTTATCCGGATTTATTGGGTGTAAAGGGTGCGTAGACGG
>MNRL01000003.1:30326-30557 GCA_001915925.1 Clostridium sp. CAG:354_28_25
CTGGACAGTAACTGACGTTGAGGCACGAAAGTGTGGGGAGCAAACAGGATTAGATACCCTGGTAGTCCACACCGTAAACGATGGATACTAGGTGTAGGGGATATTAAGTCTTCTGTGCCGTCGCAAACGCAGTAAGTATCCCACCTGGGGAGTACGGCCGCAAGGTTGAAACTCAAAGGAATTGACGGGGGCCCGCACAAGCAGTGGAGTATGTGGTTTAATTCGACGCAA
>MNRL01000003.1:30592-32002 GCA_001915925.1 Clostridium sp. CAG:354_28_25
TATACAGGTGGTGCATGGTTGTCGTCAGCTCGTGTCGTGAGATGTTGGGTTAAGTCCCGCAACGAGCGCAACCCCTAATATTAGTTGCCAGCGAGTAATGTCGGGAACTCTAATATGACTGCCGGTGATAAATCGGAGGAAGGTGGGGACGACGTCAAATCATCATGCCCTTTATGTCTTGGGCTACACACGTACTACAATGGCTATAACAAAGAGAAGCGAGACAGTGATGTGGAGCAAAACTCAAAAAAATAGTCTCAGTTCGGATTGAAGGCTGAAATTCGCCTTCATGAAGCTGGAATTGCTAGTAATGGCAGGTCAGCATACTGCCGTGAATACGTTCCCGGGCCTTGTACACACCGCCCGTCACACCATGAGAGTTGGAAATACCCGAAGCCTGTGAGCTAACCTAAGAGGCAGCAGTCGAAGGTAGAGCCAATGATTGGGGTGAAGTCGTAACAAGGTAGCCGTATCGGAAGGTGCGGCTGGATCACCTCCTTTCTAAGGAGAAACTCATAAGAGTCTATTATTTATTTTTCAATGTACTTTGTAGTACATTAAAAATAGAGTGAAGCTCATTACAGAAGACAACAATTGACTTAAACTCTAATATATGGGCTCATAGCTCAGATGGTTAGAGCGCACGCCTGATAAGCGTGAGGTCGATGGTTCGATTCCATTTGAGCCCACCAGAAAAGGTAAACTAGAGCACTAGTATTGAAAGAAATTTCAATAAGGGAGCTAAAAAGTTGCAATGCAACGAAAACCCAAAAAGAGGTTAAGCTACTAAGAGCATAGGGAGGATACCTTGACACCAAGAGCCGATGAAGGACGTGATAAGCTGCGAAAAGCTATGGGGAGAAGCAAATATTCATTGATCCATAGATATCCGAATGAGGAAACTCAACTAGAGAAAATAATCTAGTTATCCATACGTAAGTAAAGTAGCGTATGAGAGGGGAACGCAGGGAACTGAAACATCTTAGTACCTGCAGGAAAAGAAAGAAAACTCGATTCCTGAAGTAGTGGCGAGCGAAACAGGAAGAGCCTAAACCAGGAGAAGTAATTCACCTGGGGTGACGGACTACAAAAATGACTCAAGAATCTAGTAGAAATGTTTTGGAAAAGCATACCATAGAAGGTGAAAGTCCGGTATATGAAAGAGGAAGGAGCATGGTAGGATCCAGAGTAATGCGAGGCACGTGGAATCTCGTATGAAAAAGTGGGGACCACCCCATAAGGCTAAATACTACTTGGTGATCGATAGTGGAATAGTACCGTGAGGGAAAGGTGAAAAGAACCCCGGGAGGGGAGTGAAAGAGAACTTGAAACCCTATGTTTACAAGCAGATAGAGCGATTTAAGGCGCGATATCGTACTTTTTGTAGAACGGTCCAGCGAGTTATTGTAT
>MNRL01000004.1 GCA_001915925.1 Clostridium sp. CAG:354_28_25
TTTCTATGTTTTTGTTCTTATGCAATCGTAGCAGGAAAAGGCTTGTCCTACGCAAAATGGCGTATTTTCAAGGGTTTCCAGCTATGTTGTTCTTACGAGATCGCACCAGAACAAAAAGCACGTGCAACTTATGAAAAATTAATAGATTTATGTCGTGATGAACCAGATGTTGTTGACCCTCTTCGTTATTTAAGAGAAAGAGAAATAGTTCATTTCCAAAGGTTTGGTGAAGCTTTACGTGGAGTTCAAGATAAACTAGCAGAAAAGAAGTTTTATATGAATTGTGATAATATGCAAACCTCTGACTGTGGTTGCAATAAAGATAATGACTAAAAAATAGAGAAAACAGGCTTAAACTTTCATTGCTTAAGCCTGTTTTTCTCTACAGGTGATAAAACTAGATTATATTTCTGTCGAAAGTTTTTCTACTTTCTCTTTCATTTCTTTTCTCTTTTTATCAGCGATTTTTCTTATATCACTAATTGAAAGATCTTTAAGCTCTTTATATTTTCCAGTTACTGAGATTTCTATTTCATCTTTAGGCATAAGCCTAATCTCATAATATTTATCTCTATACCAGAATCTATCAGCTGAATACGACACAGAATATTCCTTTGTTCTTTCACCCAATTCCACAATATTTCCAGCTTCTATCAGCAAGATATCATTTTCAATCCAAAACTTTTCAAAATCTTTAAGACTACAACCTAACATTTTCCTTATTCTTGGAATCATATCCAACGGATCAAAACCATTTCTGCTATTCAATAGTTCTAGAATTTGTGGAGCTTTCTTGGATAAAGCAAAAAAATCTGTTTTACCAGTCATGTTTATTGTTCTAAAACCACCAGTATGTTGCTTGATGACTAAAGAATCTTCTCTAATAACATAAGAAGATGTTTTTATTCCGTCTGTTTTTTGTTTTCGCTTCAAATATCTATATTCAAGCATTCCATTCTCTACTCCTGGATACGAAATACTTATCTCTTCATCTCTTGTTCTTATGAACATCCCTTCTGAAATATCATCATATACATCATCGACTTCCATTTCAATAAAGTCCTGCAGATTTAATACTTTTAGTGTAGTTTCTGCCAACTCTCTTATTCTTCCCTCTGGTAAAGCTTCTATCCCTGCTTTAGTCCGTATTCTCATCTTTGTTCCTCCTAATAATTATTTTTCTGAACCTATAAACTTCGGGTTACATAATGTAGATTATATCTTATTTTACTTTTTTTGTCAATTTGATTTTATGTTAATTAAGTGGTATAATTAACTTATTAATCTGCAGAAGGAGGGCATTTATATGTCAAAAAACAAAATTTGTTGGAAACGGGTCATCGGAACAATTTTAATTATTGTAGCATTATTGATATTCGCTACCTGGTGGAGTCAGACTCACCAGAAAAAGTCCGACGATACACAAACAACAGAGCAGACAACATCTGTAAACGATAATACGCCAACAGATGTGGCTCAAACAAGTGATGCAACTGCATCCACTGCTCAGGATGAAAGTAATGTGCAGAAAACAATTGACAGTCTGAATCAGCAGATTGCCGACAAAGATGCACAAATCGCTGACTTGAATAATCAAGTTAGTGAGTTGCAAAATGGAGTCGAAACAAAAGGAGGTCTTACCTTCCAGGAGTTTCTCGATCTCTATTTCTGGTCGTCAGATGGTAACACCTACAGATTGCTTCCGGATAGGAAGCTGTATTCTGATTACTCTTGTACCAAAGAGTATGAGCTTAACAGCTCTGATTACACCTTTAGATGTAATTATGGTTTGCCATTAAAACTGGACAACGGCTTAACTATCAATATGGTCATGACCACTGATGGTCAAGTATTGTGGTCTCCGGACCCGTACTTTGAACGTATTGACGGATAGTGCATCTTTAGAGAAGCCCTACATACTTCGGTATGTGGGACTTTCTCTTTTTTAAACAAAAAAATAAGCATGAATATATAAATTCATGCTTATCCATATTTTATATTTCAGAAACCATCCTTCTTATTCTCTTATTAATTAAATTAAATCCTAAACTTTCATAGAACTTAATTAACTTGTCATTTTTAGCTACTAAAGAAACTTTATCGTAACCTTTTCTTTTTGCCATTTTGCTAATTTTATCAATCATAACCTTAGCATATCCGTTTCCTCTAAATTCCTTTTTTATAGCTATATTTGATATATAAAATTCATCATCTTCACATTCTCTAAATAAGAAATAATCTCTTATTGATGAATAAATATATCCTAATTTGTTTAAAAATCCTTTCTGAATTTTTACTACCTTTTTCTCACTATTAATTGTTAATCTGTCAATATCTTTACCATCAATTAATAATGCCATACCAATCAACTTATTGTCTTTTCTTGCAACAATAAAGTTTTTTAATGAAAATCGGTTATTTTTAATCTTCATTAAATGTTCTAATACTTGTTTTCTTTCTTTCTCAGAACCATATCCCCATTCGAGCTCTGGTTCTGGCTCTGTAATATAAATTAATTCTGTGATTTCCTTGATGTCTTTTCTAGTTGCCTTTTTAAGAGTAATACTACCCGAGGCACTTTCCATTTTAAACACTCTCCAATTCTTTTTTCTTTTTCGTGTTTTTTATTAGACTGATAACACATAATCAGCTTTTATAAAGTCTCTTATGTGAATTTGATAACCACTCTCCTTATGTGTTTTTTATATAATTTTTAACAATTATATGCTTATATTCTAACATATTTTATAATAATTTTCAACTTTCAGCCTTTATTATATCTGCAAATTCTATCCTTATAACTTTACTTAAATCTTGAACATTCATCTCTACTTGATATCCTATTTTCCCTGCACTAAACATTATCGTATCATATTTTTGGGCAGTTTCATGAATTACAGTTTTAAATTGTTTCTTCATACCTATTGGAGAACATCCACCATGAATATAACCAGTAAGAGGTAATAATTCCTTAGATTTAAGCATCTCTATACTTTTTTCATTTACTGCTTTTGCAGCCTTTTTTAAATCTAGTTCTTCTGCAACAGGAACTACAAAAACATAATGTTCACCAGATTTTCCGAACTGTAACTAAAGTCTTAAAAGTTCTGTTATAATCTTCTCCCAAGAAATCAGCAACTTCTACTCCACTTATAGCTTTTGATGGATCATAAGTATGTTTTGTATAAACTATTTTATGCTTATCTAATATCCTCATTACATTTGTTTTTTCTTCCATTTTATCACCTGATTACATTTTTATTATTTTTTCCCAAGGTAAATAATCTTTTCCTAAATGTCCATAATTAGTAGTTTTAGCAAATATAGGTTTTTGTAAGTCCAAATATTTTATAATTCCATTTGGAGTTAAATCGAATTTTTCTTTTATTTTATTAATAATCTTCTCTTCTTCTATCTTATTTGTTCCAAAAGTATTTACATATATAGATAAAGGTTCTTCTATTCCAATAGCGTAAGATAATTGAATCTCACATTTATCAGCATATCCATTTGCTATAATGTTTTTAGCTATATGTCTTGCTATATATGCAGCAGATCTGTCAACTTTTGTAGCATCTTTTCCAGAGAAAGCACCACCACCATGTCTTGCATATCCACCATATGTATCTACAATAATCTTTCTTCCTGTAAGTCCTGTATCTCCTAAAGGTCCGCCAATAACAAATCTACCTGTTGGATTAATATAAATTTTGGTATTTTCATCAATCATGTCTTGTGGAATCACTTCATCTATTACATATTTCTTTACATCTGCTTTTAATTGTTCTATACTAATATTAGCTAAATGTTGAGTAGAAATTAATATATTCTCTATTCTTTTTGGAATATCATTCTCATATTCTACTGTTACTTCTGTTTTTCCATCTGGTCTTAAATATGGTATTATATTTTGTTTTCTAACATCTGTTAATCTTTTAGATAATTTATGTGCAATATATATTGCATATGGCATATAATTTTCTGTTTCGTTTGTTGCATATCCAAACATAATACCTTGGTCACCAGCACCACCAATATCTACCCCAAGTGCAATATCATCACTTTGTTTAGTAATATTTATATCTATATCACAAGTTCTATAATCAATATCTGTTTCTCTATTATCAAAGCCAATTTCTTTTATAGTATCTCTCACGATTTTTTCTATATCTAAATTAGCTTTTGAAGTTATTTGCCCAGCAATTGTAATCTTATTGCTAGAAGCAAATGTTTCAACTGCTACTCTTGAATTTTCGTCTTGTCTTAAGCATTCATCTAATATCTTATCTGATATATAATCACATAATTTATCTGGATGTCCTTCTGTTACACTTTCTGAACTAAAATAATACTTTTTCATATTAATACCCCTCTTTATAATTTTTTTATTACAAGCTTTAAGCACAAAGATATAGTCACCATGCTTTAATGGTGACTATACTAAACATTTATATAAAATTTCTTCTAAATTACTTGTGTCAACTACCGATTCTATACATGCATCTAACATATTTTTAGGAGTAGTTTTAGTTAAATCTAATTCGTAGCCATTCCAAGCAGCGAGTTCCCTTATAAACTCTCTTATTGCTCTACCATTACCTTCTCTAAATGGGTGCAGAACATTAAGTTCTGCCATATAATATGCTAGTTTCTTCGATAATTCTTCCTTTGATAATCCTTGTAAATAATTTTCTTCTTTTAATTTATCCAATAATTTTATTAATTCTTGTTCTATATATTCCCATTCTGCAAATCTAAAGTTACCTTTTGCAATATTTTCACTTCTAAACAATCCTGCAAAATCATATATATCCTCGAATAGGAATTTATGAATTCCTACAAAATGATGAATATCAAAATTTCCTGTTATCTCTTTTTGTCTTAATATAAATAATTTTGCTAAAACTATTTTTCTTTCATAATCATATAATTTTTCTTTATCTTTTATATTTAATTTATTTTTTAGTATATCTGTATTTTCATAACAGTATATAGAATTCCTAGCTTCATATAGATCATACATAAAACCAGCCCCTTATAAAGACATTTTCTTTATTTTATTTATCATATCCTGTTCTGTTATTTTTTGTTCCTTATAATCTCTTAATAAAGATATGTCCTCTTCTGTTACATACATATCTTCTATAGCTAAATCTTGTTTTAAATTTTCTATATCAAATTTAAATTTTTTCTCATTAAACATATCTTTTCTCCTTACACCATACTACCTTTTTATTATACCACATTTGGGCGAAAATATCAATATTTTTAGTTTTAAACGCCCCTATCTAAAGATGATAATAGCATATATTATGTTACTTAATTCAAAATAAGAAAAGACTGTAAAAATTACAGTCTATTTTCTATTAAATCCTATATATTTTGATTTTCTAGAGAATGCTAAAATTGCTTCAAATATTGGGCCTAATATCCATAAACCAAATCCAAACCCAATTCCTTTTCCAAAGCCTTCTGCTAATGTAAATTTTGTATAAATATTTATAATTATTAATGCAAACCAACCTACTACTGGTATTAGTAATAACAATAATACCCATGGTGATACATCACATATCTTATACATAACAACATCTCTATATATTGGTATTAGCGCTGCCCAACCATGTTTTCCAGCTTTTTTATAAATTCTCCATCTAACAATAATATTATAAATTATAAGTACAACAATTATCCACATTATAGTCTTTACGACTGTAAATGCCATTATTAGATTAACTCCTAAAGATATTTTATCTGTTGTACTCATATCTTGCTGAATATTATTTAATATTTCTGTTGGAGTTGCTCCATCTTCTAATTGTTGCTGTATTTCATCTATATTAATATCTTCTGAAAGAATCTTATTTAATTGTTTTGCATCAACAGATCTTAACACACTAGTTCCAGAATCTATAACATTTTCACTTATTCCTTGTTCTGTTAACAATTCTTTATTTTCTTCGATTGCTGTTGCAATTTCTTCATTACTATATTTTTCACTTAAATCTTTATATGCTTGTAAAACATCATAAATATCTACATTACCTTCTGAACTTGACTGTATTAAATCTTTTATATCATCTAAATTATTAACATCTATTGTATTATCTGCTTTTGTAAATGTCATACATAAACTTATTACTATAAATAAAATTATACTTGTAATTATCTTTCTTTTCATTTGCTTATTCCTTTCTTTACTATTCTTCGTTTACATCTAAAATTGAAAATAACTCATCATTATTTAGTTCTTTTATATTAATAACAACCGAAATTCCAACTACATTTCCACCTAATTTTTCTATCTCTTTTTTTAATGTTTGAACTGTATTTCCTGTTGCATAAATATCATCTATAATATAAAAATTCTTATCTTTATATTCCTCATTATTTATTAACTTAGGTAATTCCAATTCATCTTTACCATATTCTTTAACATACTCAAATGTAGTTTGAACTGTAGTAGGAGGTAATTTTCCTTTTTTTCTTACTGGAATAAAACCAAGTTTCATTTTTTCTGCTACTGGACATCCAAAGAAAAATCCTCTGGATTCTGGTGATACAATATATTGTACGTTTTTATTACTAATTTCTTTTACAAAAATATTAGTAATTTCTTTATAAATTTCTGCATCTAGCAATAATGGTACTATATCTAAATACTCCATTCCTTTTATAGGAAAATCTTTTTCAGTTCTTATACAATTATCGTTTTCTAAAAGATTTTTTAATATTTTCATCACATCACTTCTTTCCAAAAAAGATAATCTATACAAATATAATTAAACTATATTTTTTATTTTTTCGCAATAGTTTTACATTTTATTTAATAATTCTTTAATAAATTTCCATATCTTTTTGGTAGAACTTATAGAAAGTCTTTCACTTGGGCTGTGTACGTCAAATGTGTTTGGTCCTATACACACATATTCACAGTTCGGTTTTTTATTTATAAAAAATCCTCCTTCTACTACTCCTTGTGATACAATCTCTTCCAACTCTTCATTATAAAGCTCTTTATATACCTTTTCACATTCACTTGCTAAAGTATTTTTTTCTCTCTTTGGTACACCTTTTAAGGTTTGATTCCATACTATTTCTATGTCATATTTTTTTATTAAACTTTCTAAATTTTCTAAGTATTCTTTTTCGAATGCTGGTACATTACTTCTTTCTGAAAATTCTATCTCTATATCATTTTCATTTGTTTTTACCTTTGCCATATTACCTGATTGTAATACATTTCCTTTCTTATCTTTCTTTATGGCTCCATTTTGAAATTCTTTAATAAAATCTATTATTTTATTGCTATTTTCTTTATTTATTACCTCTATAATTTCTAAATCCTTATTTAATTCTATTTTTACTTCTTTTCCATAAAATTCTTTTTGTTTAGTTATTTCTTTTGTTATAATTTCTTCTGCATTTTTGTTTTCTGTAACAAATTTAACTGACATCTCTCTTGGAATAACATTCACCCTGCTTCCACCTGTTATATTTGATAGCTGGACATCTTCCAATTTTTTTAATATCTCTATTGCTAATTTTATCGGATTTCCTCTTGTTTCATCCCCTATATTTCCACCAGAGTGACCTCCTTTAAAATTATCATATACTAATTCAAAGCCTGGCTTAACTGTTTTTTCTCTTGTAAAATTTATTTTTCCTTTCCATTCATTACATTCTGCTGAACTTACCAAGATTTTTCCTTCTTTTCCATTATCTAATGAAATTATTCTATTACTTTCTACGTTAGCTAAATCTAAATTTATCGCACCTAACATTGTCGTTTCCTCTTCTGAAGTAAAAATACATTCTAATTTAGGTGCTTTTATCTTTTCACAATCCAGCACAGCTAATATAATTGCAACCCCTATTCCGTTGTCTGCTCCAAGTGTTGTTCCTTTTGCTTTTATGAAATCCCCATCCACATATAACTCTAGTCCATCTTTAGAGAAGTCATGTTTACTTTCTGGAATTTTTTCGCAAATCATATCAGTATGTGCTTGCAAGGCAATTGGTTGGTTGTTTTCTTTACCTGGTGCAGCATTCTTTTTTAATATTATATTTCTATAGTTATCAGTGTAATATTCCAAATTTCTCTCTATAGCAAATTTTTTTAAAAATTCTACAATTTTATCTTCTTCTCCTGATTTTCTTGGAATTTTGCTTATCTCTTCAAAGTATTTCATTACCTTACATGGTTTTATTTCTTCTAACATAAATACCTCCTCTATTTTAAATATCTTTTTAAAAACTCTTTCGTTCTTTCTTTTTTAGGGTTATCTATTACTTCTTCTGGTTTGCCTTGTTCAATAATTTCTCCGTTACTCATAAAGATAACTCTATCTGCAATTTCTCGTGCAAAACTTATTTCGTGTGTAACAATAACCATCGTTCTCTTTTCACTTGCAAGTTGTTTTACAACTTTTAAAACCTCTCCTACCAATTCTGGATCAAGTGCACTAGTAGGTTCATCCATAAAAATAATCTTTGGATTTATTGCAAGTGTTCTCGCAATAGAAGCTCTTTGTTGCTCTCCACCTGATAAATTACATGGGTATTGGTTTATTTTTGCTTCTAGACCCATTCTCGTTAAAATTTTGATGCTCTCTTTCTCTGCTTCTTCTTTCGATTTTTTTAAAACATGTATCATTGCTTCAGTTACATTTTCTAAAACAGATAAATGAGGAAATAAATTAAAATTTTGAAATACCATTCCACATTCTAAATTCATTTTATTTAAAGTCTCTTTATCGGCATATATAGCTTTGTTCTTCTTTTTATTGTATTTTTTAGGTAAATTATTAACTGTTTTAACTTTCTTTATCATAGATTCTCCACATATTTTTATGTTTCCACCATCTATTTTTTCCAATTGGTTTATACATCTTAATACTGTAGATTTACCAGAGCCAGAAGAACCAATTATTGCTAATACTTCACCTTTATTTACAGAAAAAGAAACATTTTTTACTGCATAGTTCTCTCCAAATCTTTTTACCAAATTTTCGATTTCTAATATATTATTCATTCTTCTCGCTCCTTTCTTAAGTTATAGTGTAATAACTATATTTTTTCTCAGCCTTATTAAATGCATAAGTAATTATTGTACATAAGACTAAATACATTAATCCCGCCACACATAATGGCAAAATAGAAAATTGATAACTTGCTTGTTTTTGCGCCAATGCAAAAATTTCTGTAATTCCTATTATTTGTGCTAATGAAGTAGTTTTTATTAATGATATTACTTCATTTGACATAGCTGGCAATATTCTTTTTACAATCTGTGGTAATAGTATTCTAAAAAAAGTTTGTGTTTTGCTAAATCCTAATGTAAAAGCAGCTTCTTTTTGACCTTTTGGTATACTTAAAATTCCACTTCTAAATATTTCTGCAAAATATGCTGCATAATTTACTACAAAGGCAATTATTATTGCTATAAATCTGTCATAGGTTACCTTAAACAAATAATATGGTGCAAAATATATAAAAATTATTTGTAACATCATTGGTGTTCCTCTAATAATTAAAATATATAATTTTGTAATTAAATTTACTAACTTACATTTTGAATTTCTGGCAACTGCAACTAGTATTCCTGCTGGAATTCCAAAACCTAACGTAAGCAAAAAGATTAGTAGAGTTGTTCCCAATCCTTCTGATAAAATTTTTAATAAATTTAAAAAATTTTCCATCTTTTCCTCCTCGGGATTTTGGGGACGTTCCTAAAATCCCTCTTTTATTTTTGAATTAATTAAATTTCTAAATTAGAAAAAAGTACCGTCCCAAAAATCCTAAGCTGTTAAATCTGCTCCAAGCCATTTTTCTGATAATTCTTTTAATTTTCCTTCCGCTTTTAATTCATTTAATGCATTTTCTACTTTATCCTTTAAAGCTGTATTTCCTTTTTTAAATGCTATAACCATTCCTTTTGATTCTTCACCTATTCCAATAGCATCAAATGTTTTAAAATCCTTGTCTTGATTTTGTATAATATAATTTCCGGAAATTTGACTCATATATACTGCATCTATATTTCCTGTTTCTAAATCCATAAGGGCTGTTAAATAATCTGTATATCCTATTACTTCATCTAACTCCTTACCATATTCAGATTCATTTAATCTCTTTTCTTGTACAGAACCACTCTGAACACCAATCTTTTTACCTTTTAATTCATCTTGATTTGTATAACTTGAACTACCTTTTACAACAAACATTGATTTATCTTTAACATATGGATTACTTAATGTCATTGCTTCATTTCTTTCTTCTGTATATCCAAATCCATTCCATATACAATCAATATTTCCTGAATCAAGTTCTTGTTCTTTAGCTGCCCAAGATATAGTTTGAACTTCCAATTTCATCCCTAATTTATTACAAACCTCTTGAGCTAAATCTATGTCAAAACCTACTAATTCGTTATTTTCGTTTCTATATCCCATTGGTGGAAAACTATCATCCATTCCCAATACAAATGTATTGTCCTCTTCTTTACTATTTTTGTTAAATGTAATTGCCACTCCTATAATTGCAATTACTAATATTACTCCTACAATAATTAAAATTTTTTTACTCATATCATTTACCTCCATTGTTAATTTAATAAGGTTTACACCTTTAGTTATTTATTTGAAGACCTTTTTGTTAAAATGTCGCGACCAATTTTAACAAATACGAAAAAAGACCTTAAAGATACATTCTTAGTACCTTTAAGGTCTTCTTAAACAATAAAGGCACAAGCAGTTAAAGCCTGTGCCTAATAGACACAAGCTTACCTGTGATGATGATTTAATCCTTTATTGTTTAATATATTTCTCATAAAAAGCTCTCCTTTTTTAATTGTGTAATAGTATACAATGTTTTTTTATGTTAGTCAATACTTTTTAATTATTTTTGTAAATTCTTGGAACTCTCCCACCTATCTGGCATAATATTTCATACGGTATTGTTTCTAAGTGGTTTGCTGTTTCTTTTATATGTTTATTGTCTTTTAACACTTCTACTTTATCATATAAATGTACTTCTTCATCAATCTCTACAAATAGCATATCCATACATACATTTCCAACAATTTTGTATTTTTTATTATTTATATACACATATCTTCCTGTATTTTTTCTAATTATTCCATCTGCATATCCCACAGGAATTACACCTATCTTTGTATCTTCTTCTGCCTTAAATATTCCGTTATATCCTACAACTTCGCCCTTTTTTAAATTATGAATTTGAACTACTTCACTAATTAATTTTACTGGTGATTCTAATTCAATTTTTTCGGAAAATCCATACATAATTATTCCTAATCTACAACCATTAGCTTCTTCTGGCTTTTTATAGTTTGTTAGTGCTTCACTTGCTGAGATGTGAATAATTGGAACTTTGGAAATATCTATTTCTTTTAATAACTTCTCAAAAACGGCTATTTGCTTATTATAATCTGTTTCATTTGATGCATTATAGATATGTGTAAAAATTCCTTCTACATTTATATTGTTATTTATACACTTATCATATAAACTTTTTAAATTCTTATTTATTCCTAACCTATTCATTCCTGTATTTATCTTTATATGGGCTTTTAACCCATGTAAATTTTGAGCTAGTATTTCTTCTAAACAATCTTCTGAATGAATTGTTATTGTTATATTATATGCTATTGCTTCTTTAATGTGCTCTTTATTTATATGACCTAATACTAATATTGGAATACTTTTAAATTCTTTTCTTATTGCAATTGCCTCTTCTAACGTTGCCACTGCTAAATAGTTACATCCAGCATCAATTATTGTCTTTGTAACAGCTAAACTTTCATTATCTAAGCCATAACAATTAGCTTTTACAACTCCAAAATAATATTTATATGTCGGATAATTATTTATTATTGTTTTTAAATTATTTTTTATCTTGGCTAAATCAATTTCTAAATATGTATTTCTCGAAAAAGTCATACTTACACCTCTTTTATATTATTATATTCATAATTCTCTCCTTTTTGATAAATATATATTTAATATTTAAATTTGTCAAAATTAATTCATCATCCAAATCTTTTACTTAGTTTATAGACTATAATTTTGTCAATCTAAATAAAAATGGCAGGAAGCCTAATATAACTTTCCTGCCACTTTCATCTCTGTGTTAAGCAAAATATATAATCTCTGTTCTGTAAGTATGGCGCACACATGATGTTAGTGGTTATACCATACCACATTTTGAAAACTTTGCTTATTTTCTTAAGCTCCCTTATGTCTGTCTACCGTTTTCTAATCTCTTTTAATGTGTACATTTTTTCTACCTCCTGCCTTCTGGCTTATGTTAACAGAAATATTATACCATAATATATAATTAGATTTCAAATTCTTGTACTTCGCAATTATGTAAGCAATAATTAATAAGCTTACCATCTTCAGGAATTCCTTTAAAATAACAATTTATTGCTATACTTACACCACCATGTGTTACTAATAAAACATTTTTATCTTTATATTCTTCCTTTATTTTGTCTAAGAAATTTGAAATTCTACTGATAATTTCTTGAATTGTTTCTGCTCTTTGGTATCTTGGATGGGCATTATAATCCCAAAATTCATCAAATTTTATTTTTTCACCTTCAAATTCTCCAAAATTTCTTTCAATTATCTGATCATCAAATATAATTGGAATATTTCTTCCTTCGTTTATTATTTCTGCTGTTTTTTTAGCTCTCTTTAATGGTGAACAAATTATTAAATCTATATCTATATTCTTTAGTTCTTCTTTAGTTTGTTTTGCTTGCTTAATTCCGACTTCATTTAGTTCAATATCTGCTCTTCCCTGTGTTTTTCCTTGCACATTCCAATCTGTTTGTCCATGTCTTGTTACATAAATCTTCATTTTTTTCTCTCCTTTATAGTCAAACTTTACAAGTCAAATTATAGTTCATTTATAGTATTATGTAAAATACATAATACTCATTCAGGTATAACTAAAAATTATATTTTACTCCTCTTCCAAATTATCATTATAAAATTTATTTCTACAATATTTTTTAGCAAGTCCACCTTTGCTTGTTTCTCTATAATGGCTTCCTAAATCTTTTCCTGTTTCATACATTGTTTCGACAACTAAATCAAAGGAAATTTTACTATCTTTATATAAAAGTGATGCCATATTTGCTGAATCTATAGCTCTAATCGCTGCTACTGCATTTCTTTCTATACAAGGGATTTGCACATATCCATATATAGGATCACAAGTTAAGCCTAAATGGTGCTCCATTGCTATTTCTGCTGCACATTCAATAACATCTATTGAATAACCTTTTATATATGCATATGCGGCTGCCGCCATTGAACAAGCAGTTCCAATCTCAGCTTGGCATCCACATTCTGCCCCACTAATTGAAGCATTTGTCTTTACTAAATTTCCAATTAAGCCCGCAATGGCTAAACCTTCTAAAATTTTAGCTTCATTAACATTTTCTTGTTTATATAGATAATATAATACTGCTGGTAAAACCCCTGATGCACCACATGTTGGTGCTGTTACAATCATTCCTCCTGATGCATTTTGCTCACTTGTAGCATATGCATATGCTGTTAACAATCTAGTCCTTTTTAGTTCTGCAGTTTCTTTTTCTAATTCTTTACTATATAACGTTTTTGATTTTTTTGGTATTTTTAATCTTCCTGGAATTAAGCCTTCTTGCTCTAAGCCCTCTTCTAACGTTTTTTTCATACTCTGCCAAACTTTTTTTAAATACTCATTTAAATCTTTATCTTCCTGTGTATATACATACTCCAATAATGAAATATTCTTTTCTTTACAGTTATTTTTTATATCAGTATATGTTGTAAAATCATATATATCTTTTTCTTCCTGGAAGTTCTCTCCTTCTATTTGTATACTTCCTCCACCTATTGAATAGGCTCTAAATTTTCCTAATTCTTCTTCATTTTTTAATGCAATTAAATCCATTGTATTTGGATGTTTTAGTTGTTTTATTTCTTTATTAAAAATTATTTCTACATTACTTGGTTTTAAAGCTTCTAAGATTATTTTATCAGTTAGATGTCCCTTCCCTGTAAATGCTAATGAACCATATAATATGATTTTATATAAGTCCGCAGTTGGGTATTTTTCTTTTAATAATAATGCAGCTTTTTTTGGTCCCATAGTATGTGAACTAGATGGACCATTTCCTATTTTATATAATTCTTTTATCGATTTCATACATCTTCTCCTTTGCACAGTAAGTATAACATACTTTATATTTTCAGGCTATTTATATTTATTTTTCCTCTTATTTTACAAATTATGTTAAGTATAGTATAATTATATTTAGTACTTGAAAGGAGCAGTTGAACATGGACACAAATTCTAAAAGAGAAGATATTATTCGGAAGTTAAATGAGTTTAAACAAGACCCTGAACTTAGGGTTTTTTGGCCACTATTTGATGAAATGCTTAGTACTATTGACATTCCAGAATTTGATCTACAGGAATTTGATAAATTATTAACACAATGTTTATACAATAATGTCATACATTCTTTGGCAGAAGGAGCATATATCAATTCCGCTATGCATACTCGTCATAAGAAGTGGTACGAATATGAAGATTAATTCTCTTTTAAAGGCTGTACGATCTACATCTTACAGCCTTTAGTCTTTATATTTCAAAATAATATATTTTCTCATTATTAGCTAAAGTTTCTAAATATTTTGCTCCAAACTTTTCATAATAATTTTCTAATGTAGTTTTTAAATAAATTCTTTTAAATCCTCTTGATTTTGCCTCTTGCAAGATTGCATCATTTAAAATCTTTGAATACCCGTTTCCTCTATACTCTTTTTTTACAAACATAGTTGCATACCATGGTGATAAATCTTCTCTTTCCTCACAATCATGTTCAAATATAGATATAAAACCTATCAATTCATCATTATCAAGTAAAATTAATTTACAATAATTTTTATTGTCTAAGTTGTTTTTTATTTTTTCTATTTTTCTAAATATTTTTTGGTTAAATTCTGCTTGAGCATTACATGTTTTGCCCCATTCTTTTTGTGTTAGTGTTGCAACTTCTTTTAAATATTCTTGTTTATCTTTAACATTATATATTTTTAACATAAGTTCTCCTAAAATTTCTTTCTTATATTATCATACTTTTATTTTGTTTTCCATAAAGCTTCCTTTATTAAATGAGCATTCACTGTATAAATTCTTTTTAAATGATATTTGCAACATTATATAAAAACATTGCATCAGTTATATTATTTTCTTTGGCATATTCTTCTATAGAATCTGTATAATATCTAGGGTCTATAAAATGTATTTCTTCAAAATTTTGGCATAAAAATTGTGCCATTATATGTGAATATGAATCTTTAACAACTAATAATTTTTTTCCATTAGTTTGTTTAGTTTTTACTACAACCTTTGCATTATTTCCATTTAAAAAATATGAATATTTATCTTTTTTATTCAAAAACTCCTCATTAAATATGCTATTTGTTGTCTCTTTATCATAAGTAGCTGTTATTCCTTCTGTATTATTAGAATTCTTATATACCACTATTGTATCTTCTTTTTGATTTGCAACTTGCGCTTTTGAATCAAAGCTTCCTAAAAAACTAGTTGTTACTTCTTCCTTAGTATAATCTGTTACTGGTGTAATATTAGCTTCCTTGCAAAATTCTAAATAAAGTAGATATGCTCCATCACTTGTAATATGATGATCCGTCTTAAAAAAAATATATTTATCTTTATTTTGCATAAGCGTATCTACTGTATTTATTACATGTATATCACTTGTCATGCTATATGCGTTTTTTATTACTTCTTTTTGATCAAAAGTTTCTGCAAACTTAGGTAATTTATCTTGATTTATATATATTGAATTAGGTACAAGCATAAAATATGTAGTAATATTTGTATCTTTTCTAAAGTTATTTATTTTTTCGACTAATACTTTAATCTTTTCCTCACTCGCTTGTGTATATTTAATTTTCTCAAATAAATAACCATCTTTTCCAATATACACACCATTATTTTCTGTTTTACCTAATAACATTTCTTCCATCGACTTTATCCTTAGCCAAGTATCTCTAAAAACAAATTGATCATTTATGTAATTATCTAATTTTTCCACATATTTTCCATTGAGTAATTCTTCAATTTCAAATTTAGGTAATTTTGCCAACATTCTATTTTCGTTTTCGGAAAAACTTCTATTTGGCACTATAAAATTTAAAACTGTAAGAACTATCCAAAAGGTAATAAAAATAGCAAAAAAATATTTATTTTGTTTACTCATCTTAATCTTTCACCTCTTCATTTTAAAATCTAAAATATAAAAAAGGATTAAATGAATCACTTACTAAATTTGCTGTACATAGTATTAAAATCATCATATACATAATTATTTCTACCACTTTACAACTCTTATTAGTAGATTTGTTAAGCTTATCTATTAGTTTTTTTACTAATGCAGTTGAACATATTATTCCAATAATTGCTATTCCACCATAATTTCTTAAATAATATAAATTTTCGTTATTTATAAAATTATTAACATTAAACATTGCTTGTAAATACATTCCTATTTTACTTAAATCTTCAAAAGCAAAAATTACCCAACCAATTAAGATTAGCACTATTGCGTATATGTGACTAAACAATTTCCCTGCTTTATCTAACATTTTTAAAATAAACATTTTTTCCAATATTAGAATTACTCCAAAATATAAGCCCCATAAAATGAAATTCCATGAAGCACCATGCCATGCTCCTGTTAAAAACCATACTATTAAAATATTTCTTATTTGTTTTACAAGACCTTTTCTATTTCCACCTAATGGAATATATATGTAATCTCTAAACCACGAAGAAAGTGTAATATGCCATCTTCTCCAAAATTCTGTTATACTTTTTGATATATATGGTAAATTGAAGTTTTCATTAAAATCCATTCCAAAAATTTTTGCAAGTCCTATTGCCATATCTGAGTAACCACTAAAATCAAAATAAATTTGAAGAGCAAATGCTATTATTCCAAACCAAGCTAATACAAAAGTTAAATTTCCATAGTCACCTGTTTCAATTAAATTCCATAATGCTCCTATATTATTTGCAATTAAAACCTTTTTACCTAGCCCAATGATAAATCTTTTTATACCAACAGTAAAATTATCTATGCTAATCTTTTTGTTCTCTAATTCCTCATCTACATTTTCATACCTAACAATAGGTCCTGCAATAATTTGTGGGAATAAAGTAGTATATGCTAAGTAATTATAAAAACTTTTTTCATATTTTACTGTTCCTCTATATACATCAATAATATATGATAAACTTTGGAATGTATTAAAAGATACACCAATTGGTAATGGAATATGTAGTAGCGGTATATTTAAATGTGTAATATTATTAATATTTCCTATTATAAAATCTGCATATTTAAAAAAGAATAAAATTAGTAAGTTCACACTTACATCAATAAATAAAAATAATCTTTTTTTCTTTTTATTTTCCCAATATTGGTTAATTTTCTTACCACATATATAATCCATTACAGCTAATAACAGCATAATAAATATATAACGAATTTCGCCCCAAGCAAAAAATATTAAACTTGCAGCAATCATTACCGCATTTTTAAATTTGTTTGGTACTATAAAGTATATAATAAGCATAATAGGTAAAAAAATGTACAAGAATACAATACTGCTAAATACCACTTTTGTCCTCCTAAAAATAACTCTTACTATTTTATAATATAGTAAGAGTTAGAATTTAAAATATTTGTTTATCTATTACAAATTCTTGTGTTCCCATATAGCCTGGTGCTATTTCGTATTTTTCAAACACAATGGCAACTTTTCCTTCAGAATTTATATAAAAATTTTGATATTCATTTTCGATTCCCGAAAATCCACCTTCATCCTTTGTAAAATATGAATTATCTGGATTCTTACTTCTTTCTTCTATCTCTTTATATATTGCTTCATCTACTATTTGTTTATAATCATTTCCGAGTACATCTCTTAAATTTAATTCTTTTCCACTTTCTATATCTATATTATAAAAGAATCTCTCTGTATAAGCACTAGCTAATGTTTCTGATTTTAATATAACAAATGAAACTACTTTATCACTTGAGTAACCTACTTTATAATCTATTTGTATAGTTATCGGCTGATAATCTTCCTCTGTTCCTCCTGTTTCTATAACAGCATTTTTATATTGAGCTGCTCTTTCTTCCGCTTCTTGTTGAACTTCATTCATTTTCAACATAATTTCATAATTTACTCTTTTTTCTAAATCAGTATTCCCTGTATTTTCTAAAGCTGGAATTTTAGTATCAATTAATTTTTCGTCATCTTTCTTTGTATATTCTCTTATTGTAAAAACTTTAGCAACATTACCTATAATTGGTATGTCCGAAACCGTAGTTGCAAAACTCGGGCTTATATTAAGCATTAATACAAAAGTTAAGAATACCCCACCTACTGTTGACAAAATATACTTACCATATCTAACTTTATCTCTCTTCTCTTCTTTCGCATTTGCAATTGTTTTAGTTACTATTGCATTTAATTGTTCTGGTATTTCTATTGAATTATAAACAGCTTTTGCTTTTTTCAATTTATTCAAAGTTATCACCTACCTTTCTTTTACTCCTCTATTAATCTCTTTAATTCTTTTAATCCTTTATATAACCTAGACTTAACTGTACTTTCGTTTGTTTTAGTTATTCTGGCTATCTCGCTTATTTTCATATCTTCGAAAAATCTTAATATTATAACTGTTTTTAGTTTTTCATTTAAATTTTGGACATATTTATAAATATCTAGGCCTTCTGCAAGGTCGGCATTACAATCTACTTTATTTTCTATTGCTTCTAATTCACAAGTAAGTATTCTTTTATTTTTTCTTATATATTGTAAAGCTTCATTAATTAAAATACGATAAAACCATGTTTTTATATAACTTTCTTCCCTTAATTTATTTATATTTTTTAAAGCCTTTGTTATCGCCTCTTGTACAATATCTAGTGCAGCCTCTTCGTTTTTTGAATAACTAAAAGCAATTCTATATAATTTTTCTTGATTATCTTTTATATACTCTATTAATATTTCTTTTACATCTTGCACTTTTTTTACTCCCTTTAACTGTTTTTATCAATTATATCTTTTGCTTTATTATAATCATTTGAAATACATAAAATTATATAATTCCCCTTATTCTCTAAATTATAATTTTCTAATTTAAAAACTTCTTTAGGCAAATAATTTTGAAAATCTTCTTTTCTCTCTTCTATTTTTGTTTCAATTATTTTTTCTGTTTCTTCTATATCATTTTTATCTAACATCTCTAATATCAAAATTTCTTCTGCTGTAGCTCCTGTTCCTACATACGATGTAATATCTTTTATTTTCTCATTATTAAAATTATATTTTTTTATTATCGTATCTTTATCTACTTGACTTAAATCATCTTCAAATATTTGTGAGTTAATTAATTCTTCTGACAGTTTCTGCATATCAATTTGAACATTTTCATCTCTGTTTGTAAAGAAAAAATTTATTCCTAAAACTATAATTACAACTAAAATTATTCCTATTATTAATATTTTTTTATTCATTCTTTTATTTCTCCTTTTCTATTTTTAATTACTTTTTAAGCATTTAAACCATTTTTGACAATATTTTTTATTTAAATGAATTCCATCAGTACTTGCTTCTTCTGGTAAATTACCACTTTTATCTGCAAGTACAGGACATAAATCAATATATTTTATTCCTTTTCTTTTTGCCATATCTTTAATTAAATTATTATATTCTGTTATTTTATCGTTATTATATATACTATCACCTTCAGATTTCGTTTTTGTAACAGGTATAATAGATTGTACTATAATTTCACAATTTGGTCTTACTTCCAATATTTTATCTATTAGATTCTCATAGTCTTTAATAAAAATATCATTATAAATCCAACCCAATTCATTTATTCCTAACATTATATATATAGTATCAATATTTTTAGTTGCTAAATCTTCTAATATAGTTATCTTTTCACCATTATCATTAGTAATAAATTTCTTAGTAAGAGCGGTATCTACCATAAGACCTATATTAGTATAATCTTGAACATCTTTCAATCCTGCATACATTAAAAAAGCTTGTGTTCTTGAATCACCTATAAACGCTACATTATTTCCAAATTCTCTATTCTCACTAGTATTGTCTTTTGGTTCCTCTTCTACTTCATTTGATACTACATTGTTTTGTGCTGTTTCATTAGATATTGTATTTTCTAACTCATTATTTTCTTCTAATATGATATTTTCACTCACATTTTGTATCTCTTGTGATGCGACATTTTGAATATTTTGTAATATGGTTTCTTTTGATGTAATTTCTGTCGATATTGCTAATATGACGGATGCTACTATAACAATTAATATTATAGCAATTATTTTATTAAAATTTTTTCTTTTTTTACTATGCTTACTCATTTTTATCTCCTATTCTTTTGCAATATATTGTTTACACTTATTAGATTATTTTGGTTTAAAAAAAGTTTAAAATTTTTTAAATATTTTTTTAATTATAATTTGGTGCAATAAAAAAAAACGATAAGTACGTTGTACCTATCGTTTTTTGGCTCCTCTTGTTGGACTCGAACCAACGACCTATCGGTTAACAGCCGAGCGCTCTACCAACTGAGCTAAAGAGGAATCTATTTACTACATTTCGTATTATATACTATTATATTTTTTCTTGCAAGATTTTATTCAAAAATTTTTATTTATTTTAATTTTTATAACATCTTTTATTAATGTTTTAGATATGTTATCTGCCACTTCTGGAAATAAATAATATATAGAAAAGCCCAATTTTGCTTCAATTTCAGCTTGCACATTAAATATTCCGCGTAAATTTTTTTCGGAAACATCTGTTATTCCATATCTTAACATGCTTTCTGTTCTTCTTCTTTCTATTGTATTTATTCCTCTTGCACTTCCCATATTATCTGCAATCTGCAAAATTTTATCATATATATCAAATCCATTTTTATTTATATAGTCTGCAATAAAGTCAATTTCATTTCTAGTAAGATTTGTATTTGCTTTAGTCAAATTTGGCACAACTAAAGATCTATCATAAAATGTATGTGTTAAACATCCTCTTGCCTCTTCTTCATACCCTAAGCTAATTAAATAGTTATATCCTTCTAAAATATGTCTTAACCCTACATGTTCTCTTTTACCTCTACCTATATCATGAACTAACCCAAATACATATGCTTTTTTACTATCTAATTTTAACTGGTCAGCCAATCTTTCAGCAACTATTGCAACATTTACTGAATGTTTTAACCACAATTCTTTATTCCCTCTAGGTGCATTCTCTAATAATTTATATGCCTGTTCTATTGATAAATTTTTCACTCTATTCTCCTCCATTTTTTTGATTATATCTTATAAAATTTTTTTATGCAATTATATTTTTTATTTATTGTAATTACTAACTAATAATTGTATAATACATTAAAGTTTTATGGAGGTAATAATATGAATATTGGTTTTTATCCAGGAAGTTTTGATCCTTTTACAAATGGACATTTACATGTAGTAAAATCTGCTAGTAAATTATTTGATAAAGTAATTATAGGTATTGGTATAAATTCTGTTAAAGATAGACGTTTTCCAAAGGAATTAATGGAAGATGCTATAAAAGATTGTTTAATAGAAGAAAATTTATCAAATGTTAATGTAATTTCATATGATAATTTATCAGTTGATGCAGCAATTTCTTGCAATTGTAATTATATTATAAGAGGCCTTAGAAATGATATGGACTATCATTATGAAGAAAATGTCGCTAAAATTAATGAAGAACTTTCAAATTTAGATACTATTTATATTAGATCTGGAAAATATGGTTTTATAAGTTCTACTATGATTATGGATCTTATAAATAATAATAGAGATATCTCTAGCTATGTGCCTAATTCTGTAATAAAAAAAATGAATTTAAAATCTTAAATATAGTAAAAAACTACTAAAAAAAATAATTTTAGTAGTTTTCTTATTTTTATAATAAAATTGTTATACATCATAAAAATATGTAGTTTCCAAATCTGCTTCATGAGTTAATAAAGCTAATGGATATTTCTTATACGCTTGACCTAAAGTGTTATAAAGCTCTTTTGGCTCTGTAAATCCCATATGCCATCTAATACAATATTTTTCTTCTACAGTTAATTTTATATATTCACTAAGCATCATTACAGATTTCTCACCATGTCCATATGGTATTGTATCATCAATTGTATAATATGGTACCTTTTCCCATACTCCTAAACTATTTTTTGCATTTCTATAATCAACTTTATAAAAATTAGCTTTACAAATATCATGTAATAATCCAATTATTATTAAGCTGTCTTGTGATACATTTATTTCTACTGGACAATTTTTTACTTTTTCGCATAATAATTTATATACATTTAAGCTATGTTCTAAAAGTCCGCCTTCATAACTCCCATGAAATCTTGTACTTGCTGGAGCTTTAAAAAAGTCTGATTTTTCTATAAAGTTAATTAATTCATCCATTCCCTCTCTATTTACACTTCTTAATAACATTAAAAATTCTTCTTTCACTATTTATGTACCTCCATTTTTCATATATTACGTATTCTACCAAATTAAGATATTAGATGCAAGAGGAACGCCTTAATATGGCGTTCCTCTTCTAAGATAAACAACAACATTTTCCAATACAATTTTTTCAAGCTGCCATGGTATTCTGTACTTTTTAGAAATTGCTATTGAATTATATCCTGCCAGCAAATATCCGTTATCACTAATAACCAATGGGAATTTTATTCTTTTATATTTCCTATAAAATTCATCTTGTTTTTTGAATTGACTACCAAGCTGTATGTCTGGTGATATTGTACCTATTAAATCACCTGATATCTTCTTTGACGTCCATTCTTCTGGTAAATATGGAATAATACCTCTTCTCTTATCCGTATTTTCCCTCCGCATTTCGAGACGTCTCATAGCAATCTTTTTATTTAAATAATTCTTATCCGTTTGATTAGTGCATTCATTTAATTGCTTTTGTAGTGATAAGATTTCGAAAAATTGCTCTGATGTTAAATCCCCCTTTTGCTGATCATTACATGTATGACACGCTGGTCTTAAATTATTTACGATTGTTGGTCCCCCTATACTTGTTGGAATTAAATGATCTAATGTTATTTTTGCACGTGAATCGTTTTGTCTTCCCTTTCCTCTTCTACAAGGCTTACCACAATACCAACATTTATCTGTGCCATATACAGCATATGCAATTTCATACATTAAATCATAAAAACTATTTAGCCGATAGATATACAAAATGCCATTTTTCACCTCTCCCATATTGCCAAATACAACATTGTTTTTTGGAAGCTCTAAATTCATAACAGCAACTCCTTTCAACATTTTTTTACATATTATCATATAATATGCAATTTATCCAGGAGTATAATAGCATTTTATAAACTTTCTTCATCAATAAGAGGAATAAGATTTATAGCTGGCTCTTCATATGGATGTGCTTCTCGTAATCTCTTTAATACTTGTTTTAATATTTTTACATCACATACCGTTTCTATTTTTTCTTCTTCCACAATTTCTAATTTCTCTTTTTCTCCTATATATGGATTAGATTGTTTATTTGGTATAAACGTTCCTTTAGTAATGACATTTGTTGTGCAATATGTATAATTGCCAATAACTCCTGCTCCTGCATCACAAATAGCTTTTCTTAACTCTTCAGCATTTTCTGTTGGTACCGTTACAGTAATTAATACTCTGTTTACTTCTATATTCATATAAAAATTCCCTTCTTTTATTAATAATTTATCTCCACTTTTCCCCGTTAATATATTTAGTTAATGCCATTATAAATGCATCTTCTGTTAAATCAATTCTTGAAATTTTATTATGTGTTAATAATTGAATTCCTCCACTATGGTTATGTCTTTCCTTGTCTTCTCCTAATACAGTATCCATAGCTTCACTTAAATTTGTATCTAATACTTTTTGTACTAAATTATCTGGAACTGGAAAAGAAGGACTTGCTCCATAACTCTCAAAACCTTTATTATCTTCGATTACAGCTATATTTGTAATCATCCATCTTCCCAATAAATCATTTATTCCACTTTCTATTCCTAAAAATAAATCTGCTGCAATATTATTATTTTTAGCATATTCTTTTAAATTTTTTACTCTATTTTTAGCTCCTATATATATTTCTTTATTAACTGGTTGATCTGGTACATCAGAATTTACAGGTATTCCTTCAATTTCAACATTGTTAAAATAATTTTCTAATGCTCTTTTTGCTCCTTCAATTTTACCTTGATTTTTCGTTGCAATTAAAACTTTCATATTATTCTCCTTTAGATATTATTATTAATTACTTCGCCCAATTCTTCATATTTATCAGAAAAAGAATAATCTGCACCTTTTATAATTTGAATATTACATTCTTTTATATTATTTTTTAAATATTCTTTTACTATTTCTATATCTTGTGTTAATACACATTCATCCATATCTCCAAATACGACTAAAACTGGAACCTTGATGTTGTTTAATTCTTTACTTTTACTATTTACTCCTTCACGATATCTAATAAAATCTGTTTCTGTATTTGGTAAAAAGTCATAATAATATGTTCCTGCTGAGATTTTTCCATTACCATTTAAAGAAAAATTAAGCATTTGTCTTGGTTTACCTTCTTTAACTAATTTAGCTGATTCTGTTTTTAAATTATCATATTCCTCTTCTGATAAATATTTTTTACATTCCTCTTGTATATCACAAGGACCTAATAATACGAGTTTTTTTATAAATTCATCTTTTTTATTATTATAATAATAAATCACTTTATTACAGCCATAACTATGTCCTTGTAATATTATTTCATCATAATTTTTCTCTTTTACAAAATTTATTGCACCTTCTATATCTAATAAACAGTCTTTAAATCTTTCATGACAACCACCTATGACTTTAAATTCATTTCCTTGTAATAACTCTGCAACAAAATTAGTTCCTCTATTATTAAAATTCAATAAACTAATTCCTTTCTTTGTATATGTTTTAGCTAGAATATCTATAAAACGATTTTCATAAAAACTTCCGCATAGACCATGAACTTCGATAACTATTGTATTAGTTCTTGTTTCTGGTTCGTATATAATTCCTGGCATCTCTATTCCATCAATAGAATTCATTCTTACTAACTCTTGTTTCACTAATACCAGCCTCCATAAATTTATAGCAATATTTGTTTGCTAATTATATTTTCAGTAATTATATATCATTACTTGGCAAATTACTAGCGTCTAAAAATAAAAAGCTATACTTACTTTATATTTACTCTTTTATAAAGACAAAAAAAACTGATAAGAATATAACTTATCAGTTTTTTGGCTCCTCTTGTTGGGCTCGAACCAACGACCTATCGGTTAACAGCCGAGCGCTCTACCAACTGAGCTAAAGAGGAATATATAAAATCTAGCGAAAGCCTATCTTCCCAACAAGGTAACTCGTAAGTATTTTCGGCACATTAGAGCTTGACTTCTGTGTTCGGTATGGGTACAGGTATTTC
>MNRL01000016.1 GCA_001915925.1 Clostridium sp. CAG:354_28_25
ATGTTTCCTTTCCATAAGCATCCTCCTTTAATTTATATTTTACAACAAATGGGGACACTTTTAAATGGGTGTGGTAATTTTATTCCGCTGTCCATTCTTCTAATCCCGTTTTTTGTTTTAAAAATAAAAATAACGGATTCTAGATTTTCTAACATAAAGCATGTTTAAAAATTCTTGAATCCGTTAAAAAACGTTTGAAATGGAAACTATCTATTTAACATTTCGTTTTCATATTTTTGAACCATTTTCTTAACCATGTTTCCACCTATTCTACCAGCGTCTCTTGAAGAGATATCACCATTATATCCTTCTTTTAAGTTAACACCAACTTCAGAAGCTACTTCATATTTGAATTTATCTAAAGCGTTCATTGCTTCAGGAACTAATTTTTTATTTGAATTTGAATATGCCATTTTAAATTTCACCTCCTAGGATTGTAAAAAAATTCGTTGAAAAGTACTTTGCCTTTTCAATATATATGATGTGTAAAACAGAAAAAAATATTCTGGAAAAAATTTGTAAATTAAAAAGATATATATTGTAAAAAAATTGATAATAATATATAGTATTGTAGTGAAAAGTAGAAAGGAATAAAATTATGTATAAATTAATAACAATTGACTTAGATGGAACTTTGCTAAATAGGTATGGAGAAGTTACAGAATATACTAAAAATATAATAAAACAAGTAACGCAAAAAGGAATTTTGGTTGTTTTAGCATCTGGAAGGATTTCGGAGTCAGTTCTTACAATAGCAAAAGAAATAGGTGCAAATAAGTATTATATTTCTGGTAATGGTTCTGTATTATATGATATGAAGAAAAATGAAATTTTATATGAAAATTATTTAAATAAGGAAAAGGTTTTAGAAATAATAGAATTATGCGAAAAAAACAGTATTTATTATAATATTTATACAGAAAGTTCTGTTATAGCTAAATCTCTAAATTATAATGTTGCATTTTATAATTATGAAAATACCAAAAAGAGTAGTGATAAAAAAACAGAGATAAATATAGTAGAAGATGTTTATGACTATGTAAAGAAATTAAATACAAATAAATTTTTAAAAATGACAATATGTGATGAAAGCAAGATTGTATTTTCTAGTATATTAAGAAAGCTAAAGAATATATCAAACATAGATGTTTTAGAGGTTTCTCATATGTCGCAGAAAAAAATAAAAGCTGGGACAAAAGAAATTTCTGTGGGCTATTATTACACAGAAGTTAGTAGTAAGAATGTAGATAAATGGTATGCAATAGAAGAAATTATGAAATTAGAAAATATAGAGCAAGAAGAAGTTATGTCTTTTGGTGACAATAATAATGACATACTTATGATAAAGAATGCAGGACTGGGAATTGCTATGGGACACAGCAATGAACAAGTGAAAAAAGTAGCTAATTTTATAACAAAAACAAATGATGAAGATGGAGTAGCAAAAGCGCTGGAAAATATTGTACTGTAATGTTACTACAATATTACAAAAATATTATATTTAGATTACGAAATGGTTGTATATATTGTTTTAAAAGGTAGAGTGTTGTAAAATAAAATCAGATTATATTGAATTTTAAATATTTAAGGAGGAATAATAAATGGCTTCAAATCCAATGCAAAGACAAAAAAGAGTATCATTTTTATTAGGAATGTTAGTAATGTTAATTATAGCTGCAATAGTAATAGCTTTACTATTTATGCAATTAATTAACTTAAAGAAAGAACAAGATGCAATAAAAGCAGCAGAAAGAACGGTATATGTTGTATCTGAAGATGTTTCTTCTGGTTCTGGAATACAAATTACTGCAATAGAGGGAGACACATCAAGAGAACCTAATGTAACAGAAGATGTTGCAGATGCTTCAGTTGTTCCAGAGAACATAGCAACTTCAGCTGATTTTTATTCTGATGAAGGTCAAACACAAGCAAGAGCAGATTTAGTAGCAAAGATAGACTTAAAAGCTGGAACAATTTTAACAAAAGACATGTTAACAACAAGTTCAGAACAAGTTACAAATGATTTAAGAAAGCAAGAATATAATATGTTATCATTACCAACAGATTTAGTTGATGGTGATTTCGTAGATGTTCGTATACGTTTTGGTAATGGACAAGATTACATAGTTGTTTCTAAGAAACAAGTATCAATTCCAGAAATTGCAGGAGCACCAGCAGAAGGAGTAATAAATATAAACTTATCAGAAGATGAATCAATTGCAATGTCAAGTGCAATTATAGAGCTTTATCAATTAAAAGCAGTTGAAATGTATGTATCAAGATATACAGATCCAGGAATGCAAGTAGCTGCAACACCAACATATCCAGTAAGTGCAGAAGCATTAAACCTAATGGATTCAAATCCAAACATAGTAGACGAAGCAAAACAAGCTATAGCAAGCAGATATAATCGTAATTTAAGAGAAAATTATATTAATGGACAAATAAATAGTGTTGATGGAGACGAAAGAAAGTCTAACCTAGAGTCTTCTGTAGAACAACATATTACACAACAAAAAGAATTAAGACAACAATATTTACAATCACTTGAAGATGCAGCTGCAGCAGCAGACGCAGCTGCTACAAGTACAACAACTAATACAACAAGTACAGGAACAAGTAATTAATTATAATTAGGAGGAAACATGGAAAAAGTAGGATTTGTAGGAGCTTTTGATAAAACTGATTTGTTAATTTATATTGCTAAAATTCTAACTGTATTAGGAAAGAGAGTATTAATAGCAGATGCAACGATTACACAAAAGGCGAAATATGTTGTACCTGCATTAAATCCTACTTTGTCTTATATAACAGAATTCGAAGAAATAGACATTGCAGTTGGATTTAAAAATATAGAAGGAATAGCAGAGTATACAAATAGAACTGTAGATACGTTAGAATATGATTATATATTATTAGATATAGATAATGCAGAAAGTGCAATGAACTTTGGAATAGATAAAGCAGTGCAAAATTTCTTTGTAACATCTTTCGATACATATGATATAAGAAGAGGGTTGGAAATTTTAAATGAATTTCCAACTCCAATAAAAATGACAAAAATATTATTTTCAAAAGAAGTTACAAAAGAGGATGATGATTATTTAAATTACTTATCATTAGGCTCAAAAGTTATGTGGGAAGATGATAGAATATATTTCCCTTTAGAAATGGGAGATAAAACAGCAATTATAGATAACCAAAAAGTATCAAAAGTTAGATTCGAAAATTTAACTAGTATGTATAAAGATGGAATGGAATTTGTAGTTGCTAAAATAGATTCAAAACTTCAAGGACCAACAGTAAGAAAAATAATGAAAGAAATTTAAGCTTAGAAGGAGAGTAAAATGGCTATAATATCTTTTTGGACAGAAGACGATAAAGAAACAGGACAAACATCAACAGCAATTGCTGTGGCTACCCAAATGGCAATACAACACAATAAGAAAGTATTACTAATTTCCACATATGAAAATAATAAAGAAATAGAAGCTGCATATTTAAAGCCACAAGCACAAAAAACGAATTTATTATCTTTATTAAATTTAACAAAAAAATCAGTAGGAATTGAATCTGGAGTTACAGGTCTAATGAAAATTGAAGGAAGCAATAAATTATCTCCAGAATTAATAAAGGACTACACAGGTATAATTTTTAAAGATAGATTAGAAGTATTATCAGGATATAATGGAGTAGAAACACCTACGATAGATGCGTTTTATGTATCTTTAATAAAAAAAGCAAGCATGGTATATGATATTGTACTTGTCGATTTAAAAAAAGGAATAAATCAATTATCACAAGATATTTTAACTGTGTCAGATATTGTCGTTTATGGAATGACTCAAAAACGTCACTCTATCGAAAAATATGCGACATCCAGAAAAGATGGATATACTTCAAAAATGTATAATATTGTCGGTTATATTGGAAGATATGATAAATTTTCTAAATATACGCAAAAAAATATTATAAGATCTATAAAAACAAAAGACTCATTATTTCCAATAGTTTATAATACATTATTTTCTGATGCATGCGATGAAGGTTTAGTTGTAGACTATTTCTTAAAAATGCAAACAATATCGGACAAAGATAGAAATGCAAAGTTTTTAAATAATGTAAAAGATTTAATACAAGGAATTTTATATAAGATAGATGAAATGCAAATGATGAGATAAGTTAAGGAAGGAGTTTCAAAAAATGATTCTTAATATTGTATTAATATTAGCTGTTGCCTTAGTATTTGTATATTTAGTTTATAGAAATATACAAAAGAAAAAGAATGCGGAAGTAGAAAAAATAGTAGATGTTGATGATCAAACATATACTTTACAAAAGATGACAGATTACATTAAGAAAAGACTTGATGAAATCACAAAAATAAATTTATATGATTTAGGGCTAACAGAAGAAGAATTAAAAAGAAGAAAGAATAAAAAGTATGAATTAAAAAAGGCTTTGAAAGGCTGTACATATGGAGATGTTAATGATAAGAAATATGTAAAAGAATTAATCTATGATATTCTTTCAAAAGAGTATGGAGTAGATGAAACTAATATATCAAAGTCAATTCCTTTTGATATTCCTTCATTACTTACCCCACAAGACAAATTTGACATAATTATATATATGTATAAAAAAGAATTTGGCTATGAGGCTTTAACAGAGTTAATAAAGAAATATGAATTAGATACATTAAAATATGTGGCAGGAGATGCTAAGCCTTGTTATGTAATAACAGAGGATGAAATAAATGATATTTTCGAAAGAGAAGGTTTTGTGCTTACTTTCTCAGACAAATTAAATATTGTTGTACAAAGAATATATCAACACTATAAAGGATACAGCTCTATAGATGAAGTAAGAGACATGAACATAGATGGTGTATCTGGAGGTGTATCTGGACTTCCAGAGAGTTTCTTAAGCCAAGTTGCACAAACAGATGGAGATTATTTAAATGAAGTCATGGAGCACAAAGTACCACGTGCGTGTGATAGTATTTGGATATTCTTCCAAGGTAAATCTATTCGTTTAGCTTTCCTTTCTTTTGGCTCAGAAGCAGAACTAAAAAGAGTTTGCCAAAATATATATAAATATAATAACCCTGGACAATTATCAGATACAAATGGTTATAAGATTAACGAAATGAAAGATGGTTCTCGTGTCGTTGTTGTTAGACCAAGTTTCTCTGAAACATGGGCATTCTTTGTAAGAAAATTCGACGTAAAACGTGCAACTCTAGAACAATTAATTACAATACCTGGAAAAGATGATGCAATAGCATTATTAAAATATTTAGTAAAAGGAGCTCGTATAATTTCGCTTACTGGTGAGCAAGGTTGTGGTAAAACAACAATGCTTATGGGTATGATAGAAAATATTTATGAAACAATGAACATAAGGGTTCAGGAAACTGCATTCGAGCTTCACTTAAGAAAAATATATCCTACAAGAAATATTTTAACATTTAGAGAGACAGAAACAATTTCTGGACAAGAGGGATTGGACGTTCAGAAAAAGACTGATGGTTCTGTTAATATCATCGGTGAGGTTGCAACTGACCCTGTTGCATCTTGGATGATTCAAGCAGCTCAAGTTGCTTCTAAATTTACATTGTTTACACACCATGCTAAAACATTCCCAGACCTAGTTACAGCATTAAGAAACTCAATGCTTAGAACTGGTGTGTTCACAAACGAAAAAACAGCAGAAGAACAAGTTGTTCAAGTTTTAAATTTTGATATCCACTTAGTAAAAGACTTTAGAGGTAGAAGATATATCGAAAGAGTTACAGAATGTATACCTGTAGAAGAAAAGAATGAATATACATTTGATTTTAGAAATGAAAAAACATTAGAAGGAAAATTTGAGAAATTCTTTGATAATGCAACACATTATTTTACTAAAATAACAAATAAACAATTATATACATATAGAAACATTATGGAATATCATGATGGTGAATATGTTATAACAAATAAAATTACAGACCATAACATACAAGAAATGAGACTAAATATGGATGACAAAGATTTAGCAGAATTTGATAAGTTTGTAGAAGACCATTGGGGAACTTCAAAAACAACTTCAACAAATACAGAAGAAATAAAAACTGTTAGAAGAGCAGGAAGACCAAGAAAGACAAAAGAATAATAAGAAAGGGGTGTAAAAACCTTAATGTCAGATGATGTATTATTATATCTACTTATAGGGATAGGTGTTGTTTTTCTAATAATAATCATTGCTTATTTGCAAATTAGAAAAAAAATGCAAAGTTCCCAATACAAACAATTACAGCAATTAAGAAGAGGAACACAGAAATCAGCGTTTTCTGCAGATATTATATTTCAAAGGCTATATTTACAATATAGAAAAATACCACTTATAAAGCGTTATTTGTTAAAACTACGCAGAAGATTGGAAATTTTAAATATAGACGATGAATATTTAACAAGAAAACAAGCTTCACAAATATTAACAAAAGGTTTATTAATTGTTATACCTCTTACTATTGTTATTATATGGCTTACGTACAGTAATGTACTGCTATTAGGAATTTTAATAATCTTTGAAATATTCATAATGGACAGCATGATAGATGGAATGGTCGATAAAATCGATAACAATTTGTTAAAGCAACAGATCAATTTCTTTGGAGAAATAAGACATGCTTACCACGAATTTAATATGGTAGAAGAAGCTATATATCAAACTGCACAAGATAACGAACTAGAAGTATCTAGACAAGCAGAAAAAATCTATGAAATACTAATTTCTGATGATCCAGAAATGGAATTAGAAAAATACTATGATGTAGCACCAAATAGTTATTTAAAGGAGTTTGCAGGAATTTCTTATCTAACAAAAGAATATGGTGATAGAAAACAAAATGGAGCTTCTTTATATCTAAAGAACTTAAATAACATAACACAAGAAATGCAACTTGAAATATTAAAAAGAGATAAATTAGATTACGTTTTTCAGAGTTTATCTGTAATTTCTATCGTGCCAATGCTATTTTTGGAAATGATAAAGAACTGGTCTGTTAGCCAATTCGCATTTACAAAAAGCTTTTATATGGGAAAAGCTGGTATGATAGTGCAAATTTTAGTAATAGTTTTAACATTTATATGTTATACACTTACTAGAAAATTAAAAGATAATGGTTCAGTTAATACAAAAACGCAAAACACAGAAAATCCATGGCAAGAAAAATTATATAGAAAGAAACCAATTAAGAAATTTGTTGATTTATTTATTCCTAAAGAAGGAACAAGAGATTATAGAAAACAAAAAGAATTATTAAAAGATGCAGCGTCACCACTTAAACTTTCTTGGGTGTATGTAAATAGAATTGTATTATTTATAGTTGTATTTATAGCATCAATAATAATTATGATATACTTACATAAATTGCAAGTTGATTATATATATACAGAGCCAACTACTGATTATGATTTGATGGGGGCTATGGATGAAACCGATGAACAAAAAGCAATGGAAACTACACAAATAGATAATGTGTTCTTAGATATGTTTAGAGGAAATTTAAAAGCTACTCAAGATGATATATTACGTGCAATGAAAAGATCTAAATATTATGAAGGGGCTACAGATGATACATTAGCAACAGACTCTGAAAGAGTTTATGGAAAACTGCAGACAGTTAATGGAGAATATCTAAAATGGTTTGAAATATTAATTGGATTAGTATTTGGACTGATTGGATATGCTTTCCCAATATTACTTTTAATATTCCAAAAGAAAATGAGACAAATGGAAATGGAAAACGAAGTAATGCAGTTCCAGACAATTATATTAATGCTTATGAGAATTGAAAGAGTAAATGTTGAAATGATTCTAGAATGGTTAGAAAGGTATTCCAATATATTTAAAGAACCAATTAGTAAATGTGTTAATAACTATGAAGCTGGAGCGTGGGAGGCTTTAGAGCAATTAAAGGAAGATATATCATATCAAGATATGATAAGAATTGTAGAAAGTCTTCAAGCAGCAGTAGAAAAAATACCAATTGTTGAAGCATTTGATGAACTAGATACAGAAAGAGATTATTATCAAGCTAAGAGAAAAGAATCTAATGATAGATTAATATCTAGCAAAGGTTTAATTGGAAAAGGTATAGGTTTTGCGCCTATGGTATGTATGTTTGTTGGATATTTGATTATCCCATTAGTATTTATAGGACTAACAAGTATGTCAAGTTCATTCTCTACAATGTCTTCAATGTAAATGAAAAGGAGTATAGTGTATGGAAAATGCAGCAAAAGCGTTATCAATTGCTGGGGGAATCCTAATTGCAGTTATGCTTGCAGTATTAGTATATTATGTATTTACTCATTGGGGAGAAAGTCAAAGAATTAAACAAGAAGATGTTGAAGTTCAAAAAGTAGAAGATTTTAATAAAAGTTACTTATCATATGAGAAAGTTTTATATGGTAGTGAATTATTAGGTCTTGTAAATAAAATGAGTGATTATAATATTAGTAATGATGTAAAATATTCTGGATATAGTAAAATGAATTTAAGTATGAAAATTACAGACAAAACAACCGGAAATTTATTTTCAAATGGGACTTATTCTTTATCAAGTATAAGTAATGCGATTAATACTGTTATGAATAAGACAGTGAATTCAAGTAAATATAAAGGACAGATTTCTGATTCACAATGGGAATATTTAGCAAAATCAAGTACAAGTACGAAATTTGATGATTTATGTACAGAACTAAAAATTCCAAGTTCTATAAATAGAGAACAATTAAAGGCTGATGCGGCAGAATATTATAAATATGTTCAATTTAAAAGAAAGAAGTTTAAACATATAGGAACAGAGTTTTCAAATGATGGTAGAGTAAGTAAGATGTCATTTGAAGAAACCAACTAATTTAGCAAAGGAGGGCAACTAATTTATGGAGAATGCATCAAAAGCACTTATAATAGCAGGTGGAATGTTAATAGCTATAATGGTTGCCTCACTATTTGTATATTTGTTTACTACTTATGGGAATTATGCAGAAAATATGTATGATAGAATAAACCAAAGACAAATAACAGAAGCAAATAATGAATATACAAAATACGAAGGAGCTTCAGATAATACAATTTATGATGTTGTTACTGTTGCTAACAAAGCTAAAGACCATAATACTTCATTAGAGCTTACAGCTGGTGAACGTGGATATATTAGAGTTGGAATATCTGGAGAAAATTCTAATATTCAAGAATTAAGTAATGAAGATATTAATAAATTGCTGCAAAAATATGCCAATGAAACTAGATTTAATTGTAGTGTAGCAGAAACAACAGATGGGCTAATAAGTAGTGTTATATTTACAAAAAGGTAGTAAAATTTTACAATTTTATTATATATAAAATTATTTACAAAACTTGTAGAATAATGGTATAATAGTAGAAAGGGTGCATATGAAAAAAACAATTATAATATTTTGTGTTATAGTAATTTGTATACTAATATCAATTACATATGCATATTCAATGTATAAAAGCGACTTTAATAAAGTGCAAAAATTTAATAATGAGTTTTCAAAATATGTAGAACAAGAATTTTCTGGAACAGATCTTGCAACTATTATAAATTTAGCAATAGATAATAACGAAAAATACAAGATTACAAAAGATGGGACAGGTAAATATCAAGAAGATGATATGTACTCTATAAGAGTAGACGTATATATGACAGATACAGAAAAAACATATAGTATGGAAACTTTAAGCGCAGGAGAAATTTCAAATTTAGTAAATAACTATAGCAATATACAATTTAAATGTACAAAGGTAGAATATCATAAGAAAAGCAAAAGAGTAAGCTATTTATATATTGAACAAATATCTTAAATTTAGTTAATAAGGTTTAAAATATATATTATAAAAAAACAAAGGAGGAATTTATTATGGAGAATGCATCAAAAGCATTAATCATAGCAGGAGCAATATTACTTGCAATTTTAATTATAGCACTAGGAGTTTTTATTTTTAACAAAGCAAAGAGTGCAACAAATATGGATGACTTATCAAATCAACAAGTAGAGGCACATAACTCTACATTCCAAAATTATGAGGGTACAATAAATGGTACACAAGCTAAAGCATTGATAGATGCAATAAGAAATAACAATCAACAAATGCCAGATTTAGGAGATATTGAAATTCAAAGTGGAAAAGCAGGTACTGTAACAGTTTCTAATACAAAGGCAACAACAGATTTAACAAAATTAAAAAATGCATTTCAACCAACAGAACAATACGAAGTTTCAATTACAGACTATCAAACTACAGATGGACAATATAAAGGTTATGTTACAAAAATGACTATTACAGAAAAATAATAATTAATAAGGAGGAGTAATCATGGAGAATGCAGTAGAAGCATTAAAAATGGCAGGTTTTATGCTATTATTTATAATTGCACTATCAATCACCATGATTACTCTTACACAAGCTAAAACAACAGCAGATAGCTTAGTAAAAAACCAAGATAGACAACAATCTTATCAATATATAGAAGTTACTGGGGATTTATCTAAATCACTTTCTAGAACAGTTACTTTAGCAGATATAATTCCAACATTGTATAGATATGCACAAGAAGATTATGCTGTACAATTCTATACATCAAGTGGCAGTCCATTATATATATACGAAAGTGGACAAATAAAAAATGGCGTACCTGTTAAAAAGAATGATTTAGACCTAGATACAGAACATTGGATAGAAAACGGGGAAACCAGATATGAAGATTGGAGAGGAAATACCACTAAGATAAAGCAACATGTAGATGATGTAGTAGAATATTTATTAGCAAATTATAAAAATAGTAATTTCGAAGAAAAATTAGGAACAACTGAAGATTATGAAGAAAGTCAAGATACAAATGAATTAGTTCCAGATATAAATAAACAATATAAAAGAATAATAACATACACATTAAAATAATAAAGAAGGGAAATAGGAGGTAATGTAAAAATGGGAGATACAGTAGTTACAATTTTAGCTATAGTATTAGCAGCTGTATTAATGTTTATTTTTCCCTTAATGTCAGTTGCTGATCGTAGTGATGATGTTTCACAATTATCTGTACAAAATAGTACAACTACATTTGTAGACAATATTCGTTCTACAGGAAGAATAACATTAGCAGATTACAATAAGTTTGCACAAGAAATTAATGCAACAGGTAATACATATGATATAGAAATGGAAGTAAAAGTATTAGATGAAAATCCTGGTAAAAAAACAGCTCAAACAGCTTATGAAAAAATAGGTGAGAATGTTTATTATACAGAATATACTACACAAATTATGGAAGACTTAAATGATGCAAGTAATAATAATACTAAATACTTAAAAGAAGGAGATATTGTATCTGTTAGTGTAAAAAATACAAACACAACAATTTCTCAATTATTAAGAAACTTCTTCTATAGAGTAACAGGAAATGACTCATCAACAATAGGAGCATCAAACGGAGGAATTGTTACTGTTAATGGAAGAAATTAGATAAAAAAGAAATAAGGGGTGTCTTGTAACAAAACACCTTTTCTTTTATTATACAAGAAATATTAAGTGATATTTCTTGTATAATAAAAGAGTTACAAAAGTAAAGAAAGGAATTAAGATGAAATTACAAAGCTGGATAGTAGTATTTGCTATTATTGTCATACCAATAGTATTAGTAATGTCTTTATATATTCAAGTACAGATAAATTATGTTAATTTACAAGGAAATTATGATACTGTATTAAATAACGCAACTTATGATGCAATAAAAGCATTTCAAATAAACGAACTAAATAGTACAACACAAAATATAGCTCAGGAAAAAATAAGAGATGTTGAAGCTTCTGTAACAACATTTTATAATTCTTTAGCTACAAATTTTGGACAAAGTGGATATTCAGAAGAAGAATTAAAAAGTTTTGTACCTGCATTGGTATATACGTTATATGATGGTTACTATATATATACGAAATATAATAATGTAGTAACAGAGAGTAATACGATTAATTTAGGCTCAACTCAATCAGAAACAGGTTTAAAACCTTATGTTTATTATTCTGCAAGGTATAAAAAAGGAAATAAAGATGTTGTAATAAACTATACATTAGATAATTATATAACTGTATTTTATAATAATGGATCAAGTACCTACGAAACATATTCAGGTTTTTTAATAGATACCTCAAAAACAAATGCTGCAGGAACAACATATGATGGAATTAATATTGATAACGAAGCATTATCAGAAGTTAATCGAACTTCTTTTGAGGCAAATCAAACAAATCCACAAAAAATTAATTACAAATATTTTACAAATAATAATGGCAGAAGAGAAAAAGCATATTGGGATGGAAGTAAATGGTATAAATATAATGTTGATGGAACGATAAATACAGTGGATGAAGCTATGTTAGCTCAGTTAGGAAGGAGTTACCAAAGAGATACAAGTGCACAAGAATATTTAAAAGAAGCATATGCATTTACTAATCAAATGAAAAGTATTATAGGGGATATTACACTTGGAGATATAGTAGATGTAAACAAAGAAGATTTAGGAATTACAGGAGATATAGGAAATCAAAGTATAATGGATTTTAATACTTTTGCACAGCATAAACAACAAGTTATAAGAAATTCTATAAATACTAATTTAAGAGCGACAATTGCTAAATTTAATGAGAATTCTACATATCCAGCAAAAATGCCAACACTTACAGAAAATGAATGGAGTATGATTTTAAGTAATACTTGTTTAATATCTTTTATGCAAGGACAAAATATAGGTAATGGATATTACATGGGATATAGTATTGTAACAAATAACAAAAATAGAGAATTTGTTGATCCTAAATTAATATATATACTAGACCAAGATAAAAACCAGTACCATGATGTTAGACATTTTAGTGCAAGTTTATCTGGAAATATAATAGGTTATAGGAATACAGATTTTGAGGCACAGAGTTTTGTTTCAAACGATAGTACTACTAAAAATTATTATCCACATGGTTCTGCAACAGCAGACTATGCATGTATAGTAACATCTTCAGAAATCACATCATCAAATGGTAGTACTTCAGCAGATAATGCATCAGGAAATCGTTTAACAGATTTGGATACTATTTTGGATTCTGCACCAGCTAATATTAGAAAAGCATATTATACTGCACTATTTAGAGAACGATATAATTCATATAAGAGTTTAGCTTTAAGTGGCATATAAAAATAGATACTTTTATAGTATCTATTTTTTTGCCTGCTTTTTGAAATAAAGAATCATATACATAATAAAACTTTGAAATGGTAAAATTTTACATGATTTTATAGTAAAACCTTTCTAGTATGAAACTTATAAAAATAGTACAAAATATATACTATAGAGGTTTTATATTATGAAAAATTTAAAAAAAATTTTATTAATTTTAATCTTATTTGTTATATTATTATATGTAAGTAACATTAGCTCTATTCCAAATAATTTAATTTTAATGCAAGGAGAACACTTAAATGTAAAAACATTATTAGGACTAAGTATATCAGATATAAATGGAGAAACAATTGAAGCTGTTAATTCAGACGATACAAAAGTAAGCAATAAGATAGGAAAAGTAGATTTATCTGTAAATTTAGCTGGTTTTTCTGTAAAAGATTTAACAGTAAATGTAATACCAAATACGGTTGTAATTCCAAGTGGCGAAACAATAGGACTTAGATTATATACAAGTGGAGTTTTAGTAGTGGGAATGTCAGAAATTCAAGGACAGGATAATAATAATTATACTCCTTATAAAAATTCTGGTATAAAAGAAGGAGATATGATAACTAGGGTAGATGATGAAGCGGTTACTTGTACTTCTGATTTAATTACAAAAGTAAATGAGTCAAATGGAAATTCTGTAAAAATAACATATGTTAGAGATGGAAGTAATTATAATACAGAGATTTTACCAACAAAAACTAGTGATAATGAATACAAATTAGGCCTATGGGTTAGAGATGCTGCATCTGGAGTTGGAACAATAAGTTTTTATGATCCTAAAACAGGTGAATTTGGAGCATTGGGGCATGGAATATTAGATGTTGATACAGAAGAATTAATAGATATAGCAAGAGGAGATATAGTTACAAGCAAGATAGTATCTATAGTTAAAGGAGAAAAAGGCAAACCTGGAGAATTACAAGGAAGTATAGATAATGGGAAAATAATAGGAGAAGTGTATAAAAATACTAACTTTGGAATTTATGGAAAAATAAATAATGTAGAAGAGCTTAACCAAGATTCTGATAAGGTAATGGAAGTAATGGCTAGAGACGAGGTTAAAGAAGGAAAAGCATCTATATTATGTACTTTAGATGATAATAAACAAGAAGAATATGAAATAGAAATAGAAAAAGTATATACATCAACAAACAGATCAAATAAGAATATGATAATAAAAGTAACAGACCAAAGACTATTAGAAAAAACAGGAGGAATAATACAAGGAATGAGTGGGTCCCCAATAATACAAGATGGAAAATTTGTAGGAGCTGTTACTCATGTTATGGTTAATAATCCCGAAAAAGGATATGGAATATTTGCAGATACGATGTTAAAACAAATGAAAGAAGTAGAAGAGAATTAGAAAGTCTAATTCTCTTCTACTATTTTATCTGAAATTTGTGTTACTGTTCCAGCACCTAATGTTAAAATAATATCGTTTTCTTTAACATTTTCTTTTAAATAATTAATAATATCATCAAAATTTTGAATATAAATAGCTTTCTTTCCTAAAGAATTTATCTTATCAACTAAATCTTGTGAAGAAACACCATATCTATTAGTTTCTCTTGCGGCATATATATCTGTAACTATGATATTATCAAAATTTAATAATGCTTTTGCAAAATCGTTTAATAAAGTTTTGGTTCTACTATAAGTATGAGGTTGGAAAACAACCCATGATTTATTATATTTTTTATTCATTAAAGCTTTAGCAGTAGCAATTATTTCTGTTGGATGATGACCATAATCATCAAATACAGTAGCATTATTAACAGTACCTTTATATTCGAATCTTCTATGAGCACCTGTAAACTTTTGTAGTGCAGTTTTTATATATTTACGTTCTATTCCATAATAATCACAAAGAGCAATAGTTGCTAACGCATTTAATACATTGTGCATTCCTGGAATTCTTAATTGAATTCTCTCGAAAAATTTATCTTTTTTATATACATCAAAAGCAGGAAAACCATTATTATCAAATACGATATTTACTGCAAAAAAGTCAGTATTTTTATTTGTAATTCCATATGTTAATTTTGTTGCATTAGTATATTGTAATAAATCTAAACAATTCTGGTCATCACCATTAACAACAAGTAAACCATCATCTGGAATAATTTTTACATATTTTATAAAAGCATTCTTTATATTTTCGAAAGTTTTGAAGTAATCTAAATGGTCATTATCTATATTTAAGATAATTTCAGCTTTTGGGAAAAACTTTAAAAAACTTTCTACATATTCACAAGCTTCTATTATAAAATGTTCACTAGAACCAACTTTATAGTTACCATCGATTGCTTTTAATATTGCACCAACTTGAATACTTGGGTCTAAGCCAGCTTCTAAAAAGCATAGTGACACAAGAGATGTAGTTGTAGTTTTACCATGTGTACCAGAGATACCTATAGTATCGTTAAATGCTTTTGTAAGCATACCTAAAAAGTCACATCTTTCGCAAGTTGGAATATTCAATTCTTTTGCTTTTTGCATTTCTGGGTCTGTAGAATTTATTGCAGCAGAATAAACAACGATATCTGCTTTTGATAGATTCTCAAAATCATGACCTATTGTTACTGGAATACCATTTTTTTGCAATTTTTTTACTATTTCAGAATCGGCTAAGTCTGAGCCTGTAACTGTAACACCGAAGTAATTAAGAATTTCGGCAATTCCACTCATGCTGACACCACCAATTCCAAGCATATGTACTCTATTATATTTTTTTATTAAATTAAGATTAGGCATTAAATTTCCCTCCTATATTTGAACATGTAAAATTATATAATTATTATGAATTTTTTTCAATATAATTATTACTATTTTATGATAAATATTTCAAAAATGTTAAAAAATAAATAATTTTGAAAAAATAGAAGGAAAAAAGTTTTTTTTGAAGAATAATATAGTTGTACATATAAATGTACAATAATATTATTTAAAACTTTGGAAGGCGGTGCTCAAATGCAAATCACAAATGTACGTTTAAAGAAAGTAAATTCAGGAAACAAAATGAAAGCAGTAGCTTCTGTAACATTCGATAACGAATTTGTTGTACATGACATAAAAGTTATTGAAAAGGACGGATTATTTATAGCTATGCCAAGTAAAAAAACTCAAAATGGAGAGTTTAGAGATGTAGCTCATCCAATTAATGCTGAAACAAGGGAGAAAATTCAAAGCGCTATAATCGAAAAATATAACGAAACTCCTGATGTAGAAGAAGAAGTAAAAAGCGAAGAATCTGAAGAATCAGCAGAATAATATAAATTATTAAAAAAACTAGAGTAGTGATACTCTAGTTTTTTTGACATTTTTATAAAATAATTTTATATAGATTGTGTATGAAAAACAAGTATGTTAAAATTTAAAAAAAAATAAAGGGGGATTTTGTATGGAAACAAAAATTAATGGAGAAGAATTACCGTATGTAGTTTGCAAATTAAACAAAGGAGAATCTGTTGTAACAGAAAATGGTGGAATGAGTTGGATGGATGACGGAATAAGCATGAAAACAACTACAAATGGTGGAATCATGAAGGGATTAGGTAGAGCTTTAGCAGGAGAATCTATTTTTATGAATGTATATACCGCAGAAAAAGATGATGTAGAAATTGCTTTTGCATCTTCATTTCCTGGTCAAATACTAGAGTTTGACTTAAAAGAAGGAGAAACAATAATTGCACAAAAACGAGCTTTTTTATGTGCAGAACCAACAGTAGATATATCTATGCATTTTAGAAAAAGAATAGGAGCTGGCTTTTTTGGCGGAGAAGGTTTTATAATGCAAAAGTTCCAAGGACCCGGAAGAGTATTTTTAGAGCTAGATGGTGCAATATATAAACGCGAGTTGGCTGATGGACAAAAATTAAAAGTAGATAATGGTTATGTGGCAGTAATGACAAGTGGAGTAGACTTAAATATTGAAACTGTAAAAGGAGTTAAAAATATAGTTTTTGGAGGAGAAGGGTTATTTTTAACAACATTAAAAGGACCAGGAACAGTATGGATACAGTCTATGCCAATATCTAAACTTGCAAGTATGTTTTATGTAGGAGGAAACCACTAGAAGAAAGACAGGCATAAATAACTAATATAATAAAGAAATAAAACGAATACAAATACGAATTGTTTGGGCTTGTATTCGTTTTTTGTTGCCTATATGAGAAACAAAAAACGCCAAAAAATGAAGAAAAAACGAGTAAAAAAGAGATAAATATAGTGTTTTTTAGCAAAATAAGGAAAAATTTATTCAAAAAAAAGAAAAAGTATAAAAATAATGTATACATAAATTGAAAAAACATAAAATATATAGTATAATAAATGATGCTTGTGTGTAGAAATTAAAGGAGAGTGAATAAGTATTTTTAACAAACATAGAGAAATTCACACAAAAGAGATAATAAAACTTACAGAGCTTTTTGCGATAATGTTATTAATATTATTTACAGTTATTTTAATAAGATATAACATTTTATTCAAAGTAACAATAAACGGTGAAGCAATTGGCTATGTAACAAACAAGTATGAAATAGAAGAGGAAATTAATAATTATATAGAAAGTGAAGAAGAAGGGGTAGCTTTTAGAAACTTAGAAGTTGAAACAGAATATGAGCCTAAATTTGTAAGCAATCAAAGTTCAAATAAAGAGGAAGTGCTAGAAAAAATAAAAGAAAATATTTCTACAACATACACAGCATATGGAATAACAATAGATGATGAGATTAAAACATATGTTGGAACAGAAGAAGAAGCAGATAAGATAGTAGCAGATTTGCAAGACGAATATAAAGACAAACTAGCACTTAATATTGGAGTAAAACAAATATTTGAAAAAGAAAAAATAGATACAGTGGAAGAAACTGTGGCTATTTCAAAATTAAAAACAGAAAATATAGATGTAAAAGTAGCACAAATTGAGGAAGAAGCAAAAAAAGCGGAAGAAGCTAAAAAGGCAGAAGAATCAAGTAATAAAACGACAACAACAAATAATAAAGTCGTTGTTGCTGTAAGACCAATTTCCGGAGGAAAAATAACATCCAGATTTGGAGAAAGAAGTAGTGTTCGTTCTAGTGCGCATACAGGTCTAGACTTGGCTGCTCCAACAGGAACAACAATTAAAGCTGCAGCATCTGGAAAAGTTATATTTGCTGGATACAAGGGATCATATGGTTATATGATAAAAATTGAATGTGATAATGGATACGAGATGTGGTACGCACATTGTAGTAAATTATATGTTAAGAAAGGACAAAAAGTTTCTGCAGGTACAAAGATTGCAGCAGTTGGATCAACAGGAAATTCAACAGGTCCACACTTACATTTTGAAATAAGAAAAAATGGTAAAACATTAAATCCTCAAAATTATTTGTAAAATATGGAGTGAATTATGGGAATAATATCAAATTTACATGACAATATAAAAGCAAGAATAGAAGAGAAAACTAGCAAAATAAAGGAAAAAAGAGAAGAGGCTGCTAAGAAACGTTTAGCAGCTAAATTAAAGTACATGAATGATGATGAATTAGAAGAATATATTATGCTTCAAATAAAAAAACTACAAAAAGGTAATAAAGATACTAAAAAAGAAGCAAAAACAGCAGTAGTTACAGCCATTCAATCTATGGATGAGCCAGAAAAACAATTAGAAGTTACAGCACAAATAGGTGATGAGTTAACTAAAAGTGATAAAGGTCAAATTATTAAATCTATAGATTCAACATCAGCATTATTAGATGATAATGGTATCGATATTATTAAGGGGTTGGATAAAAGTCAAAAAATAGCAATTGTAGAGCGTATTATATCAAATCAAAAAATAAAGACTGATAAAAGCTCAATAAGTGATATATCTGATGCAATTGATAAAATATATTGTTTAGTTAATGAAGCTAACGATTTTACTTTACGTAAATATATTGGAACTGTTCAGGATAAAATTACTACTATGAAGAAAAGTGCGGATATTCCAGAAACAGTAAAAACTCAAATTAGACAAACACAATTAAAACTTATTAAATTAGCAGCTAAAAAAGTTGTTTGCAATTATAAGAATATAGGATATAGTATGAGAATAAGAGAATTTATAAAAGCATCAACTCCTAAAGGTAAAGATTCACAAGAAATGAAGGATATGTTTTTAGAAGCAGTAGAAGTAGAAGGAGATAAAATAGGGTTAAAAGGTGCAAAAAATATTATAGGTGACTTGTTAGCAAAAGAAGAAGAAAGATATAGAAGAGGAGAAATAAAGAAAATACAAAGAGATGCAGGTGCAGGTGTTCTAGAAAAAATAGCTAGATTACAAGGCGAAAGTGATGATGATGCAAGAAGTTAGTTTTAAACTAGCTTCTTTTTGTATATTAGAAAACAATTATATGAAAGATGTAAGATTTTTTGTAGCATAGATTTTAAGAACGATTAAATATAGCGAAAAAAGTAGAAATATATATAGTAAATTACAATAATTTCTATTGACTTTAAAATATGAATAGGATATTATTAAAATTGTATTAATATATTTTAAGGAGGCATATTTATGGCTGAAACAAAAAATAATAGCAATAAAGTAGAGAAAATGATTAATGATTTAGTAGAAAGAGCAAAAAAAGCTTCAAAAGAATATATGAAACTAAATCAAGAGCAAGTAGATAAGATTGTAAAAGCTATGTCTATGGCAGGCTTGGAACATCATATGGAACTTGCAAAACTTGCAGTAGAAGAAACAGGAAGAGGTATTTACGAAGATAAAATTATAAAGAATATGTTTGCAACAGATTATATATATAATAATATCAAAAATGAAAAAACAGTTGGTATTATAGAGGAAAATGTAGAAGATGATTATGTTAAAATTGCAGAACCAATTGGAATTATTGCAGGTGTAACGCCAGTAACAAATCCAACATCTACAGTTATGTTTAAATCTATAATTTCTGCGAAAACAAGAAATGTAATTATATTTGGATTCCATCCATCTGCACAACAATGTAGCAAAAGAGCTGCAGAAATATTAAGAGATGCTGCAGTAAAAGCAGGAGCTCCAAAAGATTGTATATTATGGATAGAAGAACCATCAATGGATGCAACACATGCATTAATGACACATCCAGATGTAAACTTAATACTAGCAACAGGTGGAACTGGAATGGTTAAAGCTGCATATTCATCAGGAAAGCCAGCATTAGGTGTAGGACCAGGAAATGTACCATGTTATATAGAAAAATCAGCTAAATTAAAAACATCTGTAAATGATTTAGTATTATCTAAATCTTTTGATAATGGAATGATTTGTGCTTCAGAACAATCAGTAATAGTAGATGAAGCAATTTATAAAGAATTTGAAGAATTAATGAAAAATGCTGGATGCTATTTTGTATCTCCAGAAGAAAAAGAAAAATTAAAAGAAGTAATGTTTAATAAAGAAAAAGGATATGCTTTGCAATCAAAAATACCAGGACAAAGTCCATATAGTATTGCAAAACAAGCAGGATTCGAAGTACCAGAAGATACTAAAGTATTAGTGGTTTATGAAGAGGGAGTAGGACCAGAATTCCCATTCTCTAAAGAAAAACTAAGTCCAGTCTTAGCATATTATATTGTAAAAAATAGCAAAGAAGGAATTGAAAAAGCAGAAAAACTACTAGAAAATGGTGGACTTGGACATTCTGCAGTTATACATTCAGAAGACGAAGAAACGATAAAAGAATATGGAAAAAGAGTAAAAGCAAGTAGAATCATTGTAAACCAACCATCTTCACAAGGTGGAATTGGTGATATATATAATTCATTTACACCATCATTAACACTTGGTTGTGGTACATTTGGAGGAAACTCTACAACGGATAATGTATCTGCTAAAAATTTAATAAATGTTAAAAAGATGGGAAGAAGGAGAGTTAATATGCAATGGTTTAAAGTTCCAAAGAAAATATATTTTGAAGCAGGCTCAATAAAATATCTTGAAGATATGCGAGATATTTCTAGAGCATTTATAGTAACAGATGAATCAATGGTTAAATTTGGGTATGTTGATAAAGTGTTATATCACTTAAGAAAAAGACAAGATTATGTACATTCTGAGATATTCTTTGATGTAGAACCAGATCCATCTTTTGATACAGTTAAAAAAGGTGTAGAAGCAATGAAAAAATTTGAGCCAGATGTAATTATCGCATTAGGTGGAGGTTCTGCAATAGATGCTGCAAAAGGAATGTGGCTATTATACGAAGATCCAGATGTAGATTTAGAAGGCTTAAAATTAAAATTCATGGATATAAGAAAACGTACATACGAGATTCCAGAACTAGGAAAGAAATGCCAAATGGTAGCAATTCCTACAACATCTGGAACAGGTTCAGAAGTTACATCATTTGCAGTTATAACAGATAAAGAGCAAGGTAAAAAATATCCATTAACAGCATATGAATTAACACCAAATGTTGCAATAGTAGATCCAGATTTTGTATCTACACTTCCAAAATCTTTAACAGCAGATACAGGAATGGATGTTTTAACACATGCATTAGAAGCATATGTATCAAATATGGCAACAGATTATACAGATGCATTAGCAGAAAAAGCAACAAAATTAGTATTTGAAAACTTAGAAGAAGCATATAACCATGGAGATAATAAATATGCAAGAGAAAGAATGCATAATGCAAGTACAATGGCAGGTATGGCATTTTCAAATGCATTTTTAGGAATATGCCACTCTATGGCACACAAATTAGGAGCAGTATTCCATTTACCACATGGTAGAATAAATGCAATTTTACTACCATATGTTGTAGAATATAATGGAAGTAAACCAACTAAATTTACATCATTCCCTAAATACGAATATTACATGGCAGATGAAAAATATGCTAAAATTGCAAAGATGGTTGGTCTAAAAGCAGATACAGTAGAAGAGGGAGTACATTCATTAGCAGAAGCTATTAGAAAGATGAACAAAGATATAAATATTCCAGCATCATTTAAAGAAGCAGGAGTAGATGAGCAAGAATTCTTAGATAATGTAGACAAATTAGCAGATAGAGCATTTGAGGATCAATGTACACCTGCAAACCCAAGATTACCATTAGTAACAGAGATAAAGAAAATCCTATTGGATAGTTACTATGGAAAATAGGAAAACGGGGATGTTCCTTCGGGATTTGGGGACGTTCCTCGGGATTTGAGGACGTTCCTTAAATCCCTATATTACTGAAAGTAACTTTTAAAGAATATAACAAAAAAGCAAAAACCCTAGCAATTCGAAAATTGCTGGGGTTTTTTGAAAAGAAATTATTGGATGCAATTTGAAGGCAGTCCAACTATTCCTCTGAAGAAGATTAGCATTCCCTCTTCACATTCTACCATTTCTAGACCTTCTCTTTCGAGAATAGTTTTCATTGTGTCAAAGAGCAGATGATATTTTTTTATTTCATCTTCATTACTATCAAGGCCACTATATGGTAAATTAGTATAATAGGAAATTTCTGTGCAATCATCTCCTTCAAGGCTGCAGTAAGTTAGAAGCTCATTTGATTCTCTAGAATGATTAACTGATGTGTCGGATATCGAAATGTAAATATTTTCATCTAATATCCGATTCCCATCGATAAGGGATATAGCCTTTTCAACAGCTTCACACCATACAGTTAAAGCTCCGTTTGTAATTTTGTCTATAATTTCTTCTCTCCAAGTTAATATCATATAACCTGTCCTCCTCATAAAAGTGTGGGAAATTTCCCAATATTTAATAGTTACTAAAGGTTCACCTATTATTATACTATATTGTTAACAAAAAATCAAATTATGGAAACTTGAAAAAAGAACTAACACAAAATAATGCTCTGAAAATCCTTACTTAAATAAAGGTAAAAAGCCTAACAGTAAAATGGTAGGCTTTTTGTGTATCAAAACTATTATTTGCTTTTCTCAATCCTAATATGAATATCTCTTAATTGATCTCTTGAAACATATCCAGGAGCTCCCATCATTAAATCTTGTGCTTTGCTATTTAATGGGAAAGCTATAACCTCACGAATATTTTCTGCACCTGTAAGAAGCATAATCATTCTATCAATTCCAGGAGCTACACCAGCATGTGGGGGAGCACCATATTGGAATGCAGTATATAAAGCTCCGAATCTTTCCTGTACTTGGTCTTTAGTATAACCAGCGATTTCAAAAGCTTTAAGCATAATATCAATATCATGATTTCTAACTGCTCCAGAAGAAAGTTCTATACCATTACAAACAATATCATATTGGTATGCAACAACATCTAATGGATTTTTAGTATTTAAAGCTTCTAATCCACCTTGAGGCATAGAAAATGGGTTATGACTGAATGTAATATTTCCACGTTCATCTAATTCATACATTGGAAAATCAACAATCCAGCAGAATTTGAAAATATTTTCATCTATTAAACCTAAACGTCTTCCAAGCTCTGCTCTAATTTCACCAGATAAAGTATTAACAACTTTTGGAGTTTCAGCAATAAAGAATAAGCAATCCCCAGGTTTTGAATCTGTTCTTTTTAACATTTCTTCTCTTGCATTATCTGGTATAAATTTAGCAATAGGTCCTTGGAATGTACCATCTTCTAATACACGAAGCCAAGCAAGACCTTTAGCTTTACATTCTTTCATTGCATAATCTGTCATTCCTTCAAAAAAGCTTCTTGGTTGATCTGCTACATCATGAGTCGCTATTGTTCTAACTAATTTTCCTTTAAAAGCGTGTAATGTTACACTTTCATCTTCAAAAATATCTGTAACATCAACTATTACTAATGGATTTCTTAAATCTGGTTTGTCAGACCCATATTTAAGCATAGCTTCTTTATATGTTATTCTAGGGAAGGGGTATTCTACTACTTTTTTATCAGAAAATTTTGTAAATGTATTATAAATTACTGGTTCAATAACAGAGAATACATCTTCTTGTGTTGCATAACTCATTTCCATATCTAATTGATAAAATTCACCAGGAGCACGATCAGCCCTTGCATCTTCATCTCTAAAACAAGGTGCAATTTGGAAATATTTATCAAAACCAGAAACCATTAATAATTGTTTAAATTGTTGTGGTGCTTGTGGAAGGGCATAAAATCTTCCTTCATGTAACCTACTTGGTACTAAATAATCACGTGCACCTTCTGGAGAAGAACTTGTAAGTATTGGTGTTTGAACTTCTAAAAATCCTTGTTTTATCATTTCTTCTCTTAAAAATTGGATAACTTTACTACGTAAAATTATATTTGATTTTAATCTATCATTTCTTAAATCTAAATAACGGTATTTTAATCTTAAATCTTCTCTAACTTCTTGCTCAGTATTTACTTCAAATGGTAAATCTGCAGTTCTTTTGCCTAAAATTTGAATGTCATCAATGTAAATTTCAACAAGACCTGTTTTTATTTTTTCGTTTATTGTGTCTTCACTTCTTTTTCTAACTATACCTTCCACAGATACAGAAGATTCGATAGGGATATGTGATGCAAAATCTACAATATTTGATTCTGCAGAAGTTACCACTTGTGTAATTCCATACATATCACGAATATCTAAGAATACAAGACCTCCTAAGTCACGAATTGTTTGAACAAAGCCTGCAATTTTTACTTTTTTTCCAACATCCTCTAAAGTGATGTCTCCACATGTGTGTGTTCTGTACTTTTCCATAATAAACCTCCTAAATCTATACGATAGGCATCAAAAAATCCCTATCATATTTTTTAATATGATAGGGACGAAATAACTTTCCGCGGTGCCACCCTATATTGAAAACTTGGTTTATAATAGTTTTCCACTCAATTTATTAACTTGTATAATAAAAACAATGTGTTATTCAATTGCGTTTTTCTAAAAGGGCTTCCAGCCTCTAGACCCTTACTCTCTATTAGTAACTTGCAAAAGCTCGTCATTGTTCGATAATAAAATAGGGATTTTAGGAACGTCCCTAAATCCCTATAAAATTATTTTACATAGTATTTGTTAATTTGTCAATATTTATTCATAAAAATATTATGGTAAACTTGACTTTTGAAAATAAATGAATATATAATAAATGCCATATAAAACGCAAGGAGATGAGTTTATGAGCGAAAATAAGGTAAGTAAAGAAGAATTATTACACATTGCAAAATTAGCAGATTTAAAGCTTAAAGAAGAAGAAACAGAAAAATATTTAGAAAATTTACAAGAAATTTTAAATTTTGCAGATGTAATAAATAATGCAGACGTAAGTAATTTAGATATTACAATAGGAACATACGAAAATAAAAATGTATTCAGAAAAGATGAGGTAAAAGAATTTGGTAATTTAGATGCATTACTTCAAAATGCACCTGAAAAGGAACAAAATATGTTTAAAATACCAAAAGTTATAAATTAAATGTGAAGCTATGAACATAGGAATAGATATAGATGATACAAAAATATAATAAAGGAGGCAAATATGAATATTACAGAATTAACAGTACATGAGCTTAAAGAAAAGTTAGAGAAAAAAGAGCTTACAAGTTACGAAATTACAAAAGCATATACAGATAGAATTGCAGAAAAAGAAAAAGATGTACAAGCTTTTGTTACGACATTAGAAGAAGAGGCTTTAGAAAAATCAAAAGAAATAGATAAAAAAATTGAGAGCGGAGAAGCAAAATCAGAATTAGCAGGTATTCCAATAGGAATAAAAGATAATATTTGTACAAAAGGTGTAAAAACAACATGTTCTTCAAGAATGCTAGAAGATTTTATTGCACCATATGATGCAACAGTTATGGAAAAAATAAATGATAAAGAACTTGTAAATTTAGGAAAATTAAATATGGATGAGTTTGCAATGGGTGGTTCAACAGAACATTCATATTTTCATGTTACAAGAAATCCTTGGAATTTAAATAAAGTACCAGGTGGATCTTCTGGTGGCTCAGCTGCAGCAGTAGCAGCAGGAATGGTTCCATGGGCATTAGGAACAGATACAGGTGGCTCTATAAGAGAACCTGCAGCTTTTTGTGGTGTTGTTGGACTAAAACCTACATATGGATTAGTTTCAAGATATGGTGTTGTAGCATTTGCTTCATCATTAGACCAAGTAGGTCCAATAACAAAAGATGTAACAGATGCAGCAATGCTTCTTAATATAATTGCAGGAAAAGACAGTATGGATACAACATCTGTAGAAAGACCAAAAGTAGATTATACAAAAGCCTTAAAAAATGATGTTAAAGGATTAAAAATTGCAGTTCCAAAAGAATTTTTTGGAGAAGGAATAAATGAAGAAGTTAAAAAAAATCTAGAAAAAGCTATCGAAACATATAAAGAACTTGGAGCAGAAGTTTCAGAAGTATCTCTAGATATAGCAGAATATGCTTTAGCGTCATACTATATAATCGCCTGTGCAGAAGCTAGTTCAAATTTAGGTAGATTTGATGGAGTTAGATATGGTCATAGAGCAGAAGAATATAGTAATGTAAAAGAATTAATTACAAATTCAAGAACTGAAGGTTTTGGACCAGAAGTAAAAAGAAGAATAATATTAGGAACATATGTATTAAGCTCAGGATATTATGATGCATATTATAAAAAAGCACAACAAGTTCGTACATTAGTAATGAACGAGTTTAAAAAAGTGTTTGATAATTATGATGTTATTTTAACACCAACATCACCAACAGTAGCATTTGACATTGGTTCAAAAATTAATGATCCACTTGCAATGTATTTAGCAGATATTTGTACAGTATCTGTAAATATTGCAGGACTTCCAGGAATATCTATTCCATGTGGTGTAGATAGCGAAGGAATGCCTGTAGGAATGCAATTAATAGGAAATAGATTTGCAGAAGATACATTATTAAATGCTGCATATACTTTTGAGCAAAAAATAAAATTTAGAGAAAAATATAAGCCAGAATTTAAAAAATAGTAAGGAGGAAAAGTAATGGTAAGAGATGGTTACGAAGTAATAATAGGACTAGAAGTTCATGCAGAACTTTCTACAAAAACAAAAATCTTTTGTTCATGTCCTACAACATTTGGGGCAGAGCCAAATACACATACATGTCCAATTTGTATGGGAATGCCAGGAACACTTCCTGTACTAAATGAAAAGGTTGTAGAATATGCAGTAAAAGCAGGTCTTGCAACAAATTGTGAGATAGAAAGAAATAGTAAAAATGATAGAAAAAATTATTTTTACCCAGATTTACCAAAAGCTTATCAAATATCTCAATATGATAAACCTTTATGTAATCATGGATATATAGAAATAGAAGATGATGAAGGAAACAAAAAGAAAGTAAGACTTTTAAGAATACATATAGAAGAAGATGCTGGAAAATTAAATCATGATGAATATACAGGTGGAAGCTTAGTTGATTTAAATAGAGCAGGTGTTCCACTAATTGAAATAGTATCAGAGCCAGATTTACGTTCAAGTGGAGAAGCAGATAGATATTTAAAGAAATTAAAATCAATATTACAATATATAGAAGTTTCAGACTGTAAAATGGAAGAAGGTTCTTTAAGAGCGGATGTAAACGTATCTGTAAGAAAAGTGGGAGATACAAAACTTGGAACAAGAACAGAAATGAAAAATATGAACTCTTTTAAATCAATTACAAGAGCTATAGATTACGAGGTAACAAGACAAATTGATGTATTAGAAGAGGGAGGAAAAGTAGAACAGGAATCTTTAAGATGGGATGAAGTATCTGGAAAAACATTTCCAATGAGAGATAAAGAAGATGCACAAGATTATAGATATTTTCCAGATCCTGATTTAGTAGCAATTAATTTATCAGAAGAATATATAGAAAATCTTAAAAATACTTTACCAGAACTTCCAGAAAGCAGAAAAGAAAGATATATTAATGAATACAATTTATCTGAAAAAGATGCTAATATTATAACAAGTTCAAAATACTTATCAGATTTATTTGAAGAAGCAAGCGAAGTTTGTGGAAATAGAAAAGCAGTTAATAACTGGATAATTTCTGATATTTCTAGAATCTTAAATGAAAAAGAACTAGAGGCAGACCAAATACCGTTTACAGCAGAGCATTTAGGCCATCTAGTAGAATTAATAGATAAAGGTACTATTAGCTCAAGTATTGGTAAAAAAGTAATAGAAGAACTATTTGAAAATCCAAAAGAGCCAGAAGAAATTATTAAAGAAAAAGGTTGGATTCAGATTTCTGACGAAGGTGCAATAAAAGAAGTTGTATTAAAAGTTTTAGAAGAAAATCCAAATTCTGTAGCAGATTATAAAGCTGGAAAAGATAGAGCAATTGGATTCCTAGTAGGACAAGCAATGAAAGCAACTAAAGGAAAAGCAAATCCACAAATGTTAAACAAAATGTTAAAAGAAGAATTAAGTAAATAGGGAAAAGGGGACGGTGTTTGTTTCCCTTTGCATAAATAAATGCGGTAACTTTTTAGTTACCGCATAAAAATTTGTCCAACGAGGGATTTAAGGAACGTCCCCAAATCCCTGGTGTCCGCAAATTCCTAGTTTAAATCTTCCTTTATTTTGTTAAAAGCAAATCCTCCGAATAAAAAACAAAAGAAATATGTAGTTCCAGCTTGGAATAGTAATATACCTATATTATAAATAAGAGGATGTAAATAAAAGAAATTATAATATACCAAGGTTAGGATTGATGCTAGTAAAATAAAAGAAGAAAATATAATACCATAGTTTACAACTTTTTGAGTTGAAATATCTAATTTCATAATACATCACCTTCAATAATTAAAGGATAACATAAAATAAGTGCAAAAACAAATGAAATAATTACCATTATGGATTGAAAAAATAATTAAAGTTTAATAAAATGTAATAAATTATCAATGGGAGGTAGAAGTATGGAATATAGATATAGACCTGAAGGAGTTTGTTCAAGAGAGATGATTTTTGAAATAGAAAATGGAATTATAAAATCATTAAAAATAGTAGGTGGATGTGATGGTAATACTAAAGGAATATCAAAACTTGTTGTTGGTATGAAGATTGAAGATGTAATAGAAAAGCTAAAAGGAATAAATTGTGGAAATAAAGGAACATCATGTCCAGACCAATTATCTAAAGCTTTAGAAAAATATTTAAAAGAAATAGCATAATTATTTATTAAGAAATTTCTCTATTATGAGAAATTTTTTTTATAAGAAAAGTGGCTTCGCCACATGTGCAGATTGCTTCGCAATCGCACGAATATAGGAAACTTAACTTTGTTATATATGTAAAAATCTTCAATTTTTCCTATATAATGAAAAAAGAAGACGCCTTATATAAATAGGGTCTTCTAAAATAAAAACTATGCATAATTTTTATTATAAATTATAAGTAATTAAGCGTTTACTGCATTTAATTTTTTAGAAAGTTGAGATTTTTTTCTAGCTGCAGTATTTTTTACTATAACACCTTTAGCACAAGCTTGGTCTATTTTCTTTGTTGCAAAAGAAGTTAATTTTTTTGCTTCTTCCATATTTTTTGATTCTATAGCAGCTTCTGCTTTCTTTATAGCTGTTTTGTATCCTGATTTTATACTATTATTTCTCATAGTTTTTTTCTTGATAACTTCAACTCTCTTTTTAGCTGATTTTATATTTGGCATTCCAAAACACCTCCTTGTTGTTTAAAATAAATCTATATTAAAGCATAAGCATAAACTTAGCCTTAATGTACGCGCTTAATATTTTACCATGAAATACTAAATTTAGCAAGTATTTTCTTAATATTTCAATAAAAATCCTTAAGATACAATCTTAAGGATTTTATAAGATTAATTATTACCAAATATTATTTCTATATTATTTATTTTTTCTAAAGATAAAATATCATCAAATTCAAATGTTAACACAGTATTACCAGTACCATTTGTAGAGGTTGTAACAACAGGTTCGTAATGATAATTATAATTATAATTTTTATCTTCTGGTATAGCCAAATTGTCATCATATCTATTTATTCTTAATGTATAGTCTAAAACATTTAAATTTGTATCGTTATTTAGAGTAATAGTTAGACTAGTTGATGTAACTTCATATGATGCTATCATATTTACACAAGACTCATTATCTACCACAGGTATAAAGTTATTAGAATTTTTATCATATACTACTAAAAATCGTAAGTTACTAATATTAGGTCTATATCCACGCGTTAATGTAAAACTATTTTCTATTACAAAATTTGTTGAAGTAGGTTCAACATTTTCCGTAGTTATATTTTGTATTAAATCATTTCTCATATTTCCTGCTAAAATAATATTACTATTTTTTTCTTCATTTTCTTGGATATTAGCATATTTTTCAATATTTATTGTAACAATATCATTTGTATAGGTGTAACTAAATTTATAGTATTCCCATTTTAAATTAGTAGTAATTTTATCCTTAAAGTTTTCATCTTTATTCGAAATGGTTATAGTTTCATCATCAAATTTATAATTAACAATAACTTTTTCACTTCTTAGTTCAGCGATATTTATAATATATTCCACATCAGATCTATATAAAAATCCTTTTGTTGCCATTCGTTGTTCGTAATTATTTAAATATTCTAAATTTGGACCTTGTGTAGTTTGGTCTAGATGATTGGATATATAAGTTGTTATATATGTACTACTTACTAGTAATGTTGGAATATTTATTATATAAATTATTAAAGCAAAAACCACAATTAAAATAGATTTTTTTACTTTACTCTTTCTAGAAGAATTTTTATTTAATAGTATTATCGCTAATAAGATAAGAGGAATAAAAATAGTTCCTAAAATATATACTATCATTAAAAATAGATGTTTTATTGAAGAAGATAAAACAAAATTAAAAATGATACATATAGTTATTACTATAGCAAGTAAAAGTAATAAAAGTATCGGTTTTAGTAATTTTTTATTACTGAAACATGTAATTATGTACATTAAATATTTATATAAAATATAGCTTGCTGCAAAAAATAAAATTAATAAAGAAAATGGATATAAAAGTGTTGCAACAATTGATTCTATACTAAATAGTCCCATTGCTAAAATTACAAAAGAAGAAAGAACAGAGGTTGCAATGTAATAGTAAAAAAGTATTCCTAAAATTAAACATGATAATATATAAATTATTCCTTTAATATGTTTTTTTACAAAATTTTTAATCACCAAAAGCTCGACCTCCTATAATTTTTCCTAATTTATTATCTATATAAATTTCAACACCATTTCCGATATCATCGGTTCTTCTAAAACAGTAAGCTATTACTTCATATGATGCGACAGTATCAGTTTCACGAGACTTTCTTGTAAAGAAATTATTAGGATGTACTGATTTTATTTCATAAGTTTGTGAACTTTCATTATATTTACCTACGATACGTGAAGCCCCATCAAAAGCTGTTGTAGCAACAGTTTGTGACTGCTCTTCAGTAAGTGTAGAAGTAGAATTTGTATAGTTGGTATAGAATTGCTCAAAATCTTTTACATATAGATTTTCATCTAAATTATCTATTTTTTCATCATAACTTGTTTCTAATTCGTCTAAATTTGCTTGTGCATCAACACTTGATAAATCAGTATTATAAATACAATCTGTGTTTACAATTTTGCTTACAACTAATAAATGAGCAGTATATTGGGAACCATATACATTAGAAATATTTTCGTATGTATAACGTATATTTCCAATACTTACTTTTACTGTGATTTTAGGCACCATACTTACAGTTAAAATAAGGTCATTAGCTGTAAATGTATCTTCTGTAATAGGTTCATCAAAACTTAGATTACACATGGCTTCATATCTTTCATAAGTTTTTAAATCAGTTATTTTTACTTGATATATTTTATAGTTTATTTCTTTAAATTGCTGTTTATATTTATATTCTAAAGAAAATTGATTTTTAGATACGAATTCAGTATATTCTAAGGAATAAGGTTTACTACTAGAACTAATCTTATCAAGCTCTTTAGTTAATTTATTGATATTTTTTAAGTTGGTAGAGCAAACTTTTCCACCTGTGGTAGCAAGTTTTATCATAGAATTTTTGTAAGTATCGCTAAAAGGAATTATATAGTTTTTGCTAGCTGTTTCGTAGTCGAATTCTAAAAACGATTCATTATTATGAATTGAGTCTATAGCATCTTGAGAAACGATTTCTCCATTTTCACTAAAATTATTTAAACTTCCACCAACTATTTCTATAATTTCGTCATACTGCTCAGAATCTTGTAGAAATTCAAAATACTGATTATTTGAATTTTTATATACGATTCTATCAGGAAGAATAATTTCATCTCCTAGTATTACATTTTGCGAAATGTTTATACTTTTATAAGCAAACACAAACAATGTTACAAGTAAAGCTATCCCGAGCAATAATAAAAATAAAATAATACATACTTTTTTCATAAAAATCACCTGCAACAATTATATCGTATTTCGATAATTTATACAATGAAAAATAGACTTTTTAGGACAAATTATTGTATTCTAAAAAATCATGTGTTATATTAAAAAAGGAATAAAAAGGTTGATTTGCCAGATATATAGATTGCTTCGCAATTATACATGCACATTTTGTGCAGAAAAATTTGGCGATTTTTTACATAATAGTAAAGGAGGTCTTGGTATGATAGCTATTGGAGCAGATCACGGAGGCTATAGATTAAAAGAAGAAATAAAGAAATATTTTGAAGAAAATAGTATAGAGTATGAAGATTATGGAACATATTCAGAAGAAAGAACAGATTATCCAATTTATGCTAAAAAAGTAGCAGAAGCAATGGTTAATGGAAGTGCAGATAAAGGAATTCTAATATGTAGGTCAGGTTATGGTATGACTGTTGTTGCTAATAAATTTAAAGGAGTAAGAGCAGCAAGTGTAACTAGTGTTGCTTATGCAAAAGCTGCAAAAGCAGATGATGATATAAATTTATTAACATTATCTGGTGACAATACAACAATAAAAGAAGCAATAGAAATGATAAATGCATGGTTAGAAACAGAATTTAAAGGTGGAAGATATAAAGAAAGATTAGACATGCTAGAAAAAATAGAAAATGAAAATATGAAATAGAGGTGTTAAATATGTGGGGTGATATAGCAATAGCCTTTCTACTAGCCTTTATAACAGCTTTTATGATGACACCATATTCTATAAAATTAGCCAAAAAAGTAGGTGCAGTTGATGTACCAAAAGATAATAGAAGAATGCATCATAAACCGATTCCAAAACTGGGTGGGGTTGCTGTTATTGCAGGTTTTGTAGTTTCTTTTATATATTTAGTAATAACACTATCAATAGAGGATTCATCAAGACTTAATTTATTTGGAATAGAAGAATATGGCAAAAAAATATTAGGCTTTTTTGTAGGTGTGCTAATATTAGGAATCACTTGTTTTATAGATGATGTAAAAACTATAAAACCTTTAGCAAAACTTTCAGGTCAACTTTTAGCTGCCATTGCAGTTGTAGTTTCTGGTATAAGAATTATAGAAGTAATCCCATTCTTTGAATCAGCAGTACTAAATGAAGCTGTTTCTATGATTTTAACAGTTATTTGGATAATAGTAATTACTAATGCAATTAATTTAATGGATGGATTAGATGGGTTATCATCTGGAATAACAATGATTTCATGCATATCATTATTAATAATATTTTCTTTAAATAATTCACCATTAATTGCAATAATAATGATAACAGCTTTAGCTGGAGCTTTATGTGGATTTTTACCATTTAACTTTAATCCAGCAAAGACGTTTATTGGAGATACAGGATCAAATTTCCTAGGATTTACCTTATCAGTAGTTTCAATTTTAGGAGTGGCTAAAACATATACAGCAGTAGTAATTATTTTGCCAGTTATAGTTCTTGGCTTACCAATTTTTGATACATTATGTGCAATTTTAAGAAGAATTCACAAAGGAAAATCTTTAAAGGCTGTATTCCAAGCAGATAAAGGCCATTTACATCATAGAATAGTACGAAAAGGTTTTTCGCAAAAACAAGCAGTTTATATTTTATATGGAATAAGTGCAACATTTGGAATGTTTGCAGTAATATTATTTGAAAGTGGTATAATAAAGGCAATATCTTTTGCATTTATGGTAATTGCAGTAATTGCTTTAGGATATAGAAGTTTTTCAAGTTTACGTGGGGAAGAAGGCAGTATGTATGAGTGTTCAAACTGTAAATATATTTATAATCCAAAAGTTGGTAATGAGACTGCTGGAATAGGTCCAAATACAGAGTTTTATGATTTACCAGAGGATTGGAAATGCCCAGTTTGTGGGGAAAGAAAAGATATGTTTACACCATACGAGGAAAAATAAATTTATATATTGCTAAATTAAGATATTCATAATATAATTAGAAAAAATTAAAGAGGTGATAAATATGTACGTATGTTTAGCATGTGGATATGTATATGATCCAGAAAAAGGAGATCCAGATTCAGGAATAGCTCCAGGAACAGCTTTTGAAGATATCCCAGATGATTGGGTTTGCCCAATTTGTGGAGTAGGGAAAGATATGTTTGAAAAACAATAGAATTAATACAATCTGTTGAAAGACATTAAAAGCTGTTTTCAACAGATTTTTTATATATATTAAGAAAGGAAGCAAAGAATGGAAGATAATATAGTAAAATTTTTAGCGTATAATGGAAGAATTGCTATAACATGTGCAGAAACAACAATGCTAGTAGAAAAAGCAAGAAACACTCATGATTTAAGCCCTGTAGCAACAGCAGCTTTAGGTAGATTATTAACAATGGGTGTTATCATGGGAAGTGATTTAAAGTCAGAAAAAGATAATATTACCTTGCAAATTAAAGGTGATGGACCAATAGGGAGAATGGTTGCAGTAGTAAATAAAAATTTACAAATAAAAGGAATGGTAGAAAATCCACAAGTAGATGCACCGTTAAACGAATTTGGAAAGTTAGATGTAGGTGGAGTTGTAGGATATAATGGTTATGTAAATGTAATTAAGGATATAGGATTAAAAGAGCCATATATAGGTGTAATTCCAATTTCATCTGGAGAAATCGCAGAAGATTTTGCTAGATATTTTACAGAGTCAGAACAAACAAGATCTGCAGTTGCTTTGGGTGTACTTGTAGATAAAAATGGAGTAAAAAAAGCTGGTGGTTATCTATTAACAGCTATGCCAGATGCAACAGATGAAGATATAACGAAAATAGAAAAAAGTATATTTGAAGCAGGCGCAATATCAAAAATGTTAGATGATAACTTATCATTAGTAGAAATTGCTAAAAAAGTAACTGGAGATAAAAATGTAAAAGTTATTCAAACTGATATGCATCCAATATATGAATGTGATTGTAGTAAAGAAAAGATTGAAAAAGCTTTACAAGCATTAGATAAAAATGAAATAAATAAAATAATAGAAGAAGATGGTAAAGCAGAGATTATATGCCATTTTTGTAATAAAAAGTATCTATTTTCTAAAGAAGATTTAATAAATTTAGTAAATAAAAATTAATATATTGGATATAATATAATTAGGTGATTATTATGAAAATATCTTATATAAAGTCGATTCATGATAATACTAGTTTTAAATTCTTTAAGAATATAGGTATGAATGGCATAGAGTTACAAGACTTAGAAAATGTGGATAAAGTTTTGCAAAATTTAATCGAAAATGATTATAAAACATTTTTTATAACAAATGAAGTTGCTGGTCATTCACAAGATTTATTTAAAAAATATTATAACTCTAAGGATATAAATATAATAATTGCCAAAACAAAAAATTAGTTATGTAACTAAAAGTGAATATACTAGTTAAAAAAGCATATACTGTGATTATGGAGGAATATGATGTCTTTTGATAATTGCGTATATGCTAATTTTAATTTTGAATTTAATAAAGTAATAAAAAGAGTAAATGAAAAAAGATATTCAGATTTGATTTTTATTTGCATCGGAACAAATAAGATAGTTGGTGACAGCTTTGGACCAATAATTGGAGAAATATTAAAACGCAATGTAAAAAATAGAAAGATCAAAGTTATTGGAGATTTAACAAATAATATAAATTCAAAAAATATAAAAAACATAAAATATAATTGTGATAATCCATATGTTATTAGTATAGATTCTGCTTTATCAGACACTATAGAACCAGGAAATGTATTTATAATAAAAAAAGGATTAGTGCCAGGAAGTGCATTGAATAAAAAAGCTACTGCAATTGGAAATATAGCTATTAAAGGTATTGTTGCTAAAGATGAAAAAAGCTTAATAAAAAATTATTATAATCTAAAAAATGCAGATTATAAATTAATATTAAAATTTTCAAAAAACATTTCGAAAATCATATTACAAAGTATAAAATTTCTAAATTTGTAAATTATTTATATAGTAGGAAATTTCTCCTAGTAGGAGAAATTTTCGTACTAGATAATTATGGCGAATGTTAGATTTTATAACATTTACCAATGTATAGAAAATCTTGCATTCGCCTATTTATATAAATATAAATTTAGAGGTGATACATATGGAAATGAAAGATATGATTGTTATAAAAAATTTACCTTCAAACATAGTTGAAGAAGCATGGGTTGTAATTAAACCAGAAGTAAGAAATAAAGAAAAAGAACTTATAAAAAGGATTAAAAATAGCAAAACGAATACCAAAGCAGAAAATGGCTATGTATTAAAAGAAGCAGAAACTGTAATTTACGACTATCTAAAAAATATTAATAGTTATGAAGATAAGAAAAAATATAATGACATAATAAGAAAGTATAACAAATTAAAAAAGACAAGTATTATTTTATTGGGAATATATGTGAGCTTGCTTATACTAAGTTTTATATTTTAAACATAAATACCTTAACTTGTGAATATATTGTACAAATATATTACCAAGGAAGAGGTGTTTTTTTATGGAAAGAGTACTGTCAACAGAAGAAAGAATAAGAAGAGCAGAAGAGGTCTATAGAAACAAAGGAAATGTAGGACACGAGCCTATAAAAAGTATTCCTAAATATAAGAACAAATTAATAAAAAAAATGATAATTCAAATTGTAGTATGTTTAAGTATATATACTTTATTTTATTTTTTAGGAAATACAGATGATTTATTTTCTAAAGACATGGTAAGTAAAGCAAGAGAAATTATGTCATATGATATCAATTTTGATGAAATATATAAAAGGTTTATAAATTGGTTAAATTCAAATAATTTATTTATGAATAAAGCGGAAAATGAAATTACAAATAGTATAACTGATGAATTAACAAATGAAATTAATCTAAATGAAGTGCTAGAAAATTCTGCTAGTATTGGAGGTGCTACACAAGAAGTTGAAAATACAAATTTATCTCAGATGGAAATAGATGCAAATGAAATAAAAAGCAAATATAATTTAATAAAGCCCCTTGTAGGAACGATTACATCAAGGTTTGGTCATAGGGATCCAACTACAGCTACAGTACCTAAAAATCATACTGGTATAGATATCGCGGCTAATACGGGAACTGTTATATATGCAGCGTTAGATGGTGTAGTTAAAATTGCCTCAAGTGAGGGCGATTATGGTAATCATTTAAGAATAGAAAAAGACGATGTTGCGATTTATTATGCACATTGTAATAAATTATATGTAAAAGAAGGGGACTATGTAACACAAAATCAACCTATTGCAGAAGTTGGAGCAACTGGTAATGTTACAGGACCTCATTTACATTTTGAAATAAGAAAAGAAGATAGATATGTTGACCCAGATATGATTTTAGATTTTTAACAATTATGATTATGGTCATTAAAATAGCTATAATTTAGAAAGAGAGAATGATGGAATTTAAGATAGACATAAAAATATTTTTAATAGCATTAGTTTTTTTACTGGTAAATCAAATTTATATGTACATATTATTTATGATATTTGCAATTATACATGAATGCTTTCATCTTTTGGCTGGAATAATTTTAGGTTATAAAGTTAAAAGTATAAGAATTATGCCATTAGGCTTGTCAATTGCTTTTAACGAAAAAGAAGAAGAGTATAATACGAAAATTAAAAAATCAAATTTTAATAATGTAAAAAAGATAATTATATTATTAATGGGACCAATATCTAATATAGTAATTGCGTTCTTTTTTATGCTTTTAAATATGGCAATACCAGTATATATAAATGTTTTAATCGCGATTTTTAATTTGTTACCAATATATCCATTAGATGGTGGGCAAATATTAAATAGGGTATTAAGGATTATTTACGGAAATTTTGAGGCATATAAAATTAGCAATTCTGTTAACAATATAATAATGAGTATTCTTACAGCTTTAGCCAGTATTGGATTACTATGCACTAAAAATATAGCAATTATTTTTATAATAATTTTTTTATGGTATTTAATTATTAAAGAAAACAAAAAATATAAAGAAATAAGTAAATATTTTAAATCTTTTCACAAACTGGACAAAAAAAGTAATTATAATATATAATAATTACGTAAAAGGAGCGGGAATTTATGGTTAGTGAAAATATTTTAGTAGTAGATGACGAATCAAGAATGAGAAAATTAATTAAAGATTTTTTAGCTCAGAAAGGATATAGTATTTTGGAAGCGGCTGATGGTGAAGAAGCTTTACAAGTATTCGAGGAAAATCAAAATAAGATTAATTTAATACTATTAGATGTGATGATGCCAAAACTAGATGGATGGTCTGTATTAAGACAGATAAGACAAATTTCACAGGTACCGATAATAATGCTTACAGCAAGAGGAGAGGAACAGGACGAATTATTTGGTTTTGAGCTAGGTGTTGATGAATATATTTCTAAGCCATTTAGTCCAAAAATATTGGTAGCAAGGGTAGAAGCAATTCTAAAAAGAACTAGAAAAGACACAGACAAAGTTAAAGATTATGGTGGAATTACTATCGATCCAGAGGGAAGAACTGTTAAAGTTGACGGTAAACAAATAGAATTAAGTTTAAGAGAATATGAACTATTAAAATATTTAGTAGATAACGAAAATATTGCTTTATCAAGAGATAAAATATTAAATAATGTATGGAATTATGATTATTATGGTGATTCAAGAACAATAGATAGTCATATTAAAAAAATTAGACATAAATTAGGTAAAAAGGGAAAATATATCGAAACTATGCGTGGAGTTGGATATAAATTCGAGGTAAAACAGTGAAAAAAATAAACAAAAAATACAATTCCATACGTTTTAAATTATTTATAACACTTGCTATATCAGTTGTAGTAATAATCTTATTCCTAATTGTGCTAAATAATATAGTTTTAGAATCATTTTATTTATATACAAAACAAGGAGCACTTGTAGATATTTTTGATGAAGTAAATAAAGCATATAATACAAATCAATCAGAAAAAGTAATAACTAATATACTGTCAAATTATGCTGCAAAAAGTAACTATGATATTATATTAGAAACTCAAGATGGTATTAATTTATATACATCAAATGAAAATTTTATACAAACGATAAATGAAATGAATGCATTAAGAAGTAATACTAACAGAAATATAATATATGCTAATAAAAATGTTAATATAAAGAAAGTTAAAGATCCATCAGATAATATTACATATATATTGTTGTCAGGTTCTTTAGACAATAATTATAATTTATATATAAGAATGCCAATATCTTCAATTCAAGAAAGTGTAAAAATTTCTAACACATTCTTATATTTAATTGGTGGTATAACGCTAATAATTGCAGCTATTTTGATAACTTTTATTTCTAAAAGGTTTACAGAACCTATTCAAGAATTAAACGAAATTGCCGAGAAAATGGCAAGGCTTGATTTTAGTAAAAAGTTTCATCCAAAAGATGTTGATGATGAAATAAATGCATTAGGAAGAAGTATTAATATCATGTCAGACAAGCTAGAAGCAACAATACAACAATTACGAAATTCTAATGTTGAGTTAGAAAAAGATATTGAAGAGAAATCTAAAATAGAAGAAATGAGAACTCAATTTATTTCAGATGTTTCGCACGAGCTAAAAACACCGATAGCTTTAATACAAGGATATGCAGAAGGTCTAGTAGAAAATGTAAATTCAGATGAGGAAAATAGGCAATTTTATGCAAATGTAATATTAGATGAAGCTAATAAAATGGATAAATTAGTAAAGCAATTATTAGAACTTATGAAGCTAGAATATGGAAAAAGAGAATTCCAAAATGCGAATTTTAATATTACAGAATTAATACAAGAAGTTATTAGAAAATCAAAAGTAATGCTTGAAGAAAATAATATAGAAGTTAGAATGGATATGCCAGAAGAGGTTATAGTATTTGCAGATGAATTCTATATTGAACAAGTTGTAACAAATTACTTTACAAATGCCATAAAACATGCAAAAGAAGTCTTTAATGAAAAATACATTAAAATAAAGATAGAAACGAGAAAAAAGACAAATAAAGTTAGAATTTATGTATTTAATACTGGTGACAATATTGAGGAAGAAAACTTACTAAGAATATGGAGACGTTTTTATAAGGTTGACTCTTCAAGAAATAGAGATAATGGTGGAACTGGTATTGGATTAGCACTAGTAAAAGCAATAATGAATAATTACAACAACGATTTTGGTGTACAAAATAAAGATACTGGTGTAGAATTCTACTTTGACTTAGATATAGGAAAATAGGGCTTAAGGGGACGTTCTTTTTTGCTCACTAGGGATTTTGGGGTGTTCCTTCGGGATTTGGGGACGTTCCTTAAATCCCTATTTTTTTGAATGCAAGAAGCTTAAATTAGTTTAATCTGTAGTATTTGCGTAACGATTATTAATATGTAGCAAAGTTATTTTTGTCGAATAATGTCTTACGAAAAAGCTTTACAAAAAAGCAATAGTAATGTAATATAATGGAAATTGCAATTTTAGTCATTTAATTTTTTTAAAATAGGCGGTGGTAGCCATATGTAATTTTAGTCATAAAAATATACTTTTAATTTCTTTTATAATTTCAATATTAATTTTTATTTTTTTTAATCAAATATTTTTTAAGAATCAAAATAAATTTTTTGAAAATTCTTTAGAAAAAATTATTCCAGATAACATAGAAATAGAATTAAAAACTCCTAATAGTACTGTAGCTATATCAGAACAGTATCAAAATAATATAGATACCCAAAAAATTTGGCAGATAGAAATTCCAAAGATTAATCTTGTTGCACCTATAGCAGAAGGAACAAGTACAAATATTATGAACGAGTATGTGGGGCATTTTGAAGAGACTCCTAAAAATAAAGGCAATATTGGTTTAGCTGCTCATAATAGAGGCTATAAGATTAATTATTTTCGAGATTTAAAATTATTACAAAAAGGGGACTTAATTATTTATACATATAATGGTGAGATATCTAAATACAGTGTAAACGAGCTAGGAATTATAAAAGATACAGATTGGAGTAAATTAGAATCTAGTAGTCAAGATAAATTAACATTAATAACATGTTTAGAAGATGAACCTGAATATCGTAGATATATACAGGCTGTAAAATTATAAATAAAAAGGAGAATAAAAATGAAAAGAATAATTACAAAATTTATAATAATTTTTACGATAATAGTATGTACGTTAAATGCTATTACATTAACTACATTTGCAAATATTGATAAGAAGAATTTATATTCTAAAGGAGATTGTGGTAGATTATTAAAAAAAGGAGATGTTGTAGTAAAAACATATATTGTTGTATATAACGATAATGGTAAAGAATATCCAGCATATTGTTTAGATAAAAATAAAGCAGGTGTTGATGATAATATAACATATGATGTAACATTAGATGGAATTATAAAAAATGTATATATTTGGAAAGCTATAACTAATGGGTATCCATATAAAACTCCAGAAGAGATGGGATGTAATACCATAGGAGAAGCATTTATGGCTACAAAAATGGCAGTATATTCAGTACTATATAATTATACAATAAATGATTTTTCACCTATAGGAGAAGCTGGACAAAGAACGTGGAATGCTCTAAACAATATATTGTTAAAAGTTAATGATGGAAATAATACACAGATTTCGGCAAACTTAAATATACTAGAGGAAAGTTCTAACTGGGAAGAAAATAAAGAAATGCCTGGTTGTATAAGTAAAGATTTTTTTGTTAATTCTGAAGGACCAATGAATTCATATACAATAATTAAAGAAAATGGACCTGAAGGTACAATAATAACAGATATAAACAATATGCCAAGACAAGAGTTTAAATCTAATGAAAAATTTAGAATATCTCTTCCGATAAGTGAATTAAGCGATGGAGGTAGTATAAAATTAAAAGCTTTAGCAAATGTAGAAACAAAACCAATATTTATAGGTAAAGCAGCTAATTCAAGCAATCAAGATTATGCAATAACAGGTATATCATATGAAAATGGAACAGGTGAAAAAGAAATATATTATAGTAAAAATGAAACTAAACTCAAAATAATAAAAAAAGATGAAAATGGAGAAAAAAATTTAGCAAATGCCGTTTTTCAGCTATTAGATAAAGATAAAAATATTATTATTTCAGAGCTTATAACAGACAAAAATGGAGAAGTTGTGCTAGAAAATATACTTCCGGGAACATATTATATAAAAGAGATACAAGCACCAGCAGGTTATATTTTATATGATAATTACATACAGATAAGACCAGAATTTAATGAAGAATTAACTGTTACAATAAAAAACTCAAAGGAAGAAAAGCCAGAAATACAAATTTCGGAAAATGTTTTAAAAATAAAAAATGAAGTAAAACGATTACCAAAAACTGGAATGTAAAAATAAATAGATTATAATTTCATTGACAGATATTTGCCAAAAATATATAATTATGTAGAACGTGACTATAACTAACGAAAAATGGGAATATTCAAATAGGAGGAATATTTGTAATGAAATTTCAAGAAAGAAAAGATAATAGAAAACTAAAGAGAATAAGTTTAAGTGTAGTAGCAGTAATTATAATAATAGCTATAATTACTGGAGTTATAATAGCTATAAATAAAGCAAAAGAGAATTATATAGTAGAAGAAATCTCATCTGCAGATATAAATTATTATAAAATAATTAGTGATGGCAAATCAGGAGTTATAGATAAAGACGGAAAAGTTATTATCGAACCAGAATATAACACAATAAAGATTCCAAATCCAAAAGAAGCTATATTTATCTGTATATATGATTATAATGCTGCATCAGGTGAATATAAAACTAAGGTATTAAACGAAAAAAACGAAGAGATATTAACTAATTACGAAAATGTAAATACTATAGATATAAAAGAAATAGTAAGTAGTATTCCATACGAAAAAACAGTATTACAATATCAAAAGAATGGTAAATATGGAATAATAGATTTTAATGGAAAAGATATAACAAAGCCAATATATGAAGAAATAAGAAATATGCCATATAGAGAAGGTGAATTAATTGTAAAAAAAGACGGTAAATATGGCATTATAAATATAAATGGCGGTAAATTAGTAAATTTTGAATATGATTATATAACAGGAGATAATTATTACAGTACAGAAAAAGAATATGCATTAGATGGTTATATAGTAGGAAAAAATGATGAAAATGGAAAAATGCAATATGGTTACTTAAATAGCGATAGGCAACAATATTTAGAACTAGATTTTGATAGAATATATAGAATGAATAATGTAAAGGATGATGCTAATACTTATTTAGTTGCAGAAAAAGATGGAAATATACAGCTATATAAAAATGATAAAGTGTTACTAGACAATAACTATCAAGCTATAAATTATAATGAAGATAGTGGATTATTAATATTACAAAAAGATAATAAATTCGGAATAACAGATTTAAATGGTAAACAAATTTTAAATGTAGAATATGACCAAATACAAATTCCAGGAAATTATATACTAGCAACAAAAAATGGAAATTCAGAGACTTATGACTTATCAGGTACAAAACAAGAAGATCTTAGATATGCAAATGTGTTAAAGACTGCAAATGAAAATTACAGTATAACAATTGATACAAATGATAAATATGGTGTTATTTCAAAAGATGGAAATACATTAATAGAAAATAAATATAATTATATACAATACTTATATGACAACTATTTTATCGTAGGTGGAGACTCTGGTAAATCAGGAATAGTAAATGATAAAGGAGAAGAAATTCTTTCAGCAAATTACGAAGTAATTCAAAAATTAGATAATAGTGATATTATACAAGCAATGGCAGGAAATGTGTTAGAGTTATATAATAAACAAATGAGCAAGATAATATCAATGGAAGATGGAAAATTAGATATAAAAGATAATTATATAAAAGTATATTCTGCTACACAAACTGCGTATGTAAGTTTAGATGGATCAATAAAAACGGATTTTGAAATATTCCCAGAAAATATACTTTTTGCATCAGAAAAAGATGGAAAATGGGGATTTGTAGATAAAAATAATAATGTAAAAATAGACTACCAATATGATAAGGTTACAGAGTTAAATGAATTAGGCTTTGCAGGAATAAAAAAAGACGGTAAGTGGGGTGTTATAGATAAAGAGGGTAATATAATTTTAGAACCTACTTACACTATACCAGAGCAAAATGGAGAACCTTATTTTATAGGAAAATATTATAAAGTTATTTCTGGTTACGAAGAAGAATATTTTACAGATGATATAAACGAATAAAAAAGCGCAATAGTTAAATAAAAATTACAAAAGATAATAGGGCGTAAAGGCGCCCTATTATCAAATTTAGAAAGAAGGAATAAAATGTATCAAGAATTAGGAATATCAAATAAAGTAGAGGAATTAGCAATTAAGGCAGAAAACGAATTAAAAGAAGAATTTAGTAAAATAGAAAGAGTATGCGAAATTAATAGTTTAAAAGTATTAAAAGCATTTCAAGATAACAACTTATCAGAAATCCATTTCGGAACAACAACAGGCTATGGATATAGTGATATAGGAAGAGAAACAATAGAGAAAATATATGCACAGATATTTAAAGCAGAAGACAGTTTAGTAAGAAATCAATTTATTTCTGGTACTCATGCATTAACTGTAACATTATTTGGGTTATTAAGACCAGGAGATACATTACTTAGTATTACAGGTGAACCATATGATACATTACATGAAGTAATTGGAATAAAGGAAAATCATAGTTCTTTAAAATCATTTGGTGTAAACTATGAGCAAATCGAATTGATAAATAATGATTTTGACTATGAAAAAATACAAGAAACTTTAAAGAATAGTAAAATAAAACTTATAGAAATTCAAAGATCAAAGGGCTATTCAACAAGAAAAACAATTAGTATAGAAAAATTAGAAAGAGTAATAAAGAAAATAAGAGAAGTTGATACAAATGTAATAATTATGGTAGATAATTGTTATTGTGAATTTGTTACAGAAAAAGAGCCAATAGAAGTAGGTGCAGATATTGCAGTTGGCTCTTTGATTAAAAATTTAGGAGCAGGAATAGCTCCAAATGGTGCATATGTAGTAGGTAAAGAAGATCTAATTAACTTAGTTGCAGAAAGATTAACAGCTCCAGGAGAAGGAAAAGAGGTTGGCCCAACATTAGGTGTTAATAAACAATTTTTAGAAGGATTATTTTTTGCTCCAAGTGTTGTAGCAAGTAGTTTAAAAACTGCTGTATTAACTAGCAAGATAATGGAAGAGCTGGGATATAAAACAGAACCTATGTACAATGAAGAAAGAGCAGACATTGTACAAAATATAGAATTTGGAAATCCAGATGATCTTATAAAATATTGTCAAGGAATACAAATGGGCTCACCAGTAGATTCAAACTCTGTAGCAGAACCATGGGATATGCCCGGATATGCAGATAAAATAATTATGGCTGCAGGTGCGTTTACTCAAGGGTCTTCAATAGAATTATCTTGTGATGGACCAATAAGACCTCCATATATAGCATTTCAACAAGGTGGACTAACATATCAATATGGAAAACTAGGTGTTTTAAAAGCTGTAGATAATTTGTTAAAAAATAAATAGGAAAGATGAAGAATATGAAAGTAGTAGTAATAGGTGGGGGACCAGCTGGAATGATGGCTGCGATAACCTCTGCAAAACAAGGTAATGATGTAATTTTATTAGAAAAAATGAAAAGTTGTGGAAGAAAACTATTAATTACAGGAAAAGGTAGATGTAATATTACAAGTAGTTTGCCAATGGATAAGTTTATAGAGAACATTCCTGAGAATGGTAAATTTTTATATAGTGCCTTTAAGAATTTTACTAATCAAGACATTATAACTTTGTTAAAAGAAAACAATGTTAATGTAAAAGAAGAAAGAGGAAATAGGATTTTTCCTCTTTCTGATAGGTCATTAGATGTTTTACAAGCATTTGAAAATGAAATGAAAAAGAATAATGTAAAAATATGTACAGAAACAGAAGTAAAAGAAATTAAAATAAGTGATAATACAGTAAATAAAGTTATTTATTTAAATAAAAAAAGTGGTACATTAGAAGAAATATTAACAGAGAAAGTAATATTAGCAACAGGAGGAAAAAGCTATCCACTTACTGGTTCTACAGGTGATGGATATAAGATTGCTAAAGAACTTGGACATACTATAACTAAAATAAGTGGTTCATTAGTTCCTTTGATTTCTAAAAATGAAGATTTACAATTATGCCAATCAATGCAAGGGTTATCTTTAAGAAATATTTCTATGAAAATTGTAGACGAAGAGAAGAATAAAAAGATATATGAGGATTTTGGAGAATTGCTATTTACACATTTCGGAGTATCTGGTCCAACAATATTAAGTAGTTCTGCACATATATTAAGATATAAAAATGTAGAAGAATTATTAAAAAAGGGAAAAATAAAATTACAAATAGATTTAAAACCAGCCCTAAATGAAGAAAAATTGAATCTACGTTTACTTAGAGATTTTGACAAGTTTAAAAACAAGCAAATTATAAATAGTTTAAATGAATTATTACCTAAAAAAATGATAGAGCCAGTTATTAAAAAAGCAAAAATTAAAAATGAGAAAAGAATTAATGAAATTACTAAACAAGAAAGAGAAAATTTAATTCGTGTAATAAAATGTTTTGAGATTACAATTAGTGGATTTAGACCAATAGAAGAAGCAATAATTACGCGAGGAGGAATTAATGTAAAAGAAATAAATCCTAAAACAATGGAGTCAAAACTTATAGAAGGATTATATTTTGCAGGAGAAATTATAGATGTAGATGCTTATACTGGTGGATTTAATTTGCAGATAGCATATTCAACAGGTTATACAGCAGGATTAAATAGTAATTAAAGGGTGAATAAATGAAAGAATATAATACTATTGAAAAACAAGAAACAAGCGAACTAGTAGAGAAAAAGTCAAAATTTATAGCTAACATATTTTATGTTAGCACAACACAAGAAGCAGAAGAAAAACTAGAGCAAATAAGAAAGAAATATTATGATGCTAGACATAATTGCTACGCATATAGAGTAATAGAAGACGGGAACATAATAGATAGAAGTAGTGATGATGGTGAACCATCAGGGACAGCAGGAGCGCCAATGCTTAATATTTTAAAAAAAGAAAATTTATGTAATATATTGGTTGTAGTTACAAGGTACTTTGGAGGTATATTGCTTGGAACAGGTGGACTAGTAAGAGCATATTCACAAAGTACGCAAGATGTAATAGAGAAAAGTAATATAATATTAAAGCAAGAAGGATATGTTGCAACATTAGAAGTAGAATATAAAGATTTAGAAAAGTTAAGATATTTTTGTAAGAAAAAAGAGATAAAAATAATAGATATAAAATATTTGGAAAATGTTAGTGTGAAATTAGAGTTTAAAAAAGAAGAAAAAGAAGTATTTAAGAATAAAGAAAACTTAAATTTTGATTATTTAAATTATGAAATTATACAAGAAAAATTTATATAATACGAAATAGTGATTTTTTCTAGCAAAATACAAAATCTTCCAATACAACTTGAAAAAATTTCCAAAAAGCACTTGCAAAAAATGGAAAAAGATAATATAATTTGAATTGTAAAAAATTTACAAATTTTAACAGTAGGGGGAAGAAAATTGAAAGAGAAAATTACTATATTAATTGCTGATGATAATATTGATTTTACTAGGACTTTATCAGCATATTTAGAAAAAATGGAAGATATTGAAGTTGTAGGTATTGCAAAGGATGGTAATGAAGCTTTTGAAATTATTAAAGGAACACATCCAGACATTTTATTGTTAGATGTAATAATGCCACATTTAGATGGAATTGGAGTTTTAGAAAAGCTTAACGAAACTACAATGACAAAAAAGCCAATAACAATAATGTTATCTGCAGTAGGTCAAGATAAGATTACTCAAAAGGCAATATCATTGGGTGCACAATATTATGTTGTAAAACCATTTGATATAGAACTTTTAATAAAAAGAATAAGAGATTTAAGATATTACCAACCTGCTCCAAATAATAATTTTATTGCAAGAGAAAGCAAACCACAATACATAGATATATCTCCAGAAAATAAGAAAGATGAAAGAAATTTAGAGGCTTTGGTAACAAATTTAATACATGAAGTAGGAGTACCAGCACATATAAAAGGATATCAATATTTAAGAGAAGCAATTATGATGGTAGTAAATGATATAGAAGTAATAAATCAAATAACAAAACAATTATATCCCGACATAGCTAAGAAATTCCATACAACACCAAGTAGAGTAGAAAGAGCAATTCGTCATGCAATAGAAGTTGCATGGAGTAGAGGAAAAGCAGATGAAGTGGAAAATATATTTGGATATACAGTATCTGCTACAAAAGGCAAACCAACTAACAGTGAATTTATCGCAATGATTGCAGATAAGTTACGCTTAGAGTTAAAGAGTGCATAAGAATTTAGAAAAACTTAGAAGCGGGAGAGATACAAACCTAGAAAAAATTACCAGTAAACCTATAAAGTATAGGAAAATACATATAAATTTAGTGAAAAATCCGCTACTAAACCAATAAATAAAATAGTCAAAAACCAATAAACTTTTCTTATTCATTGGTTCATGAGTAGAAGTGAAATTGCAGTTCGCTTCTGCTTTTTTTTAGGCAAAAAAATAGTATGTGCAATTGCAGTACACATACTGATAGCAAATTGACTTCATACGATTAAAGATACATTTGCTTAAGCTACTTATATATTAGCATAGAAAATAATAAAAATCAAATTATTAGATAGAAAGTTTTAGAGATGTATTAACATATGGGGTATTATAAATACTCTAGCTAATTTTAACAAAGCCTATAAATTATTTTAGAAATGTGATACTATAATATCAATAAAAATTTTATTAGGTTGAAGAAATTCTTAGAGTAATAACCGAGTATAATTATGGAGGTAAAAAATATGGGAAAAAAGAATACATTAAAAAATTTTTGGGTGCGGTTAGAATCAGCTAGTTCTACAGTAACTGGATCTTTAATTTATTTAAAACCGAATTTTCCAAATGGAAAAAAAGAACCAGAATTAGTATTTGATTGCGGAACTTTTTTAGATAGCGAAAATAAGAAATATAACAAAGATTTTCCATGTAAACCAGCTAATATTCATGCAGTATTTATAACACATGAACATGTAGACCATATGGGACGGTTAGCAGGATTTTATAATCAAGGTTATAAAGGAAAGGTTTTTGCATCTGAATATGCAGTACAAGTTATAAAAAGTGAAGCAATAAAAAATTATTTTTTTACTATAAGAAACGATGAAGAACCAAAACATGAGGAAAAAGACGCAATTTCAGTAATCAATGGTTGTAATCCAATAAATTTAGAAGAAACAATCAAAATTGATGATAATGTCGAAATTGTTGCATATAAAAATGCACATACAAAAGGTGCTGTTATGTACTTGATAACTTTTAAATATGAAGAACATAAAATAAGAATATTAATAACAGGTGACTATAAGAAAAGAAGTATTTTAGGAAAATCATATTTTCCTAGCTCTAAAAAATATAAAGGAAAAATTACTATAGTTACAGAAGCAACAAATGGAACTAAGAAAAAACCTGTAGCTCATTTTAAAAAAGATTTAGAAAAAAGCCTATATGAGGGAAAATCAATATTATGTTCTTCTGCTGGAAGCGAAAGATATGAAGATATACTTTATGCAATTAAGACTATGCAAGAAGCAGGAAAAATATCTTCAGATATTCCTATTTATTTGGAGGTAAAGAATGCGTTTGATTTAAGTAAATTAAATTTAAATGTACTTCCGTTTAATTTTAATTTGGTAAATAATAGTAATGTGAGAAAAATAGCTCTATATGATAAACGTCAAAAAATTATTGTTGTAGCTAACTATGGAGCATTTACATATTATTTTCCTAATGTAATAAGCAAAAGTAATTGGGGAATATTCTTTGTAAATCATATGTATAAAGGTTCTTTAGCAGAAAGGTTAATGACACCTAGAGGTACAATAATTAAATATTGTGGTAAGGAATATAAAAAAGAGGCAACAGCATATCATACGGAGGAATTCTCAGCTCATTATTATATTGATGAATTTAAAGAGCTAATAGAAGGATTTCTAGATATTAATGCAGTTTTTTTAGGACATGGAGAGAGCGAAAGCAAAAAAGAACTTCAGGAAGAGGCTCAGAAAAGAAATGGATTAAATGTTCAAATACTAAAGAGAGGAGAAGCGTTCAAGATATTTGAAGATAAGATTAGACATTCTAGTTAGGCATTCTAAAATTTCAAAAGAGGTACTTATACTATAAGTACCTCTTTTGATGTAATTAGTGTAAATTTGACACTTATACATATTGATAATATAATCTTAGCGTATTAAAAGGAGATGGATAAGTGGGGGAATTAGTAAAAATAAATAGCCCATAATTATGTTATTCAGAATAGAAAATGAATAACTAAATATTAAGGGGGAAAAATTATGTGGCTACTATTTGTAACATAACAGTATTATTATGGGGAACATCGGAAACTAGTAAAAGTTTCAATTTTATCACCATTGCAGAATTCATCATGTGCAATAACTACAATACTTTGTATAGTATTATTAAAACAAGAAGTTGGAATTCCACAAATAATAGCAATTGTAGTAATTATAATAGCTATAATTTTATTATCAATAAATAAAGATGAAGTTTTAAGGCTAGAATCAGGAGATAAAGAAGCAGATGAAAGAAATGCCAAAAGAGCATATCTATTATATTTAAAAGGTATAGCATTTGCTTTAGGATATTGGTTATTAGATGGTATAGGTTCATTTATGGATGATTATACTTTAGAAGCAGATTTATCAGCAGAACAAGTAATTATAGCATATTCATTAATATATGGAGTTATCGGAATTATTTGTGCAATAATAGTAAAATATAAAGAAAGAGATTATAAATTTATAAAAATTAGAGATAATAAATTAAAATTACTTGGAACATTAGTAGAAACAGCAGGACAATATACATATATTTATGCTTTTGCATATGGCGATGCAGCTATAGCTTCGCCATATATTGCAGCATATAGTATTGTAACGGTTATACTATCAAGAATTTTCTTAAAAGAAAAATTAAAGAAAAAACAATGGATATTAATTGGATTGATCTTGGTAGGATTAATAACACTTTCAATATAAATAGGCAAGACCCCCATTACACTTCCGAGTGTGATGGGGGCTTAAGTTAAGAGGTGAAATTATTCATGTTCATTAAAACTCGAAATTGAGTTTAACAGCTCTACTGTTTCATAATATTTTTTCCTGCGATCCTCATCCTCTGGGACAAATACTGTCACCTGAAGTAATTCAGCAGATGAATTTAAATTTAAGACTTCAAAATCGAAGTCTGCCAGTCCCAATGCTGACAAGTAGTTGAACTTGCTACAAAAAGCAGGTAAATTCATGTTTTCGTAACGAAGCACATGAGCTTTTACGTTTATAGCAATATTTCTTCCTATTGCTGAAATAGAAAGAATACGCTGATTTATTGTTAAAACTTTTTTTATTTTTATTAAGTTTAACAATGAAACAATATGTTTCAGCATGGGAAATGGTTTTCTCAATGCAATTATACAGCTTATTTTCTCTTGATTTTCATTAGAATTATCTAATTGTACCTCCTTTGTGTGAGTATATTCTTCTGGTAAAGAAATAACTATTTCATTTTTGTCAGAATCATATTGAAACTCAAGAATACACTTCCTAAAAAGCGCATTCAAAGCCAATAACTTTTCTTCGTCTAATGAAGTAGTTTTTAGAGCTACTTCGAAAGAAGAAAAACTGTTCCTGCAGCGGTAAACCGAGATTATGAGTCTATCCTCCTTTACATTAAAACTAAATCCATTTTGATCCTTAGGATCAGATAAGCTGTTCAGAGTATCGCAGATTGATAAGATCACATCATGATCTTCTTCAGATACTACTATCCGAAACTTTTCTTTTGCTGCCATTTTTTTACCTCCATTTCTTCAAAATATTACCTAATGGCATACCTTAATTATACTACAAAACAAGAAAAAGGTAAACATAATGCAAAGCGATAGTTTACCAATAACAAAAATTGTGATATAATAAAAGTCTATAAAAACCAAGGAGGTAAAATTTAATGGCAACAAAAGCACAAATGTGTTATACGGACGAATCAGAGGGAAAACATATGCTGATTACAACTATTGATATCAATAGCCAGCGGGAACAACATATAATTTCTATGATTAGTGCGGTGCACTTAACAGAGGATGTAAATCTGTTGAAAGACGGAGAAGGTGCATATTATGTTTCATACAAACTTAGTAAAAATCCAAGAACAAAAAAAGTTTATATGGGATGGAGTAAAACACCGCCTATACCGGCAAAGCCACTATATATGAAAGGCTTTGATGCTGGAGAGCTTGAGGATGAAGTGAAGAACAGAAAAAATCCGGTAGAAAGGTTTTTAAGACTCTACATTTTGGATGGTGAGACTACTAACTATGGAAATATTTATATTTGTGATGCAATACTACTTGCAGACAAAATAACAGCTGTTATAATGGTAGAGTAACGCCGAAAAATGTTAGAAAAAAACTCAGATATCGCGTAAGCGGTAACTGAGTTTTTTCAATTTAAAAAATTAAGAAAATCTAAATTGATATAGATATAATGACATGATATAATTTGTAAAAAAATTGAAAAGAGTGAAAAAAGTGCAAAGATATAATCCAGATTATAAAACAGGTCTAACACACGAACAGGTAAATAAAAGAAAAGAAGAAAATCTTATAAACTATGATACAACAGTAAAAACGAAAAGTATAAGATCAATTATTATTTCAAATTTTTTTACATTATTTAATATAATGAATTTTGTTTTAGCATTACTAATATTTTTTGTAGGAGCATATAAAAATTTACTATTTATAATAATTGTAATTTTAAATACATTAATAAGTACAATTCAAGAAATATATTCAAAAAGAACAATCGATAAACTTTCGTTTTTAGCTCAAACCAAAACAAAAGTAATAAGAGAAGGAAAAACAGAAGAAATAAGTAATTTTGAACTTGTACTAGATGATGTTATAGAATTAAATGCTGGAAATCAGATACCAACAGATAGTATTATTCTAAGTGGAGAAATAGAAGTAAATGAGTCGCTTTTAACAGGAGAACCAGATAATATAGAAAAGAAAAAAGGAGATAAATTATTATCTGGAAGTTATTTAGTTAGTGGAAAATGTTTTGCAAAAGTAGAGCATATTGGAAAGGAAAACTATGTAGCTCAAATATCTCATGAAGCAAAGCAAAAAAGAAAAGTGAATTCTGAAATAATGAATTCTTTAAATAAAATAATAAAAATAATTTCTTTTGTAATAATCCCTGTTGGAATTTTATTATTCTTTAATCAGTTAGATTTACAAGGAAATGATTTTAAACAAGCAATTATAAGTACAGTTGCAGCTTTAATAGGTATGATACCAGAGGGGTTAGTGCTATTAACAAGTACAGTGCTAGCAGTAAGTGTAACACGACTTGCTAAAAAGAAAGTCTTAGTTCAAGAATTATACTGTATAGAAACATTAGCTAGAGTAGATGTGCTATGTCTTGATAAAACAGGAACTATTACAGAAGGAAGAATGACTGTTGATAAGATAATTCAATATAATGATTGCAAAGAAAATGAATTAAAAGAAATCCTTGGAAGTTTAGGAAAGTATTCAGAAGATAAAAACTCTACAATAGAAGCTGTAAGAGAAAAATTTACATCTAATAAAGAATTAAAAGTTATAGCAAAGATGCCATTTAAATCTGCTAATAAATGGTCTGGTATTAGTTTCGAAGATATAACATATGTATTAGGGGCACCAGAGGTAATAGGTAATACTCCTAAAGATATAGAAAAATATATTTCAGAATATAGAGTTGTGGCTATAGGCAAAAGTAAAGAAAAAATAGTAGATAAATTACCATCTAATATAGAAATTGTTGGTTATATATTAATATCAGATGTAATTCGTAAGAATTCTAAAGAAATATTAGAATATTTTGATAAACAAGGTGTAGCTATAAAATTAATATCTGGTGATAATCCAATAACAGTTTCAAATATAGCAAAAAAAGCAGGAGTAAAAGATTATGAGAATTATATAGATGCAAGGACTTTTAAAACTATAGAGGAATTAAGAGAAGCAGCTACTAAATATACTATCTTTGGAAGAGTTACACCAGAACAAAAGAAAGAAATAATACTTGCACTAAAGGAAGAGAAACACACAGTTGCAATGACTGGTGATGGAGTAAATGATGTATTAGCATTAAAAAATGCAGATTGCAGTATATCTGTTGCAAATGGAAGTGATGCAGCAAGAAATGTATCACAATTAGTATTAATGGATTCAGATTTTAAATCTATGCCTAATATTGTAGATGAGGGAAGAAGGACTATAAATAATATACAAAGATCTGCCACATTATTTTTAGTAAAAACAATATATGCAACTATACTTGCAGTATTATTTGTATTTATAAATATGCCATATCCATTTATCCCAATTCAATTAACTTTAATAAATCTAGTTGTAACAGGAATACCTTCAGTAATTTTAGCATTAGAGCCTAATAAAGAAAGAATAAAAGGAAAATTTATAATAAATGTTATTAAAAGAGCATTACCTACAGCATTGACAGTAGTTACAAATATTATTATTATAGGAATAATTAGTAGTATATATAATTTAGACGAATTAAATTATTCAAGTGTATGTGTTGTTGTAACAGCGATAACAGGATTTATATTATTATTTAAAATATCTAGACCATTTAATTTAAGTAGAGGCATTTTGTTTGTAGGAGTTGTTACAATATTTACGTTAGGTATAAGTTTGTTTAGAGATTTATTCTCTATAAGATTGGATGCAAGTAATATTGTGCCAATAATTATTTTAGGACTAACATCAATATTTGTAGGAGTATTATATAATTTTATAGCTAATAGAATTTTTAAAGTAATAGAAAAGAGGTTATAAAATGATTAGCAAAGACGAAGTAATAGAAAATTCTAATGATAGAGAGTTTGTTTTAAAAGCAATAGAAGAAACACCGACTTTAATTGAATTTGCAAGTGACGAACTTAGAGATGATAAAGAAGTAATGTTAGATGCCATTAAAAGAAATGGTGAAGTTTTAGAATTTGCGAGTGATAGATTAAAAGATGATAAAGATGTTGTACTTACAGCAGTAAAGGAAGTTGGTTGGGTTGTATGCTATGCGTCAGAAGAATTAAAAGCAGACAAAGAAGTAATTTTAGAAGGCTGTAAAATAGATGGTCAAGTATTGTATTATGCAAGTAAAGAACTTAGAGATGACAAAGAAGTAGTATTAGAAGCAGTTAAAAATAAGGGGATAATAGTAAAATATGCAAGTGAAAGATTATTAAGAGATAATGATATTATAATTGCAGCACTAACACAAAATAAAAAAGCGTCGATATTTATACCAATAGAATGTAGAGAAAGAGAAGAAATAAAAGCTGTGCTAGAAGGAGAATAAAATGGAACTAAGTTATATTCTAAAATTAAGAAATGCATTAAAGCCAGAATATAGACATATGCCTATATTTCAAAGTGGTAGTGCAATAATTGTAGAAAATGAAAATAAAGAAATCTTATTAGAAGAAAAAGTAGATAGAAATGTTTGGTGTTTGCCAGGAGGCCTTCAAGAATTAGGAGAAACTTTTGAAGAAGTTGCAATTAGAGAACTATTCGAAGAAACAGGATTACAAGTAAAAAAAGAGGATTTAACACTAATTGATGTAATATCTGGTGAAAGTAGAAAAGATAAATATCCAAATGGCGATGAAGTATATAATAATACAGTATTATATGTAGTTTCAAAATATACAGGTAAATTAAATTATGGCTATGAAGAAATTACAGATAAAAATGATGGTAATTTTGTTATGCAAAAAGAATCAAAAGATTTAAAATTTTTTAATATTAATAATTTACCTAAAAATTTAATGGATAAAGATTCGATACAAAGATATATAAAATATAGAAATAATAGGTAAAAGGGGAAGCGTATGATTAAGGTTGAGAATTTAAAAAAGAAGTTTATAAGATATGAAAATAAGAAAATCAAAAAAGAATTTTATGCGGATAATGGAATAACTTTTGAAGCAAATGATGGTGAGATTATCGGAATTTTAGGTCCAAATGGTGCCGGAAAAACAACATTACTTCGAATGATTGCAGGAATTTTAGAACCAACAGAAGGTAGTATTAAGTTTGATAATTTAAATTATAAAAACAATGAAATAGAAATAAAACAAAGTATTGCATATTTATCAGGAAACACAAAATTATATGATACATTATCACCATATGAATTACTAAAAATGTGTAGTGATATATATGGAGTTCAAAAAGAAGAGGCAGAAAAAAGAATTCAAGAAATTACAAAAATTTTAAAGATGGAAAACTTTTTGTACAATAAGATAGGTCATTTATCAACAGGTCAAACACAAAAAGTAAATATCGCAAGATGTTTAGTACATAATCCAAAATATTATATATTAGATGAAGCTACAACAGGACTTGATATAATATCTAGTCAAATTATATTAGACTTTATGAAACAGGAAAAAGCTAAAGGAAAAACTATTTTATATTCAACTCATTATATGGAAGAAGCAGAAAATATTTGTGATAGAGTAATAATGATAAATAAAGGTATTGTAATAAAACAAGGAACACCAAAACAAATTAAAGAAGATACAGGAACCACTAATTTAAGAGATGCGTTTTTTACAATGATTGGAGGTGGTTCTGATGAAGAATAATTTATGGAATATCCTAAAAAAAGAACTAAGAGAAATGTTTAGAGATAAAAAGTCATTATCTATGATGCTAGTAATACCAATATTTGTACCTTTAATAGTATTAGGAATGTCTGCTTTATTTGAAGTACAAGCAAATAAGGATATAGAAGAATATAATAAAATAGGTTTTGCATACGAACTTAGCGAAGAAGAAAAAAATATTGCTAAAGAATTAAATATTGAAGTAAACGAAGGTAATGAAGACGAGTTAAAAACTAAATATAAAAATGATGAGATAGATTTGTACATAACTAAAGATGGTAATAAATATATACTAAATGGTAATGATTCAGATGTAACCACATATGCAAAAACTTTAATGGAATCATATTTTAATGTATATAAAGAATACTTACAAAGCGGATATTTACAAGCAAATAATGTAAATCCAAATGATGTACTTAATATTATAACTGTAGAAGAAAATATAACAGAAGAAGAGAATATGTTTGTAAGTTATATAAGAAATTATGCATTTGTATTTATAATAATGGCAATAACAGTATCTGCGACATATCCTGCAACAGACACAACAGCAGGTGAAAGAGAAAGAGGCACATTAGAAACATTACTTACATTTCCAATAAAAAGTAGAGACATAATAGTCGGAAAATTTTTAGCAGTAACAATTGCCTCAATTCTTACCGGTATCATAAGTCTAGTTTTAGCAATTATTTCTGTTGCAATTGCACAAAATGCATTTTCGATATATGAAGGATTAAATATAATGTTTAGTCCAATAAGTATATTGTTATCAGTAATAATTATAATTGCATATTCATTCTTTATAAGTGGATTATGCATTGCTATTGCAAGTAGTTCTAAGACTTTTAAAGAAGCACAAAGTGCATTAACACCATTAACATTCATATCACTATTTCCAGGAATGATTGCATTTATGATAGGTGTAACAGGAACACCACTGCTTTCTATAATACCATTTATAAATTATGTAGTAGTTTTTACAGATACAAGTGCAGGAAATGTAGATTGGTTAAATATAGCTTTAATGGTAATCTCAACAATTATATATATATCAATTGTATTAACATATATTATTAAACAATATAAATCAGAAAAAATATTATTCTCAAAAGAATAGCAAGTGTTTTGGGACGTTCCTTTTTTCCATAGTAGGGATTTGGGGACGTTCTTTAAATCCCGATTATAAAATAAAAAGCTTACTTTATTTCTGGATAAGGTAGGCTTTTTTTATTGCTATTAATATTATTAGCGTTGCAAAAATTAAAAAATATATTGACAACTGTTATATACTGTTATATATTAAATATAACAGTTTGAAAAGGAGGAGAAAATGAATATTATTATTAGTAATAGTAGTAGTGAACCCATTTATGAACAAATAAAAAAAGCAATTAAACAAGCGATATATACGAATGAATTAAAAGAAGAAGAAATTTTACCGTCTGTAAGAGTACTGGCAAATGATTTAAAGATAAGCTTTTTAACTGTAAAAAAAGCTTATGACGAATTAGAAGCAGAGGGATTTATAAAAACTGTTCAAGGTAAAGGCAGTTATGTGTTACCTAAAAATTTGGAACTGTTAAGAGAAGAGAAATTAAAAGAGCTAGAAAAAAATATAAGTACAGTTGTTAAGTTGTCAAAAATTTATGGTATTACCGAGGAAGAGGTAATTAATTTAATAAAGATTATGTTTGAGGAGGATTAATAAATGGAAGCAACTATAAAAGTTAAAAATTTAAATAAGAAATATGAAGGCTTTGAATTAAAAAATATTAGTTTTGAAATTCCAGAAGGTAGTATTGTTGGATTAATAGGGGAAAATGGAGCAGGAAAAACTACAACAATAAAGTCAATCCTAAATATTATAAGGTCAGAAGGGGAAATACAAGTTTTGGGAAAAGATATTAAACAAAATGAAAAGGAGATAAAAAGTAAACTTGGTGTAGTTCTTGATGACAGTTTTTTATCAGAATATTTAACTCCTAAAAAAATAAATTCAATAATGAAGAACTTTTATAATACTTGGGATAACAAGCTTTTTGAAAACTATATAAAAATATTTAAGCTTCCAGAGAATAAAATGATTAAGGATTTTTCTAGTGGAATGAAAATGAAATTAAAAATTGCTACAGCAATATCACATAAACCTCAAATATTGATATTAGACGAACCAACTAGTGGATTAGATCCTATTGTAAGAAATGAAATTTTAGATATCTTTAGACAGTTTATAGCAGAAGATGAAACAAGATCAATTCTTGTTTCTACACATATAACAACAGATTTGGAACATATTTCTGATTATATAATGTTTATAAAAAATGGTGAAATAACGCTTAATCTACCTACATCAGAAATATTAGAAAATTATGGGATTGTTAAATGTGACGAAAAAGATTTTAGCAAAATTTCTAAAGAAGATTATGAATATTATAGAAAAGAGAAATACCAATATGAAGTACTAGTAAAGAATAAAAAAATGATAAAGAGTAAATATGGAATTTCTACTATAGATAAGGCATCAATTGAAGATATAATGCTATTTTATATAAAGGGGGAAAAATAGGTGAAAGAAATTTGTGGCTTAATAAAAAAGGATATTTTAAATTTAAGTAGCTATAAGATTTCGCTACTAGTAATGTTCGTATGTGTATTTGCAATAGGAAGTGCTGGGGAAGAAATGTGGAGATACATTCCAATTGTTATGACGACTATGCTTGGAATGATAGCTTTATCAACATTTAGTTATGACGAACTTGCCAAGTCAAATGAATATGTTTTATCTTTACCTGTTAATAAAAAAGAGATAGTAGTAGAAAAATATATTTTGGTAATTTCTATGGCGTTAATAGGTGGAATAGTAGGTTTTATAATAACTCCGATATTTGCAAATATATTAAATAATATAAGGGCTGATAATATTATCAATGTAGACTATAATTCTTTATTGTACTCAACATTAGGAGGAATGTTTGGTATCTCTTTAATTCTTGCTATACAGATCCCAAGTATTTATAAATGGGGAGCAGAAAAAGGTAGAATACAAATGTTTATATTATTTTTTATAATAATATTATTAACTTTAGGAATTGCATATTTAGTAACACATAATCTAGGAATAGAAATAAATGAAGAGGCTATTAATACTTTTTTTCAAAAGTTTGGAATAGTAATAGTAATTTGTTTACTTGTATTAATGTACTATATTTCATATCGCATTTCATATAAAATTTTTAAAAATAAGGAAAATTAAAATTTAATCAAAAATAACCATAGAGTCATAAATGGAAGTTGTTGATAAAAAGCTATACAAAAGTCTACTTTTATCTAATTAATCCAAATATAAACTCAATGGTTATTTTTTTGGCACAATAAGTCGGGATTTTAGGACCGTCCCCAAATCCCGACTAAATCCCCAATCCCGTTATTAAAATTCCTAAGTTATCATGATAAATTTTACTAAATTGCTCTAAGGGTAAAGGATTTTCACCTTTTCCGAACCTCTATTGTAAAGCCAGGCTTGTTAAAATTTTTTATAAACCAATCTCTAAAACCACCAAAAGAGGAATTATAAGGAGTGTCTTCTAATTCATATCCACTTACATGAGCAAATTCTTTTGCAAGCTCCAAAGAGTTTGGTGGTAAAAAATCGGTGTATTTCCAATAAATTACTTCTCCTTGAGAATGAAAACACAAACATAAAGAAAAGTTTTTTAATAAAGCAAAATTATACATAGCTTGTGATTCTGGTTCAGAAAGAGGGGAGTCTCCTGCAAAATCTCTTGGAGCAGGTTTATTATATCCAAGGTTAGATTTGATTTTTTTTCCTAGTTCCCAATTAGCTGGAAATTGTGAATTTAAATCCACACCATTAATATTAGCTTTCCAACCAGAAGGAAAGGGAATATCTGGATAATTTTTTGCAATATTATTTGCAGATATATATACTTCAGAAGTTGGAGAGTAGAAATTATTAACTAGGTTTATCCCATCAGGATTAATCATAGGAATTATGTATAAAGAGCAATTTTCATATAAATATTTTGCATCATACCCATAGATTTGCGAATTAGAAACAAAAGCATTACACAGATTTTGAGCGAATTTAATTAAAAGAAGAGATGTTATCCACTCAGTAGCATGGATTCCAGCAGTATACAGCACTTCCTTTTTTCCAATACCAAATTTTATACAATATATTTCATTATTTAAAATGCTTTTTCCAATAGAAAAAATTTTGAGAAAATTATAATTCTGTCTAAATGTATGAAGCGAATCTTTTAAATATAAATAATCAACCATAAAATCACCTAATATATAATATGTAAATAAAAAATAAAGGTTATTGTAATAACAAAGCATTGTAAATAAGATAAAATAATGATAGAATACTGATAATTAATTGCGAGGAGTGAATTGATATGATAAATATTAGACCTGTATCAGATTTAAGAAATAAATATCCAGAAATTGAAGAATTAGTTTTAAAAGAAGATGAGGCAGTTTATTTAACGAAAAATGGATATGGTTCAATGGTAGTAATGAGTTTAAAAAAATATTCAAAATTAATTGAAGATGCTGAATATAATGAATATATCGAAAAAGAATTAGATGAAGCAGACAAAGAAGCAGAAAATCCTAATACTAAATATTATACACATGAAGAAATGAAAAAAATGGCTAGGAGGATAATTGATGGAGAAAAGTAGTTATGTAATAAAATATACTTCAACTTTTATAAATCAGTTTAATTCCATTTTAAAATATTTAGTTAATAAATTGGATAATAAGATTGCAGCAGAAAAATTATACAATGAAGTAATTAGAGAAATAGAAAAGAGGAGTTCAAATCCAGAAAGTTATGAAAAGTACATAGGAGTTCGTAAAAGGAAAAATATATATTATAGAATTTATGTAAAAAACTATACCATTTTCTATGTAGTAAAAGATAATACTATGGAGGTAAGAAGAATTTTATATTCAAAAAGAAATTTAGACAAATTTATATAAAGAATCAATAATTAAAAATTAATGTTAATATTGAGGAGGAATAAGTATGAAGATATTAGGAAAAAATAGTTTATCAGCAGGAGTAAAAGTTGGACTTAAAGTAGTTTTGGCAATAGTAATAATTTTAGAGATTGCCTTAATTGCTTTTTCAATTATTACCAAGGCCAATATTATAGAAGAACCAAAAAACATAATATTATATTTATTCATGGTAACTGCAATACCAGCAGTAATAGTGGTTTATAATTTTATAAAAATATTTAAAACATTTGAGGAAGAAGATGCTTTTAATAAGAAGAACATTAAAAGATTAAAAATTATATGGGCATCATTTATTATTGCAGGAGTTTTATTTATAGCAATATCTTTATTATTTAAATTTTTAATAGGAAATGATTTATTGGAAGATTTATATATAAGAACATATGCTCAGCTTTCTAGTATGTTTATAGCATTTATTGGTTTAATATTTGTTGTACTAGGAATAGGAATTATTATGCTTTTAGAAATTTATAAAGAAGCAATAAGACATAAAGAAGAGAATGATTTAACAATTTAAAGGACGGTGATAAGATGTCTATAATAGTAAATTTAGACGTAGTTATGGCAAAAAGAAAAATGCCATCAAATGAACTTGCAGAAAAAATAGGAATTACACCTGCTAATTTATCAATACTAAAAACAAATAAAGGAAAAGCAATTAGGTTTTCAACATTAAATAAATTATGCGAAGTATTAAATTGTGAACCAGGCGATATATTAGAATACAAAAAGGACGAATAATATTGCAAAAAAGAAATTGTGTGATATAATACCAAAGGAGAAAATTTGTTTGCAAAGGAGAAAGATATGTTTTCATATATAAAAGGAACTTTAGAAGTAAAATCATTAAATTATATAGTTGTAGATGTAAATGGTATAGGTTTTAAAATATTTATGTCACAATCAGCTATACAAAGTTTAGAAGAAACAGGTACAACTGTAAAAATACATACATATATGAATGTAAAAGAAGATGAATTAAGTCTTTATGGTTTTATAACAAACGAAGAATTAAGAATGTTCGAGTTATTAATAGGGGTAAGTGGAGTAGGTGCAAAATCTGCAATAACAATGTTATCTTCAATTACACCATCTAAATTTGCATTAGCAGTAATTTCTAATGATGTAAAGACTTTAACAAAAGTGCCAGGAATAGGAACAAAATCAGCTCAAAGAATAATCCTAGAGTTAAAAGATAAATTAAAGACAGAAGATGCTATTAAATCAAATGATATAGAAGTACCAACAAATATTGTAGAAAATAATAACTTAGAAGAGGCTATTCAAGCTTTAAAAGTATTAGGATATACAAGACAAGAAATAGAAAGTGTATTAGCCAAAATAGATATTAATACATTAACTGTTGAAGACATAATTAGGAAAGCTTTAAGTTTTTTAGGAATGTAGGGTGAGAAAAATGGATTTAAGCAAACCATTAGCATATAGAATGAGACCAAAAACATTGGACGAATATGTTGGGCAAGAACATATTCTAGGTAAAGATAAAATTTTATATAGAACAATAAAAGCAGATAGGTTATCAAGTATAATTTTATTTGGACCACCAGGATGTGGGAAAACTTCACTTGCAAGAGTAATAAGTGAAACAACAAAATATAAATTTTATAAAATAAATGCAGTTACATCAGGTGTTTCAGACATAAAAAGAGTTGTTGAAGAAACTAAGAATATGATGTTAAATCCACAAGGTAAAAGTATATTATTCATAGATGAGATTCATAGGTTTAATAAATTACAACAAGATGCGCTTTTACCATTTGTAGAAGATGGAACAGTTATATTAATAGGAGCAACAACAGAAAATCCATATTTCGAAGTAAATAAAGCTCTAATTTCTAGGTCTATGGTATTTAAACTAAATCCATTAACTAAACAAGATATAATAAAAGTATTAAAAATGTCTTTAGAAAGAGAAGATGGGTTAAAAAGTTATGATATAAAAATAGATGATGAGACAATAGAAAAGATAGCAGATACTGCAAATGGTGATGTAAGAACAGCATTAAATGGATTAGAAGTTGCAGTTTTAACTACAGAGATTTCATCAGATGGATATATACATATAACAAATGAAGTTGCTAAAGAGTGTGTTCAAGAGAGAAAAGCAATTTTTGATAAAAAAGGTGATAGTCACTATGACAATATAAGTGCATTTATAAAATCAATGAGGGGGTCAGACCCAGATGCAGCTGTTTTTTATTTAGCAAGAGCATTAAATGGAGGCGAAGATCCAGTGTTTTTAGCAAGGAGAATTGTTATAGCAGCTTCAGAAGATGTTGGTATGGCTAATCCAAATGCGTTAGTGGTTGCAACTTCTGCAATGCAAGCAGTTCATATGATTGGAATGCCAGAAGCAAGAATAATTTTGGCAGAGGCTGCAGTATATGTAGCAACTTCTAAGAAATCTAATGCATCATATTTAGCAATAAATAGAGCACTAGAAGATGTTGCTAATAAAGATACTGGAGAGATACCAATGCATATTAGAAATGCTCCAGTAGAGGGAATGGAAGCATTAGGATATCATGAAGGATATTTATATCCACACGATTTTCCAGGACACTATGTAGAGCAACAATATTTACCAGATAAAATGTTAGGAACAAAATATTATATTAAAGATGAAAATATAGAATAATTATATGAGCGGCATGCAAGAACAAAATTTAACCATGTCGCTATAATTCTTTACTTATTTTAACTAATAGATTATAATTAATCAAAGGATTGATGGCGATGAAAAATACAAGAGAAGAAAACCATAATTGGAAATTTGAAAATAAACAATATTTAAATGAATTAACACGATTTATGGATTTAACTGAACAGATAAAAGATAAAGAATTAAAAGAAAAAATTATAGCACAAATGTTAAGATGTGATATGGAATTAACCAAATTTGCAGAAGAAAAAATATTAAAATAGAATATTATTCTTTTCATTTGGAAAAATAATATTATGATAGTAAAAATAGTAATTGGATTTATAGCAGGTATAATAAGTGGACTATTTGCATCTGGAGGAGGTTTAATATTAGTTCCAGCATATGTATATATAATTAAGATGTCAGAAGAAAAGGCTAGAGCTACATCAATTTTATCAATATTACCAATGGTTATTATAAGTAGTATATTTTATTTTAAATTTGATAATATTGATTGGTGGTTAGGGGTAAAATGTGCAATTGGAGGTCTTATAGGTGGAGCGATAGGGGCTAAATTATTAAAAAATATATCTCCAAAGATTTTAAAGCTAATGTTTATAATATTTTTAGCATATTCAGCTATCAGATTAGTATTTTTTTAAGGTGAAATATGATAGAAGTTTTTACAGGTATAATTTCGGGTATTGTAAGTGGCTTGGGTATGGGCGGAGGAACTATACTCATTTTAATTTTTACAATATTTTTAAATATAGAACAACATATTGCGCAAGCAACTAACTTGATTTTTTTTATTCCTACAGCGATTATAGCAATTTATATAAATAAAAAGCAAAAACTATTGGATATGAAAACTGGAATGATAATTGGAATTTCTGGTATATTTGGTGCAGTGATTGGATCTATTATTTCTAATAAATTAGATTCACAAAATTTAAAAAGATATTTTGGCATTTTTTTGGTAATAATTACTATACATGAAATATATTCTTATATTAAATTGTATATTAGCAAAAAAACTAGAAATAATAATATTAAGTAAAATATAATCGAAAAGAGGGATATTTATGAAGTTTATGAAAGGAATGCTTGTTGGAACATTAATTTCAGCAGGTGTAATGTATATGATGAGTGAAAACGAAGGCTCAAAAAAGAAAATGATAAAAAAAGGAAAACAATTTGCAAAAAAAATGGGAATGTTATAATAACATTCCCATTTTTTCCCTAAGAATTAATCTTTATCGCATTTGTCATCACATTTATCACAGCAAATTGGTCTTAAATCTTTGCATGAGTCCATGTTAACACCTTTTAAACAATTTTCATCACGATGCTCACATTTTGCACATATTTTTACATGTTTTACATTATCTACCCATAATTGAATTTCATACATTTTGTTGTGGCATAAAGGTCCAAATACGAATTCTCCATCACAGTCAGTAAACGTATGAGATACAGGACGCTTTTCTTCATGCCCCTTGTCACAAACGACTTCTATTAATTTTACAACAGCATTTTGAACTGGCTCTTTGTAACAGTCTTTTACAACACCAAAAATTACATTTCTGTTATCTTCTGGTAAATTTATTTCGATATCAAATTGCTTGCCATTTTCTATAACACCTTCTACGTCAACAATAGGGCAAATGTTTTTATCATAATCCATAATTATTCATCCTTTCTATAATGATTTATAATATATATTATGTAAATTGAAGAAAAATGTTGAATAATACACTTAGTTTATAAGTATAAAAGCTTGGTTTTCAACATATAAATTATAAAAACATTAGGAGGATTAATTATGTTTTATGTAATAAATAAAGAAAAAATAATTGCATATGTGGTAACGGTATTTACTATAGTAGTATTATACTTTGTAGCTTCTACATATGAATATAAAGATGTAGTTCCAACTTCAAATATTATAGTTAATAGCATAAGCGAAAATAGTATAAAACAGTAGAAATAAACATAAATATCCAAAAAATAACTTTTTATGTAGACAAACCCAAAAAAAAGTAGTATAATAGGTATATCGGGATGTTTAAGACAGGATGAGACATAAAAGGGAAACGATAGATAAAATATAATTAGTATAGGAGGAAAAAAATTGAATACAAATTATTTAGAAAATAACCATTTAGTATTGGTTGGAAAGGTTACTAGCGATAAAAAATTTAGTCACGAAATTTATGGAGAAAGTTTTTACATATTTGACTTAGAAGTTGCACGTTTAAGTGGTAACTCAGATATTATTCCAATTACAATTTCAGAAAGACTAATATTAGAAAAAGAATTAGAAATAGGAGATAAAGTAGCAATTGAAGGACAATTCAGATCTTACAATAGCTACGAAAATGAAAAAAACAGATTAATTTTAACTGTTTTTGCAAAGGACATTAAATATTTATCAGAAGAAGATGAAGAAAATTCTAGCGAGAAAGTTTCAAATGAAGTTACATTAATTGGATATATTTGTAAAAAGCCAATTTATCGTCAAACACCATTTGGAAGAGAGATATCTGATATTTTATTAGCTGTAAATAGAGCATATAACAAATCAGATTATATACCAGCAATTGCATGGGGAAGAAATGCAAGATTCTGCCAAAATATAGAGGTAGGAACAAAGGTAAAAATAACAGGAAGAGTTCAATCAAGAAATTACGAAAAGAAATTTGAAGATGGAACAACTCAAACAAGAACAGCATATGAAGTATCAATAAGCAGTTTAGAAATAGTAAATGAAGAAGAAGAAAATAAAGAGGTTATATAGATTTTATTATTGACGAAATAAATCAATAAAATAAAGACTAAAAAGACTATGATTTTTAGTCTTTTTTTGTTATAATGGCAATATCTTAAAATAAGGAGAAAAGAGCAAAATGAAGAATAAAAACAAAAAAGGAATACAAAGAAAAACATTGGTATTTAACATATTAGCCATTATATGTATAATTTTATTTTGTGTAGCAATATCACCTGTTACAATGCAAAACGATACATATTATACAGTAAAAGTTGGAGAATCAATAATAGAAAATGGTATAGATGGAAAAGACCATTTTTCTTGGCATGAAAATTTGAATTATGAATATCCACACTGGTTATATGATGTTATGATGTATTTTATATATAATATGGGTGGATGGACAGGTATATATATTTCGACAATTGTGTTTACTTGTATATTAGGAATATTATTATACCTTACAAACGTAAAAATTTCTAAAAATCATATTGTACCATTTGTTTTAACTATTGGAGCAATATATCTAATTAAGTCTTATATAGCAGCAAGAGCACAGTTGGTAACTTTTATTTTATTTATATTAGAAATATTCTTTATAGAAAGATTTTTACGAAACAGAAAAATTGGATATGCAGTAGGATTATTGCTAATATCATTGTTAATTGCTAATTTGCATGTAGCAGTATGGCCATTTTTCTTTGTTTTATTCTTACCATATATTGCGGAATATCTAATTTGTGTAATTGTGGATTTAGATTTAGTATTAAAAATAAAAAAACTAATATGTCGTATTAAAAAGAAAATATTTTTCAAAAAGCCTGAAAAGGTTAAGATGTTAGATGAAAAGATAGAACAATTAGAGTTACAAAGAGAGAATATAAAACAACGAAGAGAAAATAATAGGAAACATCCTTATAAAGTAAAAATCGAAAGAAATAAGAATGTAAAATATTTAATTTTAATAATGTTAATTGCTGCATTATTAGGTCTATGTACACCTTTAGGTACTACTCCATATACATATTTAATAGATACAATGCAAGGAAACACACCAAAAAATATAAATGAACATTTACCATTAACACTAATAAATCAAAAAGATATTTTAGGGCTATTAATAATAGTAATTGCGCTATTAATGTTAACAGATATAAAAATCAAATTAAGAGATTTATTTATGTTTGGAGGTCTTGTAATTTTAGCATTAATGTCAAGAAGACAAATCTCTATGCTAATTTTAATTGGAATGCCAATATATTGTAAATTAATTTTATCGTTCTTTAAGAAATATAAGTGCATGGATGATGCAAAAAAATTATTTAAAGAAATGACCGGTTTATATGGATTTTGTATTACATTATGCATATTTGTAATTGTAAGTACAAACATGTATAAACCAAAATTAGATGATGAGTATGTTGATGAGTCATCATATCCAGTACAAGCCTGTGATTATATTTTAGAAAATTTAGATATTAGCAATATGAGAATTTATAACGAATATAATTATGGTAGTTATATGCTTTATAGGGGAATACCTGTATTTGTAGATTCAAGAGCAGACCTATATACTCCAGAATTTAATCCTGGTTGTACAGTATTTGATGATTTTCTAAATATATCAAATATTGGAACATATTATGAAAATAAATTTGATGAATATGATATAACTCATGTAATATGTTTTAAAAATGCAAAATTAAATATGTTTTTATCAAGAAACTACGAATATAAGGAATTATATTCAGATGATAGATTTGTAATATACGAAAGAGATGTTGTATAGGGAGGATATATGGAAGAAAACCAAGAATCAAAAACTTTAACACAAAAAGTAAGAGAAAGAGAAGAACAAGAAAAATTAGCTAAAAGAAAAGTATTAAAAAAGATTTTTATAGTTGTTCTTATATTGTTACTAATAGACCAAATAACGAAATTTATTTTTATAAATAAAGATATAGCTTTAATTCCAGGAGTGTTAAAATTTCATACAGTTCAAAATAGAGGAGGAGCTTTTGGAATAGGTCAAAATAGTACATTTACATTTATTGTAGTTAATATTATAGTTTTAGGAATAATAATAAAATTCATAAATATGCAAGCAAATCAAATAGATAGAAAGACAGGAATTGCGCTAGCAATGGTACTTGCAGGAGGATTTGGTAATCTTATTGATAGAATATTTAGAGGGTTTGTAGTAGATTTTATAGATGTTTCAGAATTAATAAATTTTCCAAATTTTAATTTTGCAGATATATTTATAGTTTTAGGATGGATTTTATTAGCATTGTTCTTTGCAATGTATGCTAATAATGTAAGAATAGGAAAGATAAAAAAAGAAAAGGATGGTAAAAGTGGAGAAATATAAAATAGGAGAAGAAAATGTTAATTGTAGAATTGACAAAATAATACCTATTTTGAATGAAAATATTACAAGAGTTGCAACACAAAAGTTGTTAGAAGAAGGAAAAATACTTGTAAATGATAAAAAAGTAAAAGTGTCATATAAAGTTAAATTAGATGATATAGTATCTGTAGAAATTCCAGAAGTAAAAGAAACAGAGCTTATACCAGAAAACATAGATATAGATGTTTTATATGAAGATGAGTATATAATCGTTGTAAATAAAGCTAAAGGAATGGTCGTTCATCCTGCAAACGGAAATTATACAGGAACATTAGTAAACGCTTTATTATATAGATGTAAAGATTCACTATCAGGTATAGGAGGAGAAAAAAGACCTGGAATTGTACATAGGCTAGATAAGGACACTTCTGGAGTATTAATTGTTGCTAAATGTGATAAAGCACATCTAAATATTTCTGAGCAAATAAAGAATCACAAGGTAAAAAAGACATATATAGCTTTGGTTAAAGGAATAGTAAAAGATAATGAAGCAACGATAGATATGCCAATAGGAAGAAGCAAAAAAGATAGAAAGAAAATGGATATAGATAAGAACGGAAAAAATGCTATAACACATTTTAAAGTTTTAAAAAGATACCAAGGCTATACACTGTTAAAAGTAAATATAGAAACAGGAAGAACACATCAAATTAGAGTTCACTTGTCAACAATTGGATATCCTATTGTTGGTGATGGTGTATATTCAAATGGAAAAAATGAATTTAATGTAGATGGGCAAATGCTTCATGCCGAAAGTATAGAATTTGCACATCCAATAACAGGCAAAAAAATGAAAATAGAAGCACCATTACCAGAGTATTTTAATAATGTTCTAAAATTATTAGAAAATAGAGTTATTGATGTTTAAGTAAAAAATCCAGTACTAGAACAGTACTGGAAGATCTATATAAATCTTTTTATTCCATTAAAAACAGAATAAAAAGAAAATTAAAAACATAACTTAATATTATAATATGCATAAAAAAATAAATTATACATAAAAAGGGGAAAAAATATGGAAGAAAAAAATGAAGTTAGACTTCAAAAATTTTTGGCGGATAATGGGATAGCTTCAAGAAGAAAATGCGAAGAAATAATATTAGAAGGAAGAGTAAAGGTAAATGAAAAAACTATAACAACATTAGGAACGAAGATAGATCCATATCAAGATTTTGTGGAAGTAGATGGTAAAATTTTAAAAAGACAAGATGAAAAAATCTATATTTTATTAAATAAACCAATTGGATATGTAACAACTGTAAAAGATCAATTTAAGCGTGATACGGTTATGGATTTATTAAAAGATATAAAGACAAGAATAGTTCCAGTTGGTCGTTTAGACATGTATACTTCTGGAGCACTTATATTATCAAATGATGGCGAATTTGTTAATAGAATTACACATCCAAGTCATGAGGTAGAAAAGACATATAATGTTACAGTACGAGGTAAAGTAACAAAAGAAGATATGCAAAAATTAGAAAATGGGGTAGACATAGGTGATTATGTAACCAAGCCAGCTAAAACCAAGATTTTAAAAGTAGATGAAAATAAAAATATCTCTAGATTTCAAATAATAATACATGAGGGTAAAAATAGGCAAATTAGAAGAATGTGTAAAGCTATAAATAAACCAGTCCTTGCTTTGCATAGAGCTGCAATTGGAAAAATAAGTGTAAAAAATTTAAAAATAGGTCAGTATAGACCATTAACAAATAAAGAAATAGAAGAATTAATAAAATAAATATTGATTATATTAAAATAAAACTATATAATAATAAAAGATTATACATAAGATAAGGAGAAAAAAAGAATGAGCTACAAAAAATATATTCCATTTGATGATTCTTTAAAAGAGGACATGATAGTACAAGGTAAAATAAAAAGTATTCAGCCATATGGAGCTTTTATAGAACTGAAGAATGGAGTAGTAGGATTATTGCATATAGAAGATATGTCTGTAGCAAGAATAAAAAGCCCATTTGATAGATTTTCTATAGGACAAGAAGTAAATGTTAAAGTAAAAAGCATAGATAAAGAAAATAACAGAATAATGTTTACTTATAAAGAATTGCTAGGAACATGGGAAGAAAATGCAAAATTATTTAAAGAAGGAACAAAAGTAAAAGGTATTATAAGAAATACAGAAGCCCATAAAAATGGTATTTTCATAGAGCTAAAACCCAATTTAGTAGGAATGGCTGAATATCAAGAAGGAATAGAATATGGAAAACAGGTGGATGTTTTTATAAAAAAAATTATTCCGGAAAAGAAAAAAATTAAATTAATAATATGTTAAGGAGGAATTTAAGATGGTAGAGGATAGTCAAATAAAAGCAGAAGTATCACCATTTGCAATAAGAGAAGGTGAAATTAAAGTATTTGACGGTAAAGATGGTTATGTTTCAATGAATCAAATCATAAACAAAATTAATTTAGGACATATTACAGATATTCATTTTCAAATCCTAGAAATAGTAAATGAATTTGAATTTATTACATCAAGACAAATTTATCAATTATTACAAATAAAGGGAATAGAAATAAAATCTCAAGATAAATTAAATAAAAAATTAGAACAATTAATAAAAACAAAAATATTAACAAGATATTATTTCCATTCAGAAGATGGAAAGGGAATATATAGAATATATTGTCTAGAAAAAATGGGAAAATATTTGTTGAATTCAAGAGATATAGAATGTAAATGGCAACCAACAGACAATGTTAAACCAGTTGCATTAATTAAGAAAAGATTAGCAGGAAACCAAACATTACTTGCTTATTTAAGAAAAGTTAAAGCGTTTGACTCATATGTTGTAAAACCACAGCTTACAGCTAAAACATTAGCAAAACCTTTTAAAGCATCAGGTGGTAGTGTTAAATTAACTAAAAATAATAAATCAATTTCTTTCTTATTCGAAGTTGTAAGAAGAGAAGAAGATTGGAAAAATAAATTAGTAGAAAAAATGAGATTATATCAAGATTTTTACGATAATTTTGTACCAGGAGATTCTGGATTTCCAATTATGCCACAATTAATATTTGTTTGTGAAGATGAAAAACATACCGCAGAAACATTTAAATTAATTGTTACAAAAGGATTAGAAATATCAAAAATAAAACTATATTTTACAACAGATTTAAGACAAAATAAGGAATCATTAGAAGATACTTTAATTGAATTTAAATTAGATGAGAATACAAATAAATATAAAGTTGCAAATGTTGAATTAAAACTATTAGAAGATTAATATTAAAAATTAATTTTAGTTTGGAAGATATTATAGCAATGAAAAAAGTCGCTATTTAATAGCGACTTTTTTGTTTTAAAAAGGGATTTTAGGAACGTCCCCAAATCTCTATATGATTATTTATTAGAATTTCCTCTTTTTAAATCTACGATTATTGCATCATCATTATCAAATAAGAAATTTGAATCTGATGTATCTGTTTTTATTGGATCTATTTCTGCTGAATTATTAGTATCTGTAAAATCTACATTTCCATAGTTAAATTTAGGCTTTCTTCTTAATCTAGAATCTGATTCATCAGAAATACCACTTGTGAATTTTTCGAAGTTAAAGAATTTTACTTTTTGTTTTTCTTTATATTTTGAATCTACATGATCAACTTTACCTTTTCCAACTTGGATTCCACCTTTAGGATTTAATATTTTATAAGCACATTGTTTTGCTTTTAAAGAACCAAGTTTATCTGGTTTAAAGTATTCTGTCCAACCATATTCAATTTGACCATATTTTTCATCGTAAGTACCTTTTGATGTATGATAATCGTTTTTAAATTTCCATTTTCTCTTATTACCAAATTCTTTAGACCACCATTCTCTATCATCTGGAGTAGCACCACCAAATAGTAACTTGTTACTACAGTTTGCAAGAATTGTTTGTCTATATCTTGAATAAACTTTACTTCCTAATTGTTCTAAGTTTTGAGCTGCGATTAATGTACCAACACGATATTTTCTATATAAAGTAAAGATAACATCTATGTCTTTGCATATGAAATCTGGAAATTCATCTATATATAAGAAATGTGGAACTCTATTTTTCTCGTTACCAGGTCTTCTTAGAACAGAGTTTTGCATTAATAATATAAAGAATAGTCCAAATGCTTTGTGTGTAGCAGCACCTAAGTCACCTCTACGAGTACATACAAATGTAACTTCGCCATTTTCAAGAGCTTCATCAAAATTAATGTTATTGTTACGGTTACAAAGGATGTCTCTAACACCTTCAATTCTTAATAGATTATCTAATTGTGTAACAGCAGAGTATACGAATTTTTCTGTATCTGCTCTTCCAGAACCACTTCTATAGAAGTTCTTTTTAAAATAAGCTATTAGCATTTTATATTGAACAGATAATTCATCATCATATTCCATTTTTCTACACATTTCTTCTGCTAGATCGAAATCTGTAAGCATTTCTAACATATCTGATAAGTTTGGTAAATCTCCATCATTTAATTTTGGATACATAACTTTAAGTAATATAGATAAGTTTTCGATAGCTTGTGTTGCTACATTATCACGAAATGCTTCTTCCACATCTGTATGTGTTGTTTGATACATACTTCTTAAAGCAGATGAAATAGCTATTGCAGTTTTTAATGGATCATCGAATATAAATGGATTTATACCTATAGAATCTGGATTATCTGGGTCAATTAAATTATAAGGAATATTAAAGTTATCTGCTATTTTCATCATATTTTCTATAGAAGAAAAGTCTGGAGAAATAGCTGTAATTCCTAAATTTTTATATTTAATATCATCAGATGAAGAATCTATAATCATTTTCTTCATATATGTTTTATAAATTTTTAATTTACTTTCAACAGGTTTTAACATATTTAAATTAAAGTATTTGTTTAAAAAGTCATTATTATATGGAGCATTAAGAGTAGCAATTCCAGTTTTTAGTGCTGTAAATCCCATTTCTTTAGCATTTTCTTCAAAAAATAGTTTCTTTTCAATATCTCTTGCTACCATTGGTTCTATTACCATAGTTGTTTTTCCTGTACCAGAAGAACCAACTATTAATGTAGATTCAAATCTTTTATCTTCTGCGATTACAGCAGGTTTGCCAAGCTCAGCATCAATACAAAGAATGTTTTCACAAGTATATGGTCCAATATTTTTTGGTGCGGAAGATAAATCTATACCTTTAAAGTCTAGTATAGAATCTTTTATATCCAAAGTATCATTAAGTTTTGTATAAATAAATTTAAATACCATAAAGAATGTGGTTAATGGTATATATAAAGCTATAGCTGTAAAGGCAGGTTTTATTAACTCGGATGAAGTAGTAATCAAACCAATATAGTTAGGTAGTGACATTAATAAAATCCATAAAATTTCGTTTAACCATTGTACGACCATTGATATTACAATAGTGTATAAAACTACTATATATGTATACATAAATGAGAGCTTGATTTTATCTGATTTTGTAAATGATGAGGAACCAGAAAATAAAAATGCAAAAATAGGGCAGGCTATTGCAAGTGTATATTGTATTGGTCCCCAATATGATAACGATATTCCACTAAAAAATAGAAATAGTAATTCTACTACTCTATCTACTAATATATATATAGATATTAGTGTTAATATATATGTTAAAAAAGTATTTCTATTAGTTTTTAATTTTTTTAAAAATTTATCAAAAAGTTTCAAAACATTCCACCACTTTCATTTAAATCTGTAAAAATATACATATATATTATCCTATAAAATGAGGAAAAAAACAAGATATTTGCACTATTTTATAAAAAAAAGTCATATTGAATACTTGAATATGAAAGAATTTATTAATATAATATGATTTAGTTTAATACAATAGAAAAAAGAAAGGATTTAAATATGAAAAAACAAAAAAATAAAGTACTAAAAGAAGGCTTTATGCAAGCAGTACTTTCGCTGATGTTTTCTCAGGTACTTATTAAATTGTTAGGGTTGGTATATAACTTATACCTTACAAATAAAGATGGTTTTGGAGATCAAGGAAATGCGATATATTCCGGTTCTTATCAAATATATGCATTATTACTTACATTATCATCAATTGGAGTTCCAAATGCAATTTCTAAGTTGGTAGCAGAAAGAACTGCAAAGGGGGACCATAAAGGAGCAATAAGAATATTTAAGGTAGCATTAGCTACATTTGCAATAATTGGATTAGTAGGAACTTTATTGTTATTCTTTGGAGCAGATATTATTGCAACATATTGGCTTAATATTCCAGAAGCAAAATATACATTAATTACATTATCACCAGCAGTATTTTTTGTAACTGTAGCTGCAGTACTTAGAGGGTATTGTAATGGAAAACAAGCAATGAGAGTAACTGCTAGGTCGCAAACATTAGAACAAGTATTTAAGACGGTATTAGTAATAATAATAGTAGAAATTGTTTATAAAATGACTAATGGAAATACTGTTTGGATGGCAGCTGCAGCAAATGTTGCAACGACATTGTCAATATTTATGAGCTTTATGTATTTAGTAAGATTTTATAGAATAACAAGAACTGAAAGAGCTAAAGAATTAAAAGAAACTGTAAATTATAAATATCAAAATGTTAAAAGTATTGTAAAAAAAATATTAAGTGTTTCAATACCGATGTCATTAAGTTCAATAATGTCATCTTTTAATAAAAATATAGATTCGTTCACTGTTGTAAGTGGACTTAAGAAATTTATGACAGAATCAGACGCAAAAGCACAATATGGAATTTTAGGAGGAAAAGTTGATACATTAACGTCATTGCCTTTATCAATTAATATTGCTTTTGCAACAGCATTAGTTCCAACTATTTCTAGAGCGATTGCAAGTGGGGATAAAGAAACAACAACAAAAAGAGTTTCGTTTTCTTTAATGGCTAGTATGCTTATAGGACTTCCTTGTACAATAGGAATGATAGTTTTTGCAGATCCAATATTGCATTTACTATATCCTGCACAACCAGAAGGAGCATTATTATTACAGATATCTTCACTAACTATAATTTTTACTATATTAGACCAAACTATTAATGGAACTTTGCAAGGAATTGGGAAAGTTATGGTGCCTGCAATTTCATTAGGGTGTGGAATGCTAGCAAAACTGGTTATAAATTTACTTTTAGTTTCAAATCCATCTTTTGGGGCAAATGGAGCTGCTATTGGTTCTGTAGTATGTCATATGGTAGCTTTTTCAATAGCATTTACTACATTAAGAAGAAATGTAACATTGAATTTAAAGGTTGGAAACTTTTTAATAAAACCGATAATTGCAACAATTATAATGTCAATTTGTTCATTATTCATATATAATGTACTTTTAGGAATAATATCACAAGCTTTGGCAACACTAATAGCAATTATATTTGCTGTGATAATTTATGCGATATCAGTGGTAGTATTAAAAATTTTATCAAAAGAAGAGTTTTTCATGATTCCATATGGACAAAAGATATACCAATTGCTTGAAAAGCTTGGTATATATAGATAACAGAGGATTGAACATTGTAAAATAAATGGTAAAAAAAACCAGCTTTTCCTAGAGAGAATGAGGTTTGAACAAAAAAATAATAAAAAAAAAAGAAGGATTTTAGTAAAAATTGGCGAATATAAGATTTAGTAGGCATTTCAAAGCACTACATAAACACAAACTATTTAGGAGGTAATTTAAATGAACAAAGCTGATTTAATCGCAGCAATCGCTGCAAAAACAGGAGAAACAAAAAAAAGTGCTGAAGCATCAGTAAATGCATTCGTAGATGTAATTACAGAATCTTTAGTAAAAGGTGATAAAGTTCAATTAGTTGGATTTGGATCTTTCGAAGTAAGAAAAAGAGCTGCTAGAAAAGGAAGAAATCCTCAAACTAAAGAAGAAATCAAAATACCTGCTTCAAAAGCTCCAGTATTCAAAGCTGGAAAAGCTTTAAAAGATTTAGTAAACAAAAAATAATTGAATTTTTATATATTAAAAAATATGAATTCATATTAAAAAAGGTCTTAGGACCTTTTTTTCTTCCAAAATAATAGAGTATAAGAACTATACTTTATTATTTTGGAAAAATTTTAAAATAAAGATAACGCAAAAACGTTAATAAGTAAGGGATTTCTTAAATAAAATAAAAAAATTTAAAAGATAAAATAAAAAAAATTAAAAAAAGTATTGACAGAAAATTAAAAACATAGTATACTAAAACTCGTCGGAAGAAAACGGTCGCATAGCTCAGCTGGGAGAGCATCTGCCTTACAAGCAGGGGGTCATAGGTTCGAGCCCTATTGCGACCACCACTTTTCTTATACGGCCCGGTAGTTCAGTTGGTTAGAACGCTAGCCTGTCACGCTAGAGGTCGACGGTTCGAGCCCGTTCCGGGTCGCCATTTTTTTATATATAGGAAATGGTGTGGAAAACATATAAGAAAAAATATACTTATCAACAATTTAATTTAATAATAAGCCTCGATAGCTCAGTTGGTAGAGCAAGGGACTGAAAATCCCTGTGTCACTGGTTCGATTCCCGTTCGAGGCACCATTAAAAATCGCTATATCAATAGGTATAGCGATTTTCTTTTATCTACACAAGTATTAAATATTTTAAATATTTTAAACATTTTCAATAGTTTAGTGTGTCAAAAAGTGTGTCAAACTTTTAACAAGTTATTTAATTTTTCAGTTGCATTTTTCTTATCTTCTTCGTCTAGATGAGTATATATGTTGAGTAATGTTTTTACATCTTTATGCCCAGTTAAATATTGTGCTTCTTTTATAGAAATTCCAGCTTTGTGTAAAAAAGAAGCATAAGTATGTCTTAATTGGTGATAAGTAAATTTAATGGCTTTAAATTCTTTGCTATTTTGATTTTGACACATTTTTTGTGTGTCAAGCTGGTCTTTATAGTATAACTTATTAATTTCTCTTAGAGTGTATTCTAAAACTCTTCTAATAGATGTTTCTGTCATTAGTTGTTTAGATTTAATAGAAGGGAAGACAAGTTCACTATCTTTATGATTTAATTTCATTTCTTTCACTTTGTCTTGCATAATTTCTAAAATCGGAATTTTTCTGCTAGTTTTGCCTTTAGTACCTTTTATTTCTGGTCTATTTTTCTCCCAGTGAACAGCTTTGTTAACATATAAAGTCCAATTTTCTATGTCTATGTCTTTATATAGAAGAGGAGCAACTTCCTCTCGTCTTATTCCCGTATATAGCATAAAAAGAACCATAAAACATCTGCTATCATTTTCGGCAACTTTCTGTAAATAAGAAATATCTATATCTGTTAATATTTGTTTTTCTTTCGCAATGTGTTTAGTTTGTTTAATGCTTTTTGCTACATTTTTATAAATATAGTCATTGTCTACGGCTTTATCTAGAATTTGTTTAATTGTAAGAAGTGCAACATCTTTTCTTCTAGTGATTCCTTTTTTGGATAAAGAATTTAACATATTAACAATATCTGTTTGCTTTAAATTTTTTAATAATATATTTCCGATATAAGGTTTTATATATAGTCTTATAGTATCTTTATACATTTTAACAGTAGCTTGTTCTTTATCGGCTTTATATGTCTCTAGCCATTTATCTGCCCAAACAGAAATGGTCATGTTTTCGTCATTTGTAATCATGCCATTATTAGATTTATATTTCAATTCTATATATTGTCGTTCTAAATCTTTTGGGCTATCAGAATACAATGTTTTAATCTTCCCATCAACAGAAACTCTTTTCATTAATCTACCATCTTTTCTAGTAGTATATTTAAACATACAAAACATCCTTTCGCTTAATATAATAAAAAATTAAATGCTATATTCTAGCATTTTTCGTTCGTGTTTATTTTTCCATTATCTAAATAATAATTATATGCAAATTTAACCATATTTGGCTCTACATTTAATTCTTCTGCAATATCAAATAAATTATATATTCCTTTTTTAAAACAGCTTAGAATTGAATTTAAAGGTACACACGCTAAAGATTTCCACTTATTAGCTTTATATTCTTGTCTCTCTATCTCAGATTTAGAAGAGGAAAGGGTATAGTATGCATCATAATAGTAATGCCCCAACTCCTCTGCAAGCAAACATTTTTCTTCTTTATATGTATAAATATTAGAGTAGTCCATAAAAATAAATTTATCGATTATTCTAGCTTTATTTTTTTGCATTTTATAATTTACAATATTTATTTTTTCCTTATTTGCTATATTTTCTAAATCTAATAATTCCATTTTATACTCCAATTAATAATTTAATATATTATATTCATCTATATAAACAATTGAATCTTGATTTTCTTTATAGTAATTATCTAGAAATTTAGATAGTTGTGATAATGTAAGATTATAATATTGTAACCAATCTTGAAAATTTTCATATTGTTGTTTTTTTGAATCAGTATCATTATCCGTTATACTAATTAAATCTGCCATTTCATCATTAATAGTATCATTATCATATGTCATTAAAGTTCCTATATATTTTGAATAAATTCGTTGTATTGTAATTCCTTTTGAGTCATTTTCTAAAAGAATATAGTCTGCTGTAGAAAAACTTTCTAATTTTATATCATAACCTTCATTTTTAAACATAACTAATAATTCGGAATCAGTCATTGTAGATGCATCTATATTTTTATTAGATTTTTTAGGTATAGTATTTATTCCAAGATATATTAATAAAACAATATTAAGTAAAATTGAAATAACTAATACTATAATTAAAATAGTTTCTTTTTTATTTATCTTCATTTTTTTTGTCCTCTTTTTGTTTTTTCCATTTAATAAAATCTATTTGCTGTTGTAGTTCTAATAGATCTTCTTTATCTAATCCAGAAGTATCTAAACCGCCATTGTTAGCAAATTTAGTATTCTTTAACTCCTCTGGATTTCTTATATCAGATTTTCCTAAAAGATAGTCAGTTGAGACATTAAAGTATTCTGCCAATTTTATAATTGTATTTGGAGTCATTTCTCTTTTACCATTTTCATAATTTGAAATAGTTTGCAATGTAACATTTAATATTTTTGCAATACTTTCTAGACTTTCATTTTTTTCAAGTCTTAATTTTTTTAATCTATTCATAACATGCTTCCTTTACATAATATACTATATATTATAAAACAATTTGTTTAATAAGTAAACAAATTGTAAAATATTTCCCTTAGAGTGTCAACGATTTTAAACAAAACGTATAAAAAAATAAAAAAAAATATTGACATTTAACAAAATGTTTAATAAAATAACTTCAACAAATTGTTGAGGAGGTGCAAAATGACAAAAAAGACATTGCAAGATTTAAGAATTGACAGTGGATTTACTCAAGAACAAGCTGCAAAAATCTTAGTAATTACAAAAGAATATTTATCTATGTTAGAAAATGGTTCTAGAAATCCAAGTGATGCTTTAAAAGAAAAAATGTCTAAACTATATAATTGCGAAATAACAGATATTTTTTTGGCAACAAGTTCAACAAAACGTTTAAAAAAGAAAAAGAAATAGAGAAGAGGTGATAAAAATGGCAACAAACTTATGTAGTAGAGCAAGAACACAATATATAAAAGTAAAGGACTTAGCAAAAGAATTAGATGTAACAGTACAACATATTTATAAAGAAGTTAAACGCCCAGAAATGGCAACATGTGTAAAAAAAATTGGAAGTGCTGGAATAAGGATAGACAAACAAGAGTATTACAGAGTAGCAGAGCAAATTTATAGATAGAAAGGAGTGAGAGAAAATGAGTAAACAAATGAAAAAATATTGCATAATTGGAAAAGTAGTATGTAGTTTATGTAGTGATGTAATACCTACTTTAGCACTTATAGCAACAGGAACATTAGTGATAATGAAAATATTTATAGGATAAGGAGTGAGAAAATGAAAGAAGAAAATAAACCAAACGGGTTAAGTTGGTTCGCTTTAGGTTTTTCAATAGCCTCTTTAATAGCTGTCTTATTTAAATAAAGCAATTATAGAAATAACTGTTGCTATAATAGAAAGCCAATTATTACATAACCAACTTAAAATTAAAGATTTTGTTAAAGTTTTAGCCTTATAAGTACTTTTATATTTGTTATCTCCAAGAGAAATTATATATTGATTTTTACTTAAAGTTTTAATAATTTCTACAGCATCCATAAACTCGAGATTAAAAGTATTTCGTAATTCATCAAACGAAACTTCAGAATGTTTATTAAAAAACTTTATAAATTTATTAAATGACTTATCCATAAAAATAACCTCACTTTCAAGGTTATTATAATACAAAATTTAATAGAAAGGAAGTGATAAAAAAGATGGATAGATTAGATGAAATATATATTTGGCATATTGTTACATTATCAAAAATGAAATTAGAAAAAAGGAGAATAGAGAACAAATGGAAACAATAATAATATTTTTACTTTTAGCCATTATAGGGATATTAGTAGCTTATGCAATAGTATCTACAGAGATATATAACGACAAAGTAAATAATCTAGAAGAAGAAATTTACGAAGCAGAACGTGAACTGAGTGAAAAATCTAATAAATTAAGATTAATAAAGAATGAAACAGATAATACAGACTTAGCAGAAACAAGTTATTTAGAATTGTATAAAAGTTATAAAAGAATAAAAAAAGTGATTGCTAATGCTCACACATCAACAACCACAAAAAGATTTTTTCAAGAAAATATAAATAAATAATAACACAAAATTTATAAAAATGCAAGAAAAGAGGAATAAATGGATTTATCTAAAGAATTTCATCCCGTGCCTAAACCACCAAAGACAGAAAAAAAGAAAGCAAAAAAGATAAAACAAAAAAGCAGCAAACTAGCAAAACTAGAACGTAATCGTTACAGCATAATTACATACAATTTAGATATTTGCTATATATGTCAAAAATATAAAAAAGATAATTTCGACGAAGTTTTTGGCGGAAGAAACAGACAGACTAGTATGAAGTATGGACTAGTTATACCAATTTGTTTTAAGTGTCACAGAAAATTAACAGATAATCCACTTTTAAAGAAAGAAATACAAGAAGAAGCAAAACAAAAATTTATAAAAAAATATAGTGAAGAAAAATTTATTAAAGAATTTGGGAGGTAAATTATGAATTTTAGAATTGGAGATAAAGTAAAATTATTAAAAGAAAAGATGAACGACAGTCATTGTGACGAAACAATAATAAAATTTAAAAATGAAGAAATTGGAATTATAAAAGAATTTGATAATGATGACTTTACTAAAAATAATATTCAAATAATTTTTAATGATGGTTATTCAAATTGTTGGTGTCATAAAGACGAAATAGAACTAGTAAATAAAAAACCATCTAAAAGTGAATTATTAAAAATGCCACTAGGAACAATTATAAAAACTGATACAGAAGAAGGAAATAATGTCTTTGTAAAAGTAGGAGAAGAAACATTTTATAATGATGATGATGATAAATTAGATGAAGAAGATATCCATGATGATTTAAGCATAGATTTTTTTGGAAATAAAATTATAGAAATACAAGAGCCAATTTGCTACAAGACCATTTATACAGAAAATAGAGAAATACGAGAAATGACAATATCTGAAATAGAAAAGAAATTAGGTTATCCAATAAAAGTAATAAAAGAAGATTAAAGCAACAAAGGGAGCAGACATAAATAATACTGCTCCTATTTTACTAAAGAAAGGAGAAAAGATGGCACAAAAAAGAATGTTTAGTAACTCGGTTGTACAAAGTGATGAGTTTTTGGAAATGCCAGACAGTTCACAAAATTTATATTTTCATTTATCTATGCAAGCTGATGATGATGGTTTTGTAGATAAATGGAAATCAATAATGAGAATGACTGGAAAAAAAGAAGATGATTTAAAAATATTAATAGCTAAATCTTTTGTAATTCCATTTGATACAGGAGTGCTAGTAATAAGACATTGGAGATTAAATAATTATCTACAAAAAGATAGATATAAAGAAACAATATATAAAGACGAAAAGTCTAGATTAACAATAGATAAAAGCAATGTATACAATTTGGATACAGAGTGTATACACAGTATAGATAAGAATAGAATAGATAAGATTAGTATAGAAAAGAATAGTAAAGAAAAAGAACAAGAAGAAAGCGAAAGTTGTGGCGACGGTTTTCAAGAAGACGAAAGTTGTAAAGACGGTCTTCTAACAGGAAAGGACAGTTGTAAAGACGATTTCCAAAAAGTTTCAAAATTTTACGAAGACAATATTAATCTTTTAACACCATACACATCAGAAGTTTTAGAAGATTATACAAAAGAGCTAGGATCAGAATTAGTTATTTATGCAATGCAGATTAGTATAGAAAACAATAAAAGAACAATCAGTTATATAAAGGCAATTCTCAACAATTGGTCTAAAGCCAATATTAAGACATTAGCAGAAGCTAAAAATGAAAATCAAAACAAAAACGAAAAGAAAGATAATATAAAAATTGAGGACGTAGAAATAATGGACACATCTGCTTTAAGCGAAGACGAATATTTAAAACTTGTACGAGGTAAACAAAATGCAGGATGAAGAAATAGAAAAAGCAATGTTATATTATCTAATTTTCGAAAATTACGAATGTGAGCTCATAGATGCAGATTTTACAACTAGATTAAACAAAAAAATATTTAAATCAATACAAAGTTTAAAACAAGCAAAAGAAGAAATTACAATGTTAACTGTAAAAAATAAGTTGACAGATGAAAAAAATATATTAAGTTATTTAGCAACATTAAGTGAGAATATATACAGCACAACTGCAGAGAGTGTATATAAAAAGTTAATTCAATTAACTAAAAAAAGACAAATGCAAACACTACTAAATGAGTCAGTAACAAAAATAAAAGATGCTGAAAATATAGATATAGACATAGAAAAAGTAATAAAAGAGTTAAATAAAATTGAAGATAGAGAAGTTAAAGAAGAAAGTTTAAAAGAGCAGATTATAGATACTTTAGACATGATAGAGAAAAATATGAAAAACAAAAATGATTATAGCTTGTATACAGGAATGCTAGATTTAGATCAATTAACTTGCGGACTACATAATGAAGAGTTAACAATAATTGGTGCTAGACCTGGAATGGGAAAAACAACATTTGCATTACAAATAGCAGACTATATAGCTAAAAAGAAAATACCAGTAATGTTTATAAGTTTAGAAATGTCAGAAGAACAAATTATAACAAAATTAATAGCGAAAGATACAAGAATAAATAGTACAAAAATGAGATTAGGAACATTAACTGACCAAGAAGCAGTAAAAGTATATGAAGCTGGAGCAGAATTAGAAGAAAAACCTTTATATATTACTAGTAATTTAAGAACAATACAGCAAATAGAAGTAGAAGCAAGAAAAATGAAAAACAAGAAAAACATAGGATTAATAATAATCGATTATATACAACTAATTAAAAGTTCTCAAAAATTTAATTTAAGAGAGCAAGAAGTAGCAGATATAACAAGAACATTAAAGTTATTAACTCTAGAATTAAAAATACCAATAATAGGGTTATGCCAATTAAATAGAAATGCAACAAGACAAGAACCGATGTTATCAGACCTTAGAGAATCTGGAGCAATAGAACAAGATGCAGATAATGTTATTTTTATATATCAAGAAGAAGAAACGGATGCAGCAGCACCAGTAGTAACAATAAAACTAGCAAAACAAAGAGCAGGAACTACAGGAAAAGTAAATATGGTATTTAGAAAAGTATATAGCGAATTTGTAAATATAATCAGGAGGTAGTTATGAAAATTATAAATACAGAAGAACTACTAAGATTAAGCGACATAGAAAAGATACAATTTATAAAGCAGATTATATTAGGACAAGCAAAATTTGTAGGAGGAGATGCAAATGAGAAGAAGTAGAGTGAGAGATATAGTTTATAAGATACTAGAAGCAGATACAAGAGCAAGAGAAGATGATAATTATTTAATATATAAAACAGTTAAAGAACTATTTCCAAGACTAGCAGAAACATATTTTAAAACAGCATTACAAACATTAACTAATGCAGGAATAAGTTTTGAGAGTATAACAAGACATAGAAGAAAGTTTTTAGAATTACATCCAGAATTAAAACCAAAACAAAAAACAAGAATCAGAAAAGAAGAAGAGAAAAACTACGAAAAAGAATATAGCAGACATTTACCAAGATTAGATTAAACGGAGGAAAAAAGTATGGAAGTAAAAAGAGAAGAATTAATAGAGTACAGCTATTATGACGAACAAGGAAAGCTAATAGCAATTATTAATAGAGAGAAAGTACAAGAGTTATTAGAAGTAGATGAAGTGAGGTGGAAAGAGTGAATAAAAAATACAGAATAGACATATTTCTTGTAGGTGGTACAACTTATTCTACAACCTTATCCGAGCAACAAAAAGATAGAATGGTTGAAGTTTTAGAAGAAAAAAGAATAGAAAGAATGTCATTTGGACCTGATATAGAAAATAATGACACATATATAGTTAACTTAAAGAATGTAAATTTAATAAAAATAAGTGAGGAAAAATAAATGAAACGTATACTTTTAAAATTGTTATTAATATTAATTTTAGCCACAATAACAGGAATATTAGTCAGTTTATTTGAAGATTATAGAATAAGAGTTTTTATAATAACTTTATATGGTTATTTTTCTTGTATTATTTTAAATTACGAAAAATTTTAAAGAATAACTAGAGAATAGCGAGGAATTAGGATGGATATAGAAGAATATGAAAACTTTAAAAATAAACATTTGCAACACCCAATAACATTTTTAACAGAGGAAAATTTAGATAAACTAGAGGATCATTGTAGAAAAGCAATACATTATGAAAGAGGAGTTGAACATCAAGTAGTCCTTGAATTATTAGAAAGATATAAAGAGTTTTTGACAGAAAGAGAAGAAGATAAAAAGAAAATAGAAGAACTAGAAGATGAAAACAGAGTACAAAAGCATCAAATAATGCAAGTATTCGATAGAGGTTATATACATAAAGACAAAATAAGAGAAATAATAAATAACAGAAAAGAAAGACTCTTAAAGGGAAAGAAAACATATACAAACAAGATAAGAATAAATGAATTAAATATGATAAGTAAATTATTGGAGGATAAATAATGAATGTAACAGATTTAATAATTTATGCTCTATCTAAATTTCCAAAATATGATGCAATAAAATATGATTTTAATTTTGATTATAACAAAACTCCAAAAAATGAAACATGGAAAATTATACCTGACTTTAATTATGAATGTAGTGATTTTGGAAGAATAAGAAATATAACGACGAAAAAACTAAAACAATTAAGAGTAAGTAAATATGGAAATCAAGTTGTATTATGGAAAGATTCAAAAGGATATATATTTACGATATCTAGGTTAGTTGGAAATTTATTTATAAGAGAGATAAATAAAGATGAAAGAGTATCACATATAGATGGAAATATAAGAAATAATTATTATAAAAATTTAAGGATAATATCAAAAAATACAATTTAGAAAGCTAGGTGATAATGATGCAACTAAAATGCAATAAATGTGGAGCAAGTAAAAGAAGTTTGTTTGTAGAAACACAAGGAAATAGAAGAGGACTATATTGTGGAGAATGTGGAAAGTGGCAGAAATGGATAACAAAGCGAGAGCTACAAATAGCAAAATTTCAAGGAATAAAAATAATTAATAATAAAGAAAGCTAGGTGATTAAATGTTAATACCAACAGTAGACATGAAAGAATTTGAAAAAATAGGATTTAAAAAGTGTAAGAAACCTTATGATGGATGTTATTATTTATGTTTTTCGAGAGGTGTACAGTATATATTCTTAAGTCCTGTAATGGTAGATATTGTTGGATGGGAAGACGATGATCCAAGAATACATAAAAGAGCTAATTGTAGATATAGAGATAATAGAACAGCACTAGAATTTTTAGTTGAGATGGCAAAAAAAGATATGATTACTTGTAACTATTTGAAGAAAGTAGGGAAATAATATATGAGTGCAACTAAAGAATATTTAAAAGAATGGAGAAAACAAAACAAAGAAAATATAAAACAATATCACAAAGAATGGAGAATCAAAAATAGAAGCTTATATAAACAATATTATTTAAATAATTTTAAAGGTAGAAGTTTACCAAAAAATCCAGATTATATTTCTCAAGAATCTAATTTAATTGGAAAAAAATATGGAGAATGGACTGTATTAGATGAATATATAGAAAAAACAAACAAAAGAAGATATCTTCTAGTAAGATGCAGTTGTGGTTTAATAAAATGCATTCAAAAATATACAGTTACAAGTGGAGAATCAACTAGCTGCGGACATTGGAGAAGAAAAAAATATCATGATAAATTGGAGAGAAGAGTTATGACAACTGATAAAAAGATAGAACAGCTTATAGCAATTGGAGTAAAGTCAATAAATATAAGCAAAGAAAAGTATGAAAAATTAAGAACAGAAACGAAGAACTTAATAAAGTTGAATGATGTTAAAGTTAATATCGAGGAGAGCAAGAATGGATAAGAGAGATATAAAATTAGGAGATGTATTATATTGGAATACAACTGGTGCTTATAAGACTAATATATCATTACAATGTGAAGTTATTGATATTGGAGAAATGTGGATATGGGTACATGTAAATGGTTGTTTAGCATATAATAATTTCCTTCCAGAAAATTTAAGTATAAAACCTTTATATAAAGTAACAAATAAGAAGAAGGTGAGTAAATGACTAAAGAGCAAGCAATAGAAAAATGTAAAAAAATAATAAATACTAATAATAAAGTTGTAAAAGAAGCAAGAAGAGTAAGAGATATAAATACAATGAACTTAGTAGCTAACTTAGATGATGAAAGCATAGCAATAGAAACAGTATTAAATATGCTAAAAGAAAAAGATGTAGAGATAGAGAAATTAAAAAAAGATTTTAAAATAGTAGATGAAGAATGTAGCAGACTTGAAAGAAAAGAAGCAAAACAAGATAAGATGATAGATTTAATGGCAGAAAGAATAAATTGGCTATGTAAAACTAATGGAATTTTATTAGACAAAGAACATGGAGTGAATTTTGATGAAAAGGATATAAAACAATATTTTGAAAGGAAAGTAGAATATGGAAGATAGACTAGTGATAGGATATGACAAAGCAGAAGGAAGTAGTAAACAAGCATTAACTGTAGCTAGAAAAAAAGGTAGAGGATTATGGATAGTAAATCAATTTTATGATAAAGAGGCAGAAGAAATTTATAATAAATTAACTGAACCAAATTTGTTAGTAAAAGACATATTTGAATTAGAGCAATCACTAGTAGGAAGAAGAGATTGTACAATTTACATTACTAATGAAGTAGATATAAAATTAAATTCTATGTCTTGGAAAAATGAAATAAAATTTAGAAAAATCCAATCTAATTTAATAGAAAGAAATATTAAATTAAAAATATACAATAGGAGGTAATAATAGATTATATGATTGAGATAATAGGAAAAATATTATATTACGTAGGATTATTAGTAGTTATAACGTTATCATTTGTTGCGATATATTTAGTATTTGGATTTTGGTTTACGATTTTTTGTTTAGGTTTAGCAGCAGTTTTGGTAGGAGCATATTTAAAAGATAACTATTAGGAGGTAACAATGAAGATTAAAGTAGGAGAATATGTTAGAACTAAAAAAGGAAAAATATTTAGATATGGTAAAGGTAGAGCATATTTAGGAAAAGACAATAAAATAGTAAAACATAGCTTTAATATAAAAGAATTAATAGAACCTCAAGATATTTTAAAATACAAAATAAAAGATTTTAATTTTAATAGTAAAGGAATAGTGTACGAAGAATATGATGCAAGAAAAGGAGAATATTACAGAATAATAAATGGACATAGACTAGAAGAGGTACAAATAATTGCAATATTAACACATAAGCAATATGAAAGAGATTATTATAGATTGGAGGAAGAATAAATGGCATTAGCTAAAGGGAAATTATATTTTTCAAATAATGATGGAGAATATAAGGAATTAGGAAGTGTAGCAAATTTAGAAATGACTCTAGTAGAAGATAAAGATGATACGGAAATGAAAGATTTTATAAGCAAAATAGAGGATTATGATGAAGAATTAACAATCGATATTAAAGATAGAAAAACAATAAGAGAAATAAAGCGATTATTAAAAACAGATACACAGAAAAAAGCTGAGCGAAGATACAACAAGAAAGCATATAGAGACTTTATAAGAAAGAAGAGGTAATAAGAATGTTTAAGTTAAGAAAAAGAGTAGAAAATTTAGAAAATCAATTAAAGATAGATCCAGTTGTAATTACAGAAGTAGATTTATATAAATTTTATTTAGAAAGAAAAATAGATGAAATAAATGCAAGGTTAAAACATAATTTAAGTTATTCTATAGAACACAATACAGAATCAATTAGAGCAGACGGATGGAGATTTTTCGATATGTCATGGACAATAAGCGTTATGATTAAAATAAGTAACATAGAAATCAAAAAGTTTACTTATGTAACAAATTCCAATATAACGAAAAAGGATATTTACAAAACAATATTAAGATACATAAACTCAAAACCTATAAGTTATTTTATAAAACTAGATAAGAAAATAGAAGATCTAGAGAAACACAATATAGAATTAGATAAAAAGAAATTAAACCTAGAAGAGGAATTAAAGAAAATAATATAAATTGTAGGAGGTACAAAAGATTGGAAATTAAAACCTTAATTAGACTATTAAAAAACTACAAAGAAAATAAAGCTACATTAAACATTAGATTAAAAGAATTAAAGAACAAAAGAATAGAATTAAAGAATCTAGTAGTAGATACTAGTATAAGTGGAATAAATTATGATACAGAAGGAATACATAGTAAAAATACTATATCAGATAGAACAGGAAATGCGATTCTTAAAGAGGACAATAGAAAAATAAAATTAGAAGAGGATATAGCAAAACTAGAAGAGGAAATAAGGAAACTAAGAAAAGATGTGGAAACAGTAGATGACAGATTAGAGATATTAACATATAAAGAGAAACAGTTATTAATTGCAAGATATATAGAAGAATGTAGCTATGCAGATATAGGAAACAGAATATACTATCAGTTGTATAGTGAAACTAGAAGTGAAGATACAATACAAAGAATGATTAATAGAGCATTAAAAAAAGTGTCAAAAATATAGGAAAATGAAAATGCGGTTATTTTGCGGTTAAAATGCGGTTGTTTTGCACTTGTTTTTTCAAAAACAGTAGTTTATAATTTATAATAGCAACAGAAAGTTGTAAGGCATCCTTTTATTATTATTCAAATATAATTACTACATAAAATTGTGACTATATATGTCACAATTTTTTATATTGCGGGATAGAGCAGTTGGCAGCTCGCTAGTCTCATAAGCTAGAGGTCACAAGTTCGAATCTTGTTCCTGCAACCATAAGAGTAGACGTTTTAAATGTCTACTCTTTTTTTATGTACTAGACATTGTGATTCGTTGTAAAATCACCTCCTTTCTTAATGTAAATATTTGATTAAACAAGCTATTTCTAGTGTAGCTTGTTTTTTATTTTAATAAGGAGAGTTAGATGAAACTAAAGATTATAATTTTATATTTATTAATAAAGGTAATGAACATATATGAAAGATAAATTCAATTGGAAAGAATGTATGAAACGTAAATGTGAGCAATGCAAATATTATAATAAATGTTTTAAAGAAGAGAGGAAAATAGAAAATGAAAAAAATAAAGTTTTTAGTAAATGTTCCAGATAAATATACAAGAGAAGAATATAAAGAAGGACAAGTAAAACAATTTAATAATAAAAGAGCAGAAGAAATATTAAAAGCTAGAAGAAATAATGGAGAGCCATATGCAGTTGAAGTAATAGAAAAGAAAGAAACAGCAACAAAGAAAGTAGAAAAAGAAAATGCAATGAAGGAATAGTTATGACAGAAAGAGATAATCCATTAATTGCAAAGAAATACAAAAGTAAAAGATGGCAGAAGTTAAGAAGGCAGAAATTAATATTAAATCCTATGTGTGAAAGATGTGAGAAGAAAGAAATATATGTTCCTGCCTATTTTGTACATCATAAAGAATATATAACTGAACAAAATTACGAAGATGATAATATATTCTTCAATATAAAAAATCTAGAAAGCTTATGCAAACAATGTCACAACACTGAACATTTTGCAGACAAAGTAGAGTACAAGTTTGATGAAAACGGAGATTTAATAAAGAATGAATATTGAACAAAGAATAATAGATAATGAGCTATATACAATAACTATATTGAAAAGCCTAACAGATAAAGACAGAATAGATTTAGAAGAAGGTATTAAATCATTACAAAAACACAAGGATTGTAGTAGAATACATTCTTCTAAGTTTATTATTGTTAATACTCACAAGACCAAAGAAGAGATAGAAGAAATAAATAATCAAGATAAGATTCAAGATTTGTTTAGAGTGTACAAAGAGAATAATAGTCAGAAGTATTATATAAATGATAAGACATTAATAGATGAGTTAAGCAACTTAAAGCTTACAGATAAAAATAAAAAAGAAATAAATAAAAAAATTAATTTAATAAATTATTCTATCAAAGAATTAGAAGAATATAGGAAGAAAGTGGAAACAATCATAGCAAAATAGCCCCCCATAACCCTACAAAATCAATGCCTATGGGAGAACGGTGGGTGGGCATTCGAAAAATACACAAGTTCTTTCGCGTGAGGGGTGTGGTAGATGAACGAAGATGATGCAGTAAAAAGAGCACTCGAAGATGCTCAAAAGGAAGAAATATCAGAAGAGCAAAGAGAACAAATAAAAAAAGAAATAAACAAAGAAAAAAATAGATTAAAGAAATTATACAAAGACTTACCAGAAAACCAAAAGAAGCTAGCAGAGAAAATTATAGAAAATGCAGCCTTTATAGCTGTCCAATTAAGATTAATGCAAGAAGATATAAAAGAAAACGGCATTAAAGAGTTTTACATGAATGGAAAAGGACAATTTGGATACAAAGAAAGCGTAGCATCTAAAACATATAATGTAAGCATAAAAAATTATATGAACATTATAAAACAACTAAATGATATGCTTCCAGAGGAAAAACAAATTAGCGAGGATGATGAATTTGAAAGATTCAATGATTTAACATGATTACATATACAGAAGAATACTATCAATTTTTATTAAAAAATCCAATTAAAGCTTCTAACAAAGTTTTAGCAGTATATAAGAAACTTGTACAAGATTTATACAATCCTAAACAAGTTTCTTTTTTTAATGAAATAACAGAGGAAGAAGAAACACATACTTATGTATTTGATATTAATAAAGCTAATAGACCAATTAATTTCATCGAAAAATTCTGTAAACATTCTAAAGGAAAATGGGCAGGAAAGCCTGTTATATTAGAATTGTGGCAAAAAGCATTTATTCAAGCATTATTTGGATTTGTAGATAAAGAAACTGGTCTAAGAAAGTACAAAAAAGGAATTTTATTTGTAGGAAGAAAAAATGGAAAATCTACTATAGACGCAGGATTAGGAACTTATATGCTTACTTCTGCTGGAGAAGGTGGAGCAGAAATATATTCTGTAGCTACCAAGAAAGACCAAGCAAAAGTTGTTTGGGAAGAAGCTAAAAGAATGATAAAGAAAAGCCCAGTGCTAGCTAAAAGAATAAGAACGCTAGTAAATGGGCTTTTTTATGATGCAACTGAAAGTTTCTTTAAAGCATTAGCTAGTGATTCTAATTCACTAGATGGATTAAATGCTTTTTTTGTAATTGGAGATGAAATTCACGCTTGGAAAGATAAAAACTTGCTAGATGTTATGTATGATTCAATGTCTGCAAGAGAAGAACCATTATTTTTGGAAACTTCTACAATGGGACAAATTAGAGAAAGTGTTTTCGATAATGAATATGAGTATTGTACAGAAGTTATAAATGGATATGAAGGAAAAAGCGATATTGTAGACGAAACAATATTGCCAGTTATTTATGAATTAAATAATCCAAATGATTGGCAAAACGAGCTAGCTTGGTATCAGGCGAATCCTGGTCTTGGAACAATTAAGAATATTAAGGACTTACGAGATAAAGTAAATAGAGCTAAAAATAATCCTAGTGAATTAACAAATTTGTTATGCAAAGATTTTAATATCAGACAAAACGACCAAGACAAATGGATAACATTCGATATTGCGAATAATGAAGAAACTTATAAAATAGAGGAATTATTTGATACTTATGCAATTGGAGGAGTTGACTTATCAAGCACTACAGATTTGACATGTGCAACTTTATTAATTGTAAAGCATAACAAGAAATATGTAATACAACAATATTTTATTCCAAGCGAAAGATTAGAATTTAAAATAAAAGACGACAAAATCCCATACGATAAATGGGAGAAAAGAGGTCTAGTAACAATATGCGAAGGTGCTAAAGTAAATTATACTGATGTAACACAATGGTTTTTAAGAATGAATGAAGAATACAAAATATCAGCAATGTGGATTGGATATGATCCATGGAATACTCAATATTGGGTTGAAGAAATGAAAAATTATGGATTCGAAATGTTTGAAGTTAGACAAGGAGCAAAGACAATGAGTAATCCTATGAAACAGCTTGAAGCAGATTTAATTGAAAAGAAAGTAAATTATAATAACAATCCGATTTTAAAATGGTGCTTATGTAATACAGCAGTAAAAAGAGATGAAAACGACAATATAAGACCTGTTAAAGGACAAAAACAAAGGCAAAGAATTGATGGTACAGTAAGTTTAATAATAGCTTACTGTGTTTTATATGAAAAAATGAATGACTATTTAGTTTTACAGGAGGAATAATATGAAGAAAAAAAGAAGAAGCTTATTTGAGCTTATCTTTAATATAAAAGAACAAAGACAAGACACGATACAACCACAATATAAAATGCTGAATAGTTATGAAGCACAATTTACTACATTGAGTGGAGATACATATGACAGCAAATGTGCTAGACAATGTATTGATAGAATTGCTACTCATGCTGCTAAACTTTTACCAAAGCATATAAAAGGAAGTATAAGCAACAACATTAAAGGAGATATTAATTATTTACTAAGTGTACAACCAAATCCTTTAATGGATACTTACAATTTTATCTATAAAACAGTTTCAATATTGGAAAACGACAATAATGCTTTTGTCTTTATAGCTAGAGATGAAACAGATTTCATAACAGGATTTTATCCAGTTTTAGCACAAAATTATTTTTTGTTTGAAGATGCTGCTGGTAATCTATTTCTAAAATTCAAATTCATTAATGGACAAGAATATTTTTTATTATATACAGACTTAATACATTTAAGAAAATTTTACAATAAGCATGATATTTTTGGAACAAATAATAAAGTATTACAAACTGATTTAGAAACAGCGCATACTGCAAATGAAGGAATAAGTAACGCAATAAAGACTACTGCTAATTTAAAAGGAATATTAAAATATAATGCTGTATTAAAGCAAAAAGATATAGAAGAAAGTAAAAATGCTTTTGTTAGAGATTTCTTAAATCTAGAAAACGAAAGTGGAATTGCTGCAATGGACTCTAAAGCAGAATTTCAAGAAATAAATATGGAACCAATTACGTTAGATAGCGAACAATTAAAACAAGTTAATTACAATATTTTCGATTATTATGGAATCTCTGAAAGCATAATAAGAAACGATTATACTTTCGAACAATGGAATGCTTTTTACGAAGGTGTAATTGAACCTTTGGCAATGCAATTGAGTAATGTATTTACTATAAAAATATTTAATAAAGAAAGTATAAAAAGAGGAAATAAAATAGTATTTACTGCAAATAGATTACAATATGCAAGTTTGACAGATAAGACAAACTTATTAAAAGTTGTAATACCAGCAGGTGTAATTAAGACAGATGAAATTAGAGAGGTATTAGACTTTGCACCTCTTGGAGGAGAAGAAGGAGAAAGAATAGTACAATCTCTAAACAATATAGATAAAGAAATAGCTAACGAATACCAAGGAGGAAAAAACAATGGAAAATAAATATTATGGTTTAGCTAATTTACGTGCATTAGAAGATGATAATAAGCAAATGATATTAGAAGGCTATGCAATTAAATTTAATCAACCTACACAGCCAAAATTCAAAGAATTATATGGATATACAGAAATAATAAGCCCTAGAGCATTAGACGACACTGATTTGTCTGATGTACCACTTAAATACAATCATTCTGATGGAAAGGTAATATTAGCAAGAACAAGAGGAGGTACATTAAATCTTATTAAAGATGAAATAGGATTAAAAGTACTAGCAGTTTTAAATAGAAATATACCAGATCATGTATCTGTTTATGAAGCAGTAAAAAGCAAATTAATAGATAAGATGAGCTTTGGATTTTTTGCTGATGAAGATATGAACTCTTATGATGCAGAAAGTAGAACAATAACTGTTAATAGAATTACAGCATTAACAGATGTATCTGTTGTAGATATTCCTGCGTACGATTCTACAGAAGTGTATGCAAGAAATTTAAAATCTTTAGAAAATATGGACAAATCTAAAGAATTAGAAATTAAGAAAAGAAAATTAAAAGTTTTATTAAGTTTATAATACCGAAAGAGGCTAGCTGGAGAGCTAGCTTTTTCTGACTGGAGAGGAAGATAGGATTTTTATAAAACAGCTGGAGAGCTGTCATTTTTTATTTTAGGAGGAAGTTATGAGCAAAGAAGAAATACTAAAAAGAAAAGAAGAATTAAGACAATTATTAAATGAAGCCAAAACAGAAGAAGAAATAAACGAAATTGAAAAAGAGGCTAAAAAACTAGAAGAAATCGAAGAAAAACAAAAAGAAGATATCACAAAAGAAGAAGAAAGACAGTTATTAACAAAAAGTACATTAAGCCAGTTAAAAAAAGATACTGAAAATTTAGAAAAAAGAAGTCTAAAAGTTAGAGAGGATGGAGAACCAATGGAAAAAGAACAAAAAAGAACATTAGCGCAAGTTTTAGAAAGTCCAGAATATAGAACAGCTTGGGCTAAAAAATTAATGGGAAGACCAGAGAAAGATTTTACAGAAGAAGAAAAGAGAGCATTAGGAGATGCAATCACAACAACTGATACAGAATTTGTTGCTTCTGCTGCTGAAACACAAGGAATTAACAATGGCGGCCTATTTATTCCAAAATCTGTAAGAAGTGACATTATGGAAATTATAACAGATTCAAGCCCAATTTATAGAGATGTAAGAAAATTAAATGTAGCAGGAAATATTGAATTACCATATTTAGATGAAGCTGATGATGCTGAATGGTATACAGAGCTTAAAGAAACAAAAAATGAAGGACAAAAATATGGTAACTTACAATTAACTGGCTGGGAACTAGCTAAAGATGTTGAAATTACATGGAAATTAGAACAAATGGCAGTAGATAGCTTTATTCCATTTATTGTTGAAGAATTAGCAGCAAAAATGGGTATAGCTTTAGTAAATGCTATTATCTATGGAGATGGAGTAAACAAACCAAGAGGAATCACAAAAGATTTAACAGCAATTAAAGAAGGGGAAACACCAGTAGACAGAATAATTGCTACATATAAATCTTTATCAAAAGAGGCTAGAAGAGGAGCAAAAACATATATTTCTACAAATGTAAATATAGATATATGCGGATATAAAGATAACAATGGCAATTATCCATTTTTACAAGGGCTTGCAACCAATAAACTAACTCCTGTAGAAGTAGATCCATACCTAAAGGATGACGATATAATTTCTGGAAATATGAGAAATTATATATTAAATGAAGTAACACCAGTTAGAGTTGATAAAGAATCTAAAATAAAACCAAGAAGAATAGTATATGGAGGTTATGCAATTTATGATGGTGTAGCAAGACCAGAATATTTTGCATATAGTCAAAAATCAAAATAGGAGGAAACTAAATGGACACTAAAGTAAAGTTCTTAAAACAATTAGCACTAAAAGTAACATCTGCGACTTCTGAAGATGAAGTTGCAGGAGAAACAGTGTGCGAAGTACTAGATTACATAGTAAAGAATTATAAAGAAAGTGCTGGTACTCAAGGACCTCAAGAAGATCCAGGAACGCCTGGTAAAGACGGGAAAAGTGTAACTGCTATTGAATTAACAACAGATGAATCTGGAAAAGTAACTGGAGGAACAGTAACATTTTCTGATGAAACTACATCTCCAATAACTGTTAATCAAGCAGGAGTCTAGGAGGCAGTAAATGGATAAATTACTAAAATTAGCAAAACAATCTTTAAGTATAGTTGAAACTGCAACAGCTAAAGATGAAGAAATAAAAATGTGGATAAATGCAGGAATAGCAGATTTAAAAAGACAAGATATCGACACAGAAAAGGATGATAGCTTAATAGATTCTGCTATTGTTATGTTTGTAAAATCTAATTTTGGTAATGTAGATATAAAAGAAAAAGAATTAGCACAGAGAACATATAATTTGCTCTGTGCTAATTTAGGTTTATCTACAGACTATAAGGTGGCTGATAAAGATGCATGATGTTGAATGTATACTATTATCTAAAGAAATTGTGCAAGACGAAATAGGCGTAGAAAAAGAAATAACAAAAGAAACACCTATACCAATTATAAAGCACGAAGATATATATGCTAAAGAATATTATGTAGCTAGTCAATCTGGGTACAAACCAACATTAAGACTAAAAGTAAGTGCTTTAAATTATGAAGGACAGTCAGAACTTAAATATATGGGAATTACTTACACTATTATAAGAGCAACAGAACCTTATGCAGATGAAGTAACTTTAATTTGTGAGAGGAAGATTAAAAATGTCTAAAAGCATATCTGGAGAGATGTTAAGCAAAGAAATAATGAAAGCATTAGAAGGATATGCAGATGACATATCAGATATTGTAGAAAAAGATGCAAATGAAATTGGTAAAGAAGCAGTAAAAACAATTAAACAAGAATCTCCAAAAGGAGCAACAGGTGAATATGCAAAAAGTTGGAGATTACGTAAAGATAAAAAAGGTAAAAATAGTTATATTGTTAAGCTTTATAACAAAGATCACTATCGACTTACTCATTTATTAGAGTTTGGTCATGCTACAGCTGATGGAGGACATACAGAAGCACAGCCACACATAAGACCAGTAGAACAAGAATACAGCAAGAAATTTGAAAACAAACTAAGACAAGATATAGGAGGCTTAAAATGACATTAGAAGAATTAAAGCAAAGATGTATAGAACAAGGCTTTAAATATGCATATGGAAGATTTAAAAAATCTACACAGCCCCCACACTTAGTTGCAATAACAACTGATACAGACAACTTCATGGCAGACAATAAAGTTTATAAGAAGAGACTGCCAATAAAATTAGATTATACATATATAGACAAGAATATAGAAGAACAAAACAAATTAGAAGATATTATTTTAGCGGATATTCCGTGGAATAAAACAGAAGAAACTTACTTGAAAGATGAAGGCATCTGGCAAGTAAGTTATTTTTTTGAAATTTTAATTTAGGAGGAAATGAAAATGGCTGAAACTAATAACAAAGTTTTATACGGCATAGAACAATGTTACATAGCAAAAATAATAGAACAAGAGGGACAAATAACATACGGAACACCTTTTCCTATGCCAGGAGCTGTAGGATTAAGTTTTGAACCAGAAGGTGAAGAAACAGCTTTTTATGCAGATAACATTAAATATTATATTGCGAGCTCAAATCAAGGATATTCTGGAGATCTTGAATTAGCAATCACACCAGAAGAATTTTTAACAGAAATTTTAGGAAGACAAAAAGATACTAATGGAGCAATTTTTGAAAATGCAGACGATAAAACAGCAAGATTCGCTTTAATGTTTCAAGGACAAGGAGATCAAAAAAATAGAAGATGGGTTTTCTTTGATTGTACTGCTACAAGACCAAGTAGAGAGAACAATACTAAAGAAGAATCTGTTGAAGTAGGAACAGAAACATTAACAATAACTATGTCACCAAGAACGTCTGACAAAGCAGTTATGGCATATATAGAACCAAATGACACAAACGAAGAAATATACAATGCATTTTTTACAAAAGTATATGAAAAAGATGCTACAGCAGGAGTATAGGAGGAAATTATGAAAGAAATTACAATATGCAACAAAAAATACCCTATTGATTGTAATGCTTTTACTAGATTTCAATATAAAGAAATTTTTGGAAAAGGTATTTTTTCAGATATAAAAATATTAAATCAATTTTCAGAACAGCAAAAAAAGATACGACAAAAATTAGAAAATGAAAATAAATCAGAAGAGGAAATTCAAGAGCAATTAAATTACTCAATGATGGATAGTTTAGATGATTTTATTGATGTAATTGAAAAGATTGCTTATATACTAATATACACAGCAAATCCTGAAATTGAATCTTTTGAAAAATGGCTTACAAATATAGAGAAAATTGATTTAAGTTCTTCTTGGATTAGCGAGGTAACGGAATTAGCCGTTACCTCCTTTTGTTGATGAAGAGCTTATTGAAGAAAGCAATAAAAAAATAAAAAGCACAGCTCAAAAAATAGAAACTTTAGAAGAGCATAGATTTATAGCTAATTGTTTAAGAATCGGTTTAAGCATTAACGATTTAAAACTATTTAAGTATAAAGATATAGCTAAAATAATGCTTTGTTTTATTGATGACATGGGCAAAGAAGCTAAACCTCGTAAAGCAACACAAGCTGACTGGGATAAATTAGCCGCAAGGAGGTAAAAAATGCCAGGAACAATTAAAGGAATTGTAGTTGAAATTGGTGGAGATACATCTAATCTACAGAAAGCATTAAGTAAAGTAAATTCTACAACTAGCAGTTTGTCTAAAGAATTAAAAGGAATAAATAGTTTATTAAAATTTGATCCTAAAAGCACAGAATTATTAGCGCAGAAACAGGATGTTCTTAATGAAAATATTCAAAAGACTGCTAATAAACTTAAAACTTTAGAAAGTGTACAAGAACAAGTAAAAGAGAAATGGCAAAATTACATTAAGTTACAACCTAAAATAGAACAAATAGCAGAATCAATATCAAAAACCGAAACAGAATTAAGAGAATTGCAGAAAGCTCAACAAAAAGCCAATTCGGAGTTTGAAAAAGGAAAAATATCAAAGCAACAGTATAATGAAATAAATCAAGAAGTTGAAAAATGTAAAGATACTTTAAAAGAATTAAAAAAAGAGCAAAAACAATTAAATGAAACTACAATTTCTACAGAAAACTATAGAGCATATCAAAGAGAATTAGTAAAAACTCAAAACGAGGTAAAAAAACTAAAAATAGAAGCTTCTAATTGGACATCTGTAAGCAAATCATTAGATTCTTTAAGTAAAAAAACTTCAAAAATAGGAGATTCTTTTTCAAAAGCAGGAGGAACAATTACAACAAGTATTACAGTACCAATATTAGGTTTAACAACAGCAGCAGTTAGTATAGGTAATAATTTTGAAAAGCAAATGTCAAGAGTTCAAGCGATAGCAGGTGCTACAGGAGAAGAACTAAAAAAATTAACAGATCAAGCTATAGAACTAGGAGCGACAACTAGCTTTAGTGCTTCAGAAGCAGCGGAAGGAATGGAAAATTTAGCAAGTGCTGGTTTCAACACATCTGAAATAATGGAAGCTATGCCAGGTTTGTTAGATTTAGCAGCATCAAGTGGAGCAGAACTTGCAACTGCATCTGAAATCGCAGCAAGTGCTATAAGAGGATTTGGATTAGATGCTAGCGAAGCAGGTCATGTAGCAGATGTATTTGCAGAAGCAGCTGCGAGAACAAATGCTCAAACAGAGGATATGGGAGAAGCAATGAAATACGTTGCACCTGTAGCGCATACAATGGGAATCTCATTAGAAGAAACAGCAGCGGCAATTGGCATTATGTCTGATGCTGGTATTAAAGGTAGTCAAGCGGGAACCTCATTAAGAGGAGCATTAACAAGATTAACTAAACCAACCGATAAAATGGTTGAAGTAATGGAAAATTTAGGGATAAGTTTTTATGATAACGAAGGAAAAATGAAATCACTAACAGAAATAATTAAAATGCTACAAGATAGTACAGCTGGTTTATCAGAAGAACAACAGCAATATGCTCTAACTACTTTGTTTGGAACGGAATCATTATCTGGAATGTTATCTTTAATACAAAGAGGTCCGAATGAACTGAATGATATGACAAAGTCATTTGAAAACTGTGATGGTGCTGCAGCAAATATGGCAGACACTATGTTAAATAACACTTCGGGCTCAATTGAAGAGATGAGTGGAGCTTTAGAAAGTTTAGCTATTAAAGTACAACAAATGTTAGCTCCATACATAACAGAAGCAGCAAATAAAATCACAGAACTTATAAACAAGTTTATGGAATTACCAGAAAGTACTCAAAAAACAATTTTAGCAATAACTGCTATTGCAGCTATTGTAGGACCAATAATACTAATTATAGGAAAATTGATTACAGCATTTAGTGCTATTTCTGGAATGTTAAGCACAGTATCATCAGCAATAGCTGGGTTAAGTGCTGGAACAGGAACTTTAAGTACTATATTAACAACATTAACAGGACCAGTAGGAATTGTAATTGGAGTAATAACAGCTTTAATTGGAGTGTTTACGCATTTATACAATACTAATGAACAATTTAGAGCAAAAGTTCAAGAAACATGGAACAATCTAGTTGCTCTATTTCAAAATACTGTAATGCCAGTAATCAATAATATTAAAAATCTTGTAATGAGTGTAATAAATACTATAACATCAGTTTTACAGCAATTATGGAGTTTTATTGAACCTTTTATAACTGAAATGTTAACCTGGCTAATGGATTTTTGGAACAATACGGGGTCAAAAATTGTTGAAAACGTAATGGGAGTAGTAAATGGTTTGATTGATATTGTGTCTATGATTTGGAACAATATAATTTCTCCAATAATAAATTTTTTAGTAGAAAAATTACAACCTGTTTTTAGTGTTGTTTTTGGTGCAATATCTGGTGTAGTGCAAGCTTTTGGAAATACAATAGGTTCAGTAGTACAATCCGTGACTGGAATATTTAAAGGCATAATTGATTTTATAACAGGAGTATTTAGTGGAAATTGGGAAAAAGCTTGGAATGGAATTAAAGATATTTTTTCTAATATAGTTTCTGGACTAGGAGCAATAATAAAAGCACCAATCAATGGAATCATTTCAATTATTAACGGAATGATTAGAGGTTTAAATAAAGTAAAAGTTCCAGATTGGGTTCCTGGAATAGGAGGAAAAGGAATTAATATACCAGAAATTCCACAACTAGCAAAAGGTGGTATTGTTGACAAAGCAACTTTAGCAATGATTGGAGAAGGTAAACCAGCAGAAGCAGTAATTCCATTAGATAGAACTTTAACTAAATATATGACAGAGGCTCTAAGAGAAGCGAATGGGTCAAACAATAATATTGTAGTTAATTTTTATCCACAACAAATGTCAGAAAATGAGCTAGAAAGAGCTTTTAATTATATAGATAAAAGATATGGGCTACAATGGTAGCATAAAATGTCGAAAAATGTAAAATAACATCGAAAAAAATAGGTTGAAATAATAATCCTTTATGATATACTGTAATTGTAAAAATAAAGGAGGAGATAACATGGAAAAAAAGCCTATTTATAAGAAATGGTGGTTTTGGTTAATAATAGTAATAGTAGTTATTGCAATTATAGGTGGCTCACAAGGAAACAATGATACACAAACATCTACTAAAACAGAAAATACAAATAATGAAATAGTAGTAGATACTGCAACATCTTCTAATGATAAAAAAGAAGAAGAGGACACAAGTATACCAAAAGAATATAGAAATGCTTTAGAAAAAGCTAAATCTTATTCTGATATGATGCATATGTCAAAACAAGGAATATATGATCAGTTAACCTCTGAATATGGGGAACAGTTTCCAGCAGATGCTGCTCAATATGCTATTGATAATTTAGATGTTGATTATAAGGCAAATGCTTTAGAAAAAGCTAAATCTTATCAAGATACTATGAATATGTCAAAAAGTGCAATATATGACCAACTAATTTCTGACTACGGAGAAAAATTTACTGCAGAAGAAGCACAATATGCTATAGATAACTTAACAGATTAAAATTGAATAAAAAGTAGAAAAAACGGCTTACGAAAATAGATTTTAAGCCGTTTTATTTTATTATTAGAGTAATTATATACCTTAAAAATACAAAAAAGAGCAGTTTTAGACTGTTCTTTTTTTATTCTTAAATGGAGGAAAAAAATGGTAAGACAATTTAGACTTATTAACGAAAAAGGACAAGAATTTAGTTTAATGGAATTACACAAGTCTTGTTTTTTATCCGAACCCGATGGTTTGGGTTATTCTTACAATACTACATACGAACAGATAGGAAATTCCTTTTTCGAAACTTTAAGAAATGTACAGCAAGGACAAATAACAGGAACAGCTAATTTTAGTTGCTACGATAATTATAAAAACTTTGTAGATTATATAGAAAGTTCTGAAAAAATAAGGTTTGGATATAAAATACCATATAAAAATCTTCCAATTAAAGAATATCTAAAAGATGTAAATATACAAAACATTGGAAAAGGTCAAATAGATGTAGATGGAATACTAAAATGTCCAGTCACATTTGATTGCTTAAGTCTGTGGTATGAAGAAAATAAAACTATATATTCTACTTCCGCACAAGCCAACGAAATTCGATGGGATTTCAAATGGGATAGTAAATTTGTAGATTATAACAATAGAACATTAGAATATATAAACCAAGGTCACGTACCAGCTCCAGTTCTAATTAAAATAAAAGGACCTATTACAAATCCTACTCTTACGCTAAAAATTGAAGGACAAGTTTGTCAGGAAATTAAAGTAAATGTAGATTTAAAAGAATATGAAACATTTGAGTATTGCACACAAGAAAATAATTTCTATATTAGAAAAGAAAACACTGATGGCACTTATACAGATTTATTTGAATTAGACAATATAGATCCTTCCAACAATAATGTTATTAAATTTCCAAAAGGAAAATCTTGTGAATTAATTATGTCTGCAGACAACGAAATACTGAATGCAGAAGTTAGTGTTTATGCATATTACAAGGTGGTTTAATTATGGCAAGAAGTGTAACAGTTAAATTTAATAATAAATCGTATAATGCAACATATAACGAAGCAACTGATGAATATGAAGTAGAGCTAACTGCACCTATAACTGGTGGAATATATAATGCACAAATTTCTTGTGTAGATGCAGAAACAACAAATACAACAGATATAGATATTAGGATTTTAAAGCAAGAACAAATTAAAATAACAACAGACGATACATATATGTATATCTTTGATTATAAAGATTTTAGTGTTAAAGATGTTGTTGAATTGTCTAATTATGAAATTAATATAGATGAAGAAACAAATGCAAATACTACAGTAAATGTATTAAAGAAAACAACAGCTAAAGCAAACGATATAGTAATGATTAAGGAAAATGCAGATATTAAATATTGGGGAATTATTCAAGAAATTCAAAACGAAAATGGCTCTAAATTATATCAATACACAATTAAATATATTACTAATATGTTTAATCAGAATGTCATCTTAAATCAGAATATAGTAACTACAAATGAAATAGAAGAAGGATATTATAGAATACACTCTAAGTTGAATTATGACTTTGTATTTGACGTTTTAAATGCATCGTTAGAAGCTGGAGCAAACTTGCAAATATATGAAAGCAATAACACTATGGCTCAAAAGTTCAGAATATCCAAAAGACCTGATGGAACATATAAGATAGTTAATATTAATTCTGGAATGGCTGTTGATGTACAAGGTGCAGTGTTTGAAAATGGTACAAATGTACAAGTATGGACAGACACAGACAATCAGGCACAAAAATGGATTTTCACCAAGAGAGATTATAACTCTTATTCAATATATTCTGCAGGAACTAATCAAGTAATCGACTTAAAAGAGGGAAATATAACAAATGGTGGAAATTTACAAATTTGGGAATATACAGAAGGCGATCAAAAGTTATGGATATTGGAGAAATTAGACGAAGAGATCATACGATATCAAGGAATTGAAGATTATATAGCAGAACAGATTAATAAGAATTTTATTAATAACGAAGACACATTAATGAATAGAGAATATTTGGAAGTAAGAGTAAAAACTCACACTAAATTGAATGTATCTGTTTCTACAATAGTAGATGTTCAAAATGATATATATAACTTACATACATTTATGACAAATTGTACTCAAAATTATAATATTACATATAACGTATTTTTAGAAAACAAAAAATTAATAATTGAAATAGAAAATAAAGAAATAAAAAAAGAATTAATTGACGTAAACGCTCAACCTATTTCTAATTATACGGAAGTTTTTGAAACAGATGTAGTATCTAAAGTAGTAGTAATAACAAAAGACGGTAGCAGATATACATTATATTTAAAAACAGACAGAACAACGACAGAAAATATGTTAGATGAAAATAGAGCAGAAGGCAAAACAGAAGTGGTATATGCAGAAAATATTGAAGATGCAAAGCAAAAAGCTTTAGATACGTTCAAAGGAAATGCATACAATCACAATGTTACGTTTGATTATTATGACAGAGAAATTAAAGTAGGAACACCGATAACGATTAAGACAAAAGAATCTTTGATTTATGATACATATATTTCCGCAGTTACTAAACAAAAAGGAAGCAAGTTTTATAAGTACACTTGCGGAAATATAAGAATAAGCTTTATAGATAAACTAAAAAAGGAAAGGAAAAAATAAGTAATGTTAAAAGGACACGTTTTTAGCGAGCAGATATTTGGAAATCAAATATTTGCTCTTTTTATTAATACTTTTTTGCATGGAAGAAATGGTGTTAGCAATAATTACAAAGAAGGAATGGTAATAACAACGACTGGAAGTAATATACATATTGCTTCTGGAGCTATCTGCATCCAAGGAAGATTCTTGGAAGAAGATTCTGGTAGAGATATTGTAGCAGATACAGATAATCAATATTGCTCTTTAGTGCTAGAAATAAATCTAGATGCTGTTAATACATCAGACAGTTTCTTACAAGCAGACTACAAAATAATTAAAAATGCTAGCAATTATCCAACACTAACACAAAATAATATTGTAAAAAACAATGCTGGAACATATCAGTACGAATTAGCTAGATTTAGAACGTCTGCAAGTGGTATTACAGACTTTCAAGATAAAAGAACATTTTTGGATTTCGATACTATATGGGATTTTATAGAGCAAGAATGGAATGTAAAACTATCAGAATTAGAAGAAGAATTAGCAGCAGTGGAAGATGGTAGTGCTTATTTCTTAAATTCTAGGTTAAAAATATTTCATAACCAAGCCGATGATTCTCAAGGCAAAGAAGGAGATATCGGCTTGGTTTATTTTGATTAGGAGGCTTAAATGGCTAGAATAACGGGATATGTAACACAGCACAATGAAGCATACGAATATTATATTGAATGGGAAGAATTTAATATCAATCAACAGGCTAATACTTCTTCTGTAAGAGCTACTTCATATATTAAATGTAATTCTCATAATTCTTGGGCAAATAACAAGACTCAAAAGCTTTGGATTGCAGGAAGAGAATTTAGTAATACATTAAATATAAGTTTAAGTCCAGGGGCAGTTGTACAGCTTGTAAGTGCTACCGTAGATAATATTGCTCATAATTGGGATGGTAGTTTAAGTATAGAAATTGCAGCTTCTGGAGATTTACCAAGTGGTTCTGGATATGGTCCGCTTTGGGGTGAAGCGAAACAAACAGTATGGCTTACACAAATAGCAAGACAAGCTAATTTCACTTCTGTTGACATACAAAATACAACATTGGAACATTTTGATGTTTATTATAATTTAGATAAAACAGTAGATGCAATACAATACAAAGTAAATAATGAATCTTGGCAAAATATTAATCCATATTGGGGCAACTGGAACAAAGAAGCAACTTTTGCAGTACAAGGGTTAAATCCTAATACATATTATTCTATACAATTAAAGGCTACTGTTAATGGAATAGATAGTTATTCTTCTGTATACAATGTAAGAACGTTAGATATTGCTAGATTTACGAGCTTAAATGATTTCTTTTTTGGAGATGTTGTCAATATAACTAAGACTAATGAATCGAATTGGTGGAACTTTTTAACTATTAAAGTTGGAGAAAATGTAATAGTAGAAAGACGAGCATTAGAAGGAAATAATTTAGTTTTTACTTTTACACAAGATGATTTAGATAAACTATACAAAGCTCTAACAAGTTTTAACAAAACAACCGTAGAATTTATATTAATAACAAATAATGAGTATCAAGATTGGACAAGCTCTAAAAAAGTACAATGTATTTTTAATGGAAATCAAATGACAGCCCATTATTATATTCAAGATCAAACAAGAAAAAGAGCAAAAGTAATATATTACATAGCTGATGAAACACCTAAAAAGGCAGT
>MNRL01000005.1 GCA_001915925.1 Clostridium sp. CAG:354_28_25
TTGAATATTTAGTTTTTTCGTTAAAAATATTCTATCAAATTGGTATCTCTTATTCAATTTTTTTCTTAAATTTTCCCTACTAAAATTTTATACTAACTTTCTTAATTCTTGTATATTAGGTTTATAAATGTTAAAATAAGTTTCGAAAGGAGCAGACTAAATATGTACAAAAAAGATTGGTTATTAAATCAAATAGATGATTTAGTTGAATTTTTAGCAAAAGTATTCTTAAATCAAACTACGACAGAATATCTTCCAGAAAATATTGTAAATTCAACTTCTGATGAATTATATAATTCACTTGATAGATTAATTTGTGAAAAGAAAATTAACGAAGCAGAAAATTTATTATTTGATAAAATAGAAGTTCAAAATCCTAAGCATCTTGCTATAGCTATAAATTTTTACGGTAAACTTAATAAATTACCAGATGAAACTTTAGAAGAAGCTAATTATTCAAGAGAAGAAATAAATCAAGGTCTAAACGATATCTTAGATAAATTTGGAATTAAAATAGATTTAAAATAGCTCATTTATATAAAATAAATGAGCTATTTTTTTACACATTAAAATTTATCCTAATGCTACATCTAAAATCATCATTACTACAAACCCTAGTGCTACCCCAATTGTACCAATATTAGTATGTTCTCCTGCTTGTGATTCTGGTACTAGTTCTTCTACTACTACATAAATCATTGCACCTGCTGCAAAAGATAATATATATGGAAGAATTGGAATTACTGCATGAGTAAATGCAATAGCAACCACTGCAGATATTGGTTCTACTATTCCTGAAAGAGTTCCATATAAAAAAGCCCTTCCTTTAGAAATACCTTCTGCTTTTAAGGGCATAGATATTATAGCTCCTTCTGGAAAATTCTGTATGGCCATTCCTACTGCCAGTACTATAGCACCAGCTATAGTCATACTTGCATTTCCGATTAAGGCACCAGCAAACACAACTCCAGTAGCCATTCCCTCTGGTATATTGTGAATAGTAACTGCTAATACTAATTTTGTAGTTTTCTTAAAATTTGACTCCAATCCCTCAGCTTTTTCTGTTTCCAAATGCTGATGTGGTACTAGTGTATCTAAAATTAACAAAAATACAATTCCAGACATAAAACCTACTGCAACTGGAACCCATGCAAATTTTCCAGCTGTCATATCTAATGCTGGCATTAATAATGACCATATTGATGCTGCCATCATTACTCCAGCTGCAAAACCTATTAGCAGTTTCTGAACTTTTTTATTTATCTCTTTTTTTCTCATAAAAAATACTAAACCAGAACCTAATGTTGTTCCTAAAAAAGGAATTAGTATCCCTATAATTACATTACCCATTATGTCCTCCTCTATATTTTAAGAATATTTTCCTTATTTATTATACCGCAGATATTTTTTATGTACAATTTTATTTTTTGCAATATATATTTTTTTATGTTAAAATTTTTTCAATAATATCTTGTAGGAGGTTTTTATGACAGAAAAAGAAAAAGCCAAAAATGGTGAATTATATAACCCTATGTATGATAAGGAATTAATACAAGAACGCTTTAATGTTAAAGATTTATGTTTTAAATACAATAATACTCTTCCTTCTAATTTTAAAGAAAGAAATGCTATTTTAAAACAAATCTTAACTACTGTAGATGATACTACACTTATTGAACAACCTTTTATTTGTGATTATGGATATAATATTTGTTTTGGTAAAAACTTTTATGCTAATCATAATTTAGTAATTCTTGATACTACTACTGTAAAATTCGGTGACAATGTTTTTATAGGTCCTAATTGTGGATTTTACACTGCAGGTCATCCCGTAGATGTTAAACAAAGAAATAGTGGACTAGAATATGCTAAGCCTATAACAGTTGGCAATAATGTTTGGTTTGGTGGAAATGTTATCGTACTACCTGGTGTTACAATTGGTGATAATACTATAATAGGTGCAGGTAGCGTTGTTACAAAGGATATTCCTGCTAATGTAATCGCAGTTGGTAACCCATGTAAAGTTATAAAATCAATCTAAAAAATAAACTGTGGAATGAAAAATCTTCTACAGTTTATTTTTTACTTATATTAAGAAAGTTAAGCCATTCGTGTTTACATGCAAATCGTATGGCACTAAACTTCTTATTTTAATTTTCCATAATACATATCTTTAAATATACCTTCTTTTTCTATTAGCTCAGTATATTTTCCCTCTTCCTCTATTTTTCCTTTATTTAAAACTATAATTCTATCACAGTTTTTTAAAGTAGTTAATCTGTGTGCTATAGAAATAATAGTAGTATTGTTTTCTTTTTGTAGTTTCTCTATTTCAATTTGAATATGTCTTTCTGAAGTATTGTCTAGTGCTGAGGTTGCCTCATCTAAAATTAAAATTTTAGGTTTTCTTAAAAAGATTCTAGCTATTGCTATTCTTTGCCTTTGACCACCAGAAAGATTATTTCCTCCTTCTGATATTAAAGTATTAAATTTATCTGGTAAATTATTTATATAATCATAAATATATGCCTTTTTAGCAGCTTCTTCTACTTCTTCTAAACTTACTTCTTTATCCATTCCATAACAAATATTTTCGTATATTGTGCCTGCTATTAAAAATGGACTTTGTGGTACTAATGCAATAATCTCTGATATATCTTTTCTAGTTAACGAATTTATATTTTTTCCAGCTATAAATATTTCACCATCACCTTTTTCTAGTTTACATATAGCCTTAATAAGTGAAGATTTTCCACATCCACTAGGACCTGCAATTCCTAAAAACATACCTTCGTTTATATTTAGATTAAAATTATCTAAAATAACTTTTTCTGTGTTTTCATTATAATAAAATTTTAAGTTATTAACTTCTACTATTGATTTGCTTGCATCTTTATTAATTTGTTTTCCCTCTTCTACTAATGCATAAGAAAAGTCATTAGGTAATTCTGTCATTTTAAAGAAATCTGTAGCTAAAACTGTACATTCTGATAATTCGTCAAATATTCTATGTAATTCCTCTAATGGTTTTGTTAATTGTGTAAAACATAAATATGCTGTTAAAACATTACCAACAGTAATTACATTTTTAGTTGCTAGCCATGTTGAAATTCCTATAATTAAAACTGTAAATACTGCTTGATTTATAAATTTTAAGCAATCATATTTTGCCATTTGTTTATGATGTTTCATTTCTTTTTTTCTTAAAAATTCTGATTTGTTATTAAATCTATTTGTTTCTAATTCAACACTATCTGTTATTCTTATTACTTCTATTCCATTTAGTAATTCTACAATTGTGCCATCCATTGCAGATTTAGTTTCTAATAATTCTACTCTTATACCTTTTTGAGTACTAATTTGTCTAAATACTATTGCAATTCCTATTGGAATAACAAGCAACATAGGTAATGCTAATGATATTGGTAGAGTTATAAATATTGTTATTATAGCTGCAATACTATTAAATATAGCTGGTGCAAAATCCATAAACATTAATTTTTCTAATTTTACTGTTCCCTCTAAGCATCTATTTAATCTTCCATGAATATTACCTGTCATATTCTCTCTAAAATATGATAAGGGTGCTTTTAACAATGAATTAATTACTATTCCTCTCGCCTTTTTTTCTGTTCTTGTAGCTGTATCTTCTACCATTACTCTTCTTAATATTTTTATAATCTCATTTACTACATTTACTATTAATATAAAAATTAAAAATGGGATTACCTTAATAAAATCTACTTGATTTTCTACTAAAATATCATCTGTAAGCCAACCTATCGCTTTTGGTGTCAATTGAGCAAGACCTGCAGACACTATCATTATTATAATAATTATTATAAAATTACGTTTTTGCTTTTTATCTAATAATTTATACAATTTCTTTAGTACATTTTTTACGTTCGTTTTCTTTTTCACATTCATCCCCCATTCAAATCTTTACTATTTTACCATAGTTTACATAAGTTTTCAAGACTTCTATAAAAAAATAGAGGTATTCCTCTATTTTTTTACAGTCCTATGTCATCTTTATTTATCTCCATAGTTTTTAAATTACATACTTCAAATGAAGTTATTTCACTATCCTTCTGAGTAAAAGTATATCCATATCCATTTAAATAGTAATAATATCTCTTTGGAAAATCAGTTTCTTCTCCTGTCTTTAAATTAACTTTATACATACTCTGACCTGAGGTAAAATATGCGAATTCATCATCAATATATGCCAATCTTTCAAATCCACCATGTGCTTTCCAAATAATTTCTTCTGTATTATTTTCCGGATTAATCTTATATAAACTAAATTCTGTTTCTATATTGTTTCCATCAGTACCTTTTCTAGTAAACACATAATTACCATTTTCTGAAAATACATCATTTCCAAACATACCTAATTTATGATTTTCATTTGTGTTTAAATATATTACTCTATACGCTTCATTATCTGCAAAGTCAATATATGTTAAACAATTATCATCTACATTACTAATATATGTTCTACCTTTAGCTAATTCTTTTTTGTTCGCTCCATCAATATTTGCAGAATATATACTCCTTGAAGTTAGATCTGTATAATAGATAGTATTATTATGTATTTTAAAATAATTTTTAACATTTTCTATAATTGTTTGTTTATCACTACCATCTTTATTCATAATACATAGATTTCCTTGAGGAGTTCCGTTTATTCTGTCATACCCTACTTGATCTGTAAAATATATCTTGTCAGCTGTAAGCCATAATTGGATAGAAGCCCCATCATAAATTTTTTCTGCATTTCCTTGTAAGTCTATCCTATAAATTCCTTTTCCTCTATAGTAATTTGGCATTGCATATACATATTCCCCGTCAAAATAAAGTTTATTTACACCATCTTCCATCGTATATAGTAAGTCTAATTTTTCTTCTTTACAATCATATTTAAATATATTATCTGTCGAATTATTGTATATAATAATATTACCTATTTTTGCGAAGCTACTTCCTGTTTGCATACTATATGTTTTCTCATTTTCCAATTTTTGTTCTACACTTATCTTAACATCTTCTAATAATGTATTCGTAGAATTACTCTCGTTTGTATTTACCTCGGTGCCGGTTTTAAAAATAATAAGTTGTATTAAAACTATTATTATAATTATCACTAACGCTATTATAAATTCTTTAAATCTTTTCATTATTTAATCCCCTCTAAAGTCTTTTTAGCTAATATTTTAGACATATTTAAATCTCTAACATCCATTTTTTCATTTGATAGCTTTTCGTAAACATCATTTATATATCTTATAGTCTCATTTTTAGTTTGCTCATCTACATTTTTTATCTCTAAAATTTGTATAAACTCTGGAATTGCATCTGTTCCAGTTTCTTCTTCTAGATACTCTAAATCTATTTTTCCTGTTTCTATATATCTTTCTATATTTCCTTTTGCGATAATTGCATCAAAATTAATAAAGTTCATTCCTATATATACAACAATTAAAATCATACAATACGTTCTTAATAAGTGTTTTTGCTTGTTTAATATATATAATACTGTTGGAATTAATAAAATAGCTTCTGCAAATAATACACAATATACTAATAACCTTAAAAAAGTATATCCATATGCTTGTTCATAAAAATGCATTCTAACTGCAGAAGATATTATTATTATAAATGTAAATATTACCATAATTATACACATAAAGTTTAAATATTTGTTATTTTTAGTTGCATATTTTTTTGTAACTAATATCACTATTAAATTTATCACTGATACAACCATTAACTGGAAAAATCCCTGTCTTGCATATTCTGCATAATTAATATTCGTTTTTTGCATAAATAATGAATTTATCTGAATTATACAAAATACTAAATAAATTACATTTAATGATGTTAATACCATTTTAAAAGTAGTACTATCTACACTTTTATTTTCTTCTTTTACCTCTTCATCTACAAAATATTCATCATAGCTGGTAATAATATAAAAAAAGCTTGATAAATATATAAACACACATACTATTAAAATCACTCGTATAAAAATCCCCATTAAATCTACATTATTAAATAAGTTAAAAAATGAATTTAGGATATTTGTAATCATGTTACTAAATACCGAGTCTGCTGATGCTAAAATTGCAATAATAATTATTACTAAAGGAACTGTAATGCATATTCCTTTTATTATATTGTTTGATTTTTTATCTTTAGTCTTTTCTTTATTTATATTAAATTTCCCGGCAAGTAAATTTCTTAACTCTGTCATTGTTTCGCCAATATATGCAAATGGCTCTATTACTATATCTAAAATTCTTTCTAGCAAGGTCTTTGCTATTAATTTTGTAGTAGTTAAACTTAAAATCATTATAATTAATAATATTGGTATTACTAATAGATTTAACAAATTAAAAAAGCTATTATTAAAAATAAAGTAAGTACTTGCTAAAATAATTATTGGTATTATTAAAAATCTTGAATTTTTATTTTTTATTTTATTTGTTTTTTCTAATAATGTTACTATGTAATATGTAATTGGTATTGCAAACAATAACATTGAAAGTCCTAGCTGTTTTCCAAAAAATAATATTATACTCCATACACTGAGTAATATTGCTCCTAAAAATATATTTATTTTTTTCATAATAAAATACCTCCATAAATATTTTATGAAGATATTTTATTTCTTCCGTTATTGTTTGTCAATATTTTTTTATTGTTTAATGAATATTTTTTGATAAAAACTTGTATGTTTTACATAATGTGTTATTAATAATATTATGCAATATCAATTATATAATTTAGGAGGATAACAACATGGAAAAAACAATGTACATTCACAATTAGTTTTTGACATAGGTTTCTTTTGTATTGAAATGCTACCTTTCTTTTCATCATGTATTTTATCAATTTCAGCACGTATATTTTTATTTAATTGTTGTATTTCATTTTCAAGTTCCTTTGTATCTATAATATTTTCTTCTAATAACTTAATCTTCTTCTCTATATCCACATCCTTTTTTCCAAAATTTGCTATAACTCCTTTAATTTTAGAATTGTTACTTTCTTTTAATATTATATTTTCCTTAATGTAATTTCGATTAAAAAATCTATAATTTTCTGAACTATTTGCAGTATCCTTTAAAAACTCTCGTATTAAACCTTTTGCTAACGAGGTCTTTCCTCTACCATTATATCCAAAAATAATATTTTTTCTTTAAAACCCTTATCTGGTCCATTATAATTTCTAAATGATTTTTCATTTAAATTGTATACTTGTTTAATCATACTACCACCTTTTTCTCTATTTTTTCTATATTGAAATGGTTCCACAGTGTGGAACCAAATCTATTCTTTATCTTCAAATTCTTCTTTCTGTTTTTGTATTTCTCTTGCCAATTCTTCTTCAGTTGGTAAATATAATTGATACTTTGAAGCAAATAAATTCTTATTATCATTAAGAACAGAATATTTTACTATCGTATCTTTTTTATCCGAACATAATATAATTCCTATTGTTGGATTATCATCTTCTGCTTTTATTTCATTATCATAATATCTAACATAAAAATCCATTTGTCCAATATCTTGATGTGTTAATTTATCTAATTTTAAATCAATTAAAACAAAACATTTTAGCACAAAATTATAAAAGACCAAGTCAATATAAAAATTATCCCCATCAACATCAATCCTCTTTTGTCTTGCTACAAAAGAAAATCCCCTGCCTAATTCTAATAAAAATTCTGATATATGTTCTAGTAAATTAGACTCCAAATCTTTTTCTAAAAATCTTCTATCTTTTATGTCTAAAAATTCTAAAACATAAGGATCTTTAATAAAATCTTGAACTTTTTCCTTTTTTTCTAAAAGATTTATTTCATTTTTCACTTCTTCTTTATGTTCTTTACTTGTCGACAAAAGTCTTTCATAATAAAAACTATTTATTTGTCTTTCTAATTGCCTAACACTCCAATTTGATTTTATCGTTTCTTCTAAATAGAAAGTTCTTTTAGCTTCATTATCAATATTCATTATTAAGCGATTATGACTCCAACTTAACTGGTTCCACAGTGTGGAACCATCTTCATAAGTTAAATAAAACTTTTTCATTTTCTTTAAATTTGAAACGCTAAATCCTTGACCAAATTCTTGTGTTAGTTTTTCTGAAAATAATTTTAAAATTTTATTTTGAGATGCTTCCAAATTATAATTTTCAATTAATTCATTTATGGTAGAACCTATTTCAAAATATAATTCAACCATTTCATAATTAATATTTTTTGCAACATTTTGTTTTGTCTTTAATATTAAATCATTTATTTTATTATAATAGTTTCCAAAAACTTGGTTATTCTGTTCCATTATACTATCCATAATAAAAATTCTCCTCTCTTCTTCTTTTTATATCATACAAAACAAATTTTCGCAAATATTTTTTACAAAATTTTACATTTTTTTAGTAAAAAAAATATACTCCCAATTTCGTGGGAGTATAAATTGGTACCGATGGTGGGACTCGAACCCACATGGTTTCCCGCCAGATTTTGAGTCTGGTGCGTCTGCCAGTTCCGCCACATCGGCATTTATATGCTAATACATATTAGCATATATTTTTTTATTTTGCAATAATTAAATTATCAAATCTTTAAAACTCTTTCCGTATTTTAAGATAGGATAATCAAAAATATCTAATACAGTTGCTGAAATATCTGCATATGTGTCCCTTATTCCAAGATTAATACCATGTTTTATATTTTTTCCATAAACTAAAATAGGTATATATTCCCTATCATGATCTGTACTTGGTGTTGAAGGATCATTTCCATGGTCTGCTGTTATAATTAATAAATCATCTTCATTCATTGCTTCAATAATTTCTGGTAATTTATTATCAAAATATTCTAAGGCTTTTGCATAACCTTCTACATTATTTCTGTGACCATAAAGCATGTCGAAATCTACTAAATTTGTAAAAATTAATTTTGCGTTTTTACTATTCTTTATTTCTTCTATTGTTTTTTCTATTCCATCAGCATTTCCTTCTGTATGAATTGCTCTTGATATTCCCCTGCCTGAAAATAAGTCTTCAATCTTTCCAATTGCAACTACTTCTTCGTTATTCTCATAAAGTACATCAAGCATTGTCTTACCAAATTCTGGTGATTCAAAATCTTTTCTATTATATGTTCTAGTAAAATTATCTGCTTTATCTCCTACAAAAGGTCTAGCAATAACTGTTCCTATATCATATTCTTCTGTACTTAACATTTCTCTTGCTATTCTACAAATTTCATATAATCGTTCTACAGGAATTATGTCTTCATGTACTGCAATTTGAAAAACGCTATCTGCAGAAGTATATACAATAGGAAATCCTGTTTTTAAATGTTCTTCTCCATATTGTTTTAATAATTCTGTACCAGAACCAACACCATTAAACAAAGTGCCTTGTAATCCTGTTTTTTTCTTAAATTCTTCTATCATCTTATCTGGAAAGCCATTTGGATATGTTTTAAATGGCTTTTCTTTTACAAATCCTGAGATTTCCCAGTGTCCTACAGGACTATTTTTACCGGCACATTTTTCTTGTGCTTTACCATAATTTCCAATAGGATTTTCTTCTTTTTCTGGAATTGTTAATCCATCAATATTATATAAACCTAATTTTTTCATATTAGTTAATTTAGGTTTTGCAAGCTCATAAATATGTCCTAATGTATTTGCACCTACATCACCATATTTATCTGCATCTGGTAATTCTCCAACTCCAAAACTATCTAAAACAACAATAATTGTTCTATTTATCATTGTTTTCCTCCTTCTTATGTTTTAATTTCAAATTATATTCTTTTACATGTATATCACAATTTTGGTATTCAAATTTCTTTACTTCTTTATTCATTCTGAAAAATGATTCTCTTTTCTTTAAAAATTCAAATTTCGAATTATCTAGTAATACCAAATCATTTAGCTCCATACCTTCTGGAAGTGTCTTATTATAATTGTCATAATAAACTGTATTAGTTAAAAATATAAGTGGCATTCCCTTTTTTATATTTATCCTACAGATATGCTCATCAGTACTTTCTATATCATTTATAGCTTCTTCTGGATTTACATGATAAATTTCGAAATTAGATTTATTTATATCTTTTTCTGCCACATATAATGATAAATTCATTGGTGCCTTTATTTGTAATAAAGCCTTTTCTATATCACTTACAATTACTTTTAATTTTTCTACAAACCTATCTAATGACGTATTCTTATTTACATCTATTACTCTGTACATATTTTTCTCTATTTCACGATGCTTTCTTCCTGCTAATACTCTAATTTTTGTTTTATCTTCAGAAAGTCCACCAAAAATATCGTATTCTTCTTTTGGAAATAATGAACTTACAATTGTAGTTTTCTCTTTTATATCATTAAGTTCTTGTTCTATTAGATGCAATTCTTTCTCATTTAGGTCATCTTTATCTTTTATCTTGTTGATGAATTCCAAAATCTCTGTTGTAGCTAAAAATATACTGTCACATTCTTTTTTAGATAACTTTTTCCTTATTATTTTATCCATGTTCTTGCCAAGCTCTTCTAAATCTTCTAAATAATCAAATGTCTTTTCTAAATTTGTAACTGGAACTTCCTCTTCTGCATCTATCTCTGATAAAATTAAGTTATTGTCTTTATTTGTATATTTCCAAAAATCAAAAATACTCTTGTTGTGCTCATCTATTTCTTTTAAGTATGCCTCTGCATTGCGAATTTTACTATTTAAAATTTTTATTTTATTTTCTAATGCTCGTACATCCATTTCATCATTTTTTAGTCTTTTATCTTGTCTTTCAAAAGCCTTAATCAATAAAACTAAATCCTCTATTGTTAAGAATTCCTTTGTTCTATCTATACCATCATTCTCTTTAAAAATCTCTTCTATTTCTTGTGTTTCTTCCTCTTCTTTGCTATCTTTATCTAATATCTCTTTTGCTCTTCCTTTTAATTTTTTCTTGTTTTGCATAAAGAATTTAATCTTTCCAAAAAAACTACGCTTACAATCTAAATATATTGATATTTCCTTTTCTTTGTCTTGAAATTCTTTTACTTTGTTTTTTTCTTCTATTGATAATTCTTGTTTTTGTTTTTCACATTTATTTAGTTTTTCTACGATATCATTAATCTCATTATCTGTCTTATAAAACTCTGTTTTTATAAAATTAGTTAAATTCTCATATTCTATTATATCTCCGTTATATAAAAATTCTAAGCTTCCATCTTTTTTTATTCTTGGCTCGAATACATATTTACCATTTGTTTCTGTTTGTAAAATAAATAATGCTTTAATTAATTTAAAAAACTTAATTGCTTCTTCTTCATTTTTTATTACAATTTTATAATGACTGTTAATCTTTTCATAACAAATAGTGTTTCCTATAATATATACATTCATTATTCCATTTTTGTCATACACCTCATAAACAAATGGCCAATCTTTAGTAAATAACCATATATAATTTTCTGTATCTGCAATCTCATTTCTTGTTAATAACTCACCAGAATATTCTGTATTGCATACAGGCACATAAATATATATATCCTTATTTTCTTTATATGCTTCTATTTGTTTCTTTAGAAGATAAAAAAATGCTTCAAATTCCTCATCTTCTAGAGTTACCATCAAAAAATACTGTTTTGTTATGTCGGAATAATAAATTTGCCAAAGATAATTTTCGCTATATTTTACTTCGAATGGAATTTCTTCATTTAAGATTTCTTGTTCGGCAGCTATTCTTTCTAATTCATTTATATTTATCTTATCTACCATTTTTAAAAACACGCCATGTTTTACTATGTCATCTTCTGATTCAAGCTTTAAATAATCATATAGTTGGTTACATTCCTCATATTTCTTTGAAAGCAAATCCATTTTATTTCTTGGAGTTATATATATTTGAATATCTTTTATGTTTAAATATTTATATATTCTACTTTTATTTTCGCTAAAGCCTCTAATAGGTCTAAACTCAAGAGGTCTATAATTCTTTATAAATTCTGGTATATTATTTAAATCTAGTCCTATATATTCTAAGTTTGTTTGTATTTTTAATTTTTCATCACTTGTAAGTTCATTCATATTAACCTCCACGTCTTTTCATGCTTACTAGTATAACATAACATAAAAAAAAAGTGAATGCAAAATAGGGATTTATGAGCATTCTTTTTTCCTATATTTAAATCCAGAAAAAACCACCTAATGTCTTAGCATTGGTGGTTTTAATATATAACTTATGCTCTTGGATGAGCTTTCTTATAAATATTTTTAAGTCCTTCATCTTGAAATTGCATATATACTTGGGTTGAAGAAATATCAGAATGACCAAGCATAACTTGGATTGCTTTTAAATCTGCTCCATTTTGCAATAAATGTGTTGCAAAAGAATGTCTTAACACATGTGGTGTAATGTCTTTATCTATATGAGCTTGTTCTTTATAGAATTTTACTATTTTCCAAAAACCTTGTCTTGTTAATCTTTTACCATTTATATTTACAAATAAAGATTTTTCATCTTCACTTTTAATTAAATATGGTCTTGCTTTCTTTATGTATTCTTTTAAAGCATTAATAGAAATTGCTCCTAGTGGTATATTTCTTTGTTTATTGGCATTTGTACAAGAAACATATCCTTCTTTTAAGTTAACGTCTTCTAGATTTAGATTTATTATTTCTGTTACTCTCATTCCTGTTGCATAAGCAAATTCTAACATTGCTTTATCTCTAATTCCTTTTAAATCAACAGCTTTAGGTTGCTCTAATAATAATTCTACTTCTTTAGAACTTAAAACACTTGGTACTCTTTTTTCTACTTTTGGAGATTGTATTCCCTCTGTTGGGTCTTCTTTTATTTTTTTAGTTCTTACTAAATACTGATAAAATGATCTTATTGATGCTAAGTTTCTAGAAATTGTTGAAGTTTTTTTACCAATATTTTTTAAGTTTTCAAGATATTTTTTTATATCATCTTTTGTAACTTTTAAATATTGTAAATTTTCTTCATTTATATATGATTCATATTGGGTAATGTCCCTCTTATATGATTGTAGTGTGTTATTTGATAATTTTTTATCTTTTTGTAAAAATTCTAAAAAAAGTTTAATTTTCTTTTCCATGCTACTATCTCCTCTACTGCTTTTTTTAGTTTTATGTACATATATTATTTACATAAACTATATATGTTATATCAAAGATATTCAAAATTGTAAATATCTTTTTGCTAATTATTAAATATATTTTGTTATAAATGTAAGTAAATTTGTTGAAATATAAACTTCTATTAAAGAAGATAACATAAAAAATATTACTGCTATTATAGACAATATCGAGTGTCGTATAATTTCTAGTTTTATATTTTCCTTAGTTCTATTTTTCATAATTGCATAACATAATTTTGTACTACTTACTGCTATAAAAAACAATGCTGGAATAAATATAATATTATGAAATAATATACTTCCTATGCAAAAAAACACTCCTCTTTCAGTTCCTAATGCGATTATAGCTCCAGATATTGTATAACCTATACACAACCCCTTATACAACACAAAAAAATATATTAGTGGTAAACCAATAATAGTAGAACCTATGAACCATAATATTATTCCCATTAATATATTTCTTTTAAATGATACATTTATTAACTCATTTTTATCTATCGAATTATTATTTTTTAATGTTGTAACAAAATTATTTATATATTCACTAACCTCATTTTTTTGTGCTTCATCAGAGTTATTTATAAAAAACACTCCTAAAACAATTCCTATAAGTAAAAAAATTAATAATAATATATATATTTTTTTATTTTCTTGTAAATTTTTTAAAATTACCTCTATATATGTATTTTTTGTTTTTTTCATTTTATCCTCCATAGAATTATTTATACATAATATCTATGTGATAAAATGATTTTTAGAACTAATTATCTAGTGTTTTTGTGGAAACTTTTCCGTAATTTCCTCCTCCACCAGCTTCTATTTGTAATCTTCCTTTTCTAGATTCATCAATAATTGTAGCTAGCTTAGTTCCTACAACAGCTTCTATATCATCAAATGACAACTTATGTAATATATTCATTTCTGTTCCAAAATTATCTAATAGTTTTTCTATTGTTTTATTTCCTAGACCAGGTACAAAACCTAGTGGTGTTTGATATATATAATCTGGTCTAGATTTTGGACTTACAGATTCTTTTTTATCTTTTATTAATTCTATCCTATCAAAAACTCCAAATGTAACTTTACTACTTCCACAATAAGGACATACTTCTACTGGTTCTTTAGTTTGAATTGTAGAATTGCAAGCATCACAATATGTTCTATGATATTTACCTAGCTTTGGATCTAGTCCATAATTTGCAACAATTTTTCTTCCATCTTCATTTTTTAGTGCTTTAACTAATTCTTTAAAAGATATATCTTCCATTTGTATTTTATTATATTCCCTTGCTATTTTAGGCAATGAATGTGCATCAGAATTTGTAACAAATGTCTTATCTTCTAATTCTGATATCATATCTGCTAAATATGTATCAGAACTTAAACCTAATTCTACTGCAAAAATCTTATCATATTTTTCTTTAAATATATCTTTTAGTCTGTCTGTACAATTTCCATAGTAACTTTTAAATGGTGTAAAAGCATGTGCTGGTACTAGTATACCATTATATTTTTCTACAATATCTATTAATTCATATCCTGATAAATCTGACCTTTGGGTACTTAATGTTATATTTTTTATATGTTTACTCATTTCTTCTGAATAAGCTTTTATATCTTTTAGATGTGGAAAATAACATAAGTTGTGTGCTGAACCTTTTTTGCCATTTCTACCTTTTTCTGATGTTTCGGTCTCACTTCCAAGTATTATACATACTTTATCTTTATATATAATTCCTCCATCTTCTAGCTCGTATGCATCGCCTGTTTTTAAGAATTCTTCTATATCTTGAATAACATATGGTGATGCACAATCTATAATTCCTACAATGTTTATTCCTTTTCTTTCTTCACATTCTTTTGCAATATTTGCAAAGTTTAAACTTTTCGCTGCAGTAATTTTTATTGGCTTGTTATTTTCTGCTCTACCAATATGTACATGCAAATCTGCAAAAAATTCATTCATTTTTTATTCCTCCCCACTTATATTTAACAAGTCAGAAAACTTATGCTCTTCATCTATTTGTTTTGCTATTTCATGCTTTATTCTTCTATCTGCATTTATTTCTTGTTTATTGTCTCTTATTCCATTTTTATTAACTTCTAATTTTTTGCCTTCTATGTATAACTTTTTGGCAGTTGTTCTATAATCTATAGCCGCATTAATTCCTTGTGCTAAATTATATTTTGGAATCATATTAATTTTAGTTTGCCATCTTGTAATTATTTTACTTTTGTCTAATCCAAGAGTCTCTAAATTCTCAAATTCCATAACAAATTCTTTAAAGTCTTGTAAATATACATTTTCTAATCCTTTTAAATTTTCATTTTCCAAAACGAATAAAGCTTCTGTTGGATTAAAAGCTCTTCTATCATCCCTGTCTAGAAGCATTCCAAAATTATCTATTAATTCTAATATGTCTCCCTCTTTATCTCTTGGTGTAATGTTAGCAATTCTATTAGCTTGTTCACAAATTCTACAAAACTTTTTGTCGAATCCTAATTCTTCAAGATATTCTGCTCCTTTACGTAAATAAGTTCTTCTTTTTTCTTCTGTAAATGAAATTACACTCTTTTTACACGCATATAATAAACACGCTGTTAATACTAAATTATTATCAACATCTGGCTTAGAATGTTCTAAAAACATTCTACATATTTCTGTTTTAAATATTACTGTATTATCAAAAAAGCAGTTATGTTTTTTCTTAAAATACAACAATATCTTCATTTTTTCAGTTAATTTTCTTTCATTTAGCATCATATCTGCAAAGCTATCATTATACATATTCATTACTCCTCTTATATGACATTTTTGTTAATTATATGCCATTGTTATTTTCTTTTCAATAAAATAACTAAAATGTAATATTTTTGTAATACGAAAAAAACGATTCTAAAAAATTTTAGAATCGTCAATAACAAAAGTTATTTAATTATATTTTTATGTCTTTTAATTGTTTTTCTATATCTTTTATATCCCCTTTGTTATGTATAATATAATCTGCATTTTCTATATAAAACTCGTCCGTATTTTGCATATTTAATCTTTTTTCTGCCTCATCTGCTTTTATGTTATCTCTTTTCATTATTCTTTCAATTTGAACATTTCTTTCTGCTATAATAGCTATTACAAAATCACAAACTTGATCTAAATTACTTTCAAATAATAATGGAGCATTTACAACAATTATTTTCTTTTTTATTTTATTTATTCTTTTCTTTATTTCATCTACAACATAAATAAAGGTAAGCTTGTTTAGTTCTTCCCTCTTTTTATCATCCTCATATATGATACTTGCTAATTTTTTTCTATTTAATTCACCTTTTCTATCTACTATTCCAGATCCAAAACTTTCAACTATTGATTGTAAGTACATTGTTCCCTTTTTAGATAACTCTCTAGCAATTTTATCTGCATCTACTATTTCTGCATTATATTTATTTTCTAGTATTTCACATAAAGTATCTTTTCCTGCTCCGGAACTTCCTGTTACGCCTATTATTTTCATACGCCTACCTCCCACGTTCTTATTATACCATATTTTGCATAAATAAACAATATTTAGGGTAAACATAACACATGTTTTTACTACAGAATTATTTACATTTTTCCTCTTCTATTTGTGTTTGAATATACTTACTCAATTCAGAATCCATACTAAAATCTGGTTCGAAACATTTATCTATAATTCCTTTAACATTTAATTTTTTATACGTTTCCATTGATTCATTTTTTGTTGCTATAAATACATTCTTACCACCTATACTATGAACATATTCAAATGCGAAGCTATCTGTTAATCCATCACCAAAATATATAATGTTATTAGTTTCTTTATTATCTTTTTGAACATGCTTAATGACGTCTACTTTCTTTTTATCTGTTAATAAAATATCTATATCTTTATATATTCCATTCTCTTCATTAAATGTAACCCCATAAACACCATCTACATATTTTCCAATTACTGTTTTATTCACATAATCTTTTATTCCAGAAGTAACAATATAATGTTTTACACCTGTTTTTCGACTTTGGAAATTTTTAAAATATTCTATAACTCCATTATTAAATTTTACTTTATCTGCTCCTAAGCAAACATTTTCTTTAGTTAATAAAATATTGTTTTCTAACAATATTTCTGTATAGCATTTATAATAAGCTTCATATAGTCCTTTGCTATTAGTTAATTCTTCTGCTACTCTATTTATTAGTTTCTCTTCATTATATCCACATTTTTTTATTATTTCATATTGTGGTAAAGAATACGGAGTTAATGTACCATCAAAATCATATATTACTATCATTTTCTATTTCCTTTATTTAATTTATTATAAGTTTTTTATAGCTGTTCTCGCTAATTCATCACATCTATTATTATATTCGTTATCACTATGTCCTTTTACTTTTATAAATTCAACTTTGTGAATTTTAGTAAGTTCATATAATTCTTCCCATAACTCCTTATTTTTCACAGGCTCTTTTGCGGCATTTTTCCACCCATTCTTTCTCCAATTGTATATCCAGCCTTGTTTAAAACAGTTTACAACATATGCACTGTCACTATATAATTTAACATTGCATGGATATTTCAGATTTTTTAAAGCCTGTATAACTGCTGTAATTTCCATCTCATTATTTGTTGTATTTAATTTCCCACCTGATATTTCTTTTTTATTTTCTTTATACATAAGTACCGCACCCCATCCCCCAGGACCTGGATTTCCAGAACACGCTCCATCTGTATATATTGTTATTTCTTCCATTTTTCTTCTCCTATATTTGTAATTTTTACCATTTTATGATATTATATCAATAATTTGTTTATACTACAATATAAGGAGGGATAAATATGTCAAAAGTTTTAGGAATTATTGCAGAATATAACCCATTTCATAATGGTCATCTTTTGCATTTAACCAAATCTAAAGAAGAAACTGGTGCCGAATACAGTATTTGTATTATGAGTGGTAATTTTGTTCAAAGAGGTAATACATCAATAGTTAATAAATGGGTAAAAACAGAAATGGCTCTAAAAAGTGGTATAGATTTAGTCTTAGAGCTTCCAACAGTATACTCTATTTCTAGTGCAGAAAATTTTGCAGAAGGCGCTATAAAACTTTTAAACTCCTTAAAAATTGTAGATACAGTTTCATTTGGTTCCGAGAATTCCGATATAGATATATTAAATAGAATTTCTGGTATTTTATATGAAGAGCCAAAACAATATGTAGAATTCTTAAATGAAGAATTAAAAAAAGGACTTTCTTTTCCAAAAGCTAGAGAAAATGCAATATTACTATATTTAAATGACCAAAAATATTCTAACATTTTGAATCAACCAAATAATACTTTAGCAATTGAATACTTAAAAGCCTTAAAAAAATATAAATCTCATATTATGCCAATATCCATAAAACGTGAAAAAGTTTTTTATAATAGTAACTGCATTGTTGATGAATATGCAAGTGCTACAGCAATTAGAAATATGATTGTAAATAATCAATTTAATGATATTAGAAAAGTAATGCCTAGACTTGCTTATGACTTATTAATGCAAGAAATAGAAAATAATCAATATGTTATAGATATATCAAAATTTGAAAAAGAAATTTTATATTCTATTAGACGATTATCTGCAGCTGACCTTAAAAAATTTCCAGAAGTAAATGAAGGCTTAGAAAATGCTATTAAAAATGCTGCTAATTCTTGCAATACTTTAGTAGAGTTAATAAATATAATTAAGTCTAAAAGATATACACAAACTAGAATTCAAAGAATTTTATTATATATTTTGTTAAATATAACAAAAAAAGATATGTACATTTCTCGTAAAACTGTACCTTATGCTAGAATTCTTGGATATAGCCCAAAAGGTAAAGAACTTATTTCAAAAATTTATAATGCTAATCCAAAAATAACATTAATAACTTCTGTTAAGAATTTCTTTGATTCTTCTAATAATAAAACTTATAAACATATGTTAAGTAAAGATATTTTAGCAACAAATATTTATACCTTAGCATATAAAAATGATTCTGTAGCAAATTTAGACTATACCAAAAAAATAGTTACAATATAATTAAAAAAAGCACTATGTAAATAATTACATAGTGCTTTTTTATTACTTATTTGCTAATCCATACACCATTGATATATCTGTTGGTATGATATACTTTACATCTAAACTTTCTGCGACTTCTAATACCATTGCACACATTGCACGAGTTGCATACCACCACTCTGGATCATTTACTCTATTTCTTATTTCATCTAAAGAAATTTCTTTATAATATCTTTCTGTATCTAATTTTCTTGTATTGATATCCATCATAATAGGTTCTTGGCTATCTTCGAATAAAGTATTTTTCTCATATGTAATTCCAGAATTTTTAGCAAACTTCATATGACCTCCACCAGCCAATATTAAGATATCTGCTTTTGGTGTAGGAACTTTTAGCTTTGGTTTTACCCATTCTTTTACTGTTTTTACAGCTGTTGTTGCTAGATTTTCTCCCAAATCTGGATATTGTTCCATTACATCAATTACACCCATTTTTGTATTACACATTTCTTTTATTCCATTATCATAAATAGCAATTTCTGTGGAACCACCTCCACCTATAAACACGGCAACTTTTCCTTTTACATTTCTTGTTGCACCTTCTACTGTATATTTATTCTCTTCTTCTTGGCTAATAATATTAAAGTCTAACCCTGTTTCTACTTTAAATTCTGTAAGAAATTTTTCTTTCATCTGTTCTTCTAAGGCTCTAAAAATGCTTGTACCACATACAAATATGTCTTTATATTGTTTTTGTTCTTCTTTTACTAAATTAATTAGTTTTTTTACATCATTTCCATCCAACTGTTTTAATTTACTAAAATTCCTTTTAAATTCTATCGTTACATCTTTAATACGTTTTATTTCCGAATCATTTACTTCATCTAATTTTGTACATGTTGAACCAACTTCTATTATTAATTTTTTCATATTATTTCACCCCTCATTTTGCTTTATTTTATCATTTATGTTTTTATTTGTATACTTTTGTCGCAAAATATTTTTTACCTCATATAATGTTATAAAAGGAGGAATAAAATATGTTCAGAAGATATCAAAAGTGTTATTGCATGAACAATAACAATAATGACAATTCTACAGATATGTTAGAAACTAAATGTAATTCCGTTAGTTCTTATGTAGAAGATGATTATGATAGTTGCTCTTGTGGATTTACTGAAGAAACTAATGTCTTCCCAGATAACCCAATGCTTGGTCAAAGTTATGTTCCAATCCAATATATGGATAAGACTTTTAAGCCTTGCATAGGACTTAAAATGGGAACTATTTTTCCTGAATTAGTCAGTCCTTATTCTCCAGGGCAATCTATGCAACAAATTAGGTATATAGAATCTAGAAATGAAATTGGAAAGGGGTGTAATAAATGTTAAATGAAAATATGGAATGCAACTGCACATGTGAGTGTAAGTCAAATAATGATTGCGAAATGCAAGGAAGAATGTTACAACAGATAAGATGCTGTGCTTTTGCAATTAATGACTTAGCTTTATATTTAGATACACATCCTACTGACCAAAAAGCTTTATGTTTACACAGAAAATATTGCCAAGAATTAAAAGATTTAGAAGATAAATATCAAAAAGTATATGGACCTTTAACAATTAATTACCCTTGTAATAAATGGAGATGGCTAGAAGAACCTTGGCCATGGGAAGGAGGAGTTTTAAATGTGGACTTATAAGAAAACATTGCAATATCCTGTAAATATTAAATGTACAAATCCAAAACTTGCTAAAGTTATTATTTCTCAATATGGTGGTCCTGATGGTGAACTTGCTGCATCTCTTCGTTATTTATCACAAAGATTTGCTATGCCAGACCAAAAATCTAAGGCTATTTTGAATGACATTGGAACCGAAGAGCTTGCTCACCTTGAAATGGTTGGAAGTATCGTACACCAATTAACTAAAAATGCTTCTATTGAAGAAATAGAAAAAGCTGGGCTTGGTGCATATTATACAGACCATGGAGTTGATGTATATCCACAATCTGCTGCCGGAGTTCCTTTTACTGCTGCATATTTAGCTTGTAAAGGTGATATAATTGCTAATTTACAAGAAGACTTAGCAGCAGATGGTACGATTGTGTAAAGACAACATTGAGGTTTTAAAAGATAGTTCCCAATAATCTGGCATACTAGCTGCCAGATATGAGAACTTTAGAAATTCCAATGTATCTCAATAGGTACTTCCTTAGTTACAGGGTCTTTCTTACCGACCAATACATAATCAATCAGCTTTTCAACCGTTTCCCTGTCTAAGTGTTCAAGATTTGTATATTGCTCGATTAACTGTCGTCTGTTATCGCCAATCAGCATTTTTCTTTCAATAACATCAAGCTGTTTCTGCGTATCAATTACCAGTTTTTCGAGCCTTTCTTTTTGTGTTGAGAAGTCTTTAGATAAATCCAAGTAATCAAGTTCGGAAAGAATACCCTTTACCTTATCTAAATATAGTTCACGGATTCCTTTTGTGTATTCCGCAATCTTTTTTTGATAAGCAGCAATCTCCGTTTCCAAAGCTTCTTTTTGACCTCGCAAGTCATTATTGAATTGCACATTTTGTTCAAGCTCATCTTTATCCAGATATTCTGCTGATAACTTATTAAGTTCATCAATCACAGCTTTTTCCAATTTGTCTACTGAAATGAAAGAACCTATACAAGCGTCCTTTGCTACATGGCGGTTAGAACATTGTAAATAATGCTTACCACGATTCTTTGATGAACGCATTGTATAACCACAATTCATACAGCGAGCTTTTCTGGCAAATAAGCCGATTGTGCCAACTGTGAAAGGTTTTGCCTTTTGAGCTACCAATGCTTGAACCCTATCCCATAACTCACGGTCAATAATCGGCTCATGTGTACCCTCACATATTCCCGATATAGATTTCATTCACCAACATATCTGATATGGCAAAATATTTCCATAGGGTACTGTTTTTCGTTTTAGGCTGCTTGTAACGCAAACCATGAAGTCGTTTGTATTCCGTAGGGTTTGGTATTCCTCTGTCATTCAGCATACGGGCAATGGCGGTCTTTCCATATCCCTGTGAAAACAGTGTAAAAACTTCTCTGACAACTTCCGCAGCTTCTTCATCAATAATCAAATGCCCTTTTACGTCAGGGTCTTTTTTGTAACCATACAGGGCAAAAGCACCGATATGGTGTCCGTTCTTTCTTCTGTCAGTGAGAACGCTTTTAATGTTCTCTGACATATCCTCCAAGTACCACTCATTCACCAGACCGTTAATCTGTCTTGATTTCTTATTTCCCTTATTAGCGGTATCTGCATTATCAACAATGCTGATGAAGCGAATACCCCAAATAGGAAAAAGACCGTGGATATATTTTTCCACTAATTCTAGTTCTCTGGTAAATCTGGATTGTGTCTTACAAAGGACAATATCAAATTTACGATTCTTTGCGTCCTCCAACAACCTGTTAAATTCTGGTCGTCGTCTGTCAGAACCAGTGTAATCATCATCACTGTATATGTTGTAGACTTCCCAACCATGCTCTAATGAGTATTGAAGTAACATTGACTTTTGATTCTGAATACTGTTACTGTCGTCTGTTTCTGATTGTTTGTTTCTATCTTCCTCTGATAAGCGGCAATAAATAGCAACTCTTGATTTTGATTCTATCATGCTTCGTTCTCCTTTT
>MNRL01000017.1 GCA_001915925.1 Clostridium sp. CAG:354_28_25
TAACCAAACTAGTTAGTTAATCTTTCAAAAAATGTTTATTTTCAAATAGGGACACCTGTGGTAAAAAAGTTCCGCACTCCAGAACGTCCCTAAATCCCGGTATGTTCTTAAAATCCCTTTTATTTATGCTTCTGGTTCTATTAAACCATAATTTTTATTATCTTTTAACTTATAAATAACATTTACTTTACCATTTTCTAAATTAACAAATGTTAAAAATGTGTTACCTTTGTTTTCTTGTAATTTTAATTTTGCATCTTCTGGTGTCATTGGTTTAATTTCATAATATAATTCTTTTATTATTTCATTTTCTGGTTCTGTTTGTTCTTCTTCTTGAGATGCTCTGATTGTTGCTTCTTTGTTTAATCTTTCTCTTTTTGTTTTTGTTTTTCTAATTTGTCCTTCTAGTATATCTATATTTTTATCTATAGAAGCATATAAGTCTTTATGTGCTGTTACTGCTTTATATGTAATACCTTGGTAAGAAACTCTTGTTTCTGCTATTTGTTCATTTCCTTCTACTTTTATCGTAACTGTTCCATCAAAGTCCTCTAAATATTTTGTTAATTTTTCCATCTTCTTTTCTGAATAATCTCTAATTGCGTCTGTAACTTCTAAATCCTTTCCTACAACTTTTATATTCATAAAAATCTCTCCTCTCAATTATTTTGCTTTCTTTTGTTGTAAATTTATTATATATGGTAAAAAGCTTTTTTTCAAGTTTATTTTGTTTTTTTATACACTATTAGAAAATATTTTCCATTTTATAATCTTTTTCTAGCTTATCATTTAAGTATAATTTAGCTATTAGCTCTAGTTCTTTTGTAGCATCTTCTCCTATGTTAAACGAAAATACTTTTTTAGGTGGTGACATTACAATATATTTTATCGCTTGCATTGTTGATTTGCTCATATGAATACAACTTGTATCTTGTTTTCCACATATATTACACTTAAATCCATTTTGTTTCAAGCTAAAAAATTCTAAGTCTTCCGTTTTATTGCAATTTCCACACATTCTAATATTAGGAGCAAATCCTAATATACTTACTAGTTTCATTTTAAATATTGCTAAAATAAATTCTAACTCTTTATCTGTTTCAGATATCATATATAAAGTATTTAGATATAATTGTAAAATTCTATAAGAATTCTCATTTTCATTTGTAACATCGATTATTATTTTAGAAATAAATGATGCATATTCTAGTTTTTTTAAATCTTTCCTTATATTATAAAAAATTTCTATCGGTTCACAAGAATTTATATAATATGTGGAATTAGTTTTATATAATATATAATCTCCAAAACATAAAAATTGGCTACCAACAAGGAGCGAACTTCTAAATCTTTTCGCTCCCCTGGCAGCACAAGAAATCTTTCCTAGTCCTGGTGTTAACATTGTTAACATTTTATCAAAATCACCCATATTACGTTCAACTAATATAATTCCTTTTGTCTTTATTGTTCCCATTCTTTTCTTCCTCTATTTTCTTTTCTAAATCTCTTAATTGTTTAAATTCCATGAATGTATTTATATTTCCTGTTTTTTTAAAGGTGTTCCAAGCTATTTGTTTAAACATGAAATCATCTCCTTTGTATTATCTTTTGTATTTTATGTTTTTTTATTCAATTAGTTGAATTTAAATTTTTTTACTATGCTATCTTTATCCTGCCAATCTTCTTTTACTTTCACCCATACTTTTAAATTTAATTTTGTTCCTAGCATTTTTTCTAGTTCCATTCTTGCACTTGTTACAATACGTTTTAGCATTGCACCATTTTTGCCTATTATAATTCCCTTATGTGAGTTTCTTAAGCAATAAATAGTTGCATCAACATCGTAAATTTCTTCTCCTTTTGTTGTATTTCTTAATTTCATTTTTTCTACTTCTACATATATTCCATGTGGTACTTCTTCGCTTAAAAATTTTAACGCTTTTTCCCTAATTACTTCTTCTACTAATTGTCTTGATGTTTGATCTGTATATTCATCTATGTCATAATATGCAGGACCCGGTTTTAGATTTTTTTCTATCGCATCCAAGATAGTAGTTACTCCTTTGTTATTAAGAGCAGAAATTGGAATTATTTCTTCAAACTCATATTCTTTCCTATACATATCTATAACTTTTAAAATATCTTCTTTTTGTATTAAATCAATTTTATTTAGTATTAAAATAGTTTTTCTATTTATTTCTTTTATTTTTTCTAATATTATTCTATCACCTTTTGTTATTTCTTTTTTTGAACAATCTACTATAAATAAAATAATATCTACATCTTCTGCAATTTCATATGCTGTTTCTAACATTGTTTCTCCTAATTTTGTTTTTGGTTTGTGTACCCCCGGAGTATCTATAAAAATTATTTGTGAATTTTCTCTATTTACTATTGCTCTTATTGCTGTTCTAGTTGTTTGTGATTTATTTACTGTTATTGCAACTTTTTCTCCTACCAATTTATTTATAAGTGTAGATTTACCAACATTAGTCCTTCCTATAATTGCAACAAATCCTGATTTAAACTCTGCCATCTGCTCATTCCTTTCTATTTATCTATATTAACATATCTAAAATTATTTTTTTGTAGAAACTTAGTACTTATCAAATTTATTTCGAAAATATTTTATCATACTTTTAGAATTAATAAAAGACTAGCTATAAAACTAGTCTTTATAAATACTTTTGTTTTACCATTTATAATCAAAGTTTCTTATTCGAAAGTTACATTGCTATCTATTGGACATATATTAAAAAATGTATTTCCATCATTTACTTTTATTTCGTTTCCTTGTAAGTCTTTATATATAGTTTGAGAACTTCTAGTATTCTTTATACCTTTTATTTTTATAGCTTTACCATTTGTTATATAATAACCATCATTTGTACCAACATCATCCAAATCTTGTCTATCTTTATTTTCGTTATCTTTTAGCGGAGTATTTTTAGCAAATGTAACTATTATGTTTTTAGTAGTAATTGCTTCTCCAGTTTGCATATCAGTTTGTTTTTCGCCTCTTGCATACCTTGTATATCTTTTAGTTTCTGGATCATACTTATAGCTTGTTGTATGTAAATCTGAATATGGTATAGTTACTGTGTTTGCAACTATTCCATCTTCTAAATTGACTTCATCAAATGTATAATTTAGCACACTTGCTTTATCTGATGTTGTATCATATTTTTTATTTTTCGCTATCTCTAAAATGTCCTTTATACTTGTTAACACATTATGTGGTGATGACTTTTGTTTTATTCTCCAAAAACTATCTGAGCTTTCTGTTATTCCATTAATATTATCTACGTTTAGTGAAGAAATATCTGATTGTGCTTTCGGACTCCAACCATAATGAACATAAATTGCATCATTTTCTAATGCATAATCTAAGAAATAATGCCTAGCACTACGTACAGGTCCTATTTTTTCTAAGTCTACTCCTTTAAAAAGAGCCATTAATCTTGTTTCTCCACCTTCTACAATTATTTCATAAACACTATATGCACTATTTAAACCAACTTGTGGCCATGCCCCTTTGTGATTATCTATCATAACTGCTATAGGTCTATCGTTCCCCTCAAATATACTTTTAGGTTGCTCTGGTTCTTCTTCTTTTAATCCCTCGCCTATACCTAAGTCTACAGTTGGATTTTCTTTATCTTGATTATATACGAAAAAATAATAATAAAGTCCTGCTGCTATTGCTAATATTAAAATTATTATTACAAAAATTATTGGCATTTTTTTACTTTTGTGCTTTGTTTTGGTTCTTTTCCCTTTACTACTCATTTTATTCCTCTCTTATCCATTATTTAAATAATTGAACAATTTTGTCAGCAAATAAAAAATAAGAAACTATTACAGCATTTAAGGCTGTTAATACAACTGCCCCTGCTGCTACATCTTTTGCTATTTTCGCCTTTTCATGGTATTCTTCTGTACATAGATCAACAGCTGCTTCTACCGCAGTATTCATCATCTCTGTTCCTAGAACTAAAAATACAGAAAGCATTAATATTGCCCATTCTGCATTACTTATTTTTAATATGATTCCTAGTATTATTACAACAATTCCTGCTACTAACTGAATTTTTAAATTTCTTTGGGTTTTAAAGCCATGTGCTATACCAGAAAAAGCATTTTTCCATGCTTCTATAAAATTTTTATTATATAATCTGCTATCTTTCTTTTTGTCCATAATTACTCCCTATTAATATTTAAATCTTTTAGTACTTTTTCTTCTTTTTCCCTCATTACTTTTTTATCATCTTCTTTTATGTGATCATACCCCATTAAATGATAAAAACCATGTACTAGCATATAAGCTAATTCTCTTTCAAAACTATGACCATATTCATCAGCTTGCATTTTAACCTGACTTAGATTAATAATAATATCTCCTAATACTTCTGGCACGATGCTTTTTTCTTTTTGTAATTTTTCTACTTCATCTTTTTCGAACATAGGAAAAGATAAAACATCTGTTGCTCTATCTATATTCCTATATTCTTTATTATATGCTTGTATATCGATTGGTGTTGTAAAAATAATACTTATAGTTATATTTTTATCTGTTAAATTTTCTGTCTCGAAACATTTATTTATAACTTTTTCAGTTAAGTTTGAATATATATCATTAGGCTCCACATTTAAATATTCTATATCTGTATACTTCATTTTCTATATCCTTTCTGTTTATTTACCCAATCTCTTTTTTTTCTTGTCTTTTGATTCTTGAATATATTTTTTCTGAAGTTTTACATTTATTTTTTATTTCTCTCATTGCCCCTAATTCTACTAGTTTAGCTTTATAAAAATCTACTATTTTTGAATAATCTCTTCTAGCTGCTTGTAGCTTTTTCAAATCTGCTTTTATAAATAATACTTCTTTTTGTTTCTCGTATTTTTCTAAATCTTCTTCTTTACTTTTTTGTAATTTTTTATATTCATTCCAGAATAATTTGTATTCTTCTCTATCTGATGGTTTGTCCCAATAGATTTTAGTAGAAAGAAGTCTAATATTATAGTCTTCTATTAACTCTATTAACAATTTATATGCTGCTTCTTTCTTACTTGCTATTTTGGTAGAAATAATAATTTGTCTTAAATCTTTTAATATTTTTACATAGCATTGTTCTGCAACAACTAGTGGCAAACTATGTGTAAATAATTGTCTACTTATTCCTAATAAAATCATTCTCTTTTCTATAGTATCTTTAACATCCAACTTTCCAACTGTAAATCTATCAAATTTTTCATATTGTGAAATTATGTTTTTATACATATTACTATCATCTAATTTAAGTTTTAATGGTAGTACTTCTGTTATATAATCTTCTAATAGAGTAAATATTTTATCATATATAATATTTTTATCTTGATATGTTAAATTATCTGCAAGTTGAATAGAATAGTGTTTTAAAACCCCCTTATATAATTGTTCTATTTTTACACTATAGAATCTTTCGTATTTAGGAATTATCTTGTTTTCTTCTGATTTTAATGTTTGATAATCTAACTGTAATAGATATTGTTGTTTTTTGTATTTATACTCCAAGTATTCTGTTTGTTTTAAGTGAATCACCTCATAATAGTTTGAAAGTGCATCCTTTTCGAATTCTGTAGCTGTACCATTCTTTACCTTTTTATAAATCGAGTCCATTATATATTTATCTATTGCTTCTAAATATAAAGTGTATGCATCTTCATATTTTTTAGACAAATTTTCCTTTTTAGCTTCGTCCTTGTTTTCGTTTTTATATGCTTCAAATGCTTTTACTAAACTACTTCTTTTTATAGAAATCATTATTCCATTAATACCTAATTTAGTTGGTATTAATAATCTACTTATAGTATTTGTTAATTTTGTGAAAAAATTTTTATTTGTGCTAACTACTCTAAGACTTCTTTGCTCCATGTTTATCATCCTTTCAAAATACTATTTTTTCATTAGTTCCTATATTTTCAAAGACTTCATATGTTACCTCTGCCTCCACTGCATCATCTTTTATTGTATAATTTACTGTTACATTATTTATATTGTCCTTATTTGTTATTTTTTGGTTTAACTTTTCTTCAGCTCTTCTTTTTGCTTCTTCCTTTGCCTCTTCCTCGCTATAGTTAATTTCATACTCTTTTATTTCAGAATTATTACATTCGATTAACTCTACGGGTATATAGAAATTTGAAAATAATTTTAATTTTTTAGTTGCATATATTGTATCATATTTTTCGAAATTTGAAAGCCTTTTATAGAAATTTATTCTAAAATTATTTATATTTATTGCATATTTTTTCTCCATATTTCCTGTTTTTTCCACTTTAGTCTCTTTAAAGTTTACAGTTTCTTTTTCAGTGTACCATACTACAGCCTCTATTTCTCCTGTAGCCCTAACAAATCTGGTTCCAGTATACTTTCCTTCCATCCAGCCACCAATTAGCAAAGTCCCCTCTTTTACGACATCTCCAGGTTTTACCATTGCAGTTCCTGTGTTAGCATTTATTTTTACAATTTTCCCTTCTTTATCTGATACAATATTACAATATTCATCTTGAGCTATAATTTCTGGTTTTTCTTCTGCCTCTACAACTTCTACTATTGCATTAGTTCCTTTTAATTCTATTCCTATCCAAGCTATATCACTTCTTGCTAATCTTATATTATTAACAATTTCTTTTATATCTATATCTCTTTTACTTTCACCTATGTATAGTCCATTTTCATTTAAAGAACTTAGTATTTCATCTTCTGTTAAATCGTCTCCTGTTATATTTATTTCTATGTTCCAAATAAATTTTGATAATATAAATAAAGCTAATATAATTATTAAAAACATTGCCAAAAAGAACTTTCTCTTCTTATATTTATGTAAAAAAAAGGGCACTCCTTTTTTTCGGTCAATGCCCACTTTGCATTTAGTTTTTTTAGCTATTTTTCTTATTTTTTTAAAATCTTTAAGCCCAATGTTAACAGTTAAGTAGATATCATTTTTCTTTGCTATATTCCATAAGTATATTTTTTGTATTCTACACATATTAATAAAACGTTCTATAAAATAACCTTCTACATGTATATTTACAAATCCATTTAAATAGCCTTCTATCTTTTTTATACTCACGTCTTCTTATTCCTCCTCTGTACTTTCAAGATATATTTTAGAAATTGCTCCACTAATTAACACATCATTTTCATTTATTTGATTTAAATTCATTTTATTCCCTTCTATTATTATTATTCCAATAGAACTATTTATTTTTACTAAATACTCTTCATATTCAATAACTCCCATATAATTTTCAATCATTAACTGATTAAAACCTATTAATGTTATTTTTGGTATATTAGTAGTTACTTCTGCCGGAATCTCTAGTAATTTTTCGATTTTATTTCTTGTATTTTTTATTTTTATCACTCCTATCTTTCAAATTCATCAAGTGATTTAAATTCATATCCTTCTGCTTTTGCTTCCTTAATAATACTATCTAAAGCATTTGCATTATCTTTCGAGTTTCCATGTAATAACATTATTTCTCCATTATGAAGATTATCTAATACAATTTTTTTAGCATACTCCGTTCCTTTTTGAACATTTTCATCATAATCTAAATAACCAAATGTCCACATTACATTTGTATAACCAAGTTCTTTTGTTACAGCTAAAGTTCGTTCACTATATTCTCCTTTTGGTGGCCTTATATATTTCATTTCATACCCTGTTTTTTCATATATTGCTTGGTGTAGTTTCATAACTTCATCTTTTATTTCTTCATTAGAAATATCAGGGAGACTTTTATGGTTCACTGTATGATTTCCTACTATATGGCCCTCATCAATCATCCTTTTTACTAAATCTTCTGCAGTATTCAGATAATGTGCTGTTATGAAAAATGTAGCTTTTACATCATTTCCTTTTAGAACATCTAGAATTTGTTCTGTATATCCTGCTTCATATCCTTCGTCAAATGTTAAATATATATACTTCTTCTCTTCATTTCCTATATATATACCATCGTATTTTTCCATTAGTTCAGCATTTTCTTTTCCTACATCTGGTCTTTTATGGTCTTTTTCTCTTTTTATTCCCCATCCAATTTTCTTATTGCTTAAAGCATCTCCATTTGTATACGTAACTTGATTTTCCATATAAATTGTAAAAATAAGTAAAAAAATTAAAATTATTCCGCATATCGAAAAAAGTAATTTTTTGTCAAAAACTTTTATCATTTTGGACCTCCAATATTATTTTTTTATATTGACATTATCAAATTTTTAGATTATATTGTATTTATTATTGGAAAATATAGGTAATCGTCTAATTAGATATTTTTTTGTCTATTATTGTCAATTCAATATTATTCTTTATATTAATATATATTATTTAGGAGATGAAGATATGTTAAATTTTGTTTTGTGCGATGATAATAAAAACATTTTAGACAAATTATCACAGATGCTGGAAAATATTTTTCTTCAGAATGACTATAATGCAAAAATCACCTATACTTGTGATAATGCAGCTGACTTATTTGATTATTTAAACGAGAATAATATTGATGTGTTATTTCTTGATATAAATTTGAAAAATAAGTTAACCGGTTTGGATATTGCTGAACAAATACGAAAGAAGAACAAAAATATATATATAATTTTTATTACAGGTCATTTAGAATATGCTCTGGTGGCATACAAATACAAAACCTTTGATTATATTCCAAAACCTTTTGTTTCTGAAAGACTTGAGTTAACTATATCTAGGTTATTTGAAGACATAAAATCAAGTGTATCAAATTTTATTAAAGTCGGTAATTCCCAGATGTTAATTAGAGAAAATGATGTACTTTATATTAAAAAAGATAATATGAAGCTTACTTATCATACACAATTCCAAGATTATTCATCATATATTGCTTTTAATAAAATAGAAAAAACATTACCTAGAAATTTTGTAAGATGTCATAAATCTTACATGGTTAATATTGATTGCATTAATAAAATAGATAATATGAAAAATTGTATATATCTTTCGAATAATGACGTTTGCCCTATTGGTCCTAAATATAAAAACAATTTACTGGAGGTTATAAATAACTATGAATACAATACAAAAGATAATGAATATCTTAATGAATCCGAATGCAGAGCTAATTAATATAATTAGTATTCCTTGTACTTTAATCGAAATAATTATATATGTTAATATGTGTCTAGTTTTACTTAATATAAAAACAGATAGAAAGCATAAATATTTATGTATTTGTTTTATATTTTTTATTTCTATGATTTTTAAATTATTCATTTCCGCACCATATAATATAATTTGTAATACATTAATTTTTGTACTTGCATTTTTGTTATTTTTTAAAACCAGTATACTAGGTGGCTTTATTGGTTTTGCTATTCCTTTTATGCTTACTGCTCTTTTAGAAATGATTTCATCACAAATATATACTTTAATATTTAATAAGCCTTATGCTGAAGCATCATCTTTGCCAATATATCATTTAGCTTTTTTAGCAATTGTATATTTATGTTTGTTTATTATGTTACAATTTTTTAAATATTTTAAAGTTAATATTTCTTTATTTACCAATTTACATAAAAAAGACTATATTTCAATATTAGGTACAGTCATTTTAGGTTTTATTACTGTATTTCTACAATTGTACATAACTGCTTTTTACAATAACATACTTCCTCATGCCATAATTTTATTAAGTATAGTTTGTTTAATTTCATATTTCTTTGTAAGTATATTTAATATTGTAAAAACTAAACAATTGGAAGTAGCAAATAGAGATATAAATAATTTGCAATTATATAATAATACTCTAAAAATAATGTATGATAATATTCGTGCATTTAAACACGATTTTCATAATATTATGAATGGTATTGGGCGGATATGTAACAGCTAAAGATATGGATGGCTTAACAAAGTATTATAAATCTCTTTTTGATGATTGTAATAATCTTAATAATTTAGCTGCTATTAATCCAGAAACTATTAATAATCCATCGATATATGCAATTTTAGCAGATAAATATAATAAAGCAATTAGTAAAAACATCCAATTAGAACTAGGAGTTTTTATAGATTTAAATTCACTCCATATTGATACATATGAGCTTACTAGAATATTAGGAATATTACTAGATAATAGCATAGAAGCAGCTCAAGAATGTGACAAAAAATATATTAGTGTAAGATTTTTAATGGATTATAGAATGAATAGACAACTTGTAATTGTAGAAAATACATATAAAAATAAAGATATTGATACATTTAAGATCTTTGAAAAAGCATATACTACAAAACCTAATAATACTGGACTTGGATTGTGGGAAGTAAATAAAATATTAAAGAAACATGATAATCTTGCAATTTTTACAAGTAAAGATGATGAATTATTTAAACAACAATTAGAAATATATCTTCCTAAGCCAAGCTTATTAAAAATTTAATATACAAAATAAAAATACCTAAATAATTAGGTATTTTTTTGTCGTCGTAATTTAATTTGGTTAATTGTTACTAATCTTTTTTAATCATACTAGCAGGCATTTTTGGTTGATGTAATATTCCTACAAAGAAACATGCTGTGTTAGATGATTTAGCATATTTTTCTGCTAATCTCGCTAAGAATTTTAACATAATAGTTTCCCCCTTTTTTAATTTATATAGCAAGAGGTCTTTCCTCTATTACTACCCATATACTTCATATCCATATTTATTTTTGGTAATCTTATATGCTAGTTTTGTTATTGTTAATGTTTGTACTATAATTCCTATAATTATCATATTAGAGATTACTTTATATGGAATAACTATTGCAATTACTAACTCTATACCAGCAATTACAAATGACCATATTTTACGTTTTCTTCTGTCTTTCTTTTGTAATACCGGAACATTCTCTGTATCTGCTGGTGCATATTTTGCAATCATTGCAAAACTAAATATAAAAGTAATTGCTATTAATATGTATTTAATAGTGTTGTCAAAATTTAATATACTGGCTAAATATGCACTTCCTATATACATTGTATTTGTTGCTATAATACAACCAAGATGTGTTTGTAAATGAAATCCCCCAGAAAACATTCTATATGGAAGAATTATAATAAAAGAAATTATTGTTAAATCAATTATATTAAGTAACCAAGCCAATATAAATGTAATAAAAAATTTAGGTACTTCACCAATTAGTAATTGTAATCCATAGCTAATTTCATCTGCTTTACTTTCATCATAACCATCAACTGATTTAATTATTTTCTTTGTTAATGAATTACAAATTGCTTCTATCACATTTATTCCTCATTTCTTTTATTTTCTGAATTCATTATAATTTTTCTAAATTTTTCTATTCGTTTTAATTTGCAAAAATATTTTTTAGTATTGTAAAAAATTTAACATTTGTTTTTACATGTATAATTTATAATTTCACCAATAGTACTATTGTTTAATATTTATCGTGTTTTATTGTTCTTTCATAAGTTTACAACAAAAAAAGTACACCCAAAGTCATATCTATACTTTTAGGTGTATTATATTTTTATATATGTACGTCTTTTAAAATATTCCATACTCCTTTTTGAGCAGGTAAATATTTAAACTCTAATTCTTCTTTTGTTGTTGGGTGATAAAATTTTAATCTATATGACCACAACGCTAATTGTTTACTCCTACTCCTTGTACCATATTTAGTATCTCCACAAAGGCTATGTCTTCTACTAGAAAATTGCACTCTTATTTGATGGTGCCTTCCCGTTTTTAAATCTATTTTTACTAAACTCATATGTGTTACTTCATCATATTTTAAGACTTCATATTCCAATTCTGAGAATTTAGCATTTTTCGTGTCTTTATTTGCAACAAAAGATTTATTTTTTCTTTCATCTTTTACTAAATAATCTTGCATAACTCCATTCGAATTTTCCATTTTTCCTTTTACTACAGCAATATAATTTTTATTAACCTGTTTATTTCTAACTTGTTCACTTAGTCTAGATGCAGCTTTAGAAGTTTTAGCAAATACCATAACTCCACCAACAGACCTATCTAGTCTATGGACTAATCCTAAATAAACATTTCCTGGCTTATTATATTTTTCTTTTAAATATGCCTTTATAATTGTAAGCATATCGTCATCTCTTGTTTTATCTGCTTGTGATGGAATTCCTGGTTCTTTAACAACTACTATAATATGATTATCTTCATATAATATATTAAGCATTATCTTCCTCCCATCTACCATATATTCCACAAGGAAGCACAAGTTTTGAACCTGTCATTGGTAATCCAATTTCTCCGGACTCAAAGTTTCCACTATTTTTTATATTAAGTCTTAATATATTTTCTAATACTTTTGCAGAAATTCCTGTAGTATATGAATTTATTAGAAAGAACAACGGTTCATCTGAAAGTACTTTAGTACATAAATTTACTAAATCTGCTATGTCTTCTTCAAAACGCCAGACTTCTCCTTTAGTTCCTCTACCATATGATGGTGGATCCATTATAATCGCATCATACTTATTTCCTCTTCTTATTTCTCTATTTACGAATTTCTCTACATCATCTACTATATAACGAACTGGTTTTTCTTTTAGCCCTGATGAATTAACATTTTCTTTTGACCAGCTTACCATTCCTTTTGAACTATCTACATGGCATACTGAAGCTCCTGCAGAAAGGCAAGCAACAGTAGCTCCTCCTGTATAAGCAAATAAATTTAATACTTTTATTTCTCTTTTACTATTTTTTATTTTATTAATCATCCAATCCCAGTTAACAGCTTGTTCAGGAAAAAGACCAGTATGTTTAAATCCCATTGGCTTTATATTAAAAGTTAAGTTTTTATATTTTATTTGCCAACTTTCTGGAACTTTCTTTTTAAAATTCCAACTTCCGCCACCTGTTTTGCTTCTATTGTATATTCCGTGTACATTTTTCCATTTTTCTTTAAAACTTTTCTCTACCCATATTATTTGTGGGTCTGGTCTAACTAAAAATATATTTCCCCATCTTTCTAGTTTTTCTCCATTTGCCATATCTAATATTTCATAATCTTTCCAATCATTTGCTACCTTCATACTACATCTCCACTTATAAATTTGATAAAATTTTAAAAAAGTTATATATAGCTATACTATTCGCTATACAAAATATTCCTCCTATAGAAAATAACAAACCTAAAATATTATTTCTACTAATTCTTTTAGGCTTCTGCTTACTATATTCTATAGTAAATATTTCATCTTTTGCATATTCCATGTCCTCAACCCCTTTATTTATTTATATGCTAAAATACATAGAATATGCCTTATTTACGCTATATTTTACCATAACTATTATACCTTTTTCAATATAATCGCCTAAAACCTTACTTCTTCCGTTATAAAATAAAAAAATATACACTAAATTGATCTTATTTAATGTATATTTTTTATATTATTAAGCTTTTGTTATTGATAAAATTTTATATTTACTTACACCTGCTGGTACTTGAACTTCTACTACTTGATTTTTCTTTGCTCCTAATAAAGCTGAACCTATTGGAGATTCATTTGAGATTTTATTTTGTGTAATATCTGCCTCTGTTGTTCCAACTATTGTATATTCGACCTCTTCATCAAATTCCATATCTAAAACTTTTACAGTATTTCCTACTTGTACTTTCTTTGTATCTATTTCTGAATCATCTATAATTTTAGCAAATCTTAATTTTGCTTCTAATTCTGCTATTTTATCTTCATTTTCTGCTTGCGCATTTTTAGCTTCATCATATTCTGAATTTTCTGAAAGGTCTCCAAATCCTAAAGCAACTTTTATTCTTTCTGCTATTTCTGCTCTAGTTTCTGTTTTTAACTTTTCTAGTTCAGCTTCCATTTTTTTATATCCTTCTTCGGTTAGTAGAATTTCTTTGTTGTTATCACCCATTCTGTCATCCCTCCTGAATAATTTTATTACTGCATTATCTTAAGTCAATATTTTTCTTTTGTCAAGTATTGTTTTTCAATTTTTTTATTTATATTCATTAATATCTATAATACCTCTTTTTCCTATAAAATTACTAATTTTCACCCCATCGTCAAGTATTTTTCTTCGTATATCTTTTATTTGCTTTCCTATAATATATGATTCGTATATCTCGTTTTTTTCAAATTCACTATCAGTACTTTCCATGTTTATTTCATAATTACTTATATTTATACCAGCAAATGATTTGTTTATATTTGTAATATCATTTTCTATATTTATTAAAATCGCTTTCCTATTAATTTTATACTTCTTTAATTGTTCTTCTGTAAAATCAATGTTTATTATGATTTTTTTGTTTATTAAGCTTTTATTTCTATTATTCATTACAGGTACTGTAATTGCATCTTCTTCATACAATCTATCTGCAAACACTTTAAATTTTCTTATATTATTAGTAATAATATTTATCCTTTTTATATTAGATATTAATTCATTTATATAATATAGGTTTATTTGTGAATAATCGTTTACTAATATCGTTACTTCTATATCCTCTTTATTAGTTTCCAATATTTTTGATAAATATTCTATAATTTCTGGTATTAAATGTTTAAACAAAATCCTTCCATTTAATATATTCATATTGCTTGAATATATATTGTTAATAAATTCTATATTATGTTTGTCTTTTTTTGCAATTACTATATTCTTTATATTATCTTTTTTTAATTTTTCTATTACTTTTTGATTAAGTTTAGGAATAATATATTTTTTTCCATTTTCATATTCTTCAATATCTAATTTATTAAAAATCTTTTTAAAGAAATTTTTTTCTTGTTTAGAAATAACATATCCAATCATAAAATCACCTTACTCATTTATATGACTAAGGTGATTTTATATTACTTATTTAATTGTTCTTTCACAAATGTCCAAAATTCATCATTTGTTTCTCTATCTTTTTCCCAAAATGCTATTCCTGCTAAATTATATTGATTTGCTAAATTTATTTTTTCGCCTACTGATTTTTCATTTTCAATCCACATTTTATATTTTTTTCCATCTTCTTCATATTCCACATAGTATTGTTTTAGCTCTTCATCCCATGTTGCTACCTGATTTTCTGGAAGTACATCAAACATATTCCTCATATTAACTACTTCTGGCTTAGCTGTTCCGTCTTCCTCTTCTTCCCATAATCTCATATATAGTGGTATTCCTAATATTATTTTTTCTGGATCTACATCTTCTTGCCCTAAGAATTTCTTTACATTTGCTTCTACCCAATTATATCCTGCTGTTGTTCCAGCTTTATTAGAACTTGTACCATATTGATCATATGCCATGAAAACTATATAATCTGCAACATTTGCAATTGTATTTCTATCAAAACACAAAGACCAAGTTTCTGAGCCATCTGGAGCAGTTACATCTACAGATAGTGTTTTTCCAATCTTTTTTAATCTTGGAGCTAATTCTATTAAGAATCTTGAATATACATCTTTATCTGATTCATTCATATTTTCGAAATCCACATTTACTCCATCCAAATTATATTCTTCTACTAAATCCATTAGATTCTCTATCATAGTCTCTCTTTTTTCATAGTCATTTAATATTTGAGAAGTTGTATCTTTTAATGAATTATTAGAAAACATTGCCCAGACTTGGTAATTATTATTGTGTGCCCATTCAATATATTCTGCTCCGTCATCTTTAGCATTATCATATATTTCGCCATTGCTTCCTCTTTCTAAAGAGAAAAATGATGGTGATACTACATTAACTCCATCCATAGTCTCTCCAGTTCTGTCTGGAGCTTTTGCATATTCAGAATAGTAATCCCAAACTAAATTAACTTTTCCTTCTACTTTATCTATATACTCTTTAGCTTCTCTTGCTACTTCTACATTACCTAAATCTTCTTTCTTTATATAACCTATTGTTCCATCTTTTGATCTTACTTCTGCCCAATTATTTGTTTCTTCTATATAAACTACTTGTTCATTAGCATCTAACTTTTCTAATGTTCCTGACAAAGTTTGAGGCTTATATTTTAATTTTGTTTCTTTAGTTGTATTTGCTACTTCTTGTTTTCTATCTAATGAATCTATAATAATAGTATTTGTATCTTTTATATATTCTAGGTCAACATCATACACTTTTTCACTTATTTCTGAAAAAGGTAAATATATTGTTTCATTTTTTTCTATTGCAGAAGAATTTAATTCCTCTTCTTGCCCATTTATAGTTATTTTGTTATCTTTTGTACTCATTTTTGCTATATTTATCTCTGATGTAGTTACAATAGAACCATTTTCTTTGTCATACTCTATATATTTATCAAAATAATTTCTTACATCAGCTAAAGAAAGAAATACATTATTGTTTTCATCTATATATACATCATTTTTCATTTTTAATGTAACATTATTGTTATTTATTAAAACTTTAGTTTTTCCATCATAATCTTCCCTTATATAATTAGGAGATAGATAAAATACCCCACCTAATAATGCAAGAAATACAAGTACTATAAATATATTAAAAATTAATTTTGAACTATTTCTTTCGTTTTTTTCTTTCATTCTTTTTGCCATTTGTACTCTCCTTATTTCATAAATTCTTTCTTATATTATCATAAAATAATAAATTAGTGAATAAAATTTTAAAAAATATTCGTACTTAACATAAATGTTTGTTTTTTCTTTACTTTTATGGGGATTTATGGTATAATTTTAATGAATTGTGTAAGGGGGAATCTTTATGTGGTTAGTTTGGTTAGTAATAGCTGGAGTGCTGTTTGTAGGCGAAATCTTAACAGCAGGTTTTTTACTATTGTGGTTTGCAATAGCAGCGGTTGTAGCTATGTTAGTTAGTTTTTTAACAACCAATTTATTTATTCAAATTTTAGTTTTTGTAGTAATATCAATTTTACTTCTTATATTTACAAGGCCATTACTATCAAAATACACCAAAAGTGATAATACTGTAACAAACTCTAATGCAATTATTGGTAAAACCGCGTTAGTTACAGAAGAAATCTCTTTACTAAATTCTACAGGTCAAATTAATGTAGATGGAGAAATTTGGTCTGCTAAAACAATGGATCCTAACTTAACTATTCCAAAAGGTTCTAAAGTAGAAATTATTGGTATAGATGGTGTAAAAGCTTGTGTTGCAAGTAATTATCAAATGCCATCTAATAATATAGAAAATAAATAAAAGGAGAATGAAAATGGGCGGAATTATATTTTTAGTAATTTTAATACTTTTTATTGCTATAATAGCTTATAAATCAATAAAAGTAGTTAAACAATCTGAAGTTTATATAATTGAAAGATTAGGTAAATTTCATAAAGTTGCAGATGCTGGTCTTACAATAATATTACCTTTCGTAGATCATGTACGTAGTGTAGTTAGTTTAAAACAACAAACAATGGATATACCACCTCAAGGTGTTATTACTCAAGATAACGTTACAATTACAATAGATACTGTTGTGTTCTACCAAATAACAGATCCTGCAAAAGCTGTTTATGAAATTCAATCTTTAAAGAAAGGTATTGAATATTTAGCAATTACAACAATTCGTGATATTGTTGGTAAAATGTCTTTAGATGAAACATTCAGTTCAAGAGATTTAATAAACCAAAAGTTAAGATCTATCTTAGACGAAGCAACAGATAAATGGGGTTGTAAAATAGATAGAGTTGAAATTAAAGATATTAACCCACCAGAAGATATTAGAGATGCAATGGAAAAACAAATGAACGCAGAAAGAAATAAAAGAGCTTTAATTCTACAATCTGAAGGTGAAAGGCAATCTGCAATTACACTTGCTGAAGGTAAAAAAGCTGCAGCTATCCTAGAGGCAGAAGCTGATAAAGAAGCTCAAATTAGAAGAGCTGCCGGTGAAGCTGAAGCAATCAGAAAAGTAGCCGAAGCTAAAGCAGAAGAAGTAAGAATGGTTTATGCAGCAATCAAAAAAGCTGATCCAGACGAAAAACTTATTCAAATTAAATCCTTAGAAGCTCTTGAAGAAGTTGCTAAAGGTGATGCTAACAAAGTATTTATTCCTTTCGAAGCAACAGCTGCATTAAGTGGCTTAGGAGCTGCTACAGAAGTTATTAAAGATGGCGAAAAAAAAGCAGTAGATAAAAAATTAAAAGATATTGCAAAAGACCAATAAATTTAATTAATCGGGATTTTGGAGACATTCCTAGAATCCCTATTTTTTTTTCGCAGTCGGGATTTGGGGACGTTCCTAGAATCCCATTTTTTATATATTAAAAGAGAAAGTACAAAACTACTTTCTCTTTTTTCTGATATATTTTTTAATACCTTTCTGTTCTTAGGTTTACAACTATTTTTTCTAATTCATCTACAAAATAATCTATATCTTCTTTTGTGTTTTCCTTGCCTAATGTTATTCTTAATGCACTACTTGCGATGTCTTCGCTTAGCCCCATTGCAAGCAATACATGTGATGGTTGTGACAGTCCACTACTACAAGCAGAACCGCTAGAAGTACAAATCCCTTTCTTCGCTAATAGTTTTACTAAATCTTTACCATTTACATACAAAAAAGAAATATTTATATTCCCTAGTAATCTACTATTTAAATCACCATTTATTCTTATATATGGTATTCTATTTTTTATTTGTTCTATACAATAATTTCGTAAATTTAATAACTTTTCGTTATTTTGCATAACATTGTCATTAGCTATCTCAATTGCCTTACCTAGTCCAACAATACCTGCTACATTTTCAGTTCCTGCTCTTTTATCGTTTTCTTGATGTCCGCCATTTTGTAATTGTATAAAATCTATACTATCTCTTACATATAAAGCTCCTACCCCTTTTGGCCCATAGAACTTATGAGCAGACATTGATAATAAATCTATCCCCATTTCTTTCACATCTATTTTTATATTTCCCACTGCTTGAACTGCATCTGTATGAAATATTGCATTGTTACTGTGGACAATTCTAGAAATTTCTTTTATAGGTTCTATAGTTCCTACTTCGTTGTTTGCAAACATAATTGATACTAAAATAGTTTTTGAATTAATACTATTTTTTAATTCTTCTAAATCTATGAATCCATTTTTATCAACATTTAAATAGGTTACCCTAAATCCCTCTTTTTCTAGTTGCCTACAAGTATTTAAAACTGCTGGATGCTCTATTCTGCTTGTAATAATGTGATTTCCATTTTGTCTGTGTGCTCTTACAACACCCTTAATTGCTAAATTATCACTTTCGCTACCACAAGAGGTAAAATATATCTCGTTTGGTTTGGCATTTATTGCTTTTGCTACATTTACCCTTGCTATATTTATTGCTTCCTTGGATTTATACCCAAGCTCATATAATGATGAAGCATTACCATAATTTTCACAAAAATATGGTTCCATTGCCTCTTTTACTTCTGGTGCGACTGCAGTTGTAGCTGCATGGTCAAAATATATTGTTTTCATATAACATTACCTCTCTTATATAATATTATATGAAATATTTTCTTTTTATTTGATAAAAATTTTTCATTAAGCAAATTTTTTTATACTTAAAAAGGGATTTAAAGAACGTCCCTAAATCCCGAATCAAAAAAGGGATTCTAGAAATGTCCCTAAATCCATCCTAGGAACATCCCCAAAATCCCTTTTTTTAATTACTCATTCCGCCATATAATTGTTGAATATAAGAATTATAATCAAATGGTGTTACTGTTTCTGGTACTCCATAGTCTACTCCAAAAGTATCTACTCTTACACTCTTTATTACTGGTGGATTAACTGGTGTACTTGCTTCTGAATCTGATGAGTCTTCTGATGTTGTTACTTCTGTTTCATTTAATTTATCTAGTACATCCATTCCCTCTATAACTTTTCCAAATGCTGCATAATAACCATTTAAGCTTGCATTATCGCCTGTCATTATAAAGAACTGTGAACCTGCAGAGTTATAACCTTCTTCATATAATCCCATTTGGCTATAATCTGATCTTGCCATAGATATTACACCTTTTTCATGTCTTAAAGTATTTTTATTAAATCCGTTTTGTACAAATTCACCTTTTATAGCATAAGTCTCAGTAGTTGAACCATCATCTTTTATGGCTGATAATGTTGGAGCTCCTGAACCTGTTCCATCTTTATCTCCACCTTGTACCATAAAGTCTTTTACTATTCTATGGAATGTTAATCCATCATAAAATCCTCTATTAGCTAAAGTAATAAAGTTAGCTACTGTATTTGGAGCTTGATCTGGGTATAATTCTATTTTCATTGTACCTATACCTTCTATTTCCATTGTTGCAACTGGATTTTGCTTTGTAAAAGTCGCCTTTTGATATATTGTATAACCTACTAATCCTATTAATACAATTACTAATATAATTGCTATAATCATAATTATTCTTTTTGTTTTCATTCGTTATCCTCCTACTTAAATTAAAGCATTATCAAAAACAAATTGTTCTTGCATTCTCTTTAATGATTGTTTTATTGTTTTGGCTCTTACTTCTCCTATTCCTTCTACCTCGTCAAGCTCTGGAATATCTGCTGCCAAAATGTGTTGAAAAGATTTAAAAGATTTTACTAAATTTTCTACTATGTTATTAGGTACTCTTGGGATTTTGGTTAATATCCTATATCCTCTTGTATAAACTCCCACTTCGTCATAATTATCAAAATTTTCGTACCCTAAAATTTTTGCTATTGAAGATGCTTTTAAAAGCTCTTCGTAAGGTAATGCAATTATTTCTTCTAATGCTTCATCTTCTGTTTTATTTGTTCCTTTTCCTAGATAATCTTTTATAATTAAAAGTTCTTCTCGTTCTAAGCCACCAACTAATTCCTCTAATTGCATACTTATAAGTCTACCATCTTGTCCTAATTCTGAAATTCCTCTTTGTACTTCATCTACAATTTTCATAACCATTTCTGCTCTTTGTATTGCATTTATTACATTATCTAAAGTAACGATATCATTAAATTCGTATTCATTTAGTACATTTAATTTGCTATCGAATACTTTTTTGTATTTTTCTAATGTTTGCAATGCTTGATTTGTTCTATTTAAAATTGTTGACGAATCTTGTATTGTATACCTTAGATTTCCTTTAAATACAGTAATTATATTTCTTCTTTGCGAAATACTAATTACTAAAGCTCCTGTTTGTTTTGCTGTTCTTTCAGCTGTTCTATGACGTGTTCCAGTTTCTTTAGTTGGAATCTCTGGTGATGGAATTAGCTGTGCATTTGCATATAATATTCTTTTTAAGTCTGTACTTAAAACTATTGCACCATCCATTTTAGCAAGTTCATATAATTTAGATGATGTATATTCTTCATCTATAAAAAAACCTCCATCTACTATGTCTAAAACTTCCTTAGTATCAGAAAATACTAGTAATGCTCCAGTTTTTGCTTTTAAAATATTATCTAGTCCTTCTCTTATTGGTGTTCCAGGTGAAATTAACTTTAGTATGTCTGTAACTTCATCTTTTTTGCTGATTCTCACTTGTTACCAACCCTTTCTGCCTTCCACCCTATGAACTATCGTAGTCCAATCGCTTTCATGGCTTCGTTAATATTTTTCACACCAATTATATCCAATTTATATGATTCTTTCAATAGTTTTTTGTTATTTTCTGGAATTATACATTTTTTAAATCCTAATCTTTCTGCCTCTTTTAGTCTTTTTTCCATCATATTAATTGTACGTACTTCTCCAGTTAGACCTACCTCTCCTAATGCAATTACTCCTTTAGGAATACTTACATTCTTAAAGCTTGATGCAGTAGCTAAAATTATTCCTAAGTCTAGGGCAGGCTCGTTTACCTTAAGACCCCCTACAACATTTAAATAAACGTCTTGATTTCCTAACATAAATCCTGCTTTTTTCTCCATTACTGCTACTAGCAATGTCAACCTGTTATAATCTATTCCATTTGCAGTTCTTCTTGGCAAGCCAAATACACTTTGAGTAACTAGCGCTTGTAATTCTACTAATAATGGTCTCGTTCCTTCTACTGTTGCAACAACAACTGAGCCAGATGGATTATCTTCTCTTTCAGAAATTAAAATTGATGATGGATTTGTTATTTCTACCATTCCTTTTTCTTGCATCTCGAACATTCCAACTTCATTAGTAGAACCAAACCTATTTTTTACTCCTCTTATCATTCTATAAGAAAAATATCTTTCACCTTCTATGTATAGAACTGTATCTACCATATGCTCCAAAACTCTTGGACCTGCTATATTACCATCTTTTGTAACATGTCCGATAATTATAGTTGTAATCTTTCTAGATTTACAAATTTTCATTATTCTACTTGTTATCTCTCGTACTTGGCTTACACTTCCTGGAGCAGAAGATATATCTTCTGAATACATAGTTTGCATAGAATCTATTATTACTAATTTTGGATTTAATTCTTCTATGTTTTGGTCGATAATATCTATATCTGTCTCTCCTAAAAACAGAATATCATCATTTTTGATATTTAATCTATCTGCTCTTAATTTTATTTGTTCTGCAGACTCCTCCCCAGAAACATATAAAACTTTTCCTTCCCCTTTAACCTTATCACACAGTTGTAAAATTAAAGTAGATTTTCCTATTCCAGGCTCTCCACCTACTAATACTAAAGAACCTTTAACTAATCCTCCACCTAACACTCTATCTAGTTCTGCATACCCTGTAGAAGTTCTTTGCGCATCTTGCCCAACAAAACTATTTAATGGCTTTGGTGCTTCTTGAATTTTCTTTTCTCTTTTTCCACTTTCTACTTTTGTAGAAAGTTTTTCCTCAAAAAATGTATTCCATGAATTACAAGCTGGACATTTTCCCATCCATTTTGCAGATTCATAACCACATTCATTACATACAAAAATTGTTTTTGCTTTCATATTGTCCCTTCTTTATAAACTCTTGCACTGTATTTCTTATCTTTAGTTTTTGTTTAACAATTCATCTAGTCCTAATGATAATACAAACATTGCATGTGACCAACCTAAACCAATCACCCATTTAGATTTCATTTGTTCATTATCTATTTGTTCTGCTAACAAGCCTAAAGGTGTAGCTGTGTCTATTACGAATTTTAAACATTCATTAGCTTCGTTTATAGCTCCTATTTTTTTATAATATATATACATCCACAAAGTTGCTATTGGCCATGGATTTTTTCCACCCATATAACCATCATTTTCAAATCTTAAATATCCACCTGTATATGTTCTTAATGTCAAATTAATTTTTTGCACTGTATTTTGTATTATTTTATCATTTGGATCAAATACATTAAATGGTGTAATTGCTCCCATTATACTAATATCCACATTACTATCTTTTGTATTTCTTACTAATATATTCTGATTTTTATCGCACAGATTTTCTAATATATATTTTTTAATTAATTCTTTATATTCTGCTAATTCCTTAAAATCTTCTGGTAGTTTAAATTTTTTATTATCTTTTTGTAATTCCTTATATATTAACTCCATTGCTCCAAATGCAGCATATATTGCTGATAATGAATATAAATGAACTCCTTCATTCATTTCCCACAAATCATAACTTACATGTTTATATATCTGGCTTCTATCTAAATAGCTGTACTTAGTATCTATTTCAGCTTCTTTTTCTTCGCCTCTGCTTAGCAAGTGATCCATATATTTTTTTAAGAACTCAATTGCATTTTCACACATAGTTAAATTATCTTTTAATAAATTTATATCTCTTTCTTTAAGTCTAAATTCTTTTATTTTAAAGTGTTGGTATAATCCTGCCACTACACTTCCTGTTTCATCAATTTGGTATCCCCAACAAGGAGCAAGTCTTCCATCTGTATAAAAACGTTGTTCCCACATTCCGTTTTGACTTTGGGTTTTCCTTAAGAAAATATTATAGAAATTATCTGCATCTTTATACATGCCTACCATATCTAATGCTTGGGAAATAGTAACAGCATCTCTTGGCCAACAATATGCATATCTACCACATAAATCTTTTTCCTCGTCTACTTCTAATGCTGCAATTATTCCTCCGGTTTCTTCATTTACTAGCAAAGGAAATAACAGAATCGTTCTTCTTAAAATCTTTTGTATCTTTGCATTATATATTTCTCCATAATCTTTTACTTTAAGTACATCATGTTTTTTTACATACTTGCGCCAATATGCTTTAGTATCCATCATTAATTTTAATGTATCATATTGTTTAATTTGGTCTATTTCTTTTATTAAATCATCTAATACATCAACTTTATAATTTTTATTTATATATATGTATACATTAAACTCTTTGGTTTCTCCTGGTCTTAATACTCCAATATCATATGCTATTGCAGAATGATTAGACATTGCTATATAATCTTTATCACTTATTATTCCAGAAGAAATACTTTCTTCTACATTATTTAATTGATAACTATATATTGGCATATTAGAAAATGTTGTCATTGCAAAATCATGACTATATTGAATCATAGCATTGTCACATATTCTAACTCCAACCATATTATTTAAATTTGAAAACAATTTTGAATCTATTAAAAATTTAACATTCAAATCTATTTTATTATAATTTGTAAATGTATATCTTCTTATTACTACATCCTTCTTCATTGGAATAAAATCTTCTTGTTTCATATTAAGTTTAAAATATGTATTTTCTATTTCCGTGTTTAATACATTTGTATCTGTAGAATAGTATTGGTTATATACATTATTTATATCATCATGAAGTCTAATTAGCGCAGAATCATTTATTTTTACACCAGTTTCATAATAATCTATAAACTGCCTATAATCTGCTGTTGGATAGCTTAATCTTAATAGCTCTCCTTTTTCTGATACACTAGCAATCATTTTTCTATTTCCTATGAAAGCATCATTTAAGTATTTTCTTTTCATTTGTATTCTCCTTTATTTATTAACAATTCTATTAATTTGTCTTTGTAAGTCCTTAATTTTCTCACTTAGACTATCTAATCTTCCCTCTTGTATATCTTGATCTGTTAATTCATCATTTACTATATCTTCCATATCATTAATTTTCTCTTTTAATGCATTTAATCTGTCTATAATTGCAAGTTTTGTAAATTTATTATATTCTTTTTCTGGTCTTCTATATCTTCCTATTAGTCTTACATCTGTATCTGTAAGCTCATATGTTTCTCCAAAACTTGGAATAGAAACTGGTAAATTTGTAGTCTCTAATATTTTATTTTTTAATACCTCTTGTCCTTCTGGTTCTCCATGTAATAAGAAGATATGTTTTGGTTTCTTTAAGAATGAATATATAAAGTTTAGTAAACCTTCTTGGTCTGCGTGTCCAGAATATCCTTCTATATATTCTATTCTTGCATTTACCGCAACTTCCTCACCAAATAGTTTTATCTTTTTAGCTCCATTAACAATACTATATCCTAATGTACCTGGAGCTTGATACCCTACAAATAAAATAGTATTTTTAGGATTCCAAATATTATGTTTTAAATGATGTTTTATTCTACCCACATCACACATTCCACTAGCAGAAATTATAATACATGATTCATCACTTTCATTTAAAGCTTTTGATTCTTCTACTGTACGTGTAAATTTTAACCCTGGGAACTCTAATGGATTATTTCCTTTTTGAATATATGCTTTTGTTTCTTCGTCAAACAAGTCCATATTTTCTTCAAATACTTCTGTTGCAGATATTGCAAGCGGACTATCTACATATACTGGCACTCTCATTAATTCTTCATATTTTTTCCTAAATTCTTCATCATCTCTTTTGTCTTTTAACTTATTTATTTCAAACAATATTTCTTGAGTTCTACCAACTGCAAATGATGGTATAACAACCGTTCCACCTTGTTCTAAAGTTTCAGAAACTATGTCTAAGAATAATTCTGCTTTATCATCATTTCTCATATGTAATCTACTACCATATGTTGATTCCATAACTAAATAATCTGTGTCTTCTATCATTGTAGGTTCACTTAATAATGGAATATCATTGTTTCCTAAATCCCCAGAAAATACAACTTTTTCTTCTTTGCCATTTTCATTTATCCATACTTCAATTGTTGAAGAACCAAGCATATGACCAGCATCATTAAATCTTATGTGTATATTTTCATCTATTTCTATTATTTCATCATATTTTACAGGCTTAAATAATTCTAATGATCTTGCTGCTTCCTCTGCGGTATAAAGAGGCTCTAATTCCTCTTCGCCTTTTCTTATTCTTTTTTTATTTTGCCAGGTAATTTCCATTTCTTGTATGTGACCACTATCAGGTAACATTATAGAGCATAAGTCACAAGTAGCTTTTGTTGCAATAATATCGTTTCTATATCCTTCTTTATATAATTTTGGTATTCTTCCTGAGTGATCAATATGTGCATGTGTTAATAACATAAAATCTATACTATTAATATCAAATTCGAATGGCTCTTCATTTTCTAACTCTTCTGTTGCTTTACCTTGAAATAAACCACAATCAACTAAGAATTTTTTTCCTGCACCTTCTACTAAAAAATTAGAACCTGTTACAGTTTTAGTAGCACCTAAAAAAGTTATTTTCATGCTTTTCCTCCTTATGAAAATATTTTTATTTTTTTCTTTTCCTTTATTTTATACTTTCCTATGTCTTTTGAAATAATAATGTCTTTTGAAGTTTCTTCGACATCTCCATCTAAATAATTCACCCTTATTCCTTCTGGAATTTTTTGTACATTTACTTCTGCATTTTCTAAATTAATTATCCTTAAAGAAAATATATTTTTTAAAATTTCGTTGTTTATATATTTATTAGAATTAACTGAATTTATTATTTTTTCTTCTATTGCTTTATCTATTAAAAATACTCTCATATTTTCTATATCTTCTTTTAAGTCTTCATTATCTTTTAACAATTCTTCTGAAGTAATTGGAATTAAATTGTAATATCTAAATTCATAAAGCAACTCTAATACATCTTTTTTTCCTACTAATTTTTCGGCTAATATTTTGTATCCCTTTAAAAACATTTTCTGCAAATTAACTAATTCTTCTAAAGCTGTAGTTCTACTTTCGGCAATCTCTTGATAATCTAGAAGTTGTACTTTTGTAGTTGTACTTTTTTTAGTTTTCTTTAGCAATTGTCTTGGATCTATATTCTTATTATATGCCATTATTTTATTCATACAATTTTGTCTTTCGGCAATTAAAAGTTCTTTTAACTGTAGCTTATCTTTTAAGCTCTCACCAGCTTCTTTTCTTGCTACTAATTCTTCTTCTAATTTTTCTGAATCATTTATAATTCTATCTAAATTTTCTACCTTTTTTAATATTTTTTTCTTATCCTTAGATATTTCTTCAATATATCTTCTGATATCTTGTGGTTCTTCTTCCTTTGCCTTTAATTCTTTTTTTGTTTCAGGATGTCTTTCAAAATATATCTTTAATATAGTTATTATTATTTGATTAAATAAAGGTTCTGCTATTTCTTTATCATATCTTCTATTTAATTCTTTTTTTAATTCTTCTATGTAATCTTTATCACTATCTTTGTTATATACCCAAGCTTTCAATAAGTCATTTCCTGCAATTATTCTTATATCTTGAAAAATTAAATTAGCATAAGCATCTTCAAATTCATTTTTGGCAACATACCATGCAAATCCATTAAAATCTCTTAAAAGCTCAATATTATTGCTAGAATTTCCATGTACAAAAATTTCCATAATAGCATCTTTTAGTATGCCATACTTGTCATTTACCATGGCATTATTATTATATAAGCTATAAAGACCTTCTAAAATATATTTTTCATTTGGAAATACCTCTAATTCTTTTTTATCTAAATTTGCAATATATTTAGATTCAGTATTACTTAGCAATGAACTTCTTTTACTTTCTGGTTTTATAACAATTAAACTATTACAATAATCTCTTACAAGATTTATAAAATCAGTTAAAATTTCTTCTTTAGCTGTAATATCTCTTTTAACTGTTCTATAATCATTATAATTTGTTTCCATCTTATATAAGACGCTTAATATCAAGTTTTTACCAGTGCTAGAAAAATCTTTTTTCTCTAAAACCTGCTCTAACAAATTATTATAGTCCTTATATTTTAGCTTAGAAAAAATCTTTTCTTTCGGCATATTTTTCCACCTTTCTTAAGTATTTTCATCTGGCGTAGTTCCCATTTTTAATTCGTCTAATCTTTCTTTTGTAATTAAAACTTCTCTTGGCTTACTTCCTTGGTATCCAGAAATAATTCCTCGTTCTTCCATTTGGTCTATTATTCTACCAGCTCTTGCATATCCGACCTTAAATCTTCTTTGAATAAAAGATGTTGAGGCTTGTCCGGTTTCTACAACAGTGTCTATTGCTTCCATTAATAATGGGTCTGTATCATCTTCCTCTTCCATTCTATCTAATTCTTGGTCTGTACTATTTGCTTTTTCTATACTTTCAATTATATCTTCATTATATTTTGCTTCTCCACCATTAAATTTCAAGAAATCTACTATTTTCTCTACTTCGCTATCAGATACAAATGAACCTTGGACTCTTGTTGGTTTTGACGCACCAGATGGATAAAATAGCATATCTCCTTTTCCTAATAGTTTTTCTGCTCCTACTGCATCTAATATTGTTCTAGAGTCTACTTGTGATGAAACAGCAAATGCTATTCTTGATGGAATATTTGCTTTTATTATACCTGTAATAACATCAACAGATGGTCTTTGAGTTGCTATTACTAAATGCATTCCTGCAGCTCTTGCCATTTGTGCTAATCTACAAATTGCATCTTCTACATCTTTTGCTGCAACCATCATTAAATCTGCAAGCTCATCTATTATTATTACTATTTGTGGTAATTTACCTGTTCCACCTTCTTTTTCTATTGCTGCATTATATCCTTTAATATCTCTTACACCTTTGTTTGCAAAAAGACTATATCTATTTACCATCTCTTGAACAGCCCATGCTAATGCTCCTGCAGCCTTTTTTGGATCTGTTACTACTGGAATTAATAAATGTGGAATTCCATTATATACAGATAATTCAACAACTTTAGGGTCTACCATTAATAGTTTTACTTCATTTGGTTTTGCTTTATACAATATACTTGTAATTAATGTATTTATACAAACACTCTTTCCAGAACCTGTACTTCCAGCTATTAAAACATGTGGCATTTTTGCAACATCTGCAATAACAGCCTCTCCACCAACATTCTTTCCTAATGCTAATGCTAATTTTGATTTATGATTTACAAATTCTTCTGTTTCTATAATATCTCGTAAATGTACTACTTCATTTTCCTTATTTGGAATTTCTATTCCAACAGCTTGTTTACCAGGAATTGGAGCTTCTATTCTTATGCTCTCTGCTGCTAAACTTAATGCAATATCATCTGCAAGATTTGCAATTTTGTTTACTCTAACACCTTCTGCTGGTTTTACTTCATATCTTGTTATAGCAGGTCCAACAGAAACATTTTCTACTTTTGCAGATACTCCAAAGCTATATAAAGTTTTTTGTAGTTTCGCTGCAGTATCTGTTAATGCCTTTTTTCCACCTTTAAATACTCTTCCTTCGCCTTCACTAAGTAATTCGATTGGTGGGAATTCATAGTTTTCTTCTTCTTCTGTTAATCCATGTTCTAATACTAATACCTCTTTTGTCTTTTCTTCTTTCTTTTCTTGTTCTTGTTTAAATAAATTTGCTTCTATTTGATTTGGTTTATTTTCCTTTGTTCCTGTATTACTTTCTTCCTTACCATGATTTAATTTTTTCTTCTTTGGTTCTGTTTCATTTAAATTAATCGTTATTTGCTCTTCTATTGGAATTTCTTCTTTTTCTTCCTTCTCTTCTGCTTTTTCTTTCTTATTTTTCTTATTCTTTGCTTTATCCTTCTTCTTTTCTATTAATACACTTTTTTGGTCTTCTAGCTCTTCTTCGTCCTCATCCTCTTCATCATCTTCTTCATACTCTCTTCTTTCTTTCATTCTTTCGAAGAAGTCTCTAATTATTTCTGCTGGTTTTATTTCAAATAAATTAATTAATGTGATAAGTGCAATTCCTACTAATAGTATAATTCCTCCGATTGTTCCTATCAATTTACATACTGGCATTGCAATTATAGCTCCAATAACTCCACCTGCAACATTTTGTGTTCCTAAGTCATAAGCTTCTTCTAAGAAAGTAGAGAAATCCAGATTTATCGATAAAACTCCTTTGTTTATTTCGACAATTACCATAGTTGCTGCAATACACACTAAAAATATAATATAATTTACTATTTTTTTGCTTAAATATTCTTTGTCATCAATAGCAATCTTAATCGCCATTGCTAATGTTCCAACAGGTATAATATATTTTATCCAGCCCATTATGCCTCCAAGCACAGGGCTTAAATGTTCACCAATCCATCCTGACTGTGCATATATTAAAACACAAAGTAATAAACTTGTTATTATCATTACAACAACTACTAAATTTTTATCTATATTATTTTTCTTCTTTCTTGTTCTTGTAGTACTTCTAGAATTAGTTCTACTAGTTGATGTTCTTCTAGTACTTTTTGCTCTTCTTGCTTTTGCCATTACATTCCCTCCGATTTCTACTATATACAAAAGCGGATGCAAGATTTACTACGCATTGGAAAATGCTAGAAAATCTAGCATCCGCCATAAGTCTCTAGTACAGCTAATTCTTCTACTAGAAGAATTAGCTTACTATATACAAAAAAAGGTCAGATGTCTGTATCATATAGTAAAAAAATACATACCAACCTCTGACTTCCAATTTATTTTAATTCTTTTCTATTATTTTGTATAACTTTTAATGCATCTTCTAATGCTGTTTGAATACTTCCTAAGACATTATCAGCATATTCTTTTGTTCCTTGTGATATCTCCCTTGACATTTCATTTGCAGTTTCTATTATTTGTGCTTTTTGTTCATATGCTTTTTTAGTAATTTCATGTTCATCAATCATAGAAATAATTCTTGTTTCTGCCTCTTTTACAATGTCATTCGCTTCTTTTTGAGCTTCAGTTAATATTCTTTGTCTCTCTTCTTTAATCCATTTTGCTTGTTTTAATTCGTCTGGAAGTTTTAGTCTTATTTCTTTTATAACTTCTAATATAGCTTCCTTATCAACAACTGCTTTATCTGTAAATGGAAGTTTCTTACTTTGTTCTAGTATTTCCTCTAGGGTCTCTAATAATGTGAAAATCTCCATTTGTCTACTCCTTTCGCATAAATATTAACCTTGCTCTACCATATTTTCTAGTATCATAAATATTTATACTTGTTTTCAATTTATCAATTTCGTCTTTTACTCGTTCTTCTTCATCTGTTTCTGCAATAATAATTCCCTCTTCTGCTAATAAATTTCTATCATTTATTAACTTAATACTATTGCTAATATAATCGGTATTATATGGTGGGTCTATATAAATAAAATCAAACTTTTCCTGTGTATTACTTAAGAAATTTTCGTAATCTATACACAGAATTTGTACTTTATCTTCTACTCTCATTTTTTGAGCATTTTTATTTATAATTTGAATAGCTTGTTTATTATTATCACATAATATAGCCTTTTTTGCTCCTCTACTTATGCTCTCTAACCCAACTGCTCCACTACCAGCGAACAAATCTAACACAACTGTATCTCTTATGTTATTTTGTAAAATATTAAATATCGCTTCTCTAACTTTATCCAAAGTTGGTCTAGTATTCAAACCCTCTAAAGTATATAATTTTGTTCCTCTTGCTAATCCGCCTATAATTCTCATAATACCTCTTTACACCATATATTTTATTAAATATTAAAGATATGTCAATATTATTAATATAATTGTAACATACATTTAATAGTTCTGTAATAAAGCCAATAAAAGACAAATTTTACAAATAATAGTAAAACTTGTCTTTAGCTGTGCTATAAATTTATTCTTCTTCTTTATTTATATCTTTTAATAATTCTAATTGAGATATTAATAAAGCTTCCATTTTAGCTTTATATACATCAAATTGTTTTTTTAGATCGTCTAATTCTTTTTTCTTCATGTTTATTTCTTGTACTAAACCATCAGCCTCTTTTTGTGCATTTCCTTTTGCATCTTTTACGATTTGTTCTGCTTGTTGTCTTGCTACATTTTTTACATCTTCTGCTGTTGATTGAGCCATAACTAAAGTACTTTGTATAGTTTCTTCTATATTTTTATAATGAGCTAAACTTTGTGTTAATTCATCTATTGTCTTTTTAGCTTCTGTACTTTCTTTATAAGCTTTTCCATAATCTTTAGTTAATTCATCTAAAAAGTCATCTACTTCTTCTACACTGTAACCATTAACCATTTGTTTAGAGAACTTTTTATTTTCTATATCTAATGGTGTAAGCATATTGCTACGCCTCCTTTTGTCTATTATTTATTTATTCAACCTTAATATAAGCACGATTATACGTGCTTATATTTAGTTCTTTGTATTATTTTTTAACCAAGATACTGATAATTTATTTGATATTTCTTCTCTTGCCATTTCATTTGTAATTTCATAATTGTAAGGTGCTATTAAGAATATTGAATTTGAAACTTTTTGAATGTGTCCATCTAGAGCAAAAACTCCACCACTAATAAAGTCTACAATTCTTCTTGCAACATCTTTATTTACATATTCTAAGTTTACAATTACTGATTTTTTCTCTTTTAAAAATTCACATATTTCTTCTGATTGATCAAATGTTGTAGGTTGTGAAATTACCATTTTTATTTGTTGAGTTTGTGGCATAGAAACAACTTTTTCTTTGTTTCTCTTTCCAAAAATTCTTCTATCTTCTATTTCATCATTTTCTTCTTCATCATATCCATCATATGTATCGTAATCATTGTTATCATATGTTTTTTCTTCTACTTCTTCTGCGTCTCTTTCTGTATCCATTCCAAATAAATCCCATACTTTGTTCATTATAGCTCCTGCCATTAAAAAAACCTCCTAATATTTCTCCTTTGTTGGTATTTGCATATAGTATCTAACTTTTTTTAATTATTGTCAATAGTTTTTTATTTTTGTAATTCATTTTTAACATTATTGTAATATTATTGTAATATTATTTTATTTCTGGATTTGCTATTGTTTGTATTTCATCATACATATTTATTTTTGTACTAACATTTAATTCTGATGAATTATATCCCATTTCCTTTAGTTCATCAGAACTATAGTTATCTATTATTGAATAGCTATCATTTTCTTTTTCTACTTTTACAAGAACTCTTGTTAAATATCCTGCTCTATTTCTAACTACATATGCTAAATCATTTTCCTTTATAATAGCTGTGTTAGGTACTTTATATCCTGAATATTGCCAGAATATAATATCAAACGAAATCTTTCTATTACTTATTAATTTTTCTACATCTTTGCTTATTTTAAAAACAACTAAAACATCATCATCTGTTTGTTCCATAGCATATTCAACACTGCTAGATATTTCATCTCCATTTGATAGACGTAAATTTAATTTATCTCCTTGTTCTATGTCATGTAATTGCTCTTTTTTTATAATCGTCGCAATGTAACATTCATAATTATTTACAACTTTTCCACATTCAGTATTTGTAGCAACTGTTTGACCTGTTTTTAAATTTAAACCTTCGAAGAAAGATCTGTTATAACTACTAAAATCATCTGGTGTTAAAACATCTTCTAATCCATCTACTTTATATGATACTACTCCACTCATTGGAGCTTTTATATATTCACTACCAGAGTTTAATTGATTCTCATAATTCTTTCTTTCCTGTATCAAATTATTTAAATAAGAACCTGCCTTACTATTTTCTCCAACAATATTTGTTTTTTTAAGTATATAGTTTTCTATCTCTTTTTTATATTCAGCAATTTTTTGAATATTATTATTTTTAGAAATTTCTTTCAATCTTAATTCTATTTCTTCATCCAATAATTTTATATCACCAGGAAGTATTGATGTAGTATCACTTTTTTGTGCTTCATCTATCTTTTCATCTAGTTCTTGGATTTTTTGTATAAGTTCATCTTCTCCTGTTGAATAATATCTAAAAATATTTTCGTCTTTTGCACACTTTTCTCCTTCTGCTTTTATCTGAACTATACCATTTTTATAGTTGTTACCTTGCACTTTGGTTTCATCTCTTATTATATACCCTTCTGCTTTTATTTCTTCTGAAATAGAACCCTGTTCTACCAAAAATACATCTGTTGGATGTGCAAATAATTGCCAAGCTGTATACCCAGCATATATTAGCACTGCTACAACTAATATAACTATAAAAACAATTTTTATTTTATTTGTTTTTCTTTTGCCTTCTATTTTTTCTTTCAATTTATCTCCTCCAAGATAATTTCTATGTTCTTTTCGATTCCATCTTCTGCATCTAACCAAATCAGTTCTTTTATTGCTTTAAACCATGTAATTTGCCTTTTAGCATATCTTCTACTTTCTTGTTTTATTTTTTCCACCATTTCTTCATATGTACATTTATTTTCTAAGTATTGGACAACTTCTTTATATCCTAGTCCCTGCATAGCTGTAGGGAATTCGTTATACTTTTCTTTTATATTTTTAACTTCTTGAATAAGTCCCTGTTCTATCATTTTATCTACTCTAAGGTTTATTCTATCATACAATTTACTTCTATCATAATTTATTGCAAATACTTTATAATTATATTTTGGTGGTTCTGCTCTTGAAATTTTTTCAAGTTCTGTTTTAGTTTTTCCTGTTTGATTATATATTTCTAATATCCTTAATATTCTCTTTCTATCATTTGGGCTAATTTTAGAAGTAGCTTCTTTGTCTATTTTTTCTGCTTGTTCATATAATTTTTCTAAACCTTCTGTTCTAGCTTTTTCTTCTAAAAATTCTCTGTATTCTTTATCGAATTCTAATTCTGGGTAATTAATATTATATATTAGACTATTTATATATAATCCTGTTCCTCCTACTACTATAGGTGTATATCCATTTTTTATTATCTCTTCAATTGCATTTTCTGCATCTGCTTTGAAATCTGCAACCGAATATCTCTCATCTGGAGAAACAATATCAATCATATAATGTTTTACACCCTGCATTTCTTCTTTTGTAACTTTAGCTGTTCCAATATCCATATCTTTATATATTTGCATAGAATCTGCAGATACAATTTGTCCATTTATTCTTTTTGCAAGTTCTATAGATAATCCAGTTTTTCCTGAAGCAGTTGGTCCTCCTATTACTATAACATCTTTTTTTGATATTGCCTCTTCCACGTTTTCCTCCATCTTATTTTCTTTCAAATTTTCTTTCTATTTCATATTTAGACATCTTTATAACAGTTGGTCTACCATGTGGACAAGTAAATGGATTTGTTAATTTTAATAATTCATCCATTAAACTTTCTACCTCTTCTTTTGTTAAAACCATATGCGCTTTTACAGCTGCTTTACATGCAATTGTTGCTAAAAATTTATTTTCAATTTCTTGTTTTGCAGTTCTAGAAACAGAATTTATTTCATCTAAAGTTTCTAAGAATAAATCTCTTGTATTAAGATCTAAACATATACTTGGTGTTCCAGAAATTTTTATAGTATTGTCTCCGAATTCTTCTATTATAAATCCTGCTTTTCTAAATAGTTCCATATTTTCTTTAGCAATGTCCATTTCTTTATGTGTTAAAGTTATTATGTCTGGCAAAATCATTAATTGTGAATCTTTTTCTTCTTCTGCATAGAAATTCTTTTTTACCTTTTCAAACATAATTCTTTCATGTGCAGCATGTTGATCCATTATATACATTTCATCATCCATCTCAAAGATAATGTATGTATTAAATACTATTCCTATAAATTTATATTGTTGTTTATATTTATAGTCATCTTCTATATTATCAAATAAAGTTGTATTGTCTTCTTTGGTAATTGCTTGTGGTTCTTGTTTTTGATTATCATCTTCTATTTTTGGTGGTTTTGTACCAAAAATTTTAAAATACATTTCGTCAAAACTTTCTTTTTTCTCTTCTTCTTTTATATTATTATTTGTTAAATTTTCAATTTGTTTGTCTATCTCTTTACTAGCTTCTTCTAATTCTTTTATGTCTAATTTTTTATCTTCTTTAGGCTCAGTTACCACTTCTTCTGTTTTAACACTATTATTAGTATTTTCTACTTTTGGTTCTGTTTCTACATGTGTAGTTTCTTCTACTGGATTAGTTGTAACTATTGTTTTTGTTTCTTCTGTCTTATTAATTTCTTCTTTTTCCTCTTCTTCCATTTTAAATGGATTATAATTTATATCTTTCTTACTCTTTTCTAAATCTTCTTTTATTTTTCTTTGTAATTCTAATAAACTATTAAACCTATTATTATTAATTTCTGCTCCTATTGTACTTCTGTTTCCAAATAATGAAGTAGTTCCTAAATTATTTTTTTCTTCTCCTCTATCTGAATTTTTTATTAAATCATTTTTTAATAGTGTATCATTTACTGCATGATATACAGACTTAAATATTTTTGACTCGTCAGAAAATCTAACTTCCAATTTTGCAGGATGCACATTTACATCTACTTTTGAAGGATCCATTTCTATATTTAAAATCGAAAATGCATATTTTCCTATTGTAAGTAGTCCTTTAAATCCTTTTTCTATTGCTCCTGATAAAGTTTTGTCTTTTACATATCTATTGTTTACAAAGAATAATTGGTTTGACCTATTTGATCTTGCTATTTCTGGTTTTCCTATAACACCTGAAATATATATATCTTCGTATGTATAATCTACTTTTAACACATTTTCCGCAATATTTTTACCGTATATACCATATATAACTGCTTGGATATCTCCATTTCCAGCTGTTTGTATAATAGTTTTTCCTGTATTAATTAGTTTGAATGCAATGTTTGGATTTACTAATGCAAGTCTTGTAATAGCATCTTCTATATAACCTGATTCTGTAAAATCTTTCTTTAAAAATTTATATCTAACTGGTGTATTAAAGAATAAATTTCTTACTGTTATTGATGTTCCTGTTTTACATCCAATTTCTTCGTGTTCTAATACTTTTCCTGCTTCTACTACTAGTCTTGTTCCTATTTCATCATTTGCTGTCTTTGTTATTAGTTCTACATTTGCAACAGCTGCAATACTTGCTAAAGCCTCGCCTCTAAAACCCATAGAGTGGATTGTCTCTATATCGCTTGCTTGTCTTATTTTACTTGTTGCATGTCTTTCGAACGCAATTTCTGTATCATCTTTTGCAATTCCTTTACCATTATCAGTTATTCGTATAAAAGATATTCCTCCATTTTTTATTTCTACAGTTATAGCTGTTGCACCTGCATCTATTGAGTTTTCCACCATTTCTTTTACTACAGATGCTGGTCTTTCTATAACTTCACCTGCTGCTATTTTATTTATTGTTAATTCATCTAATAAAACAATATTACCCATATATTTTTTCTCCTTTTCCTATATACACTACCATTCTGCCAGAAATTATATCATTATTTTTTTAGTAACACAATAGATATATTCCGAATAAGATATATCATACTAAGGAAAAACTTAAGGTTAAAAGAAAAGGGAGGTAATATTTATGTGTTGTAATAATGATTTATTATGGTTCATCATTCTTTTCTTAATACTTTTCTGCGGTTGTGGAAATAGTAGAAATTCTGGATGTGGATGTGACACACCATGTGACCCATGCGGTTGCTAACAAGCTTGCTGTTTTAATATTTTTTAACAGTTATACTTATGCAATTTGAAAGGAGGGATTGATATGCCAGAAAATAGAGGCTGTGGATGTGGTTTCGGTTTTGGAGATGATTGCTGCACATGGATAATACTATTAATTATAATATTCTGCTTATGTGGTGGAAATAGAAGAAACGGATGTTGCTAGTTTAAATACGAAACAAAACAGGCTGAGAAATTATCCTCAGCCTGTTTTGTTTTGTGCGACCTCTCCTTTATGCCAATAACTGGTTCGAGCAGACTAGAAGTTCCTAGCCTACTCGAACACATGTTATTTAGAAATAATCCAACCTAATGTAACTTTTTTCAATTATTTGGCTATTTTTAGCCTAAAAAAGGGATTTAAGGAACGTCCCCAAAATCCCTTTTCACTTTTTTTATTAATACATTCCTCCCATGTCTGGCATTCCTGTATTTGCTCCTCCAACACAGTTACATTTTTCTTCTTTTTTATCTGCTACTAGGCTTTCTGTTGTTAATATCATAGAAGCTATACTTTCAGCATTTTGTAAAGCACTTCTTGTAACTTTAGTTGGATCAACTACACCTGCTTTTTTCATATCTTCATATTTTTCAGCTCTTGCATTAAATCCAACACCTTTAGCTGATTTTTTAACTTCTTCTACTATAACTGCTGGTTCTAAGCCTGCATTTCTAGCTATTTGTTTTGCTGGTTCTTCTAATGCTTTAAGAACTATTGAAGCTCCTAATTTTTCGTCTCCTTCTAATGTATCAACAAATTTGCTAACTTCTGGAATAATATCTACATATGTTGTTCCACCACCTGCAACAATACCTTCTTCAACTGCTGCTTTTGTTGCAGATAATGCATCTTCAATTCTTAATTTTTTATCTTTCATTTCTATTTCTGTTGCAGCTCCAACTTCTATTACAGCTACACCACCAGCAATTTTAGCTAATCTTTCTTGTAGCTTTTCTCTATCAAAATCGCTCTTTTCTTCATTTATTTGAGCTTTTAATTGTCCAATTCTATCAGCTATTTGCTGTTTATCTCCCATTCCATCAACAATTATTGTATTTTCTTTTTGAACTTTAACTTGTTTTGCTCTTCCTAATTGGTCAATTCTGGTATCTTTAAGTTCTAATCCTAAATCACCTGTTATAACTTCTCCACCTGTTAAGATAGCTATATCTTGTAACATTTCTTTTCTTCTATCACCATATCCAGGAGCTTTAACAGCAACTACATTTAATACACCTCTTAATTTATTAAGTACTAATGTAGATAATGCTTCATTTTCCATATCATCACAGATAATAACTAATTTTGCAGATTGTTGCATTAAATTTTCTAATAATGGTAATATTTCTTGGATATTACTTATTTTCTTATCTGTAATTAAAATATATGGATTATCTAAAACAGCTTCCATTTTCTCTGTATCTGTTACCATATATGGAGAGATATATCCTTTATCAAATTGCATACCTTCTACTACATTAACTGCTGTATCAGATGTTTTTGATTCTTCTATTGTTATAACACCATCATTAGATACTTTTTCCATTGCTTCTGCAATTAAGTTTCCAACTTCTTCATTATCTGATGATACACTTGCAACTCTTGCAATATCATCTTTTCCATTTACTGCAACACTTATTTTTTGTATTTCTTCTACAGCTTTTGCTGTTGCTTTATCCATACCTCTTTTTATTGCCATTGGATCTCCACCAGCTGCAACATTCTTAACACCTTCTTTTACCATAGCTTGTGCTAAAACAGTTGCTGTAGTTGTTCCATCTCCTGCAACATCATTTGTTTTTGTAGAAACTTCTTTTACAAGTTTTGCTCCCATATTTTCGAAAGCGTCATCTAATTCTATTTCTTTCGCTATTGTTACACCATCATTTGTTATTAATGGAGAACCAAATCCTTTATCTAGAACTACATTTCTACCTTTTGGTCCTAATGTAACCTTTACTGTATCTGCTAATTTATTTACACCATTTAATAATGATTTTCTTGCATCTTCACCAAATTTAATTTCCTTTGCCATAGTAAATTACCAACCTTTCTTTTCTATTATTCTACAACAGCTAAAATATCTGATTGTCTTACAATCTTATATTCTTCGCCTTCATATTTAACATCTGAGCCTGAGTATGTGTTTATTATTACTCTATCTCCTTTTTTTACATACATCTCTTCTAATTTACCATCAATTTTTTCGCCAGGACCAACCTCTATAACTTTTGCAGTTTGTGGTTTTTCCTTTGCTGATGTTGATAAAATAATTCCGCTTTTTGTTTTTTCCTCTTCTTCTTCCATTTTTAATAATACTCTGTCTGCTAATGGTTTTATCATTACACATTACCTCCTATATATGATTATTAGCACTCTTTCTTTGTGACTGCTAATAATTTATACCTTTTTTTAGCACTTGTCAAGTATGTTTGCTAATTTTCACATAAAATTCACATTTCTGTTTTTAAGCAAGTTTTCATTATTAATTTTATTAATAAGCTCACTTTTTTATAACCAATTTTTATATTTAATAAAGACTAGAATTTGCTCTAGCCTTTATCTTATTTTCTTTTACTTTACCTCATTTTCCAAACAGGAACGTCTTCTAATCAATTTCTTTTGCTGCTTTTATTAGTCCGACAAATACTGGTGCTGGTCTATTTGGTCTTGATTTTAGTTCTGGATGGAATTGAACACCAATAAAAAATGGATGTTTCTTATATTCTACTATTTCTACTAATTCTCCATTTGGTGAAATTCCAGAACATATTAAGCCTGCATTTTCTAGCATTTCTTTATATTCATTGTTATACTCAAAGCGATGTCTATGTCTTTCGAAAATATTTTCTTTCTCATATAATTCTTTTACTTTAGTATTTTCCTTTAATAAACAAGGATATTCACCAAGTCTCATTGTTCCACCTTTTTTCTTAACTTCCTTTTGTTCATCCATTATATGTATAACTTTATTTTTAGCATTTTCATTAAACTCTTCTGAATTCACATCTTCTAACTTTAATACATTTCTTGCAAATTCTACAACTGCCATCTGCATTCCCAAACAAATTCCTAAAAATGGAATATTGTTTTCTCTAACATATTCAATTGCTGTTATCATTCCTTCTATTCCTCTATTTCCAAATCCTCCCGGAACTACAATTCCGTCATATCCTTTTAATTTTTCTTCTACATTATCTTTATTTAATTTTTCTGAATCTATTAAATCTACTTTTACTTTTACATTATTTGCATAACCTGCATGTGTTAAACTTTCTATTACTGATATATATGAATCTTCTAATTTAGTATATTTTCCTACAATTGCAATTTTTACTGTTTTATCTTTTATATTTTCTATCTTATTTATCATTTCTTGCCATTCAGAATTGTCTGGAATATAGTTATCTAATCTTAGTTGGTTGCAAACAGCCCTTCCTAATCCTTCTCTTTCTAGCATAAGTGGTACTTCATATAAACATTTTACTGTTTTATTTTGGATTACATTTTCTTTTCTTACATTACAGAACAACGCTAGTTTTTCTCTTATAGAATCTGGTATATCTATTTCACTTCTGCATACTAATATGTTCGGTTTTATTCCATAAGATTGTAATTCTTTAACCGAATGTTGAGTTGGTTTTGATTTTATCTCGTTAGAGCCACTTATATATGGAAGTAGTGTAACATGAATATATAGCACATCTTCTGGATTTTTTTCTAAGCCCACTTGTCTTATTGCTTCTATTATAGAAAGACCCTCTATATCTCCAACAGTCCCTCCTATTTCTGTAATTACTATATCAGTATCTGTATTTTCGAAACTATATATCTTTTCCTTTATTTTATTTGTTACATGTGGGATAACTTGTACTGTTTTTCCCAAATATTCTCCTTCTCTTTCTTTCTCTAAAACTTCTAAATAAATTTTTCCCATAGTAATACTAGAATCTTTAGTTAAATTTTCATCTATAAATCTTTCATAATGTCCTAAATCCAAATCTGTTTCTGCTCCATCATCTGTAACAAATACTTCTCCATGTTCATATGGGCTCATTGTTCCCGGATCTACATTTAAATATGGGTCGAATTTCTGAATAGTTACCTTATATCCTCTATTTTTCAAAAGCCTACCTAATGATGCTGCTGTTATACCTTTTCCAAGTCCAGAAACAACTCCTCCTGTTACAAAAATATACTTAGTATTCATATATATTAACCCCTTTCTAAAAAACAAAAGAGAGATTAAAAAATCGCCAAAATCGGTTTTTTTTTAATCTCTCATATTCTTAATTAATTTTCTTCATTCTATCATACTAATTTTTATCATTCAAGTATTTAAGAAATTTTATCTAATGTATATTGGAAAGTAGCTGCAAATAATGTTATTAATTTAAATAATACTGTGTATAAGATTTCTCCTATTAATGACATTATTAATGCTCCAATTAGTGCTGTAACAAATATAAATAATACTGGATGTAGCTCTGTCTTATATATTTCTTGCACTATTATAATATACAATCTAGCAACACAAATCATTATTAATATGTAAATTATGAAACCTATAAAATTAAATTGTCCCATAATTACTGTTGATGATAAGAAATATGCTACCTTTATAATAACAGCTGCAGCAAAAGCCTCAATTTTTTTATCTCTTTTAAAATATTCATACACTAAAATTGCTACTATTATATCAAAAACAAAATTTAATGCTATTACCATGAAATTTACCTCCTTTTATAAATCCATTGTATTAATGATTTCTAATACTCTTTCTTCAAATTCTACTTCTTTGTCTTCGTTATTAATACTTGTCATAACAATTGTTTTCATTTGATTATCACTATTTACAATATAATATACTTTTCCTTTTTCTTCAGTTGCATCTTCTGAGTTTGTATATGTATAATTATAAGTTACGTAGTAAATATCATCTGTAGATTTTATAAATTCTTTTGAATCTAAAGTAATTAAATAATCATCTGTAGCATTTAATTCTTCTTGAATATCGATTTCCTGATAAGCAGCATCTGCTTCTTCTTTATTACTTAAATCAATTATGTCTTTTCCTGTTGAAATAGCATCATCTTTAACTGCTACTAAATTTCCTGTTTTTAAATCAACTAATTTTGTATAACCAGCTGTATAACTATCTACCATTGACATTTCTGTAGAATCATATGTCCAATAATCAGTTTTAGTATTTTCTGTAGTGTAGTCTATTTCACTATTTAAATCATCTATACATTGCATTGATGTTACACCTGTAACCAATGCCATTGAAATTACACAAAATAAGAATATAACAATAACTTGATAAACTTTAATCTTTTTTTGACTTATTCCATATATAATTCCTAAAATAGCTATTATAATCATTATGATTACTACTATATGGCTTAAATATAAACATGTCCACATATTTATCTCTCCTTTTTTCGCTTTTTCTACAAATATTATACATTTTTTGCATTAATTTGTATATTTCCATAATATTACTTTTATGTTACATTTATATATCACAAGATTATAACTTTTTAATAATATGATATACTAATATAAAATTTAATTTTAGGAGGTTTATATATGACACCACATAATGAAGCTGAAATTGGCGACTTTGCAAAAACTGTTATTATGCCTGGAGATCCTTTACGTGCAAAATATATAGCAGAAAATTTTTTAGAAGATGCCAAATTAGTTAATTCTGTTAGAAATATGTTAGCATATACAGGTTTATATAAAGGAAAAAGAATTTCTGTTATGGCACATGGTATGGGTATGCCAAGTGTTGGAATTTATTCATATGAATTATATAAATTTTATGATGTAGAAAATATTATAAGGATTGGTTCTTGCGGAGGATATATTAAAGAATTAGACCTATTTGATGTTGTTCTTGCAGATGACGTCTATACAGAAGGAAATTATGCACTTACTTTTAATAATGACGATTGCCATATTTGTTCAGCAGATAAAAATCTTAATTCTATAATAAAACAAGTCGCTGACATTTCTGATATAAAAGTAACAGAAGGAAATACTGTTTGTACAGATGCTGTAGATTTTTATATGACAAACCCTAAAAAATTCTTTAATAGAATTCCCAAAAATATAAATCCTATAGCAGCAGAAATGGAAGCATTTGCATTATTCTACAATGCAAAACTTTTAAATAAAAAAGCTGCTTGTTTAATGACAGTTGTAGACTCACAATTTATAAACAAACAAGCAACACCAGAAGAACGCGAACAAGGATTAACAAAAATGATTAAAATTGCTCTAGAAGCTGGAATATTGTTATAGATTTATGGGGATTTGGGGACGGTCCTAAAATCCCTTTTTGTATAATTTAATTAACAGCAACATTTTTGATTGCTTTTTAGATTTATAATTTTATCAAAATTGAAAAAACAGCCATACCTAATCTAGGTTTATGACTGTTTTTTCATTGCTTTTGCATCGAGCTTTTGAAAAGTTAGTGAAAGTAGAACCACCTTGCAACATCTGTTTCTTCGCACTTTTTTAGATAGTTGAGACCAAACAAAACATTTTCAATTTGCTGTTCTGTTGGCTTCCTATATATCAGAAGCTCATTTATCTTGTTCAATATTTCTAGCAGCCTCTCATTTTTTATGGAGATAAAATAAATTACACATATAACTGCTTCCATCACAAATAGAACAATTATGTTGACATATGAAACAAGTAATATAAACGGTGTGATAGCCACCGCCAAAAATATCTGTCTAATATTGTCAATATTCATTCTATCGTTAATCTCTTGAACAAATGGCTTAACCGTTATATTTTTTATATTAGCTTTGTTTATTTCCATCCTTAGCAATAACAAGTATCCACTTTTCTAAATATGCTTTCATATTGCACCATTTCCTTATACTTTACTGCATAAATAATCTGTGGCAATAGAAAATATATTGCAGAAAAGGTCATTGCAATAAAATATAACGCCGCCACTAAACCAACTGCAACTCCGGAAGCCAAAATAAATGCTCCAATTATTGCCAAATTAAAAAGTATCATCCCTGTTATCATTTTCTTTTTGGATGGCTTTTCATCTTCTTTATTGGCCTGCATCTCCTTCTCCATTACCTCAACCATATTCATAAGACTTGCCACAAGCGTTCCGTCTTTTTGGATTGCTACTTTCGCTGCGATTCCTGTTTCTGGTGATTTTACTACTAGTAAATCTCCCACTTTGTAACCTAACCGCTCTCTTCTCATTATTCTTTCTCCTTTCAACAGATTGTAAACATAATTATTATACCATTTTTTCCATATATTGTCTAACAAAAAACTGCTCTCTATACTTCACGAAAGCAGTTATTATTATATTATTGTAATTCTTGTTTTATTTTTATTGCTAAATCTCTATTTATTCCTTTTACTGTCATTAATTCTTCAGGTGATGCATTTTTAATATTACTAACAGTTTTAAATCTTTTTAATAATAAATTTCGCTTTACCTCACCTATTCCAGAAATTTTATCTAAAGCCGATTCAGTCATTTCTTTCTCACGTAATTTTTTATGATAAGAAATTGCAGTATCATGAACTGTATCTTGGAATTTTGTAATTAAGTTTAATAATTCCTCTGATATTTCTATTTCATTTCTATCTTCGTCCATTAAAGCTCTGGTTCTATGTTTATCATTTTTTACCATTCCAAAAATTTTTATATCTACATTTAGTTTATCAATTACTCTTCTTGCTGCTCTAATTTGGGTAATTCCCCCATCTACAAATATTACATCAGGTAAATTTCCAAATCCTGTACTAGTTCCATTTAGTGAATGTTTTAATCTTCTTTCTATTACTTCTTCCATACATCTTGGATCATCTTGACCATATACTGTTTTTATCTTAAATCTTCTAGATAGATTCTTCTTTATAATACCATTCTGCATTACACACATTCCTGCAACCATATTTGTTCCTGAAATATTAGATATATCATAACATTCAATTTTTCTTGGTATTTTATCCATCTTTAATACATCTTTTAATTCTAACAATAGACTATTTTTATCTTCAAATTTATTTTTTAAAGTAACTTCTGCATTATTTTCTGCCATTTCCACAAAACGTAGTTTTTCTCCTTTTTGCGGAGTTTTTATTTCTACCTTATGATTTGCAATATTAGAAAGCCATTCTTCTATCGTTTCTTTATCTTCTGGCTCATATCTCATCATAATTTTATTTGGTAAATTAGGATTATCCATATAATATTGTTTTATAAACCCTGATAAAATCTCGCTGTCTGACATATCAACTAAATCTTGGAAGAAATAATATTCTCTGCCAACCATTTTGCTTCCTCTTACAAAAAATATCTCTACACAAACTTCTAAATCATTTTTTGCAATTCCTATAACATCTATATTATTTTCTGATATATTTGATACCCTTTGTTTTTCCGAAATTCTTTCGATTGCAACCATTTTATCTCTTAAATATGCCGCCTTTTCAAAATCTAGTTTTTTAGATGCCTCTTCCATTTGCAATCCAAGTTCTTTTATTATTTTACTTGTCTTTCCATCTAATAAATCTATTATCTCATCAATCTGTTTTCTATAGTCTTCTTTAGAAATATATCCCACACATGGAGCAAAACATTTTTTTATATGATAATTTAGGCATGGTCTTTGTGTAGATTTAAAATTTCTACATTGTCTAATTTTATACTTGCTTTTTATAAAATCAACCATTTCTTTTGCAGCACCTGGATTTGCATATGGACCAAAATATTTTGATCCATCATTTATTAATCTTCTTGTTATAATTACATTTGGAAAATCTGATTTTATATCAATTTTTATATATGGATATGTTTTATCATCTTTTAGCAATACATTAAATTTAGGTCTATATTTTTTAATTAAATTGCATTCTAAAATTAATGCTTCTGCTTCATTATTTACAACTATATATTCAAAATAATCAACTAAAGACACCATCTTTTTTATACGTTCGGTTTTATTTGTTTTTCTAAAATATGATGTAACTCTTCTTTTTAGTGAAATAGCTTTACCAACATATATAATATTATTATTTTTATCATGCATAAGATATACACCTGGTTTAGATGGCAACTTTTTAATCTCCTCTTCTATATTAAACTTATTATTCTGCATTTTAATACCTCTCCTATTTATTAACTTTTTCATATTTTGTTAATAAATGATTATCATACAATATATTATACCATCGTTTAATTCTTGTTTCAATATTCATACAATGCAGAAATACACCTCATCACTGAGGTGCATCCCTACTAAATCCGGTCACATATTGTCATAGAAATCTGAGCAAATCCAAAAATCATCTTTGTTTTCACTAAGCTTTAAAAACAATCTATCTAACTCTTCATAAATCTGTTTGCCATCCATGAAAAGTGCTGTTTCTGCTACCCTAATGCCATGCTCTGCCCTTATGTTGTTGGCGAAAAGACGGATTAATACACCTTTATTAAAATAAAAGGTAATTTCCAATACATTTTTACCAAAAGTCTTGGCTATATGTCCCTTTCTTAATCCTTCTTTTAGGGCATTAAACAAAGCTGAGTAATAATCTTCATCAGATTCGTCTTTGGGTTTCAGAAACTCAACCATCAATTCCTGAACCTTTTCCTCGCTTCCTACGATACACATATGTGTGGACTCTTTAAGTTCTAAAACTTTAAAATCAAACTCTCTTCCTTTGTAACTAATCCGGTAGAAATCATCCATCCTTACTATCATACTTTTTCCTCCCATTCAGGATTGAATAACCTAAAACTATTTGTTACACTTGTTTATTTTATACTCTTTTCTTAAATTTAGCAATACCTATAATTTTATTAAGGACTTGATACTTTTTCGATTTTATTATAATATAATACCGTAAGCCAAAAAGTTTACAAGATAAAAATATTTGAAAGGAGGAAATTTTATATTATATAAATGACATAAAAAAGCGCCAGGACACATTTTGTGTTGACGAGGTCAGAGCTAATCGAAATTTTCGGCGGGTACTCTGTGGTATGCTACTACCATAAATATTAGCAAAACCTACTAGTGATAGTAGAACAAATCTAATTGTGTAGCTATATTGTTACTTTTTGGCTATTTTTTAATAGGAGGTACAATATATTATGTGTGGAATTATTGGTTATATAGGAACCAAAAAAGCCAAACCAATTTTAATTAATGGTTTACTTAGATTAGAATACAGAGGTTATGACTCTGCAGGAATTGCCACAGTAGAAAAAGATGGCATAAAAGTTATAAAAGAAAAAGGAAGAATTGCAAATTTAGATGCAATGGATGGAATAAATGATTTAGAAGGTACTATTGGTATTGGTCATACTAGATGGGCAACACATGGAAAACCTTCTGCTATTAATTCTCATCCACATTATGATAATGAGAAATTATTTGCGGTTGTGCATAATGGAATAATAGAAAATTATCATGACTTAAGAAAATTTTTGGAAGACAATGGATACACATTCCTTTCTGATACTGATACAGAGGTTATTCCAAATTTAATTAATTTTTATTACAAAAAAGAAAATGATTTCTTAAAAGCTGTTAAACTAGCTTGTGATGAGTTAAAAGGTAGTTTTGCTTTAGAAATCTTATGCAAATATTATCCAGACAATATGATTGTCGTAAGACAAGATAGCCCTTTAGTTATTGGTAGAGGTTTAGATGAAAATTATATTTCTTCTGATATTCCTGCTATTTTATCATTTACTAAAGACTTCTATTTCCTAAATGATAGAGAATTTGCAGTACTATCAAGAGATAATATAGATTTTTATGATAATGAACTAAACAAAATTGATAAAGTTGTTAAGAGTATTGAATGGAATACTGCATCAGCAGAAAAAGACGGTTATGATGACTTCATGTTGAAAGAAATCTATGAACAACCAAATGCGATAAGAGAAACAATTGGTTCAAAATTATCTGAAAGTAAAATCTCTTTTAATGATTTCGAAATTAAAAAAGAATTTTTAGAAACTATTAATAGAATATATATTGTTGCATGTGGTACAGCAATGAATGCTGGGCTGGCTACAAAGGCTACTTTTGAAAATTTCTGTAAAATCCCAACTGAAGTTGATATAGCTTCAGAGTTTAGATACAGAAATCCATTAATAGATGAACATACATTATGTATTTATATTAGCCAATCTGGTGAGACTGCAGATACAATTGCAGCTTTAAAACTAGCCAAAAGCAAAGGTGCAAAAACTATAGCAGTAGCAAATGTTATTGGTAGCTCTATAACTCGTGAAGCAGATTACTGCATTTATACACATGCAGGTCCAGAAATTGCTGTTGCTTCTACCAAAGCATATACTTCACAAGTTGTTTTATTAAATATTTTAGCATTATATTTTGCAGAAGTTTTAGATAGAATTCCTAGCTCAACAATTGATTCAATGAAAAAAGAGCTTTTGGAATTACCTAAAAAAGCAGAAATAACATTAGGAAATGTTGCAGAAGTTAAAAACTTCGCTAATATTGTATATAAAGAAACAGATATGTTCTTTTTAGGTAGAGGTGTAGACTACTATGTAGCATCTGAAGGATCTTTAAAATTAAAAGAAATTTCATATATTCATTCTGAGAGCTATGCAGCAGGTGAATTAAAACATGGACCTATAGCTTTAATAGAAAATGATGTTACAGTAATAGGAATTATTACAAATCCTAATTTGGTTGAAAAAACAATAAGTAATATACAAGAAGTTATTACAAGAGGAGCTAAAACTTTAGTAATTACAAATCAAAAGATAAACGAATCACAGTTCTTTAAGGTAATAAACATTCCTGATACAGAACCTTGTTTATCACCAGTTTTATCTATAATACCTTTACAATTACTTGCATATTATATTTCAAAAGAAAAAGGATTAGATGTTGATAAACCTAGAAATTTAGCAAAATCTGTAACAGTTGAATAGGGATTTGGGGACGTTCCTTTTTTCCCTACATCATAAAAAGCGACTTTTAAAGTCGCTTTTTTGATTGTCTTTATAAGTGTAAAGACTTCTTTTTTCTTTTAACATCCAATTTACACATTTTTTGTATTCAAAAGTATTTTTTTATCTCATATAATAAATAATTGCAATATTATTAACAGTACTGCACCTGGCAATCCCAATAATCCAACTAAAGCAGACGTAAAAATATTTAGTCCTATATGAAAATTAAACCCTTGACCTATATAGTTTATTACTAATATTAATAAACCTCCTAGAACTGAATTTAGTGCTAATTTGCATACAAATTTAAGTGGTTTTACAAATATTCTTCCAAATAAAAATATAAAACATATTGATGCTGCAAAAACTAACATATTATTATAGTCCATATACATCACTCCTACTAATATTTATGAAGTCATATGGACAAATATACATTACATTGCTTCTTGTTTAGTTAAATTTCTAATATCTCTTTCTTGAATATTATCTATTATTAGTCCTCTTCTTTTTATCTTTTTTAATAAATAATTTATTTTGGCTTGATTAGCTTTTATCTGATATGCATAATAATCTACAAGCTCTCCATCAGCAAATTCAAAATTTTTACTTGCCAATTCTAAATCCATTTTTGTCTTTATTAATGCCTTAACTAAATCAAGACTTTTCTCTTCATCTGTCTTGTCTATAATTTTACTTTCTTTAATATATGTTTCATAAATCATTTTATCACCTCAATCATCCTATAGTAAGTATATTCAAATTTTCTCAAATTATTCCAAAAAATTTATTATTATGATTGATATTGATTGAATTATAAATAGATTTAATGTATTAGATACCAAAAGATTATTACTAGCTTCTATTACACCTAATTCTTCGTTACTATTTTTATGAAATTTTTGACTTTCTATAAATGTAACAAATTCTGGTATACTTGTTGCAATTCCCAAAACTATACCTATAATAATTTCTGAAACATCAAAAATATAGCGTAAATTTTCTAGCGTGTCTCTTAACAAATTTCCTACTAAATATAATATAATTCCTATTAGCAAAATATATACAAAATAAATAGGTATCTTCTTTTTATTTGTTTTTACATGTGAAATCGTTTCTTTAGTTTCGATATTTAATTTTCCGTTATAATGCTTATTTATTTTATTGAAAACATAAAATAAGATAATATATATTACTGCTATTGCTACACTATCTCCTATATCTATTTTCCAGATAATTATTGGAATTATTATCGTTATCAATACTAATACAAGATTTATTTTTAATGCTTTATTTTTTAAAACTTTTAGATTATTATTTATTGCCATAGCCAATATATATTGAATACAATTAATAATATTAGAACTTAGTATATTAAAAAGCCCTGCATCTGCCATTCCACTAATAGAAGAAAATGTTACTGTTAAAAATTCAGGAATACTTGTCGCAATTCCCGAAATATTCCCTATAGTTTGTGGCTTTAATTCTAAAAGTTCTCCAACTTTTCTAAGTACTGGAACTAATAGATTCTTAGACACAAAGATTATGATTAATAATTCTATTATTAATTTTATAATTTCCAAAATAAAATTCATATATCTCTCCTATATATGAATTATTTACATTATTTTATGAATTAAACAAGTTAATTTCAAATTTTCTTGTAATAATAAAGCTCTTTTGCAACAAAAAAACACTTAAATATTAAATGAATTTTAATACTTAAGTGTTCTACTTTATTAACTATTTTAATAATTCTAATATTGCCATTTCTGCAGCGTCACCTTTACGAGGTCCTACTTTAATTATTCTTGTATATCCTCCAACTTTTCCAGCTGTATCATATCTTTCTGCTAATTCTCCAAATAATTTTGCTGGAATGTCTATGTTTCTTCCATCTGCATCTTTAACTTTGCAAACAGTATTCATTATTTTTCTTCTTGCATTTAATCTTGAAGGCATATCTTTTTGTCTTTTTTCTGTTACTTCTTCTTTAACAACTTTTAAATATTCATTACCATTTTTGCTTTTTACTAATTCTGTAACTTTGTTTCCATTAGTATCTCTTTTTGCTCTTACTATTTTTTTGTCTTCTAATTCGAAATTATCTTTTTCTTTAATAGCTAAAGCAATTAGACTATTAGCAATAGCTTGAGTTTCTTTAGCTCTAGCTAATGTTGTAGTTATTTTTTCGTTTACTAATAAATCAGTTACTTGTGTTCTTAGCATTGCTTTTCTTTGTGCAGTTGTTTTTCCAAGTTTTCTATTCTTTGCCACTTCTTTCACACCTTTCTAATTTATTTTAATCATCATCTGGCGCAAAGTCTAATCCTAATGAATGTAATTTATTTGTTACTTCATCTAATGACTTTTTACCTAAATTCCTTACTTTCATCATTTCTGACTGAGTTTTATTTACTAAATCTTCTACTGTTACAATACCAGCTCTTTTTAAACAGTTAAATGAACGTACAGAAAGCTCTAAGTCTTCTATTGTCATTTCTAGTACTTTTTCTTTCTTAGATTCTTCTTTTTCTACCATTACTTGAGTATTTTTTGCAGCTTCTGATAAATCTATAAATAGTTCTAAGTGTCCAGTCATTACTTTAGCAGCTAAGCTAAGAGCTTCATATGGTTTTAAACTTCCATCTGTCCAAACTTCTATTACTAATTTATCATAATCTACCATTTGTCCAACTCTAGTATTTTCTACAGAATAATTTACTTTCTTTACAGGTGTATAAATTGAATCTATTGGAAGTACTGATATATCTTGTCCTTCTTTTTTATTTTGTTCTGCAGTATTATATCCTCTTCCTGTATTAACTGTCATTTCAATAACTAAATGTCCACCTTCTGAAACTGTTGCAATATGTAAGTCTTTATTTAAAACTTCTACAACACCATCAGTTATTATATCTCCAGCTGTAACTTCTCCTTCTTTTGCATCAATTCTAATAACTCTCTCTTCATTTCCATCCATTTTTAGACGAACATCTTTTAAGTTAACAATAAGTTCCGGCACGTCTTCCACTACATTTGGAATTGTAGAGAATTCATGTAAAACACCTTCTATTTTAATACTTGTAATTGCTGTTCCAGGTAAAGAAGAAAGTAATATTCTTCTTAATGAATTACCTATTGTTACACCATATCCACGTTCTAATGGTTCACAAACGAATTTAGAATAATTTCTTTTTTCATCAACTTCCAAGCATTGTATGTCTGGCTTTTCAAATTCAATCATATTTACCTCCTAATAGAGTTGCATTGATATAGCAACCTTTAAAATATTTACCACTTTGCTATGGTATACTATTATTTTGAGTAAAGTTCTACTATTAAATGCTCTTCTACTGGTAAATCAATATCTTCTCTTGATGCTAATCTAACTACTTTACCTGTTAAATTGTCTAGATCTCTTTCTAGCCAATCTGGAGTAGGTCTGCTAGCATTTTCTTCTACATTAGCTTTAATTGTAGCATTATCTTTCTTAATTTCTCTTACAGAAATTACATCTCCTGGTTTTACTAAATATGATGGTATATCACATTTCTTTCCATTTACATCGAATTGTGAATGATTTACAAATTGTCTAGCTTGTGCTCTTGAAGAAGCAAATCCTAATCTATATACAACGTTGTCTAATCTGCTTTCTAATATTGTTAATAATTCTTCACCAGTAATTCCTTTTTTGTTTGAAGCCATTTCAAAATATTTTCTGAATTGTTTTTCTCCAACTCCATAATACATTTTTGTTTTTTGTTTTTCTCTTAATTGTGTACCATATTCAGAAAGTTTATTTCTTTTTTGACCATGTTCTCCTGGTCCATAATTTCTTCTAGCAATACTACATTTTTCTGAATAACATCTGCTACCTTTTAAGAATAATTTTTGACCTTCTCTACGGCATATACGGCATTGTTCATCTTTATATCTTGCCATTTGTCTTTTACACCTCTTCTTTCAAATTTATTATTTCTTAATTATACTCTTCTTCTTTTTGGTGGTCTACAACCATTGTGTGGTATTGGTGTTACATCTTTGATGCTGCTTATTTCTAGACCTGTTGTTTGAAGTGATCTTATTGCAGCTTCTCTACCAGAACCTGGTCCTTTAACAAAAACATCAACTGTTTTTAATCCATGTTCCATAGCTTTTTTAGCTGCTGTTTCTGCAACTTCTCCTGCAGCAAATGGTGTGCTTTTTCTAGAACCTTTAAATCCTAATCCTCCAGCACTTGCCCAAGATATAACATTACCTTTAACGTCTGTAATTGTAACTATTGTATTGTTAAAACTAGAATGAATATGAGCTGAACCTTTTTCTATATTTTTTCTATCTCTTCTTCTAGTTACTGTCTTTTTTGTTACATTTTTAGCCATCTTTCTAGCTTACCTCCCTTTTTTATACTCTTACGAGCCTAAAAATTATTTCTTTTTGCTTACTAATTTTCTAGGACCTTTTCTTGTACGAGCATTAGTTTTTGTTCTTTGTCCTCTTACTGGAAGACCTCTTCTATGTCTTAATCCTCTATAGCATCCTATTTCTGTAAGTCTTTTAATATTTAATGCTACTTCTCTTCTTAAATCTCCTTCTAATAATAGGTGATTTGAATCGATTGCTTTTCTAATTGCTTGTACTTGATCTTCTGTTAAATCTTTTACTCTAGTATCTGGATTTACCTCTGCTTCTTTTAATAGTTTTTGTGATGTTGAAAGACCAATACCATAAATATATGTTAATCCAACTTCTACTCTTTTTTCTCTAGGTAAATCAATTCCTGATATACGAGCCATAATTGCACCTCCAAATTTTTTGTTTTTTAAGTATTAAGATTTATATATGAACACAAATTTGATAAAGAGATATTCTCTTCAGCCGCTACCATTTTTGTGCTTATACCATAGGATTGTATAATTGTTTATACAATTATACTTGTATATGTACTAATCTTGCTGTCTAATTATCCTTGTCTTTGTTTGTGTTTAGGGTTTTCACAAATAACTCTAACAACACCTTTTCTTTTAATAACCTTGCACTTTGGGCATATAGGTTTTACTGATGCTCTAACTTTCATTTGATACACCTCCTGTTATTACTCATTTTTATACATTTACTTGAGCAATTATGAAGCGTGAAATCAGATGTGTGGTTTAACTACACATCTCATCTCACACTTCATACCTAAGTTAATAGGATTTATTTAGCTCTCCATGTTATTCTTCCTCTATTTAAATCATATGGTGATAATTCTACTTTTACTTTATCACCTGGTAATATTTTGATATAGTTCATTCTAAGTTTTCCTGAAATATGTGCCAATATTTGATGACCATTTTCAAGTTCTACTTTAAAATTAGTATTTGGTAGTGTTTCTACAACAACTCCTTCTACTTCGATTACATCTTCTTTTGCCAAATTTATTCCCTCCTGAATAATTTAAACATTATTTTAACTATAAATAGCTAATATAGTATACACCATTTTTACACTATAGTCAAGATTTTTGGCTCTTTTTCTGTAATTAAAATTGTATTTTCATAGTGTGCTGCTCTTGTTCCATCTTCTGTTATAATTCCCCAGCCATCATCTAGTTCTAAAATGTTTGGTTTTCCTGCAATTACCATAGGTTCAATTGCTAATGTCATTCCTGGTTCTAACCTAGGACCTCTACCTGCTTTCCCGTAATTTGGAATTCCTGGATCTTCGTGCATTTCTCTTCCTATACCATGTCCTTGAAACTCTCTTACTACTGAAAAACCATTTTTTTCTACATATTCACCTATTGCATGTGATATGTCACCTAGTCTATTACCTTTTTTAGCATATTTAATTCCCTCAAAGAAAGCTTGTTTTGTTACATCTATTAGTCTTTGGCTTGCTTTATCTATTTTGCCAACTGCATATGTTCTACAGCAATCTCCATTAAATCCGTCTTTATATGCTACTAAATCTACACTTACAATATCTCCTTCTTTTAGGACTTCTCTTTTAGAAGGGATTCCATGAATTACTACATCATTTACAGAACTACAAATACTTGCTGGAAAATCTGGAACTCCATCTACTCCACTTGGATATCCTTTTTCTGCAGGGATTGCTCCGTACTTTCTCATTGTCTCTTCTGCAATCTTGTCTAATTCATAAGTTGTAATTCCTGGTTTTATTGCTGCTTCTATAGCTTTTTGTGCAAAAAATGCAACTCTACAAGCTTCTTTCATTTTTTCTATTTCTTTTGGAGATTTTATATATATCATTTATATTACTTCCTTACCTATTTTCATTATAGTTTTTTAACCATTCACTTATCATTTCTTCTGTTATATTTACACTTGCATGTAATTTTACTTTATAAAGTAATCCTTTTTCTTCATAATATTCTATAAGTTCCCTTGATTGTTCATGATATACTCTTAATCTTTCTGTTATAGTTTCTTCATTATCATCTTTTCTTTGAATTAATTTGCTTCCACAAATATCACATATTCCTTCTACTTTTGGTTTCTTATATTCTAGATTATATATTGCTCCACAATCTTTGTTTGAGCAAATTCTTCTCTTTACAGTTCTATATATTATATCTTCATCTGGAATATCTAAAAATAAAGCTAAATCTACTTTTTGATTTTGTTCTTCTAGCATTTCTTCTAGTGCTTCTGCTTGTTTTTTATTTCTTGGAAATCCATCAAATACTACACCATTTGAATCTTTAAATTGATTTATCTTTCCTTTTAACATATTAATTGTTATTTCATCTGGTACTAAATTTCCTTTATCAATATATTCTTGTGCTTTTTTTCCTAATTCTGTTGCATTTTTTATTTCTTCTCTAAACATATCTCCTGTTGCAATATGCCCCATATTTTGTGTCTGTTCAAATAAATTTGATACTGTTCCTTTACCACTACCTGGTCCACCTAATAAAACAATATTCATTCTCTTCACTCCTATCTTTTCTTATGCAAATATTATTTTTTAAATATATATTTTGCAGTATATATTTAAAAAATAATATTCAACTAGTAAATTAATTGCATGGGCACGACCAAGGTTAGTCCAGAGTCGTACCCTGATACAATAAATTTTATTCTAAGAATCCCTTGTAATGTCTCATTACTAATTGTGATTCTAATTGTTGAACTGTTTCTAATGCAACACCAACTATGATAAGTATAGATGTTCCTCCAAATGCTACATTTAGATTTGTAAATCTCATAAACATTGGAAGTATAGCTATAAGTGCTAAGAATAAACCACCAAACAATGTTAATTTTGTAAGCACTGATGATAGATATTCTGTAGTTGGTTTTCCAGCTCTTATTCCTGGAATGAATCCACCATTTTTCTTAATATTTGCAGAAACCTCTGCTGGGTTAAATGTTGCATATATATAGAAGAATGTGAATCCTACTATTAATAGTAAATAAACTATCGCATTTGCTATTGTATACCCAAGAGCTACATTTGAACTAGAAGTAGCTAATGAGAAATTATATATTACATTCCAAAATCCTGTATGTGTTGCAATACTTGGATCAAATATTTGAATTATCATTGCTGGGAATGTCATAAATGATGATGCAAATATTATTGGCATAACTCCAGCCATTGCTATTTTTAATGGAATATATGTATTTTGCGCACCCATCATTTTTCTTCCAACAACTTTTTTAGCATATTGTACAGGTATTCTTCTTTCAGCTTGTTGTATAAATACAACTGCTGTAACTAAAATTAAAGCTCCTATTACAATAGCTAATGCTACTAATAATCCAGTTGTGCTAAATCCTGATTCTGTCATTATTAAAGACCAAATTGAACTTACTGCACTTGGTAATCTAGATACAATACCTATAAAGATAATCATAGAAACTCCATTACCAATTCCTTTATTAGTAATTTGGTCACCAAGCCACATAAGCAATGCTGTACCAGCCATAAGTCCTGTTACAACTAATACTCCTGATAATATTCCTGAATCTACGAATATTCCTTGTGCTTGATAAGACAAATATAATCCAATTCCTTCTATTAATGCAAGCACAATAGAAAGTGCTTTTGTATATTTATCTACTTTTTGCCTTCCAACTTCTCCACCTTCTTTTGCTAATCTCTCTAAAGAAGGTATAATCATTGTTAATAGTTGGATAACAATTGAAGCTGTAATATATGGTGTTACTGACATAGCAAATATTGAGAAATTAGAAAATGCTCCACCAGAGATTATATCTATTAATCCTACTAATCCATTAGTAGTTGAACCTCTCATAGCTTCTAATTGTACCATATCTACGCCAGGAACAGTTATAAAACATCCTAATCTAAACACTATAATCAATACTAATGTATATAATAATCTTTTTCTTACTTCAGGTGTCTTTAATGCATTTTTTATAGTTTTAAACAACTAAATCACCTCAATCTTTCCTCCTGCTGCTTCTATTTTTTCTGCAGCTGCTTTTGTAAATCTCTTAGCTTTAACAGTTAATTTTTTCTCTAATTTTCCTGTAGCTATTACTACTATTCCATCATTAATTTTTCCGATAATTCCTTCTGCTAATAAGCTTTCTGCTGTAACTTCTGCAACTTGACTTTTATTTAACATTGTTAAAGTTACTTCTGTATAGTTTTTAGCATGGATATTATTGAATCCTCTTTTTGGAAGTCTTCTATATAAAGGTGTTTGACCTCCTTCGAATCCTCTTCTTACTCCTCCGCCAGATCTAGCTTTTTGTCCTTTATGTCCTTTTCCAGATGTTTTTCCAAGACCTGAACCGATACCACGACCTAATCTTTTTCTCTTAATTCTAACGTTTGATGGTCCTAATTCTCCTAATTGCATTTCGTAAATTGCACCTCCTTAAAATTTGATATTATTATTATAATATATCAGAAACTTTTTTTCCTCTTTTTTTAGCAATTTGTTCTACTGTTCTCATATTTTCTAATCCGTTCATTGTTGCATACACAACATTTCTTGGATTGTTTGTACCAAGAACTTTAGTTTTTATATCTTTGTATCCAGCTAATTCAAGTACTGCTCTTGCACTTCCTCCTGCAATAACTCCAGAACCTTCTACAGCTGGTTTTAACATTACTCTTGCACTTCCGAATTTACCAATAAATTCGTGAGGGATTGTTGTTCCAACTACTGGTACTTCTTTTAAATTTTTTCTAGCATCATCTATTGCTTTCTTTATTGCATCAGGTACTTCTGCTGCCTTTCCATTTCCAACACCAACGTGTCCGTTTCCATCACCAACAACTACTAAAGCACTAAATCTAAAAGTTCTACCACCTTTAACAACTTTAGCAACTCTGTTTATTGCAACAACTTTCTCTTTTAATTCAACTGCATTCTCTTCTTGCATCGGTTTTCTTTCCTCCTTTTCTTTTTGAATATAACTTAATATATTTAACAGTTTTTATTTATTAGAAGTTTAATCCACCATTTCTTGCAGCCTCTGCTAATTCTTTAACAACTCCATGATAGATATATCCACCTCTATCAAAAACAACATCTTTAATATTTTTTTCTAATGCTCTTTTTGCTATAAGTGCTCCAACTTCTTTTGCTGCTTCTTTGTTTGCATATTTAGTTTTTACTTCTTTATCTAATGTAGAAGCTGAAACTAAAGTTTTTCCTGCAACATCATCAATTACTTGTACATATAAATTTGTATTACTTCTATATACACATAATCTTGGACGTTCAGCTGTTCCACTTATTTTTCTACGAACACGAGCATGTCTTCTTGCTCTTTCCATTTTTCTGTTTGTTTTTGTAATCACTTTGCTCTCTCCTTTCTATAAACTATAGTTTATTTTTTACCAGCTTTACCTTCTTTACGTCTGATAACTTCATAATCATATTTAATACCTTTTCCACCATAAACTTCAGGTGCTCTTTTAGATCTGATAACTGCTGCTGTTTGACCAACTAATTCTTTGTCGATTCCTTTTACGATAATTGTATTTGCATCTGGAACGTCAAATGTGATTCCTTCTGGAGCTTCGAATATTACTGGGTGTGAATAACCTAATGTTAAGTTTAAGTTATTTCCTTGTTTTTGTACTCTATATCCAACACCATTAATTTGTAATGTTCTTGTAAATTCGTGTTTTACTCCTTCTATCATGTTTTTAATTAAAGTTCTTGTTAAACCATGTAAACCTTTGTTAAAGTTTTCATCATCTGGTCTTGTAACTTTAACTTCATTATCTTCTATTGTAACAGTGATATTTTTATGAATATCTCTTTCTAATGTACCTTTTGGTCCTTTTACAGTTAAATGTTGTCCGTCTAGTTTTACTTCAACACCTTCTGGTATTGCAACAGGTGCATTTCCTATTCTTGACATTTCGTTTTTCCCTCCTTCTTGTATTTATAGGATTACAATGCGCTTCTTCGCATTGTATACTGAATTTGTAACAGGCTAAAGCCTTAACAAGTTCAGCAATTACCAAATATATGCTAAAACTTCTCCTCCAAGATTTTCTTTTCTTGCTTCTTTATCTGTTTTAATTCCTTTTGATGTAGAAATTAAAGCGATTCCTAAACCATTTAAAACTTTTGGTAATTTTTCTGCAGAAGCATATACTCTTAATCCTGGTTTACTTATTCTTTTAATTCCAGCTATTACTTTAGCTCCATTTTCATCATATTTTAAAGCTATTCTTAATATTCCTTGATTTTCGTTTGCTATTTCTTCAACAGATTTAATATATCCTTCATTATATAATATATCTGCTATTGCTTTTTTCATCTTTGAAGCAGGAACGTCAACTGTTTTATGCTTTGCAGCACTTGCATTTCTAATTCTTGTTAACATATCTGCTATTGGATCTGTAGTATTCACTTAAGTTTCCCTCCTTTTTATATTCTACCAGCTTGCTTTTTTAACACCTGGGATTTCTCCTTTATGTGCTAAATTTCTAAAGCAAACACGGCAAATTCCATATTTTCTAATATATCCATGTGGTCTTCCACATATTTTACATCTATTATATTCTCTAGTAGCATATTTTTGTGGTCTTTGTTGTTTTACTTTTAAAGATTTTTTAGCCATATTAATCTCCTTTCTTTGGACTAATTTTTGAATGGCATACCTAGAAGTTTTAATAATTCCTTTCCTTCTTCATCAGTTTTTGCTGTTGTAACAAAAATAATATCCATTCCTCTTAATTTATCTACTTTATCATATTCTATTTCTGGGAATATTAATTGTTCTTTAATACCCATAGAGAAATTTCCTCTACCATCAAAAGAATTTGCTGAAATTCCTCTGAAATCTCTTATTCTTGGCATAGCAACATTGAATAATTTGTATGCGAAATCATACATTTTTCCTCTTCTTAATGTTACTTTACATCCAACATTAACTCCCTCTCTTAATTTAAAAGCAGCTATTGATTTTCTTGCTTTTGTTACGATTGGTTTTTGTCCTGTTATTATAGCTAAATCATTCATTGCATTATCTAATGATTTTGGATTATCTTTAATATCTCCAAGACCAATATTTATAACGATTTTATCTAATTTTGGAACTTCCATTATTGATTTATAATTGAATTTTTTCATCATTGCTGGAACTACTTCTTTTTCATATTGTTCTCTTAATTTTTCCATTAGGATACAAATCCTCCTTTCTTAAACATTATTTTATTTCTGCATTACATTTTTTACATACACGAACTTTACTATCTTTTTCTACTTTGTATGCAATTCTTGTTACTTTTCCACATTTAGGGCAAACTACACCAACTTTACTACTATGTATTGGGTATTCAGCTGGTATAATTCCTCCTTCTTCACCTTGTCTTCTTGGTTTTACATGTTTTTTTCTGATATTAACTCCTTTAACAACTATTTTTTGTGTTTTTGGAATTACTTCTAATACTTCTCCTGTTTTACCTTTATCGTTTCCAGATAAAACTTTAACTGTATCACCTTTTTTTATTCTCATTATAGGATTCTCCTCCTTTTCTACAATTTTTGCTTTTATCTCATTATGTTTAATAATTAGCTCAGTTTTATTAAAAGATTCTTAGTTATATTTTTTCTAAGGTTTACAAAAAATCACTATGTGATTTTTGCATCTTTAAGCTGTAACATTAAAAAATATCTTCGATATTTTTTAATTAACAACTTAAAGAACTTCTGGAGCTAATGATAAAATTTTCATATAGCTTTTATCTCTTAATTCTCTTGCAACAGGCCCAAATATACGTGTTCCTCTTGGGTTTCCATCTTCTTTTATAAGTACTGCTGCATTTTCATCAAATCTTACATATGATCCGTCTGTTCTTTTTGTAGGTTTCTTTGTTCTAACTACAACTGCTTTAACAACATCACCTTTTTTTACTTGTCCTCCAGGTATTGCTGTCTTTACAGAAGCTACTATAACATCACCTATTTTAGCATATTTTCTATATGAACCACCTAAACATCTAATACACATAATTTCTCTTGCACCAGTGTTATCAGCAACTTTTAATATAGTTTGTTGTTGTACCATGTTAATTAGTACCTCCTTTTCCTTCTATAATAAGTTATTTTATAACTGCTTTTTCGATAACTTCAACTAATCTCCATCTTTTATCTTTAGAAAGTGGTCTAGTTTCCATTACTCTTACTCTATCTCCAATTTGACATTCGTTATTTTCATCATGTGCTTTTAATTTATATGTTTTCTTAACGAATTTTCCATATTTTTTATGTTTTTCACTAGTTTCAACTGCAACAACGATTGTTTTATCCATTTTATTAGATACAACTGTTCCAACTAAAACTTTACGAAGATTTCTTTCTTCCATTAGAACTTCTCCTTTCTAAGCATTTTTGCTTTCAGCTATTTTTCTTTCTGTTAAAACTGTATTTATTCTTGCTATGTCTTTTCTTACTTCTTTTATTCTCATTGGATTATCTAATCCATGTGTAGCTAAACTAAATCTTAATTTGAATAATTCTGTTTTTAATTCAGATAATTCTTTTTCTAGTTCTGGTGAAGACATTTCCTTAATTTTACTAATCTTCATTGCTATCACCCACCTTATCTTCAGATTCTCTTGCCACGAATTTACATTTTACTGATAATTTATTCATAGCTAGTCTTAAAGCTTCTCTTGCTGTTGCTTCAGGAACTCCAGCTATTTCGAACATAACTCTTCCTGGTTTTACTGGAGCTACATAATATTCTACAGCACCTTTACCTTTACCACCACGAGTTCCGGCTGGTTTACTTGTAATAGGTTTGTCTGGGAATATTTTTATCCAAACTTTTCCACCTCTTTTGATATAACGTGTCATAGCAATACGTGCTGCTTCTATTTGATTTCCTGTTATTAATCCAGCTTCTAATGTTTGAATTCCATATTCTCCGTTTGTTACTTTTGTTCCTCTTGTTGCTTTTCCTCTATTTCTACCTTTTTGTTGTTTTCTGTATTTTGTTCTTTTTGGCATTAATGGCATTATTGCTCTCCTCCTTCCACGTTTTTCTTAGTTGGAAGAACTTCTCCTTTATAAATCCAAACTTTTACACCAACTTTTCCATATGTTGTATCTGCTTCTGCAAATCCATAGTCAATGTCAGCTCTTAAAGTTTGAAGTGGTATAGTACCATCTTTGTAGAACTCTGTTCTAGCCATGTCAGCTCCACCTAATCTTCCAGAGCATGCTGTTTTGATTCCTTGAGCTCCTGCTCTCATTGTTTTTTGCATACATTGTTTCATAGCTCTTCTGAATGAAATTCTTCTCTCTAATTGTCCTGCAATATTTTCTGCAACTAATTGCGCATCTAAATCTACATTTTTAACTTCAACTATATTTAAGTTTACAGTTTTTCCTATCATTTTTTGTAATTCTTCTTTTAATGTTTCAACTAAATTTCCACCTTTACCGATAACTAAACCTGGTTTAGCTGTGTAAACGCTTACTTTAACAAATTTAGCTGTTCTTTCTATTTCAATTTTAGAAATTCCACTTGCATATAATTTTTTCTTTAATACTTTACGAATGTTGTAATCTTCTACAAGGTAATCGCCAAAGTTTTTAGAATCAGCATACCATTTTGAATCCCAGTTTTTGATTACTCCAACTCTTACACCATGTGGATTAACTTTTTGTCCCATTTCTAAAATTCCTCCTCTCTTAATCTTCACATTCTCTTAATACTATTGTTATATGTGTTGTTCTTTTTCTAATTCTTACTGCTGAACCTTTTGCAGCTGGTCTAATTCTTTTTAGAGTTGGACCTTGGTTCGCATAGATTTCAGATATATATAATTTTTCATGACTCATATCATGATTATTTTCTGCATTTGCAATTGCTGATTTTAATAACTTTTCTAGTATTGGTGATGATGCTTTAGGTGTAAATTTCATTATAGCTAATGCTTCATCAACATTTTTACCTCTTACTAAATCTGCAACAATTTTAACTTTTCTAGCTGATATTCTAGCAAATTTTAATTGTGCTCTTGCTTCTTTAATTGCTTCTTGCTCTTGCATTATTTTCCCTCCTTGTTATTTATTTCTTAACTGTAGATTTCTTATCTCCAGCGTGACCTTTAAAAGTTCTTGTAGGAGCGAATTCTCCTAATTTATGACCTATCATTTCTTCTGTTAAATAAACAGGTACATGTTTTCTACCATCATGAACTGCTATTGTATGTCCAACCATTTGAGGATATATAGTAGAAGCTCTTGACCATGTTTTTAATACTTCTTTTTTTCCTGTTTCATTCATTTCTTCTATTCTCTTTAGAAGTTTTTCTTGTACATAAGGTTTCTTTTTGCTTGATCTTGACATTTATTTATTTCCCTCCTTTAAGACTATTTTCTTCTCTTAACTATGAATTTATTTGATAATTTCTTTTTATTTCTTGTCTTGTATCCAAGTGCTGGTTTACCCCAAGGTGTTAATGGTCCTGCGTGTCCTACTGGTGCTCTACCTTCACCACCACCATGTGGGTGATCTACTGGGTTCATAACAGATCCTCTAACTTGTGGTCTCCATCCCATGTGTCTCTTTCTACCAGCTTTACCAATTTTAATTGTATCATGTTCAGCATTTCCAACTGTTCCAATTGTAGCTCTACATCTTGTTAAGATTAATCTCATTTCTCCTGAAGGAAGTCTTACGTGTGCATATTTACCTTCTTTTGCCATAAGTTGTGCTTCTTGACCAGCACTTCTTACTAATTTTCCACCTTGTCCTGGATTTAATTCTATATTGTGAATCATTGTACCTACTGGTATAGATTCGATTGGCATACAGTTACCTGGTTTGATATCTACTTTAGCTCCAGATACAACTTTGTCTCCATCTTTTAATCCTAAAGGTGCTAAGATATATGCTTTTGTTCCATCTTCATATTGAATTAAAGCTATATTTGCACTTCTGTTTGGATCATATTCGATTCCTATAACTGTTGCTGTCATATCGTCTTTTATACGTTTAAAATCTATTATTCTATATTTTTGTCTGTTTCCTCCACCTTGATGTCTAACAGTAATTCTACCATATGAGTTTCTTCCTGCTTTTTCTTTTTTCTTTGCTAATAAAGATTTTTCTGGTGTCTTTTTTGTTATTTCATCAAATGCAGAAACTGTCATGTTTCTTCTTGATGGTGTATATGCTTTAAATCTTTTAACTGCCATTTTAAATTTTCCTTTCTTAATTTATATTTGTAGATTTTTTCCTGCTCTACATACAGATATTCTTTATTATCCTGGTGCTTTCCAGATAGTTTTCTTTTGATTGTAATCTATATAACTTACTTGAACATACTCTCTCTTCGTTCGATTATAAAGTTATCTGTAGCTCACTTCGTTTCGCACAGCTAACTTTTTAAGCTCCCATAAATTCATCAATAGAATCTTTATATTTCTTAGATATTTTTGCTTGTTTTCCACCTTTTGCTAAATATGTTTTTTGTTCTGGATTTGTATCTATTGTAACAATAGCTTTTTTCCAGTCAGATGTTTTTCCAACATATCTTCCCATTCTTTTTTGTTTTCCACTTACATTCATAGTATTAACTTTTAATACTTTAACTTCGAAAAGTTTTTCAACAGCATTTTTAATATCTATTTTTGTAGCTTTTGGATTTACTTCAAAGGTATACTTTCCTTCATTTAGTCCATCATTACTTTTTTCAGTAATGATTGGAGCAATTATTATTTCTTCTGGTCTCATTATGCGTACACCTCCTCTAATTTCTTAACAGCATCTAGAGTTACAACTAGTTTATTATATTTTAATAAATCATAAACATTTATTGTATTTACTAATGTTGTTTTTACATTTTTGATGTTTCTTGCTGATTTTTGAACGTTTTCATTTCTTTCTGGTAATAAGATTAGTGTTTTTCCTTCTACTTTTAAGTTTGCTAAAGTTTTAACCATAGCTTGTGTTTTTATTTCTTTCATTTCTGCTTTGTCTAAAACAACTAAATTGTTTTCTAAAACTTTTGAACTTAATACTGAACGTATTGCTAATCTTCTTTCTTTTTTATTAACAGTATATTTGTATGAACGAGGTCTTGGTCCTAATGCTATTCCACCTTTTACCCATTGTGGTGCTCTTATAGAACCTTGTCTTGCTCTACCTGTTCCTTTTTGTCTCCATGGTTTTCTACCACCACCAGATACTTCTGATCTTGTTTTTGTACTTTGTGTTCCTTGTCTTTGGTTAGCTAAGTAATTGACTAATACACTATGTACTACTGCTTCATTTGGTTCAATTCCAAATACATTATCGTTTAATTCTACATCGCTAACTTTTTTACCTTCCATATTATATACATCTATTTTAGGCATTGTACTTTTCCTCCCTTCCTATTTACATGATTTTACGCTTGATTTTATTTTTAGGATAGCTCCTTTTGGTCCTGGAACGCTTCCTTTTACTAATAATACATTTTTATCCATATCAACTTTGATTATTTCTAAGTTTTGGATTGTTATTTTTTGTACACCCATGTGTCCTGGTAATTTTTTACCTTTAAATACTCTACCTGGTGTAGATGTTGATCCCATTGAACCTGGTCTTCTATGATACATAGAACCATGCCCCATTGGTCCTCTGTGTTGTCCATGTCTTTTGATAACACCTTGGAATCCTTTTCCTTTTGATATTCCTTGAACATCAACTTTTTCACCTTGTTCAAATGTATCAGCTTTTACTTCATCTCCAACTTTTACATTTTGAACATCGTCTAATCTGAATTCTCTTAAATGTTTTTTTGCTTCAACATTTGCTTTTGCAAAATGTCCAGCTTGTGGTTTGTTTACTTTGTGAGATTTTACTTCTCCAAATCCTAATTGGATAGCATTGTATCCATCTGTTTCTACTGTTTTAACTTGTGCTACTACACAAGGTCCAGCTTCTATAACTGTTACTGGAATGATCATACCTTTTTCATCAAATATTTGTGTCATTCCAACTTTTTTTCCTATTAATCCTTTACTCATTTTTCTTTCCTCCTATACGTTTCACCGTATAAGTTATTCGTAGCTCGCTACGCTTCGCACGACTAACTTAACTATTGGCTAATTACATTTTACTTAGTAACTAGCTTGGCTTCGTTATTTTTTTATTATTTTTTATAATTTTATTTCTATATCAACACCTGCTGGTAATTCTAACTTCATTAAGTTATCAACAGTTTTTTGTGTTGGATAAAGAATATCGATAACTCTCTTATGTGTTCTCATTTCAAATTGTTCTCTTGAATCTTTATATTTGTGTGGAGAACGTAAGATTGTTACAACTTCTTTTTGTGTTGGAAGTGGAATTGGTCCTGAAACTTTTGCTCCTGTTTTTTTAGCAGTATCTACTATCTTTTCAGCAGACTGATCTAAAATAACATGATCATAAGCTTTTAACCTTATTCTTATTTTTTCGCTTCCTACCATTTGATTTGTTGTTGCCATAGTATAATTTCCCTCCTTAAAATATTTAAATGTACCTAGGCAAGTTTAAACGCACCCTGGTGTTTTGTAAAACCTCAATATAAAAACCCAAGTTGGCATGATTATCTTGGGATAAGTGCATTATGTATTTTATAGCTCGTGCTTAATGCTCTACTGATTTTCTTATACAGCTTCACTGTATAAGTTATCTGTAGCTCACTTCGTTTCGCACAGCTAACTTAACTTACCGCCCGGTCTAAGCCAAGACATACTCCATAGAAGTTCCCTCCAAACCTACGTATTGTAAGCTTGTAGCCACATTCTACTTCATCGCTAATCTCATGCCCAATTATTATACAACGCATACGCCCGCAAGTCAATAGATATTTGTAATATTTTTGTAATTTTTTAATTTAATTAAAAATAGGTATAAGATTTTTTATCTTATACCTATTTTTTAGATTATCCTTTTATAACTTTATCTATTTCACCTTTCATAGACATTAATGTTTCACAACTCTTATCGAATTTTGCTTTTTCGTCACCTTCTAAAGGTAATTCTAATACTTCTCTTGCACCTTTTCTATTTATAATTGTTGGAACACCAATATATAGTCCTTCATGACCATATTCACCTTTTAAATATGTTGATACTGTCATTATTTCATTTTGGTCATTTAATATAGCTTTTATTATTTTTGTTAGACCTAAACCAATTCCATAATATGTTGCTTTCTTTCTATTTATAATTTCATAAGCTGCTTGTTGTACTTCTGTATATATTTTATCTAAATCTGACATAGGATGTTTATTATCTTTCATGATTTCTGCCATTTTTTTGCATCCTACATTAGCATGGTTCCATGGAACAAATGATGAATCACCATGTTCTCCCATTATATATGCATGTACATTTTTACTAGAAACTTTTAAATATTTTCCTATTAAATATCTTAATCTAGCTGTATCTAAAACTGTTCCTGAACCAATAACTTTTGAACTATCAAATCCAGATACTTCTCTTACTACATATGTCATTAAATCTACTGGATTACTTGCAATTAAAAATATTCCTTTAAATCCGCTAGCAACTACGCTTTCTGTAATTTCTTTCATTATTTTAGCATTTGCAGAAGCTAAATCTAATCTTGTTTGTCCTGGTTTTTGACTTAGTCCAGCTGTTATTACTACTATGTTAGCATCTTTACATTCATCATAATCTCCAGCTTTAATAATCATGTCATTTGGAGCACAAGGCATACCATGTGCTAAATCCATTGCTTCCCCTTCAGCTTTATCCTTTAACACATCAATTAATACTAATTCATTAATTCCTCCTTGATTTAATAAAGAATAAGCCATACTCATTCCAACAAAACCTGTTCCTACTAATACAATTTTTCTTTTATCAACCATATTAAAAACTTCCTTTCTCTTTTTTATCTTTCCAGTCTAATATTATACACTTAATACTAAGTATCTGTCAAATTTTAATTTTTATTACAATTTTTAACTTATAGCATCAACAATTGCTTTTATTATAATATTGTTTTCATATAAATTATGTAGCCATCTGTTAGTTGCAGGAATTTTATATATAATAAAACATATTAATGCAAGAACTGCAATTACACTTACTATAGCAATTACTTTTCTAATAAAGCCCTGCAATCTTAGTTTTCGTAACTCTTTATTATATTCTTTTTTAAATTGTTTATTTATAGCTTTATTTTTTTCTGCTTCTCTTTGTATATTTGTATATTGTCTTGCATATACATTACTAATATTATTAACATAGTTTTGATGTTCTACTTGTTTCCTATTTTCCTCTTCTTGTTTAATTCTTGCCATTTTTGCATCATAAGCTTGCTTCTTTTGAGGATTAGATAAAATTTCATATGCTTCATTTAAACTCTTTATTTTCTCTTCGGCAGCTTTTTTATTTTTTTCTTCTTGTAAATCTGGATGATATTTTTTAGCTAAGACTTTATATGCTTTATCTATTACTTCCTTAGATGCATTCTCATTAACTTCTAATATTTCATAATAATTTTTCATTATTCCCTCCGCTGACTAACAATATTCTTAAAAGCAACTATTTAATAATTCAATCAATTGGTATAATTATAACATTTCTTATATAAATAGTATAGTATTTTTTGTAGTTTAGTGTTATAATTTCTGTATTATTACATAAGGAGTTGAACAATAAATGAAATTATCTTCTGATAAGGACACGATGGCAGAATTAAAAGCACTAATTTTATATATTCTTTATAAAATAAATAAACCTATTACAAATGATGAATTTTTAAAATTAGTATTAACGATAACAGATATTAATTATTTTTACTTCCAACAGTTTTTATTAGATTTGATGTCAGCAGAATATATATCTTCCAAAAAAATAGATGACAATACTCTTTATAAAATAACACCAAAAGGTATAGAGGCTTTAAGATTAACAGGTGACATGATTCCTGGTATTTTAAAATTAAAAGTAGATAAAAATTTCAAAAACGAATTAAATATAATAGAAAATGAAGTTTCCGTTTCAGCAGAATATATTCCTAAAAATGATAAATCTTTTAAAATTTTTTGTAAAATTACAGAAAATGGTGAAACAGTGTTCGAAATAAGAACCCTTGCTGGATCTAGTGAACACGCAAAACGAATTGTAGATAATTGGAAAAATAATGCTACAGATATATATCCTAAAATTATGAAAGCTTTAAATTGCGAAGATGAAGAAAATAATTAAATATTTTTACTTGCAAAAACACAGTATATAAAATATATACTGTGTTTTTATTTACAAATCGGGATTTAAGGAACGTCCCCGAATCCCTATCCGAATCCCGATTTTTCTTCTTACATATTCATAAACTATAATGCTTGTCGCAACTGATGCGTTTAAACTTTCTGTTTTTCCTAGCATTGGAATAATAATTTTTTCGTCAGCCATATCTAATAATTCTTTAGATATTCCATTTGATTCGTTTCCAATTACTAGTATTTTTTTAGTATAATCTATTTCATAAATATTTTTACTTGCTGTTAGGTCTGTACACATAACTTTATATTTATGTCTTTTCATTTCTTTTAAAGTTTCTTTAAGATTTTCTGCTTCTACTATATTAACTCTAAAAATTGCTCCCATTGTAGATCTTACAACTTTCGGATTATATGCATCAACCGTATCTTTAGATACTACAACTTGGGACAAATTTGCACTATCTAAAGTTCGTAATATAGTTCCTAAATTTCCTGGATCTTGCAGACCATCTAATGCCACAATTATATCTTCATTATAATTAATATCCTTTTTGTTGTTTTTTTCTACTACTGCTAATATTCCTTGTGGTTTAGAAACATCTGTAAGACCTTCAAAAATCTTTTTGCTTACATACAAACAATCATATTTAGCTATCTCATACAAAAGTTTTTCATCTATTATGTTATTAGCAAGACATTCCTCGCATATTACAATTTTTTTAATGACAGCTTTTTCTTGAATAGCTTCCTTTAATATTTTTATACCTTCTATTATATATTCATTATTTAAATCTCTATATTTTCTTTCCTTTAGTTTTTTTATACTTTTTATATTTTCATTATCTTTACTAGTAATAATTTGCATTCTTACCTCCTAGTTTTCGCATAAGAATTTTAAGAATTCTTTAATACTAAACAAAATCTTATCATCTGATAATTCCTCTATTTTGTATGTAATATATGGGTCTTTTCCTGGGGAAAATTTAATTTTATTTCTATACTCTTTAAGTAATTTATCCACAATATCAAATTTAAAACTCTCACCTTCAAAAGAAAATACCACTCCATTAGCTTTTTGTTGAATTCTAAAAATATGTAGTTTCTTAGCTAAAGACTTTATCCTTGCAATATTTAATAGATTTTCTACCTCTGCTGGAATCTCGCCATAAATATCAATCATTTCATCTATTATATTTTGAATATCCTCTTCTGTCCTACACAAAGCAATATCTTGATAAATTTTTATCTTTTGGCTTGAATCTGTTATATAACTGTCTGGAATATAGCTTGATACATTTAAGTCTATTTGTACATCTTTTTCCTCTTCTTCTTGAGGAATATCTTTCATTTCCTTTATAACTTGATCTAATAAATTGCAATATGTATCATAACCAACTTGTTCCATATGACCATGTTGTATTTCCCCAAGCATACTTCCTGCTCCTCTTATTTCTAAGTCTCTCATCGCAATCTTAAATCCAGAACCAAACTCTGTAAATTCCTTCATCGCTTTTAATCTTTTATCTGCAACTTCTGATAATAGCTTATCCCTCTTATAAGTAATATATGCATATGCTTGTGCATCACTTCTTCCAACTCTTCCTCTTATTTGATACAACTGAGCTAAGCCTAATCTATCTGCATTTTCTACAATTATCGTATTTGCATTTGGAATATCAATTCCAGATTCTAAAATTGTTGTACAAACTAATACATTTGTTTCACCATTAATAAAATCAAGCATTATATTCTCTAACTCATTACCAGACATTTTGCCATGTGCATAACTTACTTTTGCTTCTGGCACTAATTTTAATATTTCATTTGCCTTTCTTTCTATCCCTTCTACATTATTGTATAAATAAAATACTTGACCCTCTCTTTCTAACTCTTTTGTAATGGCTTCTTTTACTACTTCTTCATCATATTCTAATACATATGTCTGTACAGGCTTTCTATTTTGAGGTGGTTCATATATTATAGACATATCTCTTACACCAACTATCGACATATGTAATGTTCTTGGAATCGGTGTAGCAGTCATTGTTAATACATCGATACTATTTTTATATTCTTTTATTTTTTCTTTATCTTTAACACCAAATCTGTGCTCTTCATCTATTATCAATAGGCCTAAATCTTTAAACTCAATATCTTTACTTAATATTCTATGTGTGCCTATAACAATATCTATTTCACCTAATTTTAGTTTTCTAATGATTTCTTGTTGCTCTTTTTTAGTTCTAAATCTATTCAAAACTTCTATATTAACTGGAAAATCTTGCATTCTTTCTTTAAAACTTTTAAATTGTTGATCTGCAAGAACTGTAGTAGGTACTAAATATGCAACCTGCTTTTGGTCCATAACAGCTTTAAATGCAGCTCTAATTGCTACTTCTGTTTTACCATAACCAACGTCACCACATAATAACCTATCCATTGGCTTTTGCAATTCCATGTCTTTTTTTATTTCTTCGATACATCTTAATTGATCATCTGTTTCTTGGTACATAAAGCTATTTTCAAATTCTTGTTGCCAAGGAGTATCTTTAGAAAAAGCATAGCCTTTAGATTTTTGTCTTTTTGCATATAATTCGATTAATTCTTGTGCAACTTCTCTTAAATTCTTCTTTACTCTTTCTTTAGTATTTTCCCATTCTTTACTTCCAAGTCTGTTAATCTTTGGAAGAGCATCTCCTCCTCCAATATATTTTTTTACATTATCTAATTGGTCTGTTGGTACATAGAGCATATCATCATTTTTATATTTTATTTTTATATAATCTTTTGTTGTTTTATCTGTAACAATAGTATTTACTCCAACGAATTGACCTATACCATGAATTTTATGTACTACATAATCTCCTTGTTTTAACTCTGAGAAAATAATTTTTTCGGCTTCATTAAAAAGCTTACTTGCTTTTCTTCTTTTTCTTTTTTCTATACTAATTAAATCATTTGCTACTATTACTAAAATATTAGCCTCATAACTTTCATAGCCTTGTTCTAGACTTCCTACAATAATTTTTACAGCAATTCCATTGCTTATTTCAGAATATCTTAAATCTTCCTTATATTCAGAAATAATTTCATTTTCATCTAAAACAGCCTGTAATTTTTTAGCCTTTTCTTTAGAATTAACATATAAATATAGTTTTTTACCTTCAGCTTTTGCTTTTAGAATATCATCGATAAATTTATTAAAGTCTGATCTATTATAATTTAATGTTCTAAATCTAAAATAATATTTTTCAGCTTCTGAACTATCTCCCAAATCATCAGAAATTAAATATATCTTTTTCAACTCATTAATATTATTAGAGAACTCTTCTATACTTATATAATTTTCTAACGCATTTGGTATTATTCTTTCTCTTTCTACCAAAGCATTTTCTATGCCTTCTATATCTTTTAATATATTTTTCCCTCTAGCTAAGATTTTCTTTGGTTCTTCTAAAAATAAAATGTATTTTTCTGTAATATAATCTAATAAAGTAGCTTTTTTGCTATAAAAGAATTTAAAGTATTTATCAACTTTTGAAATATACTCGCCTGTCTTGATTAATTCTATATCTTCTTTAACATTATTTTTTTGATTCTCTGTATACTCAGTTATATTGTTTAATATTTTATTGCAAACTTCTTCTAAGCTGTTCTCTAATAAATATTCATGTAATGGATTTATTTCTACTTCTTGAATCATCTCTATAGATCTTTGAGTTTGTATATCAAATTTTCTAATAGAATCTACTTCATCACCCCAAAATTCTATCCTTATTCCATATTTATTATCAAATGATAAATCTAAAATTCCACCTCTACTGCTAAATTCACCTTTTCCATCTATCATTTCTGTTTTAGTATAACCTAACATAGAAATTTTTCTTTTTAATTCTTCTAAATCGTAAGTTTCTCCAACTTTTACAGATATTTTATTTTTAAATAAAATATCTTCTGAAATTATTGGTTGTAATAAAGCTTCGATAGAACACACTAAAACCTTAATTTTTCCATTTTTAATATTTTTTAAAACTTCTATTCTTTCATATGGAAGTTCTTTGCTTTCTGCAACATAATCATATGTTAGTATTTCTCTTTTTGGAAAAAAGAACACTCCATTAATATAACTTCTTATTTCTTCTGCGAGTTTTTTTGCTTGCAATTCATTATATGTTATAAGACATACCGGTCTTTTTATATTTTCTTCTGTAGAAGCTACAATTTGTAGTGTTCCCACGCCAGCTAACCCCAATATTGATATTGGGGCATTTGATTTTTTTATTCTTTCTAAATATTCATTAAATTTGTCCGATTTAGTAAGTTCTGCTAATACTGGATTCATATTTCTCTCCTTTAACAGTATATATTATATAATATTTTCCAAAAAATTGAAATATATATATTAATAAATATTCAATTTAAGGAGAACCTATGAAGATACTTACTTTTTCATTTAGAAAAAACTTTTTTAGTATTATTTTTGTACTTTTTACAATATTACTTGTATTATTCTCTTCATCTAACCTGGCCTCTGCCAAAAACGGATTATATTTATGGGCAAATAATATTATTCCTGCTCTTTTTCCATTCTTTATCGCTACAGAACTTTTAAGCCATACAAATGTAATAGCCATTCTAGGTAAATTTTTTAATAAATTTATGAGACCACTATTTAACGTTCCTGGAGAAGGTAGTTATCCATTAATTATGGGAATTGTTAGTGGATACCCTGTTGGTGCAAAAATTGTATGCGATTTAAGAAATAAAAATATTTTAACTAAACCAGAAGCAGAACGTCTATTAGCATTTACTAATAACTCTGGTCCTCTATTTATTCTAGGAACAATTGGTATTGGACTTTTTAAAGATACCACAACAGGAATTATATTATTAGTTACTCATATTTTAGCTTCATTAACAGTAGGTATTATTTTTAGATTTTGGAAATATAAAGATGTAAATATTGGAACTTCCTCTTCTACAACTCATATTACAAATACTATTGTTAATCGTTCTAATATTGGAGATATCTTATCTACAGCAATAAAGAATTCTATCTTTACAATACTAAATATTGGTGGATTTATTGTTCTTTTTTCTGTAATTATCTCTATTTTTAATAGGACACATATTATAGCTTTAAGTAGTGCCATATTAAATCCATTATTTAATTTATTACATATCACCCCTGACTTTGCTCAAGGTATTTTAAATGGTTTTTTAGAAATAACTAATGGGCTACAACAAATAAGTAGTATTCCTATAAAAAATATTTCTTTTAGCATCATAATTTGTACATTTATATTAGGGTTTGGTGGAATATCTGTTTTATTGCAAGTATATAGTTTCACTGCTAAATCAGATGTTTCAATTAAATCATATATTTTAGGCAAATTTTTACAAGGACTTATTGCTGCTTTTTATACTTTTTTAGCATTTCATTTTTTTAGTTTTTTATCTTTAGATTTAAGTAATATTGTTAGTATTTTTGAATATGTATAACTAGGAGGTTGATTTTATGGATAAAAATATTGATTTTTCAAATTTAAATGGATATCAATCATACGATTTTCCTGATCCTGAAAATTTCTTTAATCCCATGAATCAATATGAACAAGGATATATGTACTATAAATGTTTATGTATGCAAATGGACTATAAAATAAAATGCAAAGAATATGAAAAGATGTGTAATGGAAAAAGTTGATAGAAATTTTTGTTTTCTATCAACTTTTTCTTATTTATTCTATTATATCGATAATTGTATTTTCTTCTATTTTTTCTTGACCAATTTTGTATATTCTTAGAAGTTCATTTTCTGTATCTTTAGCTTTCTCCCTATCATTTGCATATATCGTAGCTAATTTGTCACCTTTATTTACAAAATCTCCTATTTTCTTATTTAAAATAATTCCTACTTGTAAATCAATTTTGTCCTTTTTAGTTTTTCTTCCTGCACCTAGCTCGCATGATAATTTACCTATTTCTTCAGCATTAATTTCTTGCACATATCCTTCAGTAGTCGAAATCACTTCTTGTATTATTTTAGCTTTTTCAAATTTAGTTACATCTTTAACATATTCTATATCTCCACCTTGATTTTGCACAAGCTCGATAAACTTACTATATGCTTTACCATTTTGTATATTTTCTAATAACATTTTTTTATTTTCTTCTATATTTGCACCTTTTCCTGCTAGTTTAACCATATACGCACCAAGTTCTAATACAACTTGTTTTAAGTCTTCTGGCATCTTACCTTGTAAAAATTCTATAGCTTCTATTATCTCTAAACTATTTCCAACTGTAAATCCAAGTGGTTCATTCATATTAGTAATTACACATACAGTTTCTCTATTAGCTAAATTTCCTATCTCTATCATAGTTCTTGAAAGTTCTCTTGCATCTTCTATTTTTTTCATAAAAGCACCAAAACCACAAGTAACATCTAAAACAATTTTATTCGCTCCACTTGCAATTTTTTTACTCATTATACTAGAAGCTATTAGTGGAATACTTTCTGTACAGGCAATAGTATCTCTTAATGCATATATTTTTTTATCAGCAGGTGCTAAATTAAGTGTTTGTGTAATTAAACTTATACCTATATTTTTTACATTATCTATAAATTCTTTTTCAGAAATTCCTGTATTATAACCTGGAATAGCCTCAATCTTATCTGCAGTTCCACCAGTATATCCTAAACCTCTGCCAGACATTTTAGCAACAGGAATACCTAATGATGCAATTAGCGGTGCTAAAATTATAGTAACCTTATCTCCAACTCCTCCAGTACTGTGTTTGTCTACAACATTCTCTCCTAATTCTGATAAATCTAACATATCACCAGAACTAGCCATGGCCATGGTTAAGTCTTTGGTTTCTCTATAGCTCATACCATTTATATATATTGCCATAACTAATGCTGCTGCTTGATAGTCCTCTATATTATTATTGGTGTAGTCTTTTATAAAAAAATTTATTTCATCGGTATTTAATTCTTTACCATCTCTTTTTTTAGCAATAATATCTATAATATTCATTTCTATCTCCAATATTTATCTTTTTAATCAACAAAATGTTTTATAAATGTTTTTCTATGTATTGGGCATGGACCATATTCCTTAAGAGCCTCTATATGAGCTTTTGTCCCATATCCCTTATGTTTTGCAAATCCGTACTGTGGATATACTTCGTCCCATTCTCTCATTATTCTATCCCTTGTAACCTTTGCAAGTATTGATGCTGCAGAAATACTATAGCATTTTGCATCACCTTTTATTATAGAATCATATTTTATATTACAAGTATCTATCCCATTTAATGCATCAACTAAAATTAATTCTGGTTTTGTTTTTAACCCTTGTATTGCCTCTGTAACACCTTTCTTAGTAGCATTAAGAATATTAAGTTCATCAATATCTTGCTTATCTATTATTGCAACAGACCAGCTTATCGCATTTTCTATTATTTCATCATATAATTTTTCTCTTTTCTTTTCAGAAACCTTTTTAGAATCATTTATTCCTTCTATCATAGAATCCTCAGGCATTATTACACATCCAATAACAACAGGTCCAGCTAGTGGACCTCTTCCTGCTTCATCTATTCCAGCAATATATTTTATACCATTTTTATGATACTCAAGTTCTATTTTCTTTAGTTCTTTTAATCTTTCTTCTTCCTTCTCTTTCATTTTTCCTCCGTTATTTTACTACTAAATTGCTAATATCTGTTAAAGAATAAACAATATTGTTATCATCAGTTTTATATCCATCTAAATAATAAACTTCTTCAGTTTCATAATTTATAACAAAATCTTTTTCCTGTTTTATTTCTGTAACCTCTAATTCTTCTAAATCCTCTTTAGATAAAATTCTTATCTTTCCATTATCTTCTATATTTAATTTTTTTAAATCATCTTCCGGAATTTCTTTTCCTATATAATCACTTGTATTATTTACTTTATTTCTTTCATTTATAACTTTTGCTTTAGCTTGAATTTGTAACATTGTAGTACTTAAACTTTGTAATTCTTGTTCGTGTAAGTTGTTTTTTATATAAAATACTGCTCCTATTACTAATATTACTATTACTAAAACAATTAATATTAATTTAAGATTTAAGAATCCTTTTTTTCTCATAATTCCCTCCAATTTTTCTTATTATATCTTCTTTTTTGCATTATTACAATAAAGAAATACACATTTTTCACAGTTTTTTCACAAAAGTATTGTATCTTTTAATTAGTTTAGTATAAGATAATAAAAATGGAGGTAATTTTATGTCAGAGAATAATGAAAAGAATATCGAAAATAAAAAATTTAATTTTCCACAAAATAATAAAGGTTTTAAAGAAAAAGGAAAAACTGGTTTTGGAAAAAGTGTTTTAATTCCTTTTTGCTCAGGAGTTATAGGTGCTGCTTTAGTTGTGGGTGTTTGCTTTGGAGTACCAACAATCAAAAATAATTTAATAGACTCAAAATCAAATTCTTCAACTACTAGCACTCAAGCTGTTGGAACTCAAAATTTAGTTTCTTTATCAGGTTATTCTGATACAGCAACAAATGTAGCATCTAAAGTATTACCATCAATAGTTGGAATTAAAGTACAATACACTGTAAACTCTATATTTAGCGGTTCGCAAGCTGCAACTGCTGAAGGTTCTGGTATTATACTTAGTGAGGATGGCTATATCTTAACAAATAATCATGTTGTTAGTTCAAGTGATTCAACTTCTTACTATGCAGTTTCTGAGGCAACAAAAATAACAGTATCATTATATAATGATACAACTGAATATGAAGCAAAAGTTGTTGGAACAGATTCACAGACAGATTTAGCTGTTATAAAAATAGATAAATCTGGTTTAACTCCTGCAGAACTAGGTGATTCAAGTAGTGTTGTAGTTGGTGAGTTTGCAATGGCTATAGGTAATCCTTTAGGTATGCAAAGTTCTGTAACATCGGGTATAATTAGTGCTGTTAATAGAACAGTACAAAGTACAGATGGAAATACTTATAATCTAATTCAAACAGATGCTGCTATTAACTCTGGTAACAGTGGTGGTGCATTGGTAAATAGTGAAGGTAAAGTTATTGGTATAAATACTCTAAAATTAAATGGAACTGGGGTTGAAGGAATGGGATTTGCAATTCCTATAGATTCTGCAAAACCAATATTTGAACAATTAATTTCTACTGGTAAAGTTGCAAGACCTTATATTGGATTAACAGGTAGAGATTTAACTGAACAAACAGCAAAGGCAAACAATTTAGTCGAAGGTGTGTATGTTGTTTCTGTAGAACCATTCTGTGCAGCAGAAAAAGCTGGTATAAAAGCTGGTGATGTAATAGTTGGAATAGATGGAACTTCTATAAAAACAATGGATGAATTAAATAATATAAAAAATCAACATCAAATTGGTGATGAAGTTACTTTAAAAATAAATAGAAATGGAAAAGAAATGGACATGAAGGTTACCTTACAAGAACAACCTTCAGCCAATAATTAATTATTTATGGACACGAAAAATAAACTTCGTGTCCATTACAATTTTAAGCAAAGTAATTTTATTTTTTCAAACATATCACTTTAAGTTCACAAAATGAACAAATTTACTTGTTATATTATAGGAGAAGTCAGTAATACTTATTACTCCAATTACTGACTGTATGTTTAAAAACATCCCCTTTTATTTTCAAAGAAGAAGCACTACAAAGTGCTTCTTTTTTTGCCTATAAATTGCTAATCTGGCAAAAATAAAAGTAACATTTTTACATGTTACTTTTAAAATATTACTATATCTGTTACATCTGTATTGCTCGAATTTCCATATGCGTAAATAACATATACATTATTATTTTCGTCTATGAAAAAGTTACTTATATTCTCTACATCATATCTATCACTTCTTAAATCTCTTATATAAACAGAATAACCTAATTGCTGTAAAGCCTTAGCTTCTTCTTGTTTTCCCTGTATTTGTTTTCTTATTTTTTCTTGTACTGTATTAGTATCTAAATTTTTTAGTGTCATAATATCAGAAAATTCTACTTTTTTCATTTCTTTAATATTATAACAATAAGTTTGTATAATTACTCTTTGTGGATTACTTCCCTCTTTTAAAGTTGATCTTATAACAATTGATAAGATATTATTATTTAAAAAAGCTTCATAATCTACCGAATATACAGCTCTATTTGAGCTACCATTTAATATACTCTCTGCTTTATCTTGAAATACTTGTTTAATATCTTCATTATATGATTTTATTTCCTCAGAATTTATATTAATCATTGGTATTTTTACATCTATTTCATAGTTTCCCGAATTCACTTCTGCTTTCTCATAACTTGTATATATATAATCTTTATCTGCCTCTATTTTTTCTGCCTCTTCTGATGTATTAGTATTTTTAAATGAATTTTGAAATACATCGTCAAAATTATCAACTAGGGACATATCTGTAATTCCTGTATTACTTAAGCTGTTCTCCGCTACGTCTTTTTTATCTTGAATATTAGGATTCATAACATAATATAAAGCTTCTACAATAGCAATTATACATACAATCATTATGAGAGCAAAGCAAAAAATTTGGCTTTTAGGTATCTTTACTCTTCTCATATGTACTCCTTTTCTAACTTCTCTCTAATTATAACATTTAGATATATAATTTTCAACTTTTTTAACCATATATATTGTTTGAAATCATTGACTATTGTGGTATAATAATATATTATTATATATATTGTATAAACTATATATTAATATAAATTTTCGATAAAGGAGAACTTAATTAATGATTTGTTCAGAATGTAAAAAGAATACTGCAATCATATTTATAAATTCAATAGATAAAGACGGTAAAGAGTCTTTAAAGGGTTTATGTTATGATTGTGCCAAGAAAAAAGGAATTGATCCATTAGATGTTATTGCAAAACAAAATAACATTTTAAATAATAATATAAATAATAACAATAATATGTCTAACCAAATAGAATCTTTATTTAAAGATTTATCAAAAAATTTAAATTTAGAATCTTTAAATTTGGTTAATTTAGGAAATGATCCAACAGATTCAGACGATGATGACTCTGCTGATAAAAATATTAATGGTATGCCACTAGAATCACTATTTGCAGGTTTTATAACCCCTAATAATGATTCAAATGATTCAGAAAATACTAATACTAAACAACAAAGAAAAACTACTAAAAATAAGAAGAAGAAAAGAAAGTTTTTAGATTCATATGGTACAAATTTAACACAAAAAGCTAAGAACAATGAATTGGACAATGTAATTGGTAGAAATAAAGAAATAGAGCGAATGATTCAAATTTTAAATAGAAGATCTAAAAATAACCCTTGTTTAATTGGTGAACCTGGTGTTGGTAAAACAGCTTTAGCACAAGGACTTGCTATAAAAATTGCTAATAAAGAAGTTCCACCCAAATTATTAGATAAAGAAGTCTATTTAATAGACATGACAGCTTTAATTGCAGGTACTCAATTTAGAGGCCAATTCGAAGCTAGAATAAAATCTTTAGTAGATGAATGTAAAGATTTAGGTAATATTATATTAGTAATAGACGAAATTCATAATATTATTGGTGCTGGTGATGCAGATCATTCTATGAACGCTGCTAACATATTAAAGCCATCTTTAGCAAATGGTGAAATTCAATTAATTGGAACAACCACTTTAAAGGAATATAGAAAATATATAGAAAAAGATTCAGCTTTAGAAAGAAGATTCCAACCAATTATTGTTCAAGAACCTAATATTCAAGACACTGTAGAAATTCTTGAAGGAATTAAACAATATTATGAAAAATTTCATGGTGTAAAAATTTCTAAAGAAGTTATAGAAAAAACTGTTTCTATGTCAGAAAAATATATTCACGATAGATTCTTACCAGATAAAGCAATCGATATCTTAGATGAAGCTTGCTCTAGAATTAATTTAAATAATCAAGACCTATTTAAATTACAAGTATTAAAAAAGAGATTACAAGAAGTAAAAGATGAACAGGAAGAAATTGCTGCTGAAAGTGCAAAAGCTACTAACGAAAATGATTCTAATCAAGACTATGAAAAAGCTGCAAAATTAAAAGCAACAGAATGCTCAATTACTAAAGAAATAGATGACATTCAAAAAAATATTACTGTTCCAAACTTAACTGTTCAGGATATTGCGCAAGTTATAGAAAGTTGGACTAAAATTCCTGTAACAAAAATAACAGAGGCTGAAACAGATAAATTACTAAATTTAGAAAAAAATCTTCATACTAGAATAATTGGGCAAAACGAAGCTGTAAATAGTGTTTCTCGTGCAATAAGAAGAAATCGTGCAGGACTAAAAAGTACTAAAAGACCACCATCTTTCATCTTTGTTGGACCTACAGGTGTTGGTAAAACAGAACTTGCTAAATCTTTAGCATATGAAATGTTTGGAAATGAAGACATGATTATACGAATCGATATGTCTGAATACATGGAAAGCAATTCTACTTCAAAATTGATTGGTTCACCTCCAGGATATGTTGGATATGATGATGCTGGTCAATTAACAGAAAAAGTAAAAAGACAACCTTATTCAATTGTACTTTTTGATGAAATAGAAAAAGCTCATCCAGATGTATTTAATTTATTATTACAAATATTAGACGATGGTAGACTTACAGATTCACAAGGAAATACAGTAAGTTTTGAAAATACAATTATTATAATGACATCAAATGTTGGATCAAATGTTAATATAAATTCTATTGGTTTTAACTCATCAAAAACTTACAATAAAGAAAAAATAGAATCTAGTCTTAGAGAAACATTTAGACCTGAATTTTTAAATAGAGTTGATGAAATTGTTATTTTCGATAGTTTAACAGAAAATGAACTAATCCAAATTGTTGATATAATGCTTGCAGATACAAGTAAAGCCCTTGCAGATAAAAATATCAGTTTAATCGTAAGCGATGAAGCTAAAAAATATTTAATGAAAAAAGGTACAGATTTAAAATATGGTGCAAGACCTTTAAGAAGAGCTATACAACGTTATGTTGAAGATGAATTATCTGAAAAGGTATTAAGGCAAGAAATAAATAATGGTAATACCGTAAAAGTAGATTTAGAAAATGACGAATTAAAATTTACAATATTATAAATGTATTTAATGGAGGATTATTGATGAAAAAAATTGCTAAACAAATTCCTAATATTTTAACAATATTTAGATTTATACTTATACCTTTTATTGTAATCAATTTAGTTTATGATTCATATATTGCAGCTTTTATTATCTTTACGGTATCAGGTCTAACAGATATCTTAGATGGATTTATTGCAAGAAAATATAATTTTATAACTAATTTTGGAAAATTAATTGACCCATTAGCAGATAAATGTACACAGATAATAACTTTAGGAACATTAGCTATAAAAGATATAATACCTATGTGGATAATTATTATAGTTATTTTAAAGGAATTTATAATGGTTGCAGGCGCTTCCTTCCTATATGGAAAAGAATTGGTTGTTTCTAGTAGATGGTATGGAAAGCTTGCTACAGTCTTATTCTATATAGCTATTGTTTGCTCATTATTTATAAAACAATTTGATTTTTCATTTGACTTTAGTATATACATTTATTACTTAGCATTAATTTCTACAATCTTTTCTTTAATCATGTATATAAAAGCTTTTTATATGCAGGGTTACTTGAAAAAGGAAAATTTAAAGATAAATGAACAATTTGTAGACAAAACCAAAGACAGTTCTAAAAAATAGAACTGTCTTTGGTTACTTAATTTTAGTATATACTATTATTCACAACTAATTTTATTCGAAATCTTCTATAATACTATTCAAATTCTCTCGTCCAAAAACCTTTATTCCATCTCTTAAACTTATTTTATCTGTTTCTGGCAAATATTCTGTTGATATACCTGTATTTTGATATATTTCTTCTTTCCCGTCACTAAGGATCTTATAAATCATAATATTGCTATTTTCATCTCTTACAATATAATGTTCGTCACATTGCCCTTCTTCTTCTTTTATTAAAACTATTTTATTATTAAAAAAACTCTCTACTTTATAATCAGGATATAATTTTTCAATTTCTTCTTGTGTTTTGTTTACCATGTCATTTGCTACATTTCTTTTTTCTTCTGTAGTATGACCACATTCTTTATAATATTTTTTTATAACTAGTTCTGCATTTGGCGATACCTTAGTTTCTGTCTCACTTACTTTTATTTCGTCTATATCATTCTCAATCTCGTTGTTTTCATAAATGCATTCATCTGTCACTTTCTCTTCTTCTTTTGCCAATTTATCATATTTTATATTTTGATATACTACAGCACTTGTTAATATTATCAATGCTATTGTAAATATTGATATTAAAACTATTTTAAATTTGCTCATATAAATCTCCTGCCTTCTAATTGTTTTATATTATTATGTAGAATTATTAGCAAATTTATACATAAAAAGTTTTAAGCACACTATCTTAGTACTACTAAAGACAGTGTGCTTTTGGGTACGATTTAAATCGCAAAAACGATGATTGCAAGTAAGATTAGTAAGAACCATAATGCTTCTGTTCTTATATCTCCTCTTCTCATCATACCGATGTCATCATCCCAATGATGATCAAAAATCAGCTCTTCAATAAATCTAAACACCCGATTGTTAAAATTTCTGATTTTTTTCATGTCACATACCCTCCTCATTTTGTTCAACCTATGATTACACCTCTATTATATCATATTTATGAGTTTTTATCAAAAGAGATGAACTTATGAAGATTTAATCCATTCTTTTATTTTTACTATTTTTCCTCTTCTATTAATAGTAATACATATTTCTCCACTATCATCTGTTCTAAATATTTTACAGCCTATTTCTTCCAAATTATTTAAAGTGCTTATACTTGGATGACCAAACTTATTATTTTTTCCTACTCCAATTAATGCTATTTTAGGCTTAATACATTTTAATAATTCCTTTTTAGAAGACGTTTTAGACCCATGATGTGCTACTTTAATAATATCCGATTTTAGTATTTGTAAACTTTTTTCATATTTATTTAAAATTGCTTCCTCTGCAATCTCTTCTATATCTCCTGTAAATAACATTGTTGTTTCCTTATAATTCACCTTACATACTAAGGAATTATTATTTAATATATTATTTGTAATAACATTAGCACTATCTGGCCATAAAATATCTATATATGTATCTTTATCAATATTAATTCTTTGACCTGCTTCTACATTATATATTTTCATTTTTTTATCTTGAATTACCTTTATAAATTCTTCATAATTTTCCGATTTTTCAAATTGTTTTCCAATTATTATATTTTTTACGTTCAATTTTTCTAAAATAGTTAAAATACCACCCACATGATCTGAATCAAAGTGAGAAATAATAACATAATCTAATTTATGAATTTTTTTCTTTAATAAATATGGTAATAATGTTTTCTCTCCTACATCAAAAGTTGAACCAAATTCACTTCCTCCACCATCTATTAATATTTTTTTATTATACTGTGTCGTTATAAGTGTAGAATCCCCTTGGCCAACATCTATGAAATTAATGCAAAAATCCTTTGGTGTATTTTTATAAATAGTTATTACAATACTACTTATGACCATAAATATTAGCATTATTTTTTTATATTTTCTAAAAAAGTGTTTAATTTTATACATGTCCCCTCTTCTTATCATGTAATATAAATATATATTCATTACATAATAAATTATTATCTCCTGAATGTTAGGAATAACACAATAAATTTTAGAAATACCTATATTAGCAAAAAAGCTAACTACTCTTATTTCTATTTCAATCATTGGCTCTACTATTGCAAATATTTGTAATGGGCATATCATAATAAAAAATCCAATAACAGTAATTATGGTTGATAATGGAATAATTAATAAATTCGAAAAAATAAATGTTAATGAAATTGTACCAAAAATATATAGAATTATTGGGAAAATAAAAATTTGTGCAGCCACAGAACTAATTATAATATTAAGAATATATCTTATAATATTATTTTTTACTACTTTGTTAACTTTTTCAATTGTAAAACTACCTAAAACTATAATTCCTAAAAATCCAAAATATGATAATAATACACTTAAACTGTTTATTGAAAAAGGATTGTTTAACAAGATTATAAGTAATGATATTCCTAAACTATTAGCTATATCATATCTTCTAAGAATTAAGCCACTAATTAAACTTATAATACACATTATACATGCTCTAATAATAGAAGGACTTAATCCTGTTAGAAACATAAATACCATAAGTATTATTATTAAAACAGTATCTTTTATTTTTTTATGTATTTTAAAAGCCTTAGTAATTATTGTGATCCCTATTATTATATTTGCAACTTGTCCTCCAGATACAGACAAAATATGATATAAATTACTATTTAAAAAATCTTCTTTTAAATTTTCTGTTAAATTCTCTGTATCACCCAAAATCATAGCAATAAGTAAATTTTTATTTTCTTCTTTTTTAATTACTTGTTCTATATTACTTTTTAGCCTCTGTTTTAGACCATTGGTATACATTAAAAATTTATCTATTTTTTCTTTTCCAATAACATCATATTTATCAACTTCTACTGTTCCGTATATGCCTATACTCTTCAAGTATTCTTTATAATTAAATCCCCTCTCATTTCTATCTACATCAGGTTCAATATATGAGCCTTTAACAAATAACATATCTCCTAATTCAATATCAGTTTTCTTATCTACCCTTAAATACAATCTTGTTCCATTTCTTTTTTTATTCTTACTATTAACAATTTTTACTTTATATAAATTTTTATATTCTTTTTCCTCTTTTCCTCCAATAACAATACAATATTCTTGTATTTCCTCTTCAGAAAAATACATGGTATCATACTTGTACTCTAAAATATTTGTATACACATATCCAAAAATCAAACTAATAAAAACTAGCAATTCTACATATTTTGTTAGTAGCTTTCTAATAAATCTGCAATATTTATTATTTATTTTTCTTATACAAACAAAACCTATTTCAATAATCATTATAAAGCAAAAGAAGGCTATACTATTTACGTATAAGCCCCCTAATATACCTACAATATATGAAATTAATATTATTATAATTGGTCTTTTCAAATTACCTCATTTCTATATTTGCCCCCAATTATAATACTCTTTTAGCTGTTTTATAATTACTAGTGTAATATCCATCAGCTAATGATGTTATTACGACTCCTTTTTGTGGATTTGCTGCATGTATAAAGCTATTATTTCCTACAAATATTCCTACATGTCCTATAGAACTCCCACCTTGTGAAAAGAATACCATATCTCCTAATTGTAAATTTGCTTTTGAAACTGTAGTTCCTATATTAGCCTGTGCTGATGCTGAATGTGATAAATTTACACCAAATTTACTATATACATATTGAGTAAATCCTGAACAATCAAAAGAATTTGGACCTACTCCGCCATAAACATATGCTTTTCCTAGTAATGTTTTTGCATAATTAACTACTTCTTCACCTTTGCTTACAACTGTATTTATATCTTCTGATTCTGTTACATCAACTGTAGTATTTGGTAAATCTACAATTTTTTGAGTTCTTTCACTATTACTTCTGTTTGTTGATTGGACTTGCTCAGCTGAAATGTATTCACTTGAGACATATCCACTAATACCTGTACTTGTTGTTATTCTTGTCCACCCATTTTCTTGTCCTTCTATAGTAACTGCTGTATTTCTTGTTAATGTTGTAACAACATTTGCAGAAGTGCTTGCACTTGCTCTAACATTAACACTACTTGCACTAATATAACCTGTTTGTGGTTCTGTAGTAGCTGGTGTTTGTTCAGCTGGCTCTGTATTATTAGTTTGTTCTGTAGAAGTTTGATTTGCTTCTTCAGCAGTTAATTTATCTGCTCTTATCCATCCAGAAACTGTATCAGTTGATATGAAAGCCCAACCATTTATCTCATCATCTACAGTTACTGTTGTATCTTTAACTAACATTTGTACCGTCTCAGCATTTATTAGCGGTAATATTTTTAATTCATAATCTTCTAATAATTTTTGACTTGTTCCAATAATGCTATTTTGTGTTTCAGAGTTTGTTGTATTCGTTGTCGTATTAGTTACTGTATTATTTGCAACTACATTTTCCTGTGGAATAGTCTCATTTGAAACAACATTTACTACAGAATTAATTGTATTTTCTACACTATTGTTGGTAACTTGATTAGTAGTAGCTGTATTATCTACGACTTCACCTTCTACATCTATATAGTCTGCATATACATAGCCTTCATACTCTTTATATTTTACCTGATACCAGTCTCCCTCTTTTCCCAATACTTCAACTTTATTATCAACTGAAAGTAATGTAACAAGTCCAGCATCTAAACTTGGTCCTTCACGTAATTTTACAGTTTCACCTGTAATTACTCCATTTGTTGCAGCGTTTGAAATAACTGTCATTACAGATAATATTGCAATAATAATTAAAATTATTAATAATTTCTTTTTGTACATCCTAATTCTTCTCCTTAGAAATATAGTTTAAATTCTTATTTTTCATAGGTATTAGTATATAATGAATCCATTAAAAAGTCAATTAGTTTGCATTCATTAAGTTCTCTATAAAAATAGCACATCTATCTGCAGCCATCTTTAAATATTTGTTAAAATCAATTTGGTTCTCTTCATTTGGACTATCTGAAATTGACCTTATGATTATAAAAGGAGTATCAGATAAATATGCAGTCTGTGCAATAGCTGCTCCTTCCATCTCGACACAATCAGCATCAAATTTTGTGCGTATTTTATCCTTCATCTTTCTGCTTGTACAGAATATATCTCCAGTTGCTATTGTTCCAATTACACATTTATAATTGTTCTCTTTCATGTTTTTTATTACATATTCGCATCTCTTAATTAATTTTGTATTACTCTCTAACTTAACACCAATATTGCTTATATATCCTTTTTCATGTCCAAAAGCTGTAATGTCAAAATCGTGTTGTAATACATATTTACCAATTACGATATCTCCATATTCTACATCATCATTAATGCTTCCAGCAGAACCTATATTTATAATATAATCTATATCAAATTTATCTATCATTATTTGTGTAGTCCTTGCAGCATTTACTTTTCCAACACCACATTTTACTAATATTATTTTTTGATTTTTTATTTTTCCTTCAAAGAATTTTAAATTAAAAATATCTAGTTCTTTAGTGTTTATCATTTTACTTTTTATTGCTTCCATTTCTTCTGGCATTGCAGCAATAATTCCAACATATTTTCCCATAATCATGCCTCCTTTTGCAAAGATTATAACATAAAAAAAAGAAATTGCATATAAAATACAATTTCTTTTTTATTATAAAATTATTCTTATACAAATAATTTACTAAGCTAATTCGATAACAGCTCCAGCTGCTGTAAATTTTTCTTTAATTTCTTCAGCTTCGTCTTTAGAAACTCCTTCTTTAACTGTTTTTGGTGCTCCATCAACTAAATCTTTAGCTTCTTTTAATCCTAATCCTGTTACATCTCTAACAACTTTGATTACTTGGATTTTGTTAGCTCCAACTTCTTTTAATACAACATTGAAAGAAGATTTTTCTTCAGCAGCTCCTCCAGCTACTGCTCCAGCTGCTGGTGCAGCTGCTGCTACTGCAGATACTCCATATTTTTCTTCAATTCCTTTTACTAATTCTGATAATTCAACTACTGTTAAACCATCAATTTTTTCTAATAATTCTTCAACTATAGTCATTTTTTATTCCTCCTAATTTTTATTATTGTGGTTTAAGTCCACTACTCTATTAAATTTATTTAATTATTCATTAGTTTCTTTTTGAACTCTAACTTGATCTAATGCAACTGCAAGTTTTGAAATATTTCCAAGTAAAGCACCTGCAAGCATAGATATAAGTGTTTCTCTTGATGGTAATTTTGCAAGAGTGATTAACTCTTCTGTTGTCATTACTTTTCCATCAATAACTCCACCTTTTATTTTATAAGTTTCATTATTTTTTGCATATTCATAAACTGCTTTTAAAGGTTCTAAGTAATCTTCACTAGCAAGAACTACTGCTGTAGGTCCAACTAATAAATCCTCTAATCCTTCAATTTTAGCTTCTGCTAATGCTCTTCTTGTAATATTGTTTTTAATAACTTTATATTCAGCATCTACTTTTCTTAAATTAGATCTTAATCCTGTAACATCTTCTACAGATATTCCTCTGTAATCTGTTAATAATACTAATTTTGATTCTTTCATTTTTTCTGCTAATGCTGATACTTCTGATTGCTTCTTTTCAATAGCTTTTTGATTTGCCATTTTAGTATTCACCTCCCAAATAAATAAACCTAATCTTTATAGCCAATTTACGAGGCATAAAGATTAGGATAATCCGCACTTTTTGCCTCGGTAGGACTTACTGATTGCCTACTTTCTTTGGCCTATATAAAATTATTTTTGATTAACATATACACTTGGTCCCATTGTTTTAGCAATTGCAACACTCTTTATGTATTGTCCTTTTGCAGCAGCTGGTTTTGCTTTTATAATAGCATCTATAACTGTTTTATAGTTTTCTTCTAGCTTATCAGCTCCAAATGAAACCTTTCCAAATCCAAGGTGAATAATATTAGTTTTATCTAATCTATATTCAACTTTTCCTGATTTAATTTCTTGTATAGCTTTTGCTACATCCATAGTAACTGTTCCAGATTTTGGGTTTGGCATTAATCCTTTTGGTCCTAAAATCTTTCCTAATCTTCCTACAACACCCATCATATTAGGTGTAGCAACTATAACATCATAATCAAACCAATTTTCTTTTTCTATTTTTGGTATTAATTCTTCAGCACCAACAAAGTCTGCTCCAGCTTCTTCAGCTTCTTTAGCTTTGTCACCTTTTGCAAATACAAGAACTTTTAATGTTTTTCCTGTTCCATTAGGAAGTACCACTGTTCCTCTAACTTGTTGTTCTGCATGTTTAGAATCAACACCTAATTTTACATGTAACTCAACTGTTTCATCAAAATTTGCTTTAGGCATTTTTTCAATTAATTCTAAAGCTTCTTTAGCTTCATATAATTTACCTTTTTCAATAAGCTTTACAGCTTCTTGATATTTCTTTCCTTTTTTCATATTTTACCTCCTCTGGTTTTAACGAATTTACATTCTCCCAATTTTATAATTAGTCTACAACTACAACTCCCATACTACGAGCTGTTCCTTTTACCATACTCATAGCAGCTTCTAATGATGCTGCATTTAAGTCTTCCATTTTTTGTTCAGCTATAGCTTTAACTTGTTCTGTTGTTATTTTAGCTACTTTGTCTTTATTTGGTTTTCCTGAACCTTTTTCTATTTTTAATGCTTTTTTAATAAGTACAGCAACTGGTGGAACTTTTGTTATGAAAGTGAATGATTTGTCTTTATAAACTGTTATAACAACTGGAATTATCATTCCTGGTTGATTTGCAGTTTTATCATTAAATTCTTTAACAAATTGCATAATATTAACACCACTTGAACCTAGTGCTGGACCTACTGGTGGAGCTGGAGTAGCTTTACCAGCTTCTATTTGTAATTTTATAACATTTACAACTTCTTTCTCTGCCATCTCACATTGCACCTCCTTTAATGATTTTCGATTGTATTTTCTATTGAAATCTATGACCTCAATATTATACTTTTTGAACTTGTGAAAATTCTAGTTCTACTGGAGTTTCTCTTCCAAACATAGATACTAAAACTTTAACCTTGTGTTTTTCTTTATTTATTTCTTGTACAACTCCTACAAAGTTTTCTAATGGTCCATTTAATATTTTTACAGAATCGTTAATATCATAATCAACATTAACTTCTGTTAATTCAAATCCCATTTTTCTTATTTCTTCTTCAGTAAGAGGAATAGGATCTGTCCCTGAACCAACAAAACCTGTAACACCTCTAGTATTTCTTACGATATACCAAGATTCTTCGGTTACAATCATTTTTACTAAAACATACCCTGGAAAAACTTTTTTCAAATTAGTTTTTCTTTTACCATCTTTTATTTCGATTTGCTCTTCCATAGGAACAACAATATCAAAGATATAATCTTCTAATTCTCTATTTTTAACTGTTTTTTCCAAATCTGTTTTAACTTTATTCTCGTAACCAGAATAAGTATGTACAACATACCATTTAGGTTGCATGTCCTTTTCTTGAGACATAATTGGCCTCCTTGCTAAAAATTTTATTCTACTGTATTTTCAGCAGCATTTAATTCATTTTCTGTAATTGCATTTTCTACCAATTCATTTTCGTCTGAAGTTACAGTATTGTCAGCATTTTCTTCTATCACAATAGAATTTTGTAATTTTTCTATACCATTTACTTCTAATCTATTTAGTGATTCAAAAGCTAAATCTAAAACAATTACAATAGCAGCAACAATAAATACTATTGCAAGTACAGCAGCAGTACTGTTAAAAAGTTCTTTTGCTGTTGGCCATTTAACTTTTTTTAATTCTGCTCTGTAATCCTTCCAAAAATGTTTCTTTTTTTTATCTTCACTAGCATTTACTTTCTTCTTATCTTTGGCCATTCTCTTTCCTCCTTAAAAATAGCTTATTTTGTTTCTTTATGTTTTGTATGTTTTTTACAGAATTTACAATATTTAGCTATTTCTAATCTTTCGGTATTATTTCTCTTGTTTTTAAATGTTGTATAATTTCTTCTTTTACAATCTGTGCATTCTAAGATGATCATCTCTCTTGCTCCTTTTGCTGCCACTATAATACACCTCCGTTACTCATATTTCTTTGAAACGATGTGAGCCATGTAATATCTCATACATACGCTTGAATATTTTATCATGTTTTTTCTAATAAGTCAACAATAATAATGTATTTCTTAGAGTTTTTTTGTAGTTTTTTTACGCTTTCTACTTTTTCTTTTTTGAACGGAAAATCCAAACTTTCCAATCTTTTTTTCTAATGGATAATAACCTCCATTTGCATATGCAATTAAATCACATTTTGATATATCAAATGTTCCTTTTTCATCAATATACTTTTCATCCGCATCTATAGAAAGTACTTCGGCAACAAACATATCATGTGAACCTAGTTTTATAATATCTTTTACCTTGCATTCTATAGAAACAGGACTTTCCTTTATTAAAGGCGCTTTAACAAACTGTGCCTTTTCCTTATGTAATTTCATTTCTTTAAATTTATCAAATTTTTCACCAGATCTTACTCCGCACCAATCAGTAGCATAAGCCAATTGCTTATTAGTTAAATTTATTACAAATTCCCCAGATTCTTTAATTAAATTATATGAATATCTTATAGGTCTTATAGATATATATACCATTGCTGGATTTGTATTTAAAATTCCAGTCCAAGCAACTGTTATAATATTGCTTTTCTCCATAGTACCACATGATACCATAACTGCCGGCAATGGATACTCAAATGTGCCTGCTTTCCAAATTTTTCTTCCCATAATTTTCTCCTCTACACATTAATTTATATTATAAAAACAAAAAAAGAAATTACAAATTAAACAACCTTTAATCTCTAATTTCTTTTTTTATTTAAATATAAATAAAAAAAATCTAGCGAAAGCCTATCTTCCCAACAAGGTAACTCGTAAGTATTTTCGGCACATTAGAGCTTGACTTCTGTGTTCGGTATGGGTACAGGTATTTC
>MNRL01000018.1 GCA_001915925.1 Clostridium sp. CAG:354_28_25
TTGAATATTTAGTTTTTTCGTTAAAAATATTCTATCAAATTGGTATCTCTTATTCAATTTTTTTCTTAAATTTTCCCTACTAAAATTTTATACTAACAATATATGAATATATAAAAGCAAAAAGCAACTCTTACGAGTTGCTTTTACCATTCGTCATCATCATAGTATCTTCCAAATACTAAATACACTTTCCAACATTTGGTAAGTGTATTTAAATCTTTATTTATACATCTAAAATCATTGCAGTTTCATCTTTTGTAAATCCAAGTCTTGAATAAATTCTAATTGCATTTTCTTTACTTGAATTAAGTTTTATTCTAGTTATACCGTTTTCTTTTATTGTATTAATACTTTTATCTAATAGTTCTTGCATAATGCCTTGTCCCCTATACTCCTGCTTTGTATAGGCACTACATAGATATGCAATTTTTCCTGAATGATTAGTAAGTGATGGGAAACCATTCCAAACATTATATCCACATATTGCAACTATTTCATTGTTTTTAAAAACTCCAAACATAAACAAATCTTTATTTAAATTTCCATTTATGTAGTCCCTAGTATATTCTATTATGTATTTTTCTTCTTCATTTAAACATTCGTGATATTCTTTTTGTTGCTCTATTCGTAAATTTAATAGTTCTGGAATATCCTCTTTTTGTAGTCTTCTTATTTTCATTATCCTTCTCCTAATAAGTATTTTATTATTTCCTCTGAAGCATTTCTTCCAGAACGTGCAGCCCATGCTACTGTCGCTTTAGTTCCTATTAAATCTCCTCCAGCAAAAACTCCTTTTCTAGATGTCATATATCTTTCATCTACTTTTATATTTCCATACTCAGTTGTTTCTAATCCTGTCTTTTCGACAACTTCCTTATTCGCTTTAGAACCAACAGCCATTACAATATAATCCATATCTAATGTATAATTAGAGCCTTCTATATTCACAGGAACTAATCTTTTTTCTCCTTCTCTTTTAACAAGCTCTGTTTTGATACATTCCAATTTTTCTACTTTATCATTTCCTATTATTTTAACAATATTATTTTGGAATAAAAACTCTACTCCTTCTTTCATCGCTTCTTCTACTTCGTAATCTTCTGCTGGCATTTGTTCTCTTGCTCTTCTATATATTACATATACATTTTTAGCACCTAATCTTTTTATAGTTCTTGCAGCATCCATTGCTACATTTCCACCACCACTTACAGCAACAGATTTACCGGTATAATCTGGATGAATTCCTGTTTCTAATAATTCATTTCCCCCATATACTCCATCTAAATCTTCACCTGGTATATTCATTTTTGATGATACATTTGCTCCAACACTTAAATATACAGCATCATATTGCTTTTCTATATCTACTAATTCATAATCTTTTCCTAAAGTTTGATTACATTTTGCTTCTATTCCTAGACTTAATATTTTTTCTACTGTTTTATCTATAACTTCTCTTGGTAATCTAAAATCTGGAATACCATATCTTGTAATTCCACCAAGTTTTGGTTGTTTTTCGTAAATTGTAACTTTAGCCCCATTCATACTTAAAAATGCTGCACATGTAAGTCCTGATGGTCCTCCACCAATTACTGCAACTTTCTTTCCTTCTATTTTATTAGTTGTTTCTATTTTATAGTTCTTTTGTAAAGCATTATCAAAAATATAAGTTTCTAAATTTCCGATATTGATTGGCTCAGATTTAATTCCTCTTACACAACTACCCATACATTGTTTAAAGTGAGGGCAAACTCTTCCACATATTGCACCTAAAACTGTAGTTTGAGTTAAAATTTTAAATGCTTCTTCTAAATTATTTTCTTTTACTTGCTTTATAAAGCTTGGAATATCATTTCCTAATGGACATGCTTTAGAGCATGGCCTCACTTTACAACTTAGACATCTATTTGCTTCATCTATTATATTTTCCACTTTTTCTCCTCCTATTGGGATTTTGGAACGCTTTCCCAAGGGATTCAGGGACGTTCCTTTTTTCCCTCTTCCTATTTATAAATTTTTTAGCTAAATTATATTTTCGAAAAATAACTTAATATTGCTATAAGTTCTGCAGAAGAATGTATCTCTTCATTTCGGTATAATTCTTTTAGTTCATCTACAGATATTTTATGTACTTTTATATCTTCTGTAGGATCTAAATGTCTTTGTGTTTTTGTTAAATTTTTTGCCTTAAAAATATATACTTTTTCATCAGAATATCCTACTGCTGGATATTCATATATTATTTGTTCAATTTCTCCTGCTCTGTATCCAGTTTCTTCTTCTAATTCCCTTTTGGCTGCATCTGCTGGTTCTTCACCTTTTTCAATTAGTCCTGCCGGAAATGCTAATATACTTTTTCCTATTGGCGTTCTTATTTCTTCTATCATTATTAATGTATTATCATCTAAAAAAGGCATTATAACAGCACCATTTCCTGCTTTTATGTGTTCACGATATACTTCTTTATTATCTCTTTTATTATAATATTTTTCTATTTTTACTTTCACTCTTCTTCCATTAAAAGCTTCTTCTTCACTTATTTTTTCATAGTCCATATCTTTAAAATATTTCTCCATTTTAGCCTCCAATATTTATTTTACTTAATACACTTTAGAAAAACAATAATCGTTATTTTAGGGATTTTAGGAACGTCCCTAAATCCCTTCTATTCCTAAATACCAATTTTTAGCTCTTCACACATTGCAATTACTTTTTTAAAATCGCGCCAAAAGTCTATTTTTTTGTTTTCGTCTCTTAAAAGTGCTGCTGGGTGCCATGTTGGCATATACATTATTCCTTTCTTTTCTATCCAGTGTCCTCTACTTGCTGTTATTTTATATTCTTTTCCTAATATATTCTGAAGTGCAGTACTTCCCATAAGTACTATTATTTGTGGTTTTACTAATATTACTTGATTTCTTAAATAGTCCAAGCATGCTCTTGCTTCATCTTCTTCTGGTACTCTATTGTTTGGTGGTCTACATTTTACTATATTAGCTATATATAATTTTTTTCTATCTATCCCTAACCCTTCAAATGCTTTGTTCATTAGTTGTCCTGCTTTACCTACAAAAGGCACTCCTTGCTTATCTTCATCTGCTCCTGGACCTTCTCCTATAAGCATCACGTTTGCATTTTTATTTCCATCTGCAAATACTATATTAGTTCTATTAGTGCATAATTTGCACTTTTTACAACCTATTATTGATTTTTCTAAATCCTCCCAATTGTCGTACAATTTTTACACCTCTTTATGCTAGTTTACACACTTTTCTAATAATTTTATTTTTACTTTGTCATCTGTATCTATCCTTACTTTAACACCAATTGGTATAACTGTCTTTGGATCTATATGTCCAAAATTATCTGATTGAATTATTGGGAAATTATATTCATTTCCTATTGTATCTTTTAAAACTTGTGCAAGCGTTATTCCAGATTCATGTTCATATCCACCAAGCCAAATTCCTTTAATTTTGCTAAACACATCATTTTGTTTCATTCTATAAAAATATGAACTCACTGCTTCAGGTGGAGATTCTAACCAAAATTCTTCTAAGAATAGAATTTTATCGGTAACATCTACATTATATTTTCCTGTTATTAAATTAGACATAATACTTAAATTTCCACCAATCATAATTCCTTCTGCTTGCCCTGGATTAATTACTCTATATTCATCATCTTTTGTTCCTAATTCTAAACTTCCATCTTGAAATCTCTTTATAATCTCTTTATAGCAATACTCTGTTTCACAAGCTGAAAGACCTTTAAAGGTTTGACCGGAAAATGTAACTAGCCCTGTTTTTTCATATATCATATTTGCTATTGCTGTAGTATCACTATACCCACATAAAATTTTTGGATTCCTTTTAACTAATTCATAATCGATTAAATCAAAAATAGAATTAGAATTAAATCCACCTTTTGCACACCAAACCATTTTCACTTCATCATCTGCAAACATTCTATTTAAGTCTTCGGCCTTTTGCTCTGCTGTCGCACCATATCCTGTCGGATTAGCAAATACATTCTTTCCTATCTTTAATTTATAGCCTGAACCCTCCATTAATAGTATTGAATTATTAAACTCCTCTAAATTTTTCTCTGTCACACTATCTGAAGGTGCAATTATTCCTAATGTATCACCTTTTTGTAACCTAGCTGGTATCATTTGTTTTTCTCCCTTCTGAACTTTAGGTGAACTTTAGGGACGGAGCTTAAAGTTCAAATTTTATATCAAATTCTTTTTCTCTCCTATCTCTAAAATTCATAATATTTTACAACCAATAGGGATTTTAGGAACGTCCCCAAATCCCCGCCGTCTCTACTTTTTATTTTAGCATTACGATATTCATATTCCTATCTGCTTTTTCTTTTTCTGCTCTGTATGAAGACATATTAGCAACATTACATACACTACAAATATTGCTGTCAAATATATTTTCTCTGTTTATTCCTATTTCGGTTAAATAATCTATTATTAAATTTGTTGTATCAAAATAATATTTTTGTTTTCCTTCTACAATTTCCCCTGTTTTATAATATTTTTCTACATTTCCAAATTCCTGTTTAAACTTAGCTATAAAGTCCTCTTCTACTTGAAAATGACATTGCTTTATGCATGGACCTATACATACTATTATATCTGCTGGATTGCAATTATATTTTTCTATCATCATTTTAACTGCTTTAGCACTTATTCTTTGCAAAGTGCCTCTCCAACCTGAATGCACATTTCCTATCACATTTTTCATTTTATCATATAAAATTATAGGTGTGCAATCTGCATATTTTGTAACTAATGGTATATTTTTCCTATTTGTTATAAATCCATCTACAAATTCAAATTTTTCAGTTGTATATTCTGTTATATCTTTAACGATATCTGTGTGTTTTTGTGCTGACTTAATTATTTGATTAGAATCTATGTCCAATGTTTTACATATTTTTTCATAATTTATTGATGCTTTGTCATTCTTATCACTAAATTGCAATGGTTTTAACGAATATGCATGTTGCAATTTATCTGCATATTTTAGTAATTCTTTAAATTGTAAATATTCAACATCACTATTTTTTACATGCAATATATTTTCATTATTTAAATCCATTAGACTCTCCTTTCTAGCTCTTAGTGACTTACTTCGCTTGTTGTTTTATGTATACTTATGAACTTTTACCCCCGTCCCTAAAGTTCATACATTCTAGTATATAGTCTTTTTCTAGATTGTCTATATAATTGTAGTCATTGCCATAAAAGCCCTTTTTAAAATTACATATTGAACCATATACACAATATTCACATGGTTTTCTTTTATTTTTAACATTATAATATGGCTTTATGTCTATATTTCCATCTAAAATCTCTTTAGAAATATCTCCTAAAGTTTTCTTTACATATTTTTGTAGTATTTCGAATTCCTTTCTTGATACTACTTTAGATGTTTTATCCATACTTCCATCTTTCTTTAATTTAACTGGAATTGTAGTAGATTTCTCGCCATCTTTTAAGTTATTATCCATCATATTAATTACATTCATCTCTGCCAATACTAACCCATTCATTCTAAAGTGTTCTCTTATTTTTTGTTCTACCTCTTCATCTGTTATGTTTTTAGCATTTTTTACTTTATCTAATTTAGGCTCTGTTAAGCCAAAATATAATACTCCTGCTGGTATTACATCCTTTTCTTCGCATACTGCGTCTAAATATGTAATTAATTGCAATTGTAAACCAGCTAATACTTCATTTAAGTTTATATCTTTTGCTGATGATTTATAATCTATTATCCTAATATATTTTCCAGTTTCATCTTTTGCTAAATCAATTCTATCTATCTTACCTGTTATCTCTACTTTTCTTCCATCTTCTGTAGTAATTTCTATTGGCTTATACTCTTTTCCATTTTTAAATTCTATCTCGTTTCCTACAACTTCAAAATCGGTAGCTTGTAGCCCTTGAACAATATATACTATAGATAAAGTTACTAATCTGCATAACCTATTTGTAAGTACCATAAATTTCGGAATACTTTTAAAAATGTAATTAGCTTTTAAATTTAACTTTTCTTCAATTATTTGTTTTACTATTTTTTCTATTTCTGCTTTATCAAGGTCTTTTATACTTATTTTTTTAGTAGAAACTTCCTCAAAGAATTCATCTATAACCTCGTGCATAAAAGACCCTGTATCTATTGGTTGTAATTTTAATGATTTTTTTTCTTTTAGTTTTAGTCCATATTCTAAGTAAAACGAAAATGGACAACTCCTATATCTTTCTAACCTTGAAATCGTTGTATGTAATGTCTCCCCATATAATTTTTTTATAAACTCTGGTTTGATTTTTTCTGGAACATTCGTATATTTTATTCCTTCTAAGCTTTTTTGTAATCTACCTTTCCATAAAGGATTATTTTCGTAATATTTTAAAACATCAAACCAAATATCCTCTATTTCTTCTCCTTCTTGATATGCATTTAATTTTTCTATTAAATTATCAAATGTATTGTTTGTAGTAATAATTTCTTTTTCCTGTGTAATTATATCACTTCTTTCTTGTAAGTTTGGATATATTTTCTTTAGTTTAGTTATTAATATAGAAGGTCTTAATGTCCTTCCCTCATTGTCTGATGAGGCATATGATAAGAATAACTTTTCTTCTGCAATTGTAAATGCTTTATATATGTTAAAATTTTCTTCATATAAGTTTTCTAAGCTTCCATTTGCTAAATCAAATCCCTGTGCTTTTAAATATTCCCTATCTTTGTCATTAAAGAATCCTTCATCCTTATAGATACTTGGAAATTCTCCGTCATTTATTCCTATAATAAACACAGCTCTAACTTTGTGACTTCTAGATCTATTTACATCTCCTACTATAACTTGATCCTGTGTTGCTGGGATTTTTCCAAGTCCCGTATTTTTTAAACCTATTTTTAATATACTCATATATTTATCAAAATTAGTTTTTTCTTCTCCAAAGACTAGTACGATTTCATCAAATAATTCTATAAGGACTTTAAAACTGCTTTCGTATTCATTTGCAAGCTCTATAAAGCCTTTTTCTTCTAGTTTTTCTATCTTTGAAGTTATAACTTCTTCTATCTTCATCTCTTCTAAAAATTCGTATAAAATCTTAGTTAAATTTATAAAACTATTATCTTTCCTAGATTTTTCTTGTAGTTTTCTAATTGGTGTAACAATCATTTTTCTAAGTTCATTTAATCTTGCTAGTTCCTCTTCTGTATATTCCTCTTTTCCTACATAATTCCAATCTTCTTTATACCACTTATTAGCTTTTATTCCCCATCTTATACAATAGTTTTCTAGTTTAAAAATTTCTTCTTTATCTATATTTACAAAACCTGTTTTTAAATAATTAAATACAGCTTCATATGACCAATTTTTATTACAAATCTCTAATACTGCTATTAAAAATTTTACTAAAATGTTTTCGCTTAATTCCTTTTTTTCGTCTATAAAAACTGGAATATTATAGCTTGCAAAAATAACTTTTATTAAACTAGAATATAAGTTTAAATTTTTAGTTATAACAGATATATCTTTATATCTATAATTTTCATTTCTAACTAATTTTACTATTTCTGAGGCTATATGTTCTATCTCTGTATATTGGTTATTTGCTAAAAATAGTTTTATATTTTTTGGCTCTTCTTTATATGTTTTATATGGCACTGCATAAAAGTTCTCTTCTAAATGCTTTAATTCTTCATTTTTAAACCTATGTAACTCGGTAAGTTTTACATCATCTTTTATTTCTATTCCGTATTCTTTTGCTAAATTAATTAGTTTGATTCCTGTATTTTTATTAGCATAAAAAATGTCTTTATCTGCATCTTCTTGTTGAACCAAATTATCTGTACATATTGTAACATTTACTTCTTTTGCAAGTTGCATTAATTTTGCTATAATCTCATATTCCTGAATTGTAAATCCAACAAATTCATCTATATAAATTATTGCATTTTTAAACTGATTACTTTCTAAAATTTGTGTATTTAAAATATCTAATACATCATTTTCATCTAAAAATTTATCTTGTATACTTTTTTCGAATTCATCATACATAGTAATCATGTCGTTTAATTTTAACTTTAAATACATATCTTCAGTTGTATTAGCTTCTTCTTTTAAGTTTTCTATATTTATTCTATGTTTTTTAAATTCTGTAATTGAATTTCCTATGATATCAACATTTTCTGCATTCTTTCCTAAGAAATTCAAAGTATCTTTTTGCTTGCTTAATATGTCATAAAGTAACATTGCTTTACCACTTTTGCTTAAGTTTGTTTTTTTAGCTCCACCTATCTCATTTCTTACTCTAAATGCCATTCTACTAAATGTAATTACTTCTGTATTTACTAATGCCAAATTATCTGCCTTTTCCATCAATCTTTTTTCTGCCATTAACGCCATTTGGTTTGGCACAATCATATATATTTTTTCTTTATTAACATTTTTTGCTATCTCTTTAAAACAATATTCGCTTTTTCCACATCCAGATTTTCCATATATTAATCTTAAACTCATCTGATCACCTCATATATGCTAAATCTTATCATATTTGCACAAGAAAAAACACCTCTAAATGTTATTTTTTTTAACATTAGGGTGTTTTGTTTTTTACGTATATTCAGCTTTATTTATTTTATATATAAGCAAATAGGGATTTAAGGAACGTCCCTAAAATCCCTGAGATGCCAGAAAGGGAAAAAAGGAATGTCCCCAAATCCCGACTCTATTTATCTATTCCTGTTGCAATCACAGTAATAACTATTTCATCTTCTAAAGAGTCATCTATTATTGTTCCAAAGATAATATTTGCTTCTGGATTATCTACTTTATCTCCGATTACTGTCATAATTGCATTAATCTCATCTAATGGCATTTCTGCACTACCAGCAATATTTACGATTACACCTTTTGCACCTTGTATCATAGTTTCTGTTAAAGGATTACCAATTGCTTCTTTTACAGCTAGTTCATTTCTGTGTTCTCCTTTTCCTCTACCAATACCCATATAAGCATTTCCTTTATATCCTATAATTGTTCTGATATCGGCAAAATCTATGTTTACTAAACCAGGAGTTGCAATTTGGTCTGTTATACCTTTTATACCTTTTTCTAAAACTAAGTCTACTTCTTTAAATGCATTTTGTAATGTAATTCTAGAATTTCCTTTTAATAAGTTGTCATTTAAAACAACGATTAATGAATTAACATTTTCGCGTAATTCATCTATTCCTCTTTCCGCTCTTGCCATTCGTACTTTTCCTTCAAAAGAAAATGGTTTAGAAACTATACCAACTGTTAATATTCCCATTTCTTTTGCAAATTGTGCTATTGCAGGAATTGCACCAGTTCCTGTTCCGCCACCCATTCCGGCAGTTAAGAACAATAAGTCTGTACCTTGTAATATATTCTTGATTTCTTCTTTATTTTCCATTGCTGCTCTTTCACCTATGGATACATCTCCGCCAGCACCTAATCCTTTTGTAATTTCTTTCCCGATTTGCATAACATTTTTTGTCTTTGCTTCCTCAAGAACTTTTACTTCTGTGTTAAACTCATAAAATTCTACCCCTTCGATTCCGTCTTCAATCATTCTGTTAACAGCATTGTTACCAGCTCCGCCAATTCCAATTACTTTAATGTTAATTAAGTTCTTTACATTTAATTTATCCATATATTATCTCCTTTATTTATTATATTTCAATAATATATTACTAGGCATTTTATAAAATATAACACTTCTTCCACATTATAACACGTTTTTCGGGATTTGGGGAGTTTTTTTTGAATTTTTTTGAAATTTAATATGTCAACTAATTATTTTTATTTGCATTTAATAAATTTCCTATGTCTAAATAGTTTTCTGGAATTTCACCAATAATTACATTTTCTGCTAATATAACCTTTTCCTCAATCTGACTACTTATGGTATTAAATGGTGTTAATACATCTATCTTACAATTAATACTAGCAAATATTCTATGTATAGATTGATTTATTCCAGCTGATGTAAATTCACTACTTAATTTTGTATCTAAATTACCTATACTAGATATTCTAATAGGAACCTTTGGACCTCTTCCAGATAGCAAAGTAATTCCTGTAAATGTTCCTAACCTAATAGATATATCCCTACTATCTTGATTATCTATCTTTTCTTGTATCTTAAGTGCAATTTGAGAAACAATTTTATTCATTACTGCAATATTTGCTTGCATAGATACTATTTTTCCATCTTTATCTTTTACTGTTGTAATTAAATCATTATACCCGTATTTTTCCATTACCTCATCTATCGTCTCATGCACAATTTGCGTTGCTGTTGACTTTGCTTCACTTAGACATAACTGGTTAAACGTAGGGCCTATTGTTTTTATTAAATATACCACAGTAAACAATGCTGTTACTAATACTAATATTAACATTCTATACTTTTTAGAAAGATTTATTTTCTTCCTAGAATAAATCTTTTCCATACTACATGGCCTTAACCTTTTCTACATATCTTGGAATAAACAATTGTTGATTTATTGCTAATTTATCCTCGTCTTCAATATTGTTAATTTGTTTTATATTTTCCACAGTACTTCTAAATTTCTTTGCTATATTCCACAAAGTATCACCTGCTTTAACGAAATATACTATAATACTATATTCTTCTTTATCTTCTAATTCTTTTTCTTCTAAATCTTCTATTATATTAAGTTCAATAGTTTTAAACATTTTTGTACTTATATTTAAGTCTATGTTAATTTGAATATTATCAGTTTGTGTAGAAATTTCATATTTTTCTACATCAACCATAATATCTAAGTTTTCTTCGCTCATTCCTTCTAATATATTTAATTCGTAATTTATAGGAAATTTAAATTCTTTTTTATCTATACGTGTAACTTCTGTACTTTCATACAAAATATTTACACTTACTTCACCTTCGTAAATAGCTTTAGTTCCCGCTATTTTTACATTATTTATACTACTTGTCATACTTACATTATAAATTCTACTGTTACTAATTTCTGAATCCGAAATCTGTTCTTTTAGCTGATAGATATCACTCACATTTTGTAAGCCAACCATTGCTTTTACAGTTTTTTGCTTGTATTGAATATTAGAAAAAGGAGTATATACATCTTGCACAAGTTCTATATCTTTAGTTTCGTAAGAATAGCAACTAATCTCTACTTCTACTTCTAGATATATAGAGTTTTCATCAGTATTATTTAGTTTTACTAAGATATTTTTCATACAGTACTTAAGCTCGCAAATATTTTCTTCTGTAACATTTTCCATATCTATAAATCCCATAATAGGAATTATTTTTTCTACATAATTTATTTTTCCTTCCTCTGTTAAATATAAAATTTTAACACTAAGCTCAGCCTTGGCTACAACTTTATTGTAACTTACTTTAAAATCTTTATTTATTATTCTTACTTCTTTCTTTAATATTTCCATAACTTTTTCTTCTGAATTAAGTAGTATGTTTTCTTTCGCAATAGCTTTCGTAGTGTTTTTGCCAACCATAGAATTTAATTGTACTATTTTATTAAGCTTTTGTATCCCGGAAATTCCATTTATATCTTTTAATATACTTATTCCATCATTTGAATATAATCTTACATTTATCTCTATAGTAGCTTTTAAATTAACTTTTCTTCCGTTTAAAACATCACATTCCATATTTTTTAGAACTATATTTGCATCAATATCTGCTTGTGATATATTACTATCTATTTCTAAAAATTCGGAAAAATCTATATTACTATTAAGCCCCCTTATAAGTTCATCACCACTATCAACTAGATATATAATGTTACTATCTATCGTTCCATCTATTTTTACCCTTCCATTTATTATTTCTTTTTTATATATACAAACATTTCCACTTAAATCTATTGTTTTTACAATATCTGGTTTAATATCTGGAACTATTATAGAACTTTCTAAAGTAATTTCTTTTTTCTTCCCTTCTATAAGTCTATTAACGCATAAGTTGTCTTGTAAAACTTCTATACTCATTTTTTACCTCCTTTTCTTTTTTATATTTATATGAAAGAGGCAAAAAAAAATTCCTATTTCTAGGAATTTTCATTTATCTTTAACCAATTTTGTTTATAACCTTTATAGCTTGATTATAAATCCATCTTTTTACTTGGCTTTTTATCTTCTGCTGGTGGTATTAATGGACTATATTCTTGCCCATCAAATACCTGAACTTCTACAGTTCTTGTTAAGATATCTGTGTAACTATAAGTTACATTTCTATCATTTTCTTCATATTTTACTATAAAAATATTTGGATAGGCTTTTTCTATTGTGGCTTCCTTCTCAAAAGTCCTGCTTCTGCCTAAAGATCCTTTTACTATGATCTTTTGACCAACTTTTCCATCAATATCTGTTTTTAGATTTGTTATATCATCTCTACAAATCATTTCATCACCTACTTTTCAAAACTGAATTAATTATAGCAGTTTTGTCGAACAGTGTCAAAACGTCGTATCTCATGTCTATCAACGGTTTTGCCTAATATATAAGCAACTATGAACATTGTTTTTATTATTATTACATTTGTATTACATTTGAGTTACATTAGTGTTACTTTTTGTTTTTTTCCCTTTGCACCAACCCCACCTACTCCATCTTTTCCATCTCTTAAATCATCTGCAATATCATTTATTGTAATATAACAATCACTATCTGTTGTTGCAATTTTCTCTGCAACTATTAATGGATCAGCAAAATCTAATAGTACCCTAGCTGGTGAAGATGCAAAATTTGCACCTGCATTTATTAATGCTTCAAAATAACTCTGGCATGCTCCTGCAAATATAACTAGATTTTTCCCATATTCGTGTTCTCTTGCTCGTTTTACTGTATTTACAAAAAATCTAGAATTCATATAATTATATATATCACTATAGTTCCTTCCTTTTTTTATCATCCCATCATGTCCTGTTATTACTAATATATCTGGTCTATACCTTGAAATTAAGTCTTTTATAATATATTCTTGCTTTTCTTCCGGTACAAATTTTACTACAGCATTTAGACCTAATTTTTTATAATATTTATACGACTTTTCCATATATCGCTTATCTCCATCAAGATGTACTATTTTTCCAGTTTTCATATTATTATACGAATTTTTTCTACTATAAATTCGCTTTTCTAATATTTTATTTCTTTCTTCTATATACTTATTAACATATCCTCTGTCAACTAATTCTAACTCAGATACAGGTACTTTCTCTATAATTCTAATGCACAAACCTTTTAAAATAGCTATTTTCTTCCTTTTTTCTGAAAATATCTTCTCTACCACAAATACAATTTCCTTATTACCAGCTTTTTTTACAACACTACTTCCTTTTTTTATTTTGTTCATTACTATCACCTAGTATATTTTATGTAATAGCATATATGCTTGTGATGTATTTTATGTTGACTTTATTGGTAAAAAATGTTATAATTTATGCAGCTTAAAACAGTTAACATAATTTTAAGTAAAATTTATATTAGGGGGATTTTTATGAGAAAAAAATTTTTATTTCATAAAACATTATCAATTATTTTAATAGTACTTTTTATTACATTTTTTACATTTAGTAGCGTACAAGCTTATTCTAGTTACAAGTACAATGATTACATGAACATAATTTTTCAAGATGAACAGTATTTTGACAGAAATACTTACAAAAATTTCTTAAATGTTTTTAATTCTTATACAAAAGGGTTAAATTTTAATTCAGATTATAATACTATCAAAAAACAAATGATAACTAAAGTTTTAGAACTTAGGAAAAATTATCCTAATTCTGCAACAGTTTCTAATATTTCCAATAAACTTTTAAATAAAATTATAAATGATAACTCAAATAATTCGCAAAATTTAATTCAAAATATATTAAATGAAATAATATCATTATTTAATTCATCTATAGTAATGATGGTTCCAGATGAAACAGTTACAATAGATTCAACAACTGCAACTAAACTTGTAGGAGACAAATATAATGTAGAATTAAGTGCTAATATTTACTATGCTAACGATTTAAATTCTGATGGCACACCTAAATCAAATAAATGGGTGGTTTTAGTCCATGGTTTCATGATGAATGGTCAAGCTATAACAGATGCACTTGGCGAAATGTATCTAGAACAAGGATACAACATATTAGCTCCTGATTTAAGAGGAGCTGGTAATACAAGTGGTAGTAATGGAATGGGATATCTAGAAAGCTTAGATGTTTTTGATTGGTTAACATATCTTAACAATAGATACTCAAATAATTGTAGTCAAATATTAGTTCATGGTGTATCTTTAGGTGGTGCAACAACATTATTTTTATCTGGTCTAGAAGTTAACGGTCAAACAATAAAAGATAAGAATGTAATCGGGTTAGTTGATGACTGTGGATATACTTCAATGACAGGAATAATTAAAGACTTATTAAATACTGTTGGTGATTCTGAATTAATATCTATGATATTAGGTATTTTTGATAAAGATAGCTTAAGTGATATACTTACAGATGAGCAGATAAAAGAATTCTTAATAACCACAGTTGGTGTAGGTTTAACAGAAGAAAATTTTGATGAAAAACAAGATGCTATAAATAGTTTAAGAAAATGTGAAGTTCCATTACTTATAATTCATGGTACAAATGATACTACAGTACCATTTAAAAATAGTGACACAGTATATAATGAAGCAATGAAAATTTCATCTATTCCATATGTGCAAAGATTTATAGCTGATGGTGAACCTCATGCATTCATAGTGGTTGGTAACCAATATAATGTTTATGAAGGTCATGTTCATAACTTTATAAAAGAAGCAGAATCTATCGCAGCAGGTAATACTTCTGATAAAGAATCAACTTATGAACAGGAAGAAGAAGAGCAATCTTCATTATGGGATAATATAATTAAAACATTAGTACTATTTAAAGATATGTTATTTTAATAAAAGTTAAATAAAAAAGCGCCTAGAAGCGCTTTTTTTATTATATTAACTTACATATTCTTATTAACATTTTTCCTTAATACAAAATAACTTGCTAACATCAAAACAGCTGTCATTAATAATATAATTCCTATAACTTCTATCATATGTTCTGTTGTAAATGTAAAATAATTCTCTGGCTCTATTTCTATTAATGGATTAATTGTTTGGGCAATATGTGTAAGGTCATTCAAGTTTACACTTGTTCCTAATGCTTCGACAGTCCATCTACATAGTACAAAATTAGATACAAAATCTGTTATTCCATCTAATTTAAATAGCATTCCTGAATATAATAGCTGAGGAACTAATATAAGTGGTATTACTGACATAGCTATATTGGAATTTTTTACTACAGCAGAAATGAATAAACCGGTTGAAGCAGCTGCTAATATTGATAAAAATGAAACCAATTGTATATCCCAATATCCGTCAATCAGAATACTATGTTCTGAACTACCAACTATTTTTTGAAAGATTCCAACTAATAATGTTGCCTGTATAAATGCTATTATTCCCTGAACTATAAATTTCGATAGCAAATATGAAGATAATTTTAAATCTGCCATATGTTCTTTCTGCAAAATTACCTTTTCTTTACATATTTCTTGTACAGAATTTAAAAGTCCAAGCCATATAGAGGCACATCCAATAGAAAACATTATCGCCTTAGTGTCATCATAACTAGAATATATATCTTCACTTGCAACCATTGCCAATAAGATTGCAACTACTGGAGCTTGTGCAATTAATAAAAATAATTGCTGAAAATCATTTGTAATCAATTTTATATATCTAGAAATTAAAATCATTAATTGTCTAAAAAATGATTTCTTTTTCTTTTTTATTTTTGCTTTCTCTTCTATATCTTCTTCTACTTTTATGTTTTCTTCTATACTTTTAAATTTATTATACCAAAGTTCTACATCTTCATTTAGTAATGTATATATATCTACAAAATCGTCAACTCCAAAAAATTCTAGTGCATCTTTTGGTCTTCCAAAAAAGCATAACTTACCACCTTTACCAAAGAAAGCAACTTTATCGCATAAATGTAAATTCAGTGTATTATGTGTAACTAATATAACTGTTTTTCCCATTTCTGCCATTTTTCTTAAAGTTAACATTATGCTTCTCTCTGTGCCAGGATCTAATCCACTTGTTGGTTCATCCAAGAAAAATAGGTTGGGGTCAGCAATAAGTTCTACTGCAATACTAGCTCTCTTTCTTTGTCCACCACTTAATTGCCTTATATATGAGTTTTCTAGCTCCGTAAGTTGAACAATTTCCAAAACTTCTTTTATTCTAATATTACGTTCTTTTCTTGTTGTATTATCAGGCATTCTTAATTTCGCTGCATATTGTAATGTATCATGCAAAGTTAAATTAGAATATACTATATCCTCTTGTGGTACATATCCAATATTATATTTTAGTTCATCATAATTATCATATAAATTTTCGCCATTTATTAGTACTTTTCCACTTGTTGGTCTGTCTACACCACTTATACATTTCATAAAAGTTGATTTACCTGCTCCTGATCCACCTACAAAAGCAACAAATTCGGATGGCTTAATTGTCATACTTGTGTGTGAAGCAATCTCTTGCGTTTTAAATTTTACACGAACTTTTTTTACGATATCTAGGGCATCCACTTGCACTCCTGACTCTGAAAGCTGATAGATTAACTTATCTCCAAATACTACAATTTTAGAATTTCCAATTAAAATTACATCTAGATTTTCTATTTTTTTATTTTTCGAAGGTAATATTTTTTTCCTATTTATATAAATACCATTTAAGCTACCTTCATCAGCTATTGTTATATTATTTCTAAAATAATATATACTTGCATGCCTTTTGGCAATTCCTTTTGATGGCAATACAATATCATTATTTTTTTCACTGCCCAGTGTATTCCTACCAAGTTTTAATGAATATTCTTTCCATTCATTTAGGTTTCTTCCTATTGACATTACTATTAATATTCCTTTGGTGGAGTCATTATCTCGACTTGTTATTTTAATAAAACTACCTTCAGCTAAATAAATTTCATCATATATTCTGTTATCTGTTCCCTTCATAAATATACCTTTTGTAGTATTAACTGCAAGAACTCCATATTCAGTTATTTCAAAATATCCCTGTCTAGTAGCAATAATATCTGAAGAGATGGTAATGTCATTATTCTTTCCATTACCAAATGTAATTAATTTCTTATTTAATTTACTAATATTAATTGTTTTTATTCCACTATCATCAAAAATAGTTAAAAAATAGTTTTCTCCTCTTTTTGTCTTATGCTTAAACCCCTTTAAATCTTTTGTTTCTTCACTTTTTAACTTCATCTTTTGCTCCCTTATATTTTCCTTTGTATATAATAACATTCATTTTTATTTCTTTCAATATTTCATCCTACTTTATCTTCTCTAATATGACTATATTTAAGTTTTGTAGCCATTCCACCTCTTATGTGCCTTTCAGCTTTGTTTTTGTCTAGAATTTTTCTTACCTCCTTTGCTAAAACTGGGTTTATCTTTAGTAATCTTTCACTCAAGTCTTTGTGCACTGTACTTTTACTTATTCCAAATTTAGAAGCTGCACCTCTTACTGTATCTTTTGAATTTATAATATAATGTGCAAGTTCTATTGCACGTTTTTCTATTGATAGATTTTTCATAAAGAAAACCCCCATGTGAATACTTTTGTTAAAATGTATTCATTTAGGGGTTGTATTAGAACTTAATTCTTAATTACCAAAAATATCTACTCTTTTCTTCTATCTATTACATAACTACTACCAAGAATTGTTTTTGCCAAATGCTTTACTTGTGCACCAACTTCACCAATTTCTAATATATTATTAAATCTATCTGGTTCTACATCAACCACACCTATAGAAATTGCTGTAAGCGGAAAATCTTCTAATATTCCTCTTCTATTTGCAACTTCTATGTAACCTCTTTTTCTATCTTCTTCTGTAAAATAACTTAAAATCTCAGAATCAAATTCATTAATAATATTTTGGCATATTTCGTCATAATTTGTTTTAGAAATTATTGCTACAAAATCATCTCCACCAATATGCCCTACAAAACAATCATTATTTTTTAATGCATGCACATTTTTTACAATTGTTCTGGCTGTAAATTTAATAATCTCATCACCTTTAATAAAACCATATACGTCATTATATGCTTTAAAATTATCTAGGTCTAAATATAACACACCAAAATCTTCTTTCTTAAATAATCTTTTTTTAAGCTCTGCATGTATTTGTACATTACCTGGCAAACCTGTTAATGGACTAACACGTCTGTTAGTATACATTAATCTCATTAAATTCTTAATGGTATAATATAAATAATCTTGATCTACTGGTTTTCTTATATAATATTCTACGGCTTTTCTTAAAACATTTAACCTATGCTCTTTATCCGAATTAGAAGAAATAACGATAATTGGAGTTATACTATTATCCTCATTTTTTCTTATAGTTGTACACAATTCTTCTATGTCTCTATCTACATTATCTTCATTTATTATAATTAACGAAGGAATATTTATTAATGCTTTATTTATTTCTTCTGTAGAAACATTTACAAACCTATATTCTTCGTTATCTGCAAATAGTTGTTTTAAATCTTGTAATGAATATTTGTCGTCATCTATTATATATATATCTTGTACCATAATTTACTCCTTCGTTTTATTTTTTAATTCTGTAACTTTTAATTTTAAATATTCTTTTATATGCTCAGACTGTACTGATGGAAATGCCTTTTTTAAATTGTGAACCTGTTTGTCTACTTTTAGTCTGATTACCCTTTGTCTTAATTTTAAATCATCTATAATTTTTTGTAAAGCAACTTTTTGTTTTTCTGAAGAAGTCTTTTTCAATTCTTCTAATTTTTCTTTTAAATTTTCACCTAATTGTATTAATTTCTTTATTCTCTTACTCAAGTTTGAAGCTTTTATAGAACTTAGAATCATATCTACTACTATATATGCAACTAGAATTATGTCGATATATAGAATTATATCATTAGGTATTTTGGTTAATTGCGTTTCTACCAAAGGATTCCATATCTCTATAAAAAACACACTCAAAAATCCCCAATATATAGAATTTAGTAAACATACTCTTCCATTAATATTAAATTTATTGTTTGAATAATCCCAATATTTTGTTTTAAATAATTTTTCTAATAAAAATCCTACAAAGTATTCCCAAACAGATAATACAAAAAAACCTGCTAAAAATATTAAAACAGGCTTTCCTTGTAAATGTATTAGTAATACATATAAAACAACTGTTCCAAAGCCATAAATTGGGCAAAAAGGTCCATATAAAAATCCTGTATTTACAAGTCTCCTTTGACCGATAGAAAGATATATCGATTCCATAGCCCAACCTAATAGTGAATACATAAAAAAGTAGAATATAATTTTTATTATTTCACCTTCCATATTTTCTCCTCGTATTTTTTAAAAGACAGGATTTCCCTGTCTTTTAAATTCTCATTTATAGTTTAATAATCGTAAATGAAGTTTTGTGATTCTGTCTGTCCATATATATTTTCTGCTTCAACAGTTATTGAATAATGTCCTTCTTTTACTTGGAATGTGTACTGTAATTCTTTTTGTCCTTCTGTTGATGCTGGTAACTCATATTTTTGTCCGTTTATCGTAAATGACAAGTTCTTTAATCCACTTTCATCTGATGCAGAGAATATTATTTTTGACCTATCTGCTGAGTCTATTGCTGCACCAACAGTTGGTTTTGTTGACTCATCTACTCCATCTACTTCTTGTGTTTTAGTTGTAGTTTTGTTGTTTGTATTAACAGCAATTACAGTTAATGTATGTTTACCAGTCATTGCCTCTATTTCTGTTTCTAATTGGGCTTCTGAACCTTCTTGTGGATATATTGTTTGAACATCACTATCATCCCATTGATATGTTACATATGATAATGCAACTGTGTCTTTTGCAACTATTTTTATCTTTGTTCCATCATCACTTAAGCTTAATGCTAATTGTGGTAATGTCGCATCTGCTGTAAATTCTTTTGTATATGGTGTTGAACTATTCTTCATATCTACTATAGTAACTGTTAAGTTATTATTACCAACTGGTAAGTCTATTTCTTCATTTATTGTTGTTTCGCCATTCTTAGCAATTGTTTGTTCTTCATCATCATTCCATTTATATTTTATACTTTGAACACCTTCTGGAACTGTTCCAGAAATTATTACTTTTCCTGTATTTGTATCACTATCTATAGATATATTTTGTTCTGCAACTTGTTCTTGGCTTGTATCTGTTTTAAAGCTATTTACAATAGCATATACACCTTGCCCTGTTATCGCAATTCCAAATAATATTGTAATAACACAAAAAACAGTAATTACATTTTTTATATCTGCTGTAGTGTTTTTTTTCTTCTTTTTATTGTTTTTTTGATCATTTTCTACTGCTAATATTTGGTTCAATTACTTCACCTCTTTACCTAAAAAATTATATCATATGCAATTTTTATTGTAAACATTATTTTTAAAATTATTCTTATGTATTAAAAGTACATAAAAAATTGACTTCATTAACATTTAGTAGTACAATGAAGCCACAATATTACAAATGAAAGGAATGATTTTTATGAGTCCTAATAATGGTAAGAATATTATTGATCTTAATGCTGTTAGAGCACATAAAAAAGATGATAGAGAAATACAATTTACACCTCAAACTAGTAGTAGAAGTTCTAAGCAACCAGTAAATAGATCTACAACTAGACGTCCTACTCCAAGAAGACGTACTAATGCATCAAATCAAAAAAGAGATGTACGTAATTCATATAGCCATACAAACAGAAGATATCAATCATCATTAAAGAAAAATTATATAAAACTTAGCAAATTAGTAGCTGCTGGAGCTCTAGCTGCTTCACTTGCTCTAGGTGGTTTTGCCGGATACCAAATTAGTAACCACAATACGGGAAGTGTTGAATATTCTTTAGACGAATATAATCCAACTGATTTGTTTAATGCTACAAACGATTTAATAAAGGAAGTGGCAGAAGATAAACTTTTTGAAGACGAACCAGATGTAGAAGAAACTTTAAGTGATTATTATTTAGAATCATATAATGAAGAATCTATTACACATTTTACAGGTGATGTAACTTTAAAATTAAACTATATTAATAGAAATCCTAGAGATCCATATAAACGAAGTTATATAGAAAAATCTGTAACTTTACCAAGAGATTTTGGTAAAAATGTATATCTTCCTTATAAAGATTTACGTGAAACCTCGCAAGCTGCAACAGATAATGACAAAGCTAAAACATCATATTGGCTAAAAATTAATACTGATATTAATAATTTAACTAATGGACTTGAGACATATATAAACGAATCTAAAGACAAAGAATATACTAAAGCAGCTCAGGATATTTTAGACAATTCAAAAATAATAGATGATGATGAAGGTAGATAAAGTAAAAAAGTAATTAGAAATTAATCTAATTACTTTTTTTATTAGTATTGTCTTCCCCATACAACCATCTTGCTTGCTGGTTTACCACAGCATACGCAAGTATCAGAAATATGCTCTTGGTTAAATGGTATACATCTTGATTTAGCTCCTGTTAGCTCATGAATTTTTTCTTCACATTCACTACTACCACACCACATTGTTTTAACATATCCTTGATTTTCATTAATATTTTTTTCGAATTCTTCTAATGTTTTAGCAACTGTTGTTTTCTTTTTGGTATTCTCCTCTGCCATTTTAAACATATTTGTTTGTATTTCTTCTAACAATTCTGCTATTCTTTTATTTACATTTTCTAAACTTACTGTTTCTTTTTCCAATGTATCGCGTCTTACTAAAACACATTGGTTATTCTCGATATCACGTGGTCCTATTTCTAGTCTTACTGGGACACCTTTCATTTCCCAATAATTAAATTTATAGCCTGGGGTGTAATTATCCCTTGCATCTAACTCAGTTCTAAATTCTTTACTTAGATTATTTGTTAGTTCTGTTGCTTTTTCTACAACACCTTCTTTTTGTTGTGCTACTGGTACAACAATAACTTGTATTGGAGCAACTTTTGGTGGTAATTTTAATCCTCTATTATCACCATGTGTCATTATAATTCCACCTATTAATCTTGTACTTATTCCCCATGATGTTTGATAAGCATATTCTTCTTTTCCTTCTCTGTTTTGGAATTTTACTTCGAATGGCTTAGCAAAATTTTGACCAAAATAATGTGATGTACCACCTTGTAATGCTCTACCATCATGCATCAATGTTTCAACTGTATATGTAGCTTCTGCACCAGCAAATTTTTCTGTTTCGGTTTTTTGTCCTCTTAAAACTGGTAGTGCTAATAAATTCTCTAATACATCTGTATAAACATCTAGCATTTTTAATGTAAATTCTTTTGCCTCTTCTGCTGTTTCGTGAATTGTATGACCTTCTTGCCATAGAAATTCTCTTGAACGCAAGAATGGTCTTGTTTCCTTTTCCCATCTTAATACACTACACCATTGGTTATATAAGAATGGTAAATCTCTCCATGAACTTAACCATTTAGAATACATATCACAGAATATTGTTTCTGATGTAGGTCTTACACAAAGCCTTTCTTCTAATTTGCTTCCTCCACCTTGTGTTACCCATGCTACTTCTGGTGCAAATCCTTCTACATGGTCTTTTTCTTTATTTAACAAAGTTTCTGGAATTAAAACTGGCATAGAAACATTTTTAACTCCATATTCTTTAAATCTTTTATCTGCATAAGCTTGAATATTTTCCCATATTGCATAACCATAAGGACGAATTGCTATAAATCCTTTTACATTTGTATAATCTGCAAGTTCTGCCTTTAGTACGATATCTGTGTACCACTTAGCAAAATCTTCTTCTATATTTGTTATATCCTTTACGAAATTTTTATTATCTCCCATAATTTAACCTCCAAATTTAATTTTCTTCTTGTTTTAATTCTCCTTCTGCACCCTCAGCGGGCATAGGAGCCTCCGTTGGTTCCTCGAACTCGTCTAATACGATTTGTTCGTTTTCGTCCAATTTATATTTTGGAAGTTCTGGTAATTCTGCTAAACTACTGTAACCAAATTTCTTTAAAAATTCATTTGTCGTTTTGTATGTAACAGGTTTTCCTGGCGCATTAAGTTTACCAGCATTTTCTATTAATTCATATTCTAATAATTTATATATTGCACCATCAGAATTAACTCCCCTGATTTCTTCTATTTGCGCTCTTGTTATTTTAGGGTTATATGCAATTATCGCTAATGTTTCTAATGCTGCATTAGATAAATTAGGTTTATTTCTTTTGTCTATTATTGGATATATATATTGGTGGTAGTCTGTTTTTGTTGCCAGCTGGTATGAATCATCCATTCTTATTATTTTTAATCCAGATTTTTTCTCATTAAAATCAGAAGCCAAACTATTTAAAATAGTAATCGCTTCTTCTTCACCTATTTCTAAGCTAGACATGATTTCATTTACTTTAACTTCTCTACCTGCTGCAAATAATATTGCTTCTATCGCAGCTTTTTTCTCTTCTATATCCATAATATCTCCTCGATGTTTAATCTATTTGTTTTACCCATTTTATATTCTACTAACGAAATCCAAGATTTCGAGTGTGGCTTAACTTCGCTTCTCTTCGCATATAGCCCACACTAACGAAATTAAAAATTTCGAGTGTGGCTTAATTATAGCATATTTTTCCTACACCCTCAAGGGTTAAATATTCTAAAAGCATATTTTTTTTAATATTTGTTATACTAAAATTGATGATGTATATGAAAAAAATTATTTTTGTATTAAGTGTTTTACTTCTTTTTTATTCTATTTTTAATATATTAAATTGGTTTAACGATTCGAACAGTATTGCTAAGGAAAGCGAAAAAATAATAAATACTATAGTAACTAATAACAATATTGAAATAGCAGAAGTTCCTGAGACTGTGCAAACAACTAACTCTTCTGTGGATTATAGCCTATTAGAGCAACTTAATAGTGATGTTGTGCGGGTGGATAAAAGTAGATGGCACAGATATAGATTATCCTTTTGTGCAAACAACAGACAATTCGTATTACCTTAATCATTCTTTTACTAAAGAGGAAAATAAATCTGGTTGGATTTTTTTGGATTATAGAAATAATATTAATAATTTAGATAAAAACACAATAATCTATGGGCATTCTAGATATGATTCATCTATGTTTGGTTCTTTAAGAAATGCTTTAAAGAAAAGCTGGTTTAATAATACAGAAAATCGCGAAATTCATCTTTATACAAAAGCTGGAGATAGCATTTGGCAAATTTTTAGCGTATATCACTTGCCAAATACAACCGATTATTTAGCCACTTCATTTAAAGATAGTAATGAATTTAACTCTTTTATAAAATTAATTAAAAATAGAAGTGTTTTTGATTTTGGTATTGATATAAACGAAGATGATAAAATAATCACTTTATCTACATGTTATAGATTAAATGATAGAATGGTTATGCATGGTAAGTTAATAAAATAGATCCTCTTCAGGATTTTGGGCGTTTCGGGATTTGGAGACGTTCCTTAAATCCCGATTAATTAAAATTACCATATTAAATTAAAAATTTTTATTTCTTGTAACGAATTTCAACTTTATTTTGTCTAACATTATAGAGGAGGTAAGAATGGAAGAAATATATAAGAAATATTCTAAGCAGTTATATAGATATTTATATAGCTTAAGTGGAAATCATGAACTTTCCGAGGAATTAATGCAAGAAACTTTCTATAGTGCTATAAAAAATATAAATAGTTTCAGAGGCGAATGTAGTATGTATTCTTGGCTATGTAAAATCGCAAAAAATAAGTTAAAAAATCACCTTATAAAAAATAAGAAGATAAAAACTATACAATTCGATGACATCATATCCAATCAACTTATAGATGCAAATTTAGAAGATGATATATTATCTTCTAACGATATACATAATGAAATACAAAAACTTGATAATATTACACGTGAAGTAGTACTTCTAAGAATTAATGGAGATTTACCTTTTAAAAAAATTGGAGAGATATTAAATAAAAGCGAAGTTTGGGCCCGAACAACCTTTTATAGAGCAAAATTAAAGTTAAAGGAGAGATTAAAAAATGAAAAAAGAATGTGAAATAGTAAGAGATTTACTTCCTAATTACGTCGAGAATCTAGTTGGAACTCAGACAAAAGATTTTATAAAAGACCATTTAAAAACATGTTCTGAATGTACTAAAATTCTTAAAAATATGGAAGGAAAAGATGATATTAATTATGATAATGATATTAAAGAAGAAGAAGTTGAAATAAGACAAATTAAAAAATTTAGAAAAAAACAATTTATCTTAACATTATCTTCAATAGGATTTATAATTATAATTTTAAGTATAGTATTTCTATATATATCTATATATCTACCAAAAAAATCTATAATAACTGAAACTTATAGCAAAATTCAAGAAATTACTAATTTTAACAATTATAAATTTACTACATATCAATATTATATAACAGCTGATACACAGAAAAAATATGAATTCACAGATACTTTCTATTATAAAAATGGTAAATATAAAAACGAAAGTACCTCTGCAAATTCTGATATTATAAAAACAACTTATGGAGAAACAAATTCTGATAGCTCTACATTTATTTACCATGATAATAATACTAACTCTATAACTACAACTTCAAATTTATATTCGACTAAAGGTAAAGTTTTTGGAGTCTTTTCTGACATTTACTACATTTCAAATGATTTTTCTCGTATTCTTGGATTAAATATAAGAAACGACACTTATAATAATGCAGAATGTTACGTTTTAAAGTTTAATAACTCAAGTACAGATTACAGAGAATTATGGATAAATAAAGAAACAAAGCTACCTGTTCGAGAACTACAACATAACTCTAATGGTTTCTATTTTGAACGTACATTTAAACTTGAGCCCAATAGTGTTACTGATACAGATATACTTCTTAATAAATAATTATTTACTATAACTAAGGTGGAAATAGAACTTTATTCCCACCTTTTATTATTTTTTATTTTTTCTTAGTCAAAGTTGCGATTCCAATTATAGCTATTATTCCTGCCACTGCATATACTAAAATTGAATCTCCCGTATGTGGATTCTCTACCTTGTTACTTCCAACAGTATTATTAGCTTCTGTATTTCCTTCTGTTTCTGGATGATTTTCTTCGTAATCTTCGACATCTATTTGCGCTGTTGTCTCATTACTTGTGTATAAAATATTATTATTAACATCTGTTACTACAACTTTATTTCCACTTGCTAAAATTTTATTTTCTGTATTATCAGTGTTCTCTATAACAAATTTAGTAGTATTATCGTTTGAATCATTTGCTAGATAAATAACATTATCTGTCGCATCAGAAGTTAATTTACCATTCATAATTAATGTTGGCTCATTATTAGATGTTATAGATTTAGATTTTGAAATCTCTATACCTGTCTTATTTCCTATTAATGATAAATTAATAATTTCTGCAGTTCCACCATTTATTAAAACTCCACCATATGCATTGTTAGAAAGAGTAACCTGATTTAAAATTACTTTTCCACCATCATATGCTTGTACTCCGTATTTAGGACTATTCTTTAATGTAATATTTTTTAATTTAATAACACTTCCAGTTGAAACTGCTGATAAAATTGTTTTATCTCCAGACGTTCCTGTATAACCAGCAATAATACTATGTCCATTACCATTTATAGTTATTGATTTACCAGAAACTTCAATTGGAGCTGTTATTGTAATATCCTGCGATAAATTAATAACATCACCATCTGTAGCACTTGCTATTGCACTTGTCAGTGCACCTTCATCATTTGCTGTTCTTTCTGTAGCATTACTTATATTTGGTATAGTTATTAACGAAACAGCTAATAATATTATTAATAAAACTTTTATATAAAATTTACTTTTCATTTTTTCCTCCTCATAAATAATTGCATATTTTCAAAATTTTAATATGTTTACTATTATTATGTCGTTTTTTATATGCTTTTTATTCATGAAAAAAATAGAAAAAACTCAAAAAGAATTAACTTTTGAGTTTTTCGTATATATTTTCTAAATTATTATATCTATAACTTATTATCTCTTTATAAAATTTTTTCCTAACATTGGAAATACATTCTATTCCGTCTATAAAATAATTAATTTCATTTATATTAACTTTTTTAAATCTTCTCTTTATTGCATCATTACATTCTTTGTTCTCCATTTTTTGCATAAATGACATATAATTTATTTTTTTTCCATTTAGCTTTATGCAAGAATAACAATTAATTGCTAAATTTTTTATTTCTGCACTATTCATATTTTCTAATTCTGTATCTTCAAACAAAGGATTTAAACATGACCCACAATCATATATTGGCGAAAAAGTAATTTCATTTGTTTGCTTATTTAATAAAAATCCCCAATTTCCATTATGTCTATCGGTGTTTCCAATCAAACTATCTATAACAAACATATCCCAAAATTTTTCTTTTATTTCTTTTGTATCAATCATTTTACTTTCTTCTAATACATCCATTATATCTGTTAACTCTGTCTCTATCTTTCTATCTAGATTTGTACTTAATGCTAAATTTTCAAATTCATATAATATATGTTCATTATCTGTAAAATCTTCACACGCACAGACAATTTTTTCTTTTCCTTTGTAATAGTATTTTCCTAATAATGTATTTTGCGCTTCAAATTCTGCCATTTTAAATATATTACTTCCAATATATTCTGAAAATGCATTATTTATATATGATATATTTTTACTTTTTTCCCTTATTGGATCTGGAAACTTTACCAAATACTTTATATTATTATAAATTAATGTTTTCTTTTTTTCTGATCCTTGATAATTATTAAATTCCTCTATTGCATTAGTAAAGTCAATCATTATGCTTCTCTCCATAATTCATAATATAAAAAGCATAATTAATCCAAAGATTAATTATGCTTTTATATCCTTTTGAAAATGGTGAGCCAGGAGGGATTCGAACCCCCGACCCTTGGCTTAGAAGGCCAATGCTCTATCCAACTGAGCTACTGACCCATTTCTTCGGACAAGATATATAATACCATTTTTGTCAGTAACTGTCAATACTTTAAGCTTAAAAACTAAAATTAATTTTTATAATTCATAATTTCTAGCTATTTTACAGTATTTATAAACATATATTATTTAAAATGTACAAATATAGCAACATTGTATACAATGTTGCTTATTCCTCTTCATCATCTTGACTATCATCTTCATCATTATCTTCTTCTTTTTTCTTTTCCTTAGGTATAATAATTTCTTTCTTTTTCTCTGTATTTGGTTTTTCGATATCTAAATGGTCATATACTGGTGATATTTCTAAATCATCCCCATTTCCATTTACAACTTCTATTTTTCTATCATCAGACATATTATCACCTCGTTTTTTTTACATAGTAACATATATTAATTTTTTTTTCAAATATTTTTACATCAAATTTAGAATTTTAACTTTTTATCGTTTTTTAATCTTTTTTGTAATTTTTTGTTGTTTTTATGTCTATTTTGTGATTATCCACATAGTTATCCACATTATCCACCCTTTTATATTAACAGTTTCGTGTTATCTACCTATTTTTTATCCACATAACTTTTGTGTATTCCACAATTTCCACATATTTTTATCAACAAGAATTTTTCCTTATTTTCTAACTAATAAAGAGCTATTGTTACAAATACGATGTGTATATCTTTCGCAAGCTTTATGTATACTTATAAAATAAATCTCCAAACTAGTTTAAGGCTATACCTGAAAAAGACCTCCACGAGGAGGCTTCCAGTTCTGTGTTGTAAAAACAATCAAAAAGGGATTCGAAGAACGTCCCCCAAATCCCTAATTTGCTATTTCTGAAAAATATTCATTAATTCTATTTATTAATTCTTGCTTTACTTCTTCTAACGTCATACCTTCAACTTGTGCTCCAGCTAGTGTTATATGTCCGCCACCACCAAGTTTTTCTAGTATAAGCTGTACATTTACATCACCTATAGATCTACCACTTATACATACTTTATCTCCTACATTTCCAAGTACAAATGATGCTGTAATATCAGAAATAGTTAATAATTCGTCTGCAGCTTTTGCACAAATTAGATTTGCATCTTTATCTTCTTTATCATACATAGCAATCGCAATAGAATTATCATACATTTCTGCATTTTTTACAATATTTGCAATTTCATTATAACTATTTAAATCACTTTGGAACCATTTTTTAACTTTAATTATATCAACACCACATTTACGTAAATACGCTGCTGCTTCAAATGTTCTTACACCCGTTTTAAAAGTAAAGTTCTTAGTGTCTACCATAATTCCACCATACAACCCCTCTACTTCTATAGGTTTAAGTTTTATTTTTACATCTGTGTATTGCAAAATTTCTGTTACCAATTCAGCTGCAGAAGATGCATATACCTCTTGAAATGTAAGCGTTGCATTTTCTATATAGTCTGTACTTCTTCTATGATGATCTATAATAACAATTTGACCAACTTTATCTAATAATTCTGGTACTTCTACATAATTTTGTTTGTGTGTATCTGTAACTATTAATAAAGTTTTATTTGTAGCCTTGTTTAAAGCTTCATTTTTACCTATAATAACATCTTTATATTCATCATCTTTTTCTAATTCTTCTATAAATTTACTTAAAGTCATACCATATGTGTTATTTACTATATTTGTTTCTTTTTCTAATGTTTTGGCTAACCTATAAATTCCAAGGCTTGACCCCATAGAATCTATATCTCCATTGGAATGACCCATAATTAAAATATTGTCTGATTCTTTTATTAAATTTTCTAAAGCATGAGCAACTGTTCTTGCTTTTACTTTTGTTCTCTTTTCTACTTCTTCGGTTCTACCACCAAAGAATATATATTTTCCGTTTTCTTTTACAACAGCTTGGTCTCCACCTCTTCCAAGAACAATATCCATACTTTCTAATGCTGTTTTATATTTATCGTAATTTGTATCCCCATCTATTGATATTGCAATACTTAAAGTTAATTGGATTCCAGCTTCAACATTTATTTCTTTAATTTGATCTAATATATCAAATTTATTTTCTTTAATTTCTTTTAAATACTTATATTCAAAAACATATACAAATGTATTTCTGTCATTCTTAACAACTATACCACCAGAAGATGCTGCCCAATCATAAATTACCTTTTCTATTTCGGCAATAACTTGTGGTCTATTTTCCACGTCTATTCTTTGAATAATCTCCTCATAATTATCTACCATTAAAATTCCAACACAAGTTCTAGAATCTTCGTACTTTTTCTTTTCTTTCACAATTTGCGTTATATCTAAGAAGTACAATATTGTTATGTATTCGGACTTATCATTTTGTTTTGAACGAATATATTCACCTAAAACACTATATATCTTATTACCAATCTGAACTTTTTTAGTAATAGTTTTTTGTTTTTTATCTTGCTGTGCCTCTATATCCTCTTTAATCTCTTCTAATATATCTATTAGATAATTGTTTATATCTATATTTGCAAATTCATAAACAAATTTAGAACTTTTCCATATAATATTTCCTGTTGTTTCTATGATTATTAATGGAAAAGGCGAATTTATTAATGACTTTTTAGCAGTTCCATCCATTGTCATAGTCAAGTTTTGAATCTGTCTTGATAATTCTGCATTACGCTTGCTATTCGTCCAATAAGAATAAATAATTATTAATATGAATAAAATTATTCCCGGAACTATAAACACAGGCTTATTTATACATATAATAATTAATAGAAATGCTATAATTGCTAAATATATTTTTGTTCTTGATGTTATCTTCTCAAGAAATCTATTATTATTCAGCATAAAAAATCTCCTTTTATTTCTAATAAATCTTCTCTTCCATTTTACGCTAATTTTGGATTATTGTCAACTTATCAACTGTTTAAAGAGTACTTAAAATGGCTTTTACGTCCATTTAAGTACTCTTTTTTATTATTTCTTTCTATTATATTCAAATTATCTTTTGATTAAGACATTTTCCTCGTAATTTAGTATATAGGCTAAGTTAACAGAAGATATGAACTTTTAACCCCGTCCCTAAAGTTCAAAGGTTTACATAGTTAAAGTTCCATTTGGAGTATTTACTATTGTTAGAATGTCTTCTTCTTTACCTGTCTCTGCATTGATATATACTAAGAAATCTGTATCATCTACTGTTCCTTTAAATTCCCAACAAAGAATTTCTGTCTTATATTCTGTTGGAATTATTGCTAATCCTTCTGATTTTATCTCTAAATTTTTATTCAATGTTTTCTTAGCATCTTCTTTTGAAACTTTTACTTCTGGTATATTTCTTTCTGTATGGGAATTTAAATACCCTTGTGTCTCTATTCCTAAAATATCTCCGTTATCTAATGCTACTTTTAATTTTATTAAATCAGGATACATTGTTACATCATTTTGTACATACGCATAATTTATTGTCATAACTCCCTCTTCTTTTAAATAATACGTTCTCTTCATATTGGTATATCCTTTTGAGTTTAAGAAATCCAAACCAATTTTATTTGCTGTTTCATCATCTATATTTTCTACTTCTACATCTCTGTTAAAATTACTAAATAAGATATGTCCACCTTTTTTAGTTATAGATATAGTAAGTTCGTTAGAATCATCCTGATTATTTAATTTTACATTAAAATCATAAGTTGGAATATCTGCATTTTCTGCCAATCCATTAGAATTAATTTCTTTAATTTGATCTCTGCCAACAAAGTCCATAGCAATATTCTTAGCTTTTTCTTCATCTATATCTTCACCGGTAAGACCTACTTTCTCTGCTTTTGTAATATGTTCAGAAAAAGCACCATCATAAATCAACCCTGCATATTCGTGAAATTCTTGTTCTATATTTCCAAAACTATCTTTAGAAATGTTGCTAACTTGTTGTGCAAATACACTGCTTCCCTTTTTAGTAAGTTCTCCCCACTTCACTCTTCCATTATTTATATCATTTGATAATTGATTTAATACATTTTCTAAATTAACGCTGTACTCATGTAATTCTTTTAAATTATCTAAATCTTCTTGACTTAGAGATTCATTATTTATGTTCTTTCTTGATAGTGAGTAACTATAATCACTTACCTGATTTAAAAATTTTGATGTGTTTTCTAGTTCGTTACTACTTATTGGTAATTGTGATAAATAAGTTTGAGCTAAATTTGCTTCTTTCCAAACTCTAGTTAAAGTTTCTGCTCCGTGTTCTGGTGTTGTAGAAATCAAAGATTTACCCAAATAGTTTTCTACATTTTGTACATAATCTACTAATTCATAAAAAGCTTGATTATATGAATTCTCTGATGCTTGTCTATATTCTGTTTGTTTCTTATAAATTACCATTGCAAGAATTGCTATTATTGCAATTAAAGTAACAATAATCGTTAACATATGCCTATCTTTTAATCTGTTTTTCCAATCAATAACTTTTTCCTTTAAACCCATTTTATATCCTCCTATTTACAAAATCTGTGTTTTCCAATTTGTTTTATAAGTGGTCTTGACCATATCCATTTATTAGTTGCTGTATCTGGATTAAAATAATATATTGCTCCTCCTGTTGGATCCCAACCATTTAATGCATCTCGTGCGGCTTTATATACAGTAGAATTTTCTGCAATAGGAACATTTATCTGTCCATCTGCTACTGCTGTAAAAGCTCCTGGCTCGTAAATAACTCCTGCTATAGTATTTGGAAAACTTGAACTTCTAACTCTATTTAAAATAACAGCTCCAACTGCAACTTGTCCTTCGTATGGTTCTCCTCTTGCTTCGCCATTAATTGCTCTTGCCATTAATTGTAAATCCGATGTTGAACTGCTAGAAGCTGCATAAACATTACTAGAATTATCTTTCGCTATAATATTTATTAAAACTATGAGTAATAAAACTGTTACCATTAGAAATAATATTTTATAATACCTTTTCAATTTACTTCCTCCAATCTCTCATCTTCTCCAAATTTTTCTTTAAAATATTTTGTGTAAAAATTCCAAATTTATTCAAGTTTTTCTATTATTTTTTAATAGTTTGTGATAGAATTTTTTTGGAATTAAATTTTATAGGAGAAAAAAATGAAAAAGGTTTTAATTTTTTATGCATCGTATGGTGGTGGGCATTTATCTGCCGCAAATGCAATTAATGAATATATTAAAAATAATTATCCGAATATAGAAACAGAAATAATTGACTGTATGAAATATGTTAATAAACATTTAGAAAAGTTAACTACTGTTGCGTATAAGGAAATGGCAAAAAAAGCTCCTTGGGCATGGGGAACAATTTACTACACTTCACAACATGGGCTTGTTGCAGAATTATCTAGTACTTCTAATAAAATATTAGCTAGAAAGTTAAATACATTATTGCAAGAATATATGCCAGATTTAATAATTTCTACTCATCCTTTTGCAAGCCAAATGTGTAGTTATTTAAAAAAACATAATAAAATAAATTGTAAGATAGCATCAATCATGACCGATTTTGCTCCACATGACCAATGGTTAGTAGGTAAAAAATGTATTGATTATTTCTTTGTTGCACATAATAAAATGAAAGAAGATTTAATAAAGAAAAAAGTACCAGCAGAAAAAATATTTGCAACAGGAATACCTTTATCTAATAAATTTTTATTAAATTTTGATAGAACAGAAATTTTAAAGCAATTTGGATTAAAAGAAAATAAGAAAACCATCCTATTCTTTGGTGGTGGTGAATTTGGGCTTGGAAAAACCAAGACATTAAAAGTTTTAAGTTCACTACTAAATGATTTTGATAATATTCAAATTGTAGCAATCTCTGGAAAAAATGTAAAAATGAAAAACAAATTCCAAGAACTTGCTGACAATTCTAGTATGTCAGAAGACATAAAAATAATGGAATACACCAATAATGTTCCAGAGCTTATGAGCGTTTCAGATTTAGTAGTAACTAAACCTGGTGGCCTTACTACATCAGAAAGCTTAGCTTCTGGACTCCCTATTATTGTTATTAACCCAATTCCTGGTCAAGAATTTCAAAACGCAGAATTTCTTGAAGAAAAAGGAGTTGGAATATGGATAAAATCTAGTACGAATATTAATGAAACTCTACACTCGTTACTTAATAATCCAGAAAAATTTAAACAGATGAAAGTTAATGCAAAATTACTTGCAAAGAAATATTCAACTAGAGATATTTGTAAAATACTTTTAGAAAAATAATTTACTATTCCAACTACAAACTTATTTTGTTTGCAGCTACATAGTTATTTAGGAGGAGGAAATTAACATGGCACAAAAGATTGAAGAATTCGATATAAAAAAAGAATATGGAAATATAGCGCTAACTAATAAAAATGACTTTATAAATAAATATAAGGTAAACATGGCTGGATTAACAGCTTCACAAGTAGCTGAAAATCAAAAAAAATATGGCACAAATCAAATAAGTGGTGCTAAACCTAAACGTTGGTATCATTACTTTTTTGAAAGCTTATTTAGTCCATTTAACGCAATACTTTTAGGTATAGCATTAGTTTTAATTTATACAGATATTATTTTACCTGCTATTCCAAACCCTGCCAATATAATAGTTATTATTTGTTTGGTTCTTATTAGTACTTTTCTTGAATTTTTTGAGGAATATCGTTCTAACAAAGCAGCCGAAAAATTAAAAGAAATGGTAGAAACAAAAGGTTCTGTAATAAGAAATGGCAAAAAAGAAAAAATTCCTTTTAAAGACTTTACTGTAGGTGATATTGTTTCACTATCTGCTGGGGATTTAGTTCCTGCAGATTTAAGAATACTAGAAGCCAAAGACTTATTTGTTGGACAATCATCTATTACTGGTGAATCTGACTCTATAAAAAAAGTTCCAGATTCTGAACTAAAGTCAATTGATGAATTAGAAAGCATAACTGATCTAGATGATATATGTTTTATGGGAACAAATGTTGTGAGTGGCTCTGCCAAATGTGTTGTGGTAAAAGTTGCAGACGATACCTATTTTGGTAAAGTCGCACATACAATTACATCTGGTAAGCCAAAGACAGAATTTCAAAAAGGAATTGAAAATATAAGTAAATTATTAACTAAATTCATGCTATTTATGATTCCACTTACTTTTATAGTTAATGCTTGGAAACATGATTTACTAGTAGCTTTTACTTTTTCTGTTGCAATAGCAATAGGAATTACACCTTTACTACTCCCTGTAATTCTTTCTTCTTGTTTATCTAAAGGTGCTGTAAGAATGTCTAAAAAGAAAACTATTGTAAAAAAACTAGATTCTGTTGAAAGTTTTGGTTCTATGAATGTCTTTTGTACAGATAAAACAGGAACTTTAACAGAAGATAAAATAGTTCTAGAAAAATACTTAGATATCCATGGGGATGAAGATATTGAAGTATTAGAAGATGCATTTTTAAACTCTTATCATCAAACCGGCTTAGATGGAAATATAGATAAAGCAGTTATTTCGCGTGCATTAGAAAATGGCTTAGACCATTTAAAAGATGACTATGCAGTTGTTGATGAGATTCCATTTGATTTCACTAGAAGAATGCTATCTGTTATAGTTACAGATAAATCAAGTCATTTAAAAATGATTACAAAAGGTGCTGTAGAAGAAATTTTAAATATTTGCACAAAAGTATCTTATAAAGATGAAATTTCTAATATTACACCAGAAATAAAAAAGAACATAAAAAAAATATCTACAGATTTAAATAAAGATGGTTTAAGAGTTATCGCTGTTTGTGAAAAAGATGTTACTGGTAAAGCAAATTTTGATGTAAGTGACGAATCTAATATGATTCTTACAGGATTCATTGGCTTCTTAGATCCACCTAAAGAGTCTGCAGCTATGGCAATAAAACGTATGAACGAAGCTGGAATTAGAGTTATAGTTTTAACAGGAGACAATGCAGAAGTTACAAGCTGTATATGTAAAAAAGTTGGTATAAAAACAAGCAAAATTGTTCTTGGAAGCGATATTGACAAATTGCCTGATAATGGTGTAATTAGACTTTTAAAAAGAAAACACAATGTTTTTGCAAAATTATCACCTATTCAAAAAGCAAGAATTATTCGTTTATTAAAAACAAGTGGTAATGTTGTAGGATATATGGGTGATGGCATTAATGATACACCTTCTCTTACTAATTCAGATGTTGGTGTCTCTGTAGACACTGCTGTTGATATTGCAAAAGAAACTGCAGATATTATTTTACTTGAAAAAGATTTAAATGTTTTATTAGATGGTGTTACAGAAGGAAGAAAAACGTTTTCTAACTTATTAAAATACATTAAACTTGCTGTAAGCTTTAACTTTGGTGAAGTTATATCTGTATTGATTGCAAGTGTTTTATTACCATTCTTCCCTATAACACCAATACAATTACTTGTACAAAGTCTTTTATATGACATTGGACAATTGACATTACCTTTTGATAATGTTGACTCAGATGCTTTAAAGAAACCTAGAAAATGGAGTATGCAAGCAATTAAAAGATTTATGATTGCAATGGGACCTTTAAGTTCTTGTTTTGATTTAATTGTATTTGCTATGTTATGGTTTGTATTTAAATTAGGACCTGCTGATGCAGCATTATTCCAAACAATATGGTTCTCTTATGGTATAATATCTAATTTATTTGGATTGCATATTATTAGAACTGCTAAAGTTCCATTTATACAAAGTAATGCAGCAAAACCAGTATATATGTCATCTATAATAGTATCATTACTTGCAATTTTAGTTCCATTTACTCCATTAGGAGCTGCAATTGGATTAGTTGCAATTCCATTAAAATATATGGCATTAATCTTCCTAACACCAGTTGTTTATTGTATAATTGCTCAATTTGCAAAACATAGATATATTAAAAAATATGGTGAATGGTTATAATTGGTATTTTGAACAGGGATTTGGGGACGTTCCTTTCATATTTGCTTAACTAAAATATGAATTCACTCCCATAAACAAAAGCACTTTAAAGTGATATATATCACCTTAAAAGTGCTTTTTTAGTTATTTGTAATTTTCCGTTTGGATTACTATTTCTTATTTATTTTTTTCTTTTGTCTTTTAGTAAGTACTACTGCATATCTTAATGTTATTGTTTCTAATGCTACTAATGCAATTAATGCAATTATTAAGCCTATTGGTAATTCTCCTGTTTCTACAGAGATTATTACATTTGCATTTGATGTATTATCTTTATCATTGTTATCTCCAAATCCTGGTACATTTCCTGTTTCTACTAATTTTACTTCATTAGCCTTTTCTCCCATATTCTCTCCAGTTTGTTCCCAGTTTAATAATACTGTATATTCTTTTGTCTCTCCTACTCCTAGCTCTGGTATTACCTTTATTAATTTTCCTTCTTGTTCTTCCCATGTTCCGTCATTATTTGCTAGGCTCATTCCTTCTGGAATGTTCTCTTCTATTGTTGCGTTTCCTCTTACTTCTCCTGTGTTATTTACTTTTATCTTGTATTCTACTTGTACACTTGTACTTTCTGTAGATTTTCTGTAAATTTCTACTTTTTCTAGTTTTCCATTTGTTGGAGCTCTTCTTTCACCATTTACTATTATTCCTGTTATTTCTTTTTCTACTCCTATGTTAAATGGTTTAGCTTGGTAGTAATAATATAATTCTATCGTATTATTTACTACATCGTTTCCTTCTTCGTCTTTTACGATTTCTACTTTCATAGTTCCGTTTGGCTCTTCTGGACTTTCGATTAATGTGTAATACTCGAATTCTTTTGCTGTTGTTTCGTATTTATCTTGATTATATCCTTCTATTACTATTTGGCTATTTTGTAGTTCTCCCGTTTCTGGATTTATCTCTTCTAATTCTTTTCCTGTTGCCTTTTCTACATAGTGTACTATTACTTTTGCTGGTTGATTATAGTAGTAATTTACTACTATTTTTTCTTCTGTCATTGTTCCTTTTGCGTTTTCTGGTAATACATTATTTCCATCTTTATCTGTTGTAGCTACTATGTAGCTTAAGAAGTTTTTAGATGGTATATCGTATTCATCTCCTACATGTCCTTCATGCAATGTTGGCTTTTCTAATTCTTCACCTGTTCTTATATCTATATGGTGTTCTTCTACTCCGGCTGATTTCTTTGCATAATAGTATGTTACAACTGTTCTGTTATTTGTTATATTTCCTTCTTCGTCTGTTTCTACTACCATTGTTCCATTTGCATTTGAAGGTACTTCTATTAAATCATATCCTTCAAATGTTTTTTGCTCTGTTGTATATTCATCTCCTTCGTGTTTAGTTTTATCTATTATTTGTTCTGTTAAAGGTTCTCCTGTTAATTTATCTATGTAGTTTACTTCTAACACTGCTTTTTTGATGTAATAGTAATTTACTGTTACTAGTTCTTCTCCCATTGTTCCTTTTGCATTTTCTGGAAGCTTACTTTCTACTAAATCATATCCTTCAAATTCTTTGCTTGGTATGTTGTAGTCTTCTCCTACTTGTACATCATGGCTTTCTGTATATAATACTTTTCCTGTTTTATCATCTATGTGGTTTTCTATTAATCCTGTATATACTGGTTCATAGTAGTAGATTAGTGTTTGTTCTTCTTTTGTCATCTCTATTGTTGTCTTTTCTGGAATTTCTACTAATTTGTATCCCACAAAGTCTTTTGAATTTGTTACAAATTTATCTCCTACTAGACCTTCTTGTGTATATGGTTCTTCTAGGTCTTTTACTATTTCGTGTGTTTCTGGATTTCTTTCCACATACCTTACTGTTGCTTTTGTATTTTGTAGATAATAGTATGTTACTGTTATATCTTGTAATGTCATATTTCCTGTTTTATTACCACTGTCACTAACTAAAGTATATGTTTTTCCGTCTTTCTCGATTGTTTCTTTTCTATGTTCTGTATCTGTATTGTAACTGTCGTCTACATATCCTGTTATTTGCTCTTGACTGCTTAATACAACATTATTGCTATCATCTGCGTCGTTATCTTTTTCCAAATAATTTATTAATACTTTTGCTGGTTTTAATCTGTAATAATATATTACTTCTTGTGGTTTTTCTTCGTTGTATTTTTCTATTGTTCCTGTAGCATTTGCTGGTAATTTTTCTGCTACAAGTTCATATTTTTCATTTATGTTTTTAGCTTCTTCTGTAGTATATGGATCTCCTTCTTTTCCTTCTATTACTACATCTTGAACTTCTTGTCCTTGAGTATCTGGAACTCTTGTTGTTGTAGTACTTCCGTCTGTATTCATTATGTAATGATGTACTGTTACTTTTCCATATTTATTTGTATTTGTTACTGTTTTATCTGCAACTACGCTATCATAGTATTTTAAGTCACCTTCTGTTTTTTCTTCTTCTTTTAATGTATATACTATCTCTTGTTTATTTACATCATATTTTGGAAGGTTTTCGAATATATCATTCCATTTATTTGGATTTGTGCTATCTTGTGTTGTTGTACTTCCTTGTGTTCCTGGTTTTGCTAATTCTTTTGTATATTCGCTTCCATCACTTCCAGTTAACTTAAATACTACTCTTGTTGGACGTTTTCCTAATTTGTCTGAGTCATCTTCCCATATTTTACTTACTGGGATGTTTACTACAGATTTTATTACTGTTTCTGCTGTTGTTGTTACTCCTTCACTTCTCTTTTCTGGTGTTAGTAATTTTAATCGTCCATTTACTCTGTTTTCTATTTCTGTATTTCTATCATCTACATTTTTATATACTACTTTTATTGTTTTGTTTACTTCTATTTTTCCACTTTCTACTTGTGTATAAGTGTCTATTCCTTCTACTACTTCTACCCATGTTATTGTATTATTAGCTTCGTTATATGTTCCTCCTGCTAACTCTGATTTTGTAGTATCTATTGGATATGGCAATTCATCTACTATTGTTATTTGTGCTTTTCCAATATAATCTTCTACCTGGGTAGTATATTTTATTTTGTATTCTATCTCTGCTGAAGGATTTTCTATTGCTTGTGTTGCTGTCTTTTCTATTTGTTCATCTATTATATTTGGCTCTACCTTTTTATATTCATATGTTACTTCTGTTAGCTTATCTATCATTGTTCCTTCCCAGTTGTCTGTTCTTGTTACATATTCATAATTTGCTGGTATTTCTTCACTTACTTCGGTAGTATAACTATCTCCATACTTTCCTGTTCCTTCTGCTGGAATGACTACATCTGGTGCAATTTTTTCTCTTGTTTCTGTATCTATATGATGTACTATTACTCCTGCTGAATCCTTCACTCTATAGTAATATGTTACTACTGTTTCTGTTGGTGTATATACTCCTGTTGCATTTGAAGGCACTTCTACTAATTCATATTTGTCATTTAGCTCTTCTTGGCTTATTGCATTTGTTGTATATTCTTCATTTTCTTTACCTTCATATTTTTCATCCTTTGCTTGTTCTCCATTTTCAAGTAATACAGGAGTTTCTGTTCCTTCTATATAATGATGTACTATTAATGGGATATCTTTTTCCTCATAATAATATGTTACTTCTTGTAACCCAGATTTATATGTTCCTGTTGCATTTGCTGGTAATACAAGATTTCCTTCTGTATCCTCTTCTAGTTGATATTTTTCTAGGTCTAAATGTGGTGATGTTGCATATGTTTCATCTATTTTGCCTTCTAATAGCTCATCTTCTGCTACTTTTGTCGTTGTATATTCTCCTTCTACTGTTTTTAGATAGTGATGTACAAGTACTTTTGCTTTTCCCATATTTGAAATAGTTACTTCATGATTTCCATCTGCTCTGAACTCTATTTCTATTGGTGTTTCTAATAATTCATATCCTTCTGGTGCTTCTATTTCTGTTATTTGATATTTTCCAAATGGTATTTGAGTTATCGCTTGTCCTTCACTATTTGTTGTTACTTCTGTATGATATAGCTCTGAATCGTTTAGAGTTATTTTTATACTATTTACAGTAAATTTATCTTCACCAATACTTGTTGATGAATTTTTATAATATCCTAAGTGCAAGTAATACATTTGTCCACCTTGTAGGACTGTAGTGTAATCTTGGGCATCTTGTTCTCCAGAAATATATATAAATCTTACTGAACTTGTATTGTTTGTGCTATATGACACTCTATCTGTAGTAGTTGTTACTGTTGCATATCCATAATCACTACTCTGGCTTGATACTTGTGCATTTACTATCAAATTATATTTACCTGTATATTCTGTTAAATCTATTGGTATATATGAATTAGCTGTGGTATTATCTATTCCTTGATTGTTTGATTCGTATCCACCATTTTCATTTTGTATAAAATTATATGTTGAACCATTAGCACCATATACTTTTATACTATTTATAACTACTTGGTCTGCTCCTGTATCTACACTGCTATCTTTTCTATATCCTAAATGTAAATAATATGTATTTCCACCAGTTAGTGCATTTGATGTATAGTCTTTTGCTGTTGTTACTGAGCTTGAAGTTCCTGATATATACATAAATCTTCCATTTGTATTGCTATATGTCGGTGCTGATGCACTAGTTGTTATTGTTGCATATCCATAATCTGGACTTTCACTATACACTTGTGCATTTACTACCACTACATATTCTCCTTCTAGTCCAGTTAAATCAATTGGTATATATGAATTTGCTGTTGTATTTTGTTTTCCACTACTTCCGCCATTAGCTGTTTGATATGTTTTACTGTTTGTTGGAGTTAATGTTCCATCATCGTTTTGTACAAAATGATATGTTCCATTATTTGTTAATTCTCCTTGTACTCCTAATATTTCATTTTCTAAATCCGCTTCTACATATTCTGCACCGTTTGCAACTATTTCGCCTATTACATTTTCTGGTTCTGTTCTTTCTTCTATTTGTTCTAGTTTAAATGTTGCTCCTTGTAATGGATTTTGTGTTTTGCTATCTACTTTATTTATTATTAGTTTATTATCTTTTAATGCATATGCTACTTCGATATGTTTGTCCTCTGTCATATTAGTAAATTGTGGCATTGTATATGTTCCATCTTCATTTTCTTCAAATTGCCATTCTTGTCCATTTACTGTTATTCCTATAATTTCGTAATTTGTGTCTGGTGTCATTATTATTTCTTTTGTGTTTGACTCACCATATTTTACGGTTTCATACGGTTTCAAATCTTCCCCGGAAATATTTCCACCTTTTGTACCATCAATTTCTTTTACATCTGTTGTTATTTTGAATTCTTTTCTACTATTTTCTACTGTTAGTTCTTGGATTTCTGGTACGCCTGTATATGCACTCATTTTCAATATAATTCCATCATAAGCACCTTTTGTTAGTATACTACTCTTATCACTTATAAATTTTCCTTCATCATTACTGCCAGAATAAGATGGATATCCAAAATATCCAGCCAATACATATTGTCCGTTTTTGTCTTCTTCCAGTGCATTTATTTTAATATTTCCGCTTTGCTTTCAATGCATCTACTAATTGTATATTCCCATTCGAATCATATTTTACTATAAATTTTTGTCCACTTAATGTTGATTCTCCAATTTTTACATTATTTCCAGAACCTCCTATAGCAATATAGTTACCATTAGCAGTCTGTTTAACAACATCTATATATGTTGTAGTATTATAACTCAATGTAGTTCCCCATACTGCTTTATCATTTTTATCAAATTTAATAATCATTCCATCTGTATCTCTACTATTATTAGATTCAAGTTTTATATCATCTAACTCTAAAGTGCCAGAAAAAGATCCTCCTAATATAAATCCACCATCGGTAGTAATATTTACATTAGTTATTGATTCTCCTAATTCCTTTCGCCATATCACTTCTCCATTCTTATTAAATTTAAATATTTTTCCTTTTGAATCACTTATGGTACGACCAAATAATATAAAAGAATCATTATTATATGTCTCTATCTGGACATCATTTAATTCATCAAAATTTTTTGCCCATTCCACATTTCCATCCTTATCATATTTTATTAAAAAAGAATTCTTTATCCCCGTAGTTGTTAATTCTATGTTGCCTACTTTTATTTTTCCATAGAAATATCCAGCGACAATAATTCCTCCATCTTTTGTTGAATCTACTGTTCGTATGTAATTACTATTGTCTCCCTCTATCATTTTTGCCCATTTTACATTTCCAATTTCATCAAACTTTATTATCATACCATTTGAATCGCATGTTCCAATAAGCCTAATTCCATCCAAATCAATAATACTTTTTGTCGAACTACTATTAAAATACCCAACTGCTACAAGTTGCCCATCAGAGGTTTCAGTAACATCTTTTATATAATCTTCATAACGAGATCCAATTGTTCTTGCCCATATAACTTCTAGATTTTTATCATATTTTGCTACCATTCCATCACTATATTTCGAACCATAGCTAATACTACTATTATTTTCTATCTTTATACTATCACTTAATTCAATATAATCAGATTCATAATCACCACCAATGAAAAATCCTCCATCTTTTGTTTGTATTAATTCATTTATGTAGTCATCTTCATTTCCTCCACACTGATTTATATGATTAATTTGAGTACTACTCATCTCTCCTTCAGAATATTGTGCAATAATAGCATCGCTGGAACCGTAATTATCTAATATTGTATTTCCCGCATAAAATTTATTTGATGTTAAACTACCAGCTACTATATATTTTTCTTTTTCTATTTCTATTACAGAAGTCACATCAACTATATTTTGAGTATATGCTTTTTCTATTTTCATACTGCTATTCATTTTTATCAAAAAGCCTAAATTTTCTTTAGCATTATTATTTTCTAATAACTTATTATTATCTGAACTAATTATTCCATTAAAATATCCAACAAGAACATATCCTCCATCTTCAGTTGAATTTATCGCTTCTAATGAAACTGTACTTGTGCTCAAAATTGTAGAAACATACTCAAAAACGCCATCGCTATTAAAGCTTATCATCATTCCGGCTGAATTATTAGTATTATTTTCTAATTTTTTTGTTTCGTTAATTATTATTGATGTAGAATTGAAATTTCCAGTCATTATAAATTTCCCATCTATTGTTTGTATAACTTCAGTAACACTTTCTTTAGAATCTCCTCCTATACTTTTAGCCCATATTACTTCTCCTGTACTACTGTATTTTATTATTGCAATATCTTGTGAGCCTTTACTTTTCAAGGTTGTATTACCTACACTGCATTCTCCATTAAAATCGCTTACTACAATGTAATCTCTATTCTCTGTCTCTCTTGCAAATATATTAATTGGATAAACATATCCTGAAACATTTTCATTTAAAATATTTTTCCATTCAATTCCACCATCTTTATTGTATTTTATAATTATTCCTTTAGGTGTTCCTTCTATGCTTCCATTTCTGTAATAACCTGTGGCTATGCAACCTCCATCACTAGTAGCAGTGATTGAAGTAATGTAATCCCACCATCCATCAGTGGTTGATTGTGCCCACTGTATATCTCCAAACTCATTATATTTTATTATCATTCCATCATATCCAGAGTCATTCTCTAATATATTACCATTCCCTAATTGTATATCACTTAAGAAATAGCCTCCGATAATATATCCATTATCTTCTGTTTGAGCAACTGATGTTATATAATCTTCTTTTTCTCCCCCTATGGTTTTAAGCCATTCTATTTCACAATTCCTATTATATTTAATTAGCATTCCGTCATCTTCACCATTTCCAGTATTATTGGTACCATATAATTGTTCTCCGTCAAAATGACCTACACCTAACATTCCGCCATCCGAGGTTTTTATAACTTGTTCTAATTTATCTGAACTAGTACCGTCCATAGTTTTCTGCCCATAATGTTTTTAAAGTTCTTTTAGCTTCTCTACTTCCACCAATTCCAAAATAATAAGTTGCATCTGAAATATCATACTTTTCATCACTTGCTTGCACTTCAACAGCCTTATATAATCCTTCTGGTAAATCTAGTGTTAGTTCTCCTTTTGCATCTGTTGTTACTGTGTAATATTCTCTTCCATTTATCGTCTCTCTTGTTCCAATTATTTCTCCTTTACTATTTCTCGCTTCTACTTCTCCTTCATCTACATTATATATTGCTAATTTTGTATTTGGTAATACTTCTCCTGTTTCTCCATCTTTCTTTATTAACTTAAATGAAGGACTATCTTCTACTGTTAATTTTATTGTATTTCCTTCTACTGTAAATCTTGATGAATCGCTCTCTTCTCCCTCTTCATTTATCTCTTTTAATTTTAATGTTCCTTCTATTATCTCTGCTTTAAACCTAATATCTTTTACTTTGGCATATCCTGATGGTGCTAATACTTCTTTTAATGTATATGTTTGGTCTATATTTTTATCTGATTCATATTGATATAACCCTGTTATTGTTAATTTTCCTTCACTATCTGTTATATATTCTCCTAGTTCTTCTGTTCCTTTATATAATCTGAATTTTGCTCCTTCTAGATATGTTGTTTCTTCTGTTCCCTCGCCATTTTCTCCTTCTTCTACAGGTGTTGTTCTCTTAATCTTTATTACTTCTAAATCATATGTAGGAATCTTCTCATTATCTAATGTTATATTTATTGTTGGTATACCATTATCTTCTATAGTATTCTGTTCTAAATTATCTCCTTCTAGAACTTCTACACTATAGTTTCCATCATTATTTACAATCTTAAATTTTATTGGACTTGCTAAATAATATCCCTCTGCCTTTACTTCCTCCAATGTATATTCTTGCTCTACAGATAAACCTCTTAGTGTTGCTTCTCCATTTGCATTTGTTGTAACACTTCTTCCGTTTTCACTTAAGCCATATCCTGTTAATTTAAAACGTACGCCTTTTAGTAATGTTTCTGTGCCTTCTTCTTTCTTAGTTATTTTTATACTAGCCTTTACTTCATCTTCTACTTCTACATTTACTTTGTATTCTTCTCCATCTACTTTTGTTACTGTCATGTCTCCTTTTATGAATCCTTCTGTTCTTTCTATACTTAAGTTTCCTTCTTCATCTACATGACCAATAAACCTGATAATATTTGAATTTAATTCATAATCATCTGGCGTTTTTATTTCTTGTATTATATATGCTTTTTCTGCATATAAGTTTGATACTTCTAGTTTGCCTTCTGCATTTGTTACTCCTGTTTTGCTTTCTCCTGTTTCTTCGTCTGTTATTCTATATGTTGCTCCTGGTACTAATTTATCTTTTCCTTTTTGATATTTTGTAAATTCTAAATTATATTTTTCTGCTATTCTTAATCCTAATTTATTAGGCTCTGTCTCTGTTCTATATTTTCCTTCATCTGTATCTAAACAGAAATATATCGCATGATGACTATATGCAACTTCATTAAATGCTAATCCATTTGGAATTTCTACAACATAGTTAAATACAAACTCTTTTCCTATAGGCATTACATAATTACCTAAATCTATTAAATATGTTTTTACATTATCCCAGTTTGCTACTTCTTCTGCTGGCTTCCAACCATTTGCGGAATCATTTAAGTCACTTGAAGGATTTTCATTTTCTGAATAATATACTGTTGCAATTTCTTTTAATTCTTCTGGTAATTCTATTCCTGCATTTGTCATCTTGCTTGTAAATGTTGAACCTAAATCTGCTCCATTTATTACATATGTATTTCCTTCGAATGGTATCTTTCCTAATATTTGTATCTCACTTGTTGTACTTGCATAATTATTCTTTAATTGTACTCCTATTTTTACTGTTTGCGTTTCTTGTTCTTGATCTACTACTGCATATACTGGTTTTATATCTGCTATTTGTGGTGATATTACCTCACTACCTTTATCATCATAATCACTTGCAACTTGGTTTGTTAATATACTATTTGGTGATACCATACTTATACTTGTTGTTCTATAGTTTACTTGCTCTTCTGTATTTAAGTTATTATTTACATCATATATATCTTGTGCTTTATAATAATAATTTTCTCCATTTTCATTAGAAGCATATAACTCTATGTTCCTTGTACTTGTTGCTTTTCTTGGGTCTGGTGATAAATCTACATCTATTGTTATTTCATATGTTGCAGGACTATCATTTTTTGTTACTATTTTTATGTATCTACAATTATCTTGTTCTATTATTTCATAACTTTCTATATTTACACTTGAATTACTTATTTCTACATTATTTATTTGCGCATCTATTATTTCTTCTGGTAGTTTTACCAAAAATATTCCATTTTTCCATTCTACTTCATTGTAATTTGTATTTCCTTCTGCTTCTATTGTTATTATCTCATTTTTCTCTGTTGCTTGTGTTGATATCGTATTTTTGCTTATACGTATATTTGCCACTGATATTGGTGCTTCATAATTTGCTTGATGTGTATCTGTATTTACATATGTTTCTCCTACATATCCTACTAATGTTGATTTAATATATTGTAATTCATCAAATTGTGTTCTTTCATATTTTTCAGTTATTTTACTATCATCTATTTCTTTTATGTTATATACATACAAATAACTTTCATCATTTACTATTCCACTTGTTTCTATTCTTACGTGTTTTACTGGTAATTCATATTTATATGGATTACTGCTAGAATATTTATTCCAATTCTCTTTTGTAAATGTTACAAGTAAATCTCCTGTTTCTTCGTTATATACTTTTATCCATCCGTCTTCACCTAAAATATTATCTGCTCCTGTAAAATATACTCCTACATTTGATACTACATCATCTGTACTTTCTTCATCTGCATTCGTTTTTATAAATTGATCTGTTACTTGTTCATTTCCTGTTACAGTCTCTTTCATTACTAGTCCTGGTAAGTTTTCTCCTGTTCCTATATATGCTTGCCATAGTACTGTATATGTATCATCTTTTTCTTCATCTGATACCCCATTATATATATTTAATGGTTTTACTTTTGAAACTATATATCTTGTAGTTGGATCATATACTCTTTTTCCTACTGTTACATCAAATCTTGATATCGTTCCTTTTGGATTTTCATAGTTTACTACTATCGTAGAACTTGCTGTATTTGACCTATATGGATTTCTAAATTCTTCATTTGGATTATTGTATCCTTCATAATATGTTTTTACTGGTATTTTTATTTGTATTGTCTCTGTTCCTAATGTTTGATATGCTTCTATTGGATAAACTACTTTTATTCCATAACTATTACTTCTTGATACTTTTGTTGTTACATTTCCTTGCTCATCTACCTCGGCTGTTCTTTCTATTGTGAATGTTCTTGTTTCTGCATTATAGTTAAACACAGCATTACTTCCTGTGTAGTCTACACTTGTTGGCCCATATCCATTTAACTCTGGTATCTCTCCCTCTACATAATTTTTGCTTATTATTAATTGATTTGCTATTTCATTTGTATATACTGTGAAGTCTAAATTTACTACTCCACTTTCTTCGTCTATTACATTCTCTAAATTTTTGCTTTGATTAGTTGTACTTATACTTGCTCTTGTCTCTCCATACCAGTCTGTTTCTAAGTTTACTTCTTTTCTTATCTCTATCTCTTCATTTTCTTCGTTTACATATGTTCCTGTTAATATTACTTTATTATCTTGTCTTGATAAATTATTTATATTATTTCCTATTGCATCTGCTTTACTTGACGTATATGAATAATCTCCACTTCTTACTATTCCTGTTAATAATTTCTGGGTTCCATTGTTTAAATCATTGAATTCTATTGCTTTTATGTTATTTCCTATGTAATTATCTTTTAATTCATTATCTTTTGGTAGGGACGTTTGTAAATAGAAATTGTTTCCTTGTATCTCTATTTTCGCATTCTTTAACATTCCTGCTGTTTCTACATTTATTTCCATATACAAGGTATCTTCTTGTCCTATTTCTTTACATGTTCCTTTTATTTTTTCTGCATATCCATCTTGATTTATATCACGTAAAAAGAATGCACTAAATTTTATATTTTCAGTACCTTCTACTTCTTCATCATCTTCTGTAAATTCTTCATAATTCATTGCTCTTCCTAATTCTGGATTTGCTTTTACTAAATTAGCTTTTTCTATTCTAGCCATAATTGCTGTTATTACTATTACTAGTATTATTGCTATTACTCCTCCTGCTAATATTAGTTTTATTTTTGCACCTTCTTGTTTTCTAAACATTTTGTATCCCCCCAAAAACTTGATATTACTTTGATTTTATCAAGTTTTTTTATCTTATTAAATAGTGCTTTTTGCAACCTTCTTTTTAGCTCTTTATATGTATTTACGCAAGCTTTTCTTTTATTTGCTTTGCATTTATATTACTTTTATATATCTTTTCAGACATATTTCAACACAAAATTTTTTATATCTCTTACAGCTCGTTTTTCCCTAGTAAAAATTGCATTGATGACTTTCTGTTATTTGGGCAGAAAAAAATCCAAACCATTATTTTCTTAATAGTTTGGATTTTCGTATACTATTTGTTATTTATATTTTTCTTTTTTACTATAGTATATTTTCTTATATCATTACATTATCACTTAATTATCTTTAATACTTGAATCAAAATTCTATAACTTTACAGATATTTTGTATTCAAGATTTTCACCTATATCTCTATTCTTTCTTTTCCTACGGTTTCTTCAAACTCTTTTAATATTTCATCTGTTAAATAAATTGCTCCACAAGGTTTTAGGTCACCATCTTCCATTATTTGAACTGGCATATTATTTCTCTCGCCATGGAAGAATCTTATAAGTCCTCTTAATTTATCTTTTTGTGGTTCATCCATTCCGTTTATATCTATTGTAAGAATTTTTTGTGTATTATCTCCAAATGGCTTTATAGTTCTTGCAACAATTTTGGGTTCATCATCTTCCCTAATACTTAATCTACCTTCTACCATAACAATACTTTCTTCTACTAAGTATTTAGAAGATTCTTGATAACAATTTTCGAATACTATTATTTCTATAGTACCATATAAATCTTCGACTGTTACAAATGCCATTATTGTATTATTTTTTGTGTATTTTTTCTTTACACTAGTAATAATTCCCGCATATTTTACAAATTGTCCATCTTTGAATTCATTTTTTCTTGCAATAAATTCTCCTTCGTCTAAAACTGTCGATTGTAAATTTGCAAATTCTTTAAGTTTCATAGAATTAATATTTGTTTCACTTTCAATTTGAGTTCTTAACTTTTCAAGTGGATGCCCCGAAATATATATACCAAGCATTTCTTTTTCCATAGAAAGTAAATCTTTTTCTGAAAATTCTTTTTGCTCATTAAATGTATATTTAAGTTCATTTACATTATCTTCTGGTGCAGCTAAATCGAACATTGTAACCTGACCTGTAAAACTCTTTCTATTTGTATCTTGAATTGTGTCTAAAATATTCTCGAATGATGCAAGTAAAGTTGCTCTAGTTTGTTCAAATTCATCAAAAGCCCCAGCTCTTATTAAACTTTCTATACATTTCTTGTTTACTATTTCATTTTGCATTCTCTCACAAAAGTCTGTAAAACTCTCATAAGCACCATTTTCTTCTCTTTCTTTTACTATTGCATTTACCGCTGCAATTCCAACATTTTTTACACTACCTAGTCCAAATCTTATTTTTCCATTATCAACTGTAAATTTAGTAAAGCTTTTATTAATATCTGGTTTTAAAATTTCTATATTTAGTCTCTTACATTCATCAATATACATAGGAATTTTATCTAAATTTCCTAAAAAGCTATTTAAGGTAGCTGCCATAAATTCTTCTGGATAATATGCCTTTAGATATGCTGTTCTATATGATACTACAGCATATGCAGCAGCATGGCTCTTATTAAATGCGTATTTTGCAAATTCTGCCATCTCGTCAAATATTTTGTTAGCAGACGCTTCATCTATACCATTTCTAATACATCCTTTAATTACTACATTTCCATTCTCGTCTGTTTGCCCATGTATAAAATACTCTCTTTCTTTTGCCATTACATCTAGCTTTTTCTTACCCATGGCACGTCTTACTAGGTCGGCTCTACCTAACGAATAACCTGCTAAGTCACGAACTATTTGCATAACTTGCTCTTGGTATACCATACAACCATATGTAACTTTAAGAATTGGTATTAATGAAGGATGTGTATATTCTGCATGTTCTGGATCTTTTTTATTCTTAATATATCTTGGTATTTGGTCCATTGGTCCAGGTCTGTATAAAGAAACTCCAGCTATAATATCTTCCAAGCAGTCCGGCTTTAATTCCTTCATGAAGTTTGTCATACCTTGACTTTCAAACTGGAATATGCCAACAGACTCACCATTTTGCCATAATTTATATACTTTTGGATCATTCATGTCTTTATCAAACTCGACATCAATTCCTCTATTTTCTTTTACTAAATTTATTGCATCTTGTATAACTGTAAGTGTTCTAAGTCCTAAAAAGTCCATCTTTAGAAGTCCTAATTCTTCCAATGTTGTCATTATAAATTGTGTTGATATCTGTCCATCTCTAACATATAAAGGCACATATGTATCTACTGGCTCTTTTGTTATAACTATACCACAGGCATGTGTAGAAGCCTGTCTTGGCATTCCTTCTAATGCCATAGCAATGTCTAACATCTTATGAATTTCGTCATCTGATTCATATAAATCTCGTAACTCTTTATTTTGTTCCATTGCTTTTTTTATTGTAATATGTAATTCGTTTGGTATCATTTTTGCTAATTTATCACATTCTGCATATGGCATATCTAATGCTCTTCCAACATCACGAATTACCATTCTAGCAGACATAGTTCCAAAAGTAATAATCTGTGAAACATGGTCTTTACCATATTTTCTTTCTACATAATCTATTACTTCTCCTCTTCTTTCGTAGCAAAAGTCCACGTCAAAGTCGGGCATACTTATTCTTTCTGGATTTAAGAATCTTTCGAAAAGTAGATTATATTTCATTGGGTCAATGTCTGTTATTCCTATAGCATATGCTAAAATTGAACCAGCTCCAGAACCACGTCCTGGTCCAACTGGTATACCTACAGATTTTGCATAATTTATGTAATCCCAAACTATTAAATAGTAATCTACATATCCCATTTGTGATATTATCTTAAGTTCATATGAAGCCCTATCTAAAATTTCTTGTGAAGGATTCTCACCATATCTTTTCTTTATACCATCATCACATAATTTTTTAAAATAATCGTAATGTGTTGCATATTCTGGTGGAACATCGTAGTTAGGCAAAATTGTATGTCCAAATTCAAACTCTACATTACACTTTTCTGCTATTTTTACAGTATTTTCTATTGCATCTGGGAAATTTTTAAAATACTCTGACATTTCTTCTGGAGATTTTACATATAGTTCATCTGTTTCAAATCTCATTCTGTCTTCATCAGTAATTCGTTTTCCTGTTTGTATACAAAGTAATACTTCATGATTATATGCATCTTCTCTTTTTAAATAGTGTGCATCATTTGTGGCAACAATTGGAATATCCAATCTTCTTGCAATTTGAATTATTTTTTGATTTACCATTACTTGTTCTTTTACACCATTATTTTGTATTTCTAAGTAATAATCTTCTCCAAATACATTTTTATGCCATTTAGCAACATTTTCTGCCTCTTCTATATTTCCATTTAATATCGCTTGGCTTACGCTTCCGGCTAAACATCCACTTAAACAAATTATTCCTTCATGGTATTTTTCTAGTATTTCTAAGTCTATACGAGGTTTATAATAATAACCTTCTGTAAATCCTAATGATACTAATTTACTTAAGTTTTGATATCCCTTATTATTTTTTGCAAGTAATATTAAATGATAATATCTCTTATCTTGAGGTTCTTTATCAAATCTTGTTCTAGATGCTACATATACTTCACAACCAATTATTGGTTTAATACCTTCTTTTTTACATGCTTTATAAAAGTCAATAACACCATACATAACACCATGGTCTGTTATTGCCATTGCTTTCATTCCCAGTTCTTTTGCCCTTACTGGCAAATCTTTTATTCTATTTGCTCCATCTAATAAACTAAACTCACTATGTATGTGTAAATGTACAAAATCAGGCATTTTTCTCTCCTTTTGAACTCGAGGGACGGGGCTTAAAGTTCAAATTTTATGTTGAGCAAATGAACTTTTAACCCCGTCCCTAAAGTTCATCTTAATTCTTCTTGTTATGTTATCATATTTTTCTTAATTTAACAATTATTTAGGCAAGAATATATTGTTAGAAATATTAAAAAAATTTAAAATATTTTTAATATTCGACATCTTTCAACAGACATTGCATTTTTTATCTGATATTATATTTTTTACACCCAAGAAAAAGGAGATGAATTTAAATGTACATAGGTACTGTCACTATTTCTGTATTTAAAGATGAAAAAAATGAGGTTAATTTTAAAATTAATATTGATAATGATGATGTATTACCTGTTTCATACGTTATTGAAGATACTTTAAAATTATATTAATTATTTAGACTAACTTTTGTTAGTCATTTTATTTCTAAAATAAGTATGCAATACAGCGAAATCAAATATCTTTTTTTACTTTTTCTATTGACAAAAAAAGGATATGCTATTATAATAATATCTGTTACAGCAAATGGCGAAGTAGCTCAGTTGGCTAGAGCATTCGGTTCATACCCGAAGGGTCATGTGTTCGAATCACATCTTCGCTACCAATGTAAAATCTATGTAAATAGCTTGTATCTAAAGATACAGGCTATTTTACTTTTTGTAATTAACCTTTTTTATTATTAATTTTTAAAAATTTTATTTTTCAATTTCAATCTTTTATAGCTCAAAATTTATTTGACAAATATATTTTTTCATAGTAAAATAAATACAGGAAATGGAGAAACCACAAAAGTGGTTTGCCGTTATAGATGTAAAAAACACATCTCCCGGTCAAGACAGATGTGTTTTTTTATTGGTTATTTTTGTTTGCTAATAATTACTACTAATGCAATAATTAAGGCAAACGTAATGATAGTTACTGATACAAGACCAGTAAAAAGTAATTTTATTATTAATAATAAAGTATGTACTTCTATCATACGCCTCACCTCCTTTTTGTAGGAGGCAAACCACATCTGCTTATTCTCATTTCCTGTAAGAAATACTATACAATATTTCTTTACAAAAAACAAGTAAACAATTTGATTATTTTTAATAATTTATTTTAATTTCTATTCTTTAAACTGCTAACTAAACAAAAGTTGTTATTCGACTTAAAATAAAATTGTTAATTGTACTAATGGCTGTTATAATGTTATTGAAAAATAGTAATTTTTTGAGGAAGATAAATATGGAAATTAATATTATTGGTAGCGGTTCAATTGGAGCTACAGATATGAGTGCATCTACTTTAATTGATAAAAAAATACTAATAGATGTACCAAATGGGATAGTGAAACATATAAAAAAATTAGGTTATAATACTGGAGAAATAGAAAGTATTTTAATTACACATTTACATGGAGATCATTTTTTTGATATACCATTTTTTATGTTCGATAGATATTTTCAGAAAAATGATAATTTAGTATGTATATATTGTCCAAAAGGAACAAAAGAAAAAGTAAAATTACTATTTGACATAGGATTTCCAGGTGATTTTGATAGAATAAACCATGCTATAAATGTAAAATTTGTTGAATTTGATGGAGAAAGTAAAATTGAAGGAAAAGATTTTGTTGCATATTCTAAATATGTAAAACATGGAAATTTTGAACCAGCATATGGATATATAATCACTTTAAATAATAAAAAAATAGGATTTTCTGGAGATAGTAAATTCTGTAATGCTATTGAAAACATAGTGGCAGACACAGATATATCAATTTTAGATATGTCGCATGCACAAAATGTGTCAGCTGCACATATGGGAATAGAAGATATAAAATATTTGTGTAATAAATACAAAAATAAAACTATAGTTTCAACACATATGCATGAATATACTAAAGGACAAGCTTTAAGTTTGAATATAAAAAATTTTATTGTAGGAAAAGATAATTTAAAAATTTCTATTTAGTTAATAATTGGTGACAACTTACCAATCTGTTAATTAACTAACGGAAAAAACATTAGGATAAAACCTAATGTTTTTTTGTTATCTTGCTCCTCTTGTTCTAGCAGCACCCTTTTCTTTTTCATCATCTACTTTTTCTTGACTGTTTTTTAATTTTTCTTCATGTGCTTTTACTACTTTTGAAGTATCTACTTTTCTTTTATATGAATCTAGTCCACCAAATTTTACAGTTTTTCCTGCTGAAACCTCTACATAATCTTTATTATCATCTAAAGTAGTCGCCTCCACTTTAGCTACTCCAGCTTTTACATCTGGTGTAACAGCTTCTTCTTGCATTTCGTCTTCGTCTGTACCACCTAATTCTTTAAAGAAGTCTGCCATACTTCCAAAAACAGTCTCTTTTATAATTCCAAATATATTTCTTTTATTACTTATAACTTTACTTTTCATAATTAATTATCCTAGCTATACTAAGATTTTCACCTCTCTTTTTATTTTATCTCCATAGATATATATATTATAGCAAAAAAACGCCTTAAAGTCAATCTTTTTAAGGCGTTTACATAATCTTTTTGTTGCTTGTGCATTTAACTTTTTATTTATTTTAGCTCATATAATCTTTTAATTTTTTACTTCTACTTGGATGTCTTAATTTTCTTAAAGCTTTTGCTTCTATTTGTCTAATTCTTTCACGAGTTACCTTAAATTCTTTTCCTACTTCTTCCAAAGTACGAGCCTTTCCATCTTCCAATCCAAATCTTAGCTTTAATACTTTAGCTTCTCTAGGTGTTAATGTACTCATAACTTCTTCTAATTGCTCTTTTAACAATGTATATGCTGCAGAATCTTGTGGTTCTGGAGAATCTTCGTCTTTTATAAAATCACCTAAGTGGCTATCATCTTCTTCACCAATTGGTGTCTCTAAAGAAACTGGGTCTTGAGCAATCTTTTGGATTTCCATAACCTTTTCAACTGGCATTTCCATCTCTTCTGCAATTTCTTCTTGCGTTGGCTCTCTACCTAACTGTTGTAATAAATGTCTAGAAGTACGAATTAATTTATTAATTGTTTCTACCATGTGTACTGGAATTCTTATAGTTCTAGCTTGATCTGCTATCGCTCTTGTAATAGCTTGTCTTATCCACCATGTTGCATAAGTACTAAATTTAAAACCTTTAGTATAATCAAACTTCTCAACAGCTTTTATAAGCCCCATATTACCTTCTTGTATTAAATCTAAGAATAACATTCCTCTTCCAACATACTTTTTAGCAATACTTACAACTAATCTTAAGTTAGACTCTGCTAATTTTTGTTTAGCCTCTTCATCTCCCTCTAAAACTTTTTTTGCTAAGTCTAATTCTTCTTCATATGTAAGAAGTGGTATCTTACCTATTTCTCTTAAATACATTCTAACTGGGTCATCAATATTACTACTCTCGTAACCAGCAACATCAATTTCATCTAATTTTAAATCTTCTACTTCTTGTAAATCTTCTTCGTCAGGACCTTCTTCGTCTAAATCGTCATCTTTACCAATATCAACACCCATTTTTTCTAAAGCATCAAATACTCTTTCCATCTGTTCTGTTGATAAATCGTCTAACTCAGCTGCTAAATCCCCATAAGTTATTTTTTTATTCTTCTTTGCAAAATCTAATATTCTTTTTACCTTTTTTTCTGTTTCTGCTCTTTCGATTTCTTGAGCATCATTTTTTTCTGTTATTTCTTCTTGTCCTTCTATCTTTTTCATTATAACCTCCTAGTTATTTCGCAAGTTTAATAATTATGTCATTTAATTCTCTTTCAAGTGCTAACTTACTTTCATTATCAAGTTCAGAATCTTCTAAAGATTTTAATATTTCATCTCGTTTTTCTTTTAAGTTTTCTCTTTCATATGTATTTAAAATATCATCTATTCCTTTGTCTATATCTGTAATACCATAATCTTTTGCCATAATTTCTGTTATGTGATTTATAATATCTTCATCCTCGAATAAACTTAAAACATCATATATTTCTGTTATACCCTTTTCATATTCTGCATAAACTCTTTCTAAAATCTTTTTATTTTTTTCATATTTAAAATCTTCAGGCTTTATCTTGTTTTTTATTTTAGAATATACATTTGCATTAGACATAAGCAACATTGCAATTATTGTATTTTCCCTTTTTAATCTTGCCTCACTAATTTTAGTATCTTCTTTTTTTACTATGTTATACTGAGTATTTCTTTTTTCTAGAATTTTAGAACTAGCATTTTTAGGATATAATATTTTTTTAATTTCCGAATATAATGCTTCTTTAGAAATATCATAATCTTTTGAAATTTTTTCTATATATATTTCTTGTTCCATACTGTTTTCGACTCTTGCTAATATTTTTGCAACTTCATTTAAGAATTTTATTTTGTCCGCAGTATTGTCAAGATTTAATGTTCTTTTTAAAACTCTAACTTTAAACTCTACTAAAGATATTGCATCATCAATACATTTTTTTAGTCTTTCTGACCCATATTTTGTAACATATTCATCTGGGTCTTTTGCTCCAGAAATTTGTAAAACTCGAACATCACAACCTAAATTTCTTAATATATCTAGACCTCTTACTATAGCTTCTTGCCCAGCACCATCAGCATCATAACCTAATATAATTTGCTCCGAACTTCGTCTTAAGAGCCTTCCTTGTGCCTCTGTCATTGCTGTACCTAAAGAAGCTACCACATTTGTTATGCCTCTTTGATGTAATGATATAACATCCATATATCCTTCTACTATTAAGATTTTTTTTGTATCATGTTTTTTTGCATTATATAGACCAAATAAATGTCTACCTTTACTATATACTAAATTTTCTGGTGAATTTATATACTTAGGTTTAGAATCATCTAAAACTCTACCACCAAAAGCTATAATTCTGCCCCTTACATCTTGTATAGGAAACATTAATCTGTGCCTAAATCTGTCTATAAATTGACCTCGGTCATTTTTGTTTACCAAGTCTGAAGCTAATATTGCTTCATCAGAAAAGCCTTTGCTTTTTAGGAAATTATATAATTCATTAAAATTACCTGAATAACCAATTAAGAACTCTTTTAATGTTGCATTATTTAATTTTCTTTTTTTAACATATTCTTGCGCAGGTTTAGCTGTTGGCTTGTACAAATTCTCATGATAAAAATATGCTGCTTCTTTATTTATTTGATATATTTTGTCTTTTAATTCTTGAGTTTTATTATCGCCAATACTTTCTAATTTTGGTAATGTTATATTCGCTCGTTCTGCAAGTAATTCTATACTTTCTCTAAAATTAATTCCTTCTATCTTACTTATAAAGTGAATTACATTGCCTCCAACACCACAACCAAAACAATGAAATATTTGCTTATCTGGAGAAACTGCAAAAGAAGGTGATTTCTCGTTGTGAAATGGACATAATCCAAAATAATTTCTTCCACTTCTTTTTAAATGTACATATTGTGATACAACGTCTACAATATCATTATTGTTTTTTATTTCATCTATAAGTTCATCACTATATCGTATCATTTTCCTACCTTTCTTTTACAAAGAACTTTGCTATCTACTTTTTCCTTATTTTGTAAATGTTTTTTTCGTTTTTTTGCATTATTGCGCAAAATTCCCCTATAAATTAATATTCGACAACTTAACAATAAATCCTTCTTTTATGTATACAAAACTATATTTTTAGAAGGAAATTTTTGCAAAAAATTAACTCCTGTCAAATTAAAATTGGCTTCGCCTAATTTTTACAAGAGTTATCTTTTGATTAAAATATAATTGGTGTGTTTACATTCATAATTTAAATACACCAATTACATTTTTCATTGTTAGCTATACAGACAATAAAAGAAAGAAATTAAAATTTCTTTCTCACTAAGTATTAATCATTAGATGCTTTTTTATTTATATCATCTGAATTAAATGGTATAAATTTGCTTACAATATCACTGCTTATATCTGATGCAGAAATATTTGAGTCTACTTTATATTCTTCATATGATGTTGAAATTTTACTATCAACCATTTGCTCTATTTCGTCTTGTGTAGCATGTTCTGTTAGTACAAGTTCACTTACTAAAATTTGTTTTGCGTTATTTAGCATTTTCTTTTCGCCTGTAGATAAACCTTTTTCTTTTTGCTTAAAGCTTAAGTTCCTAACAACGTCTGCAACTTTATATATGTCTCCACTTTTCATTTTATCCATATTATCTCTATAACGCTTGTTCCAGTTCATAGACATTTCTGTTTCGTCTGACTCTAAAACTCTGAATACTTTTTCGGCACTGCTCTTATCTATTATGCTTCTTACCCCTATTTCTTCAGCTTTAGCTGTTGGCACCATTACTTTAACTTCACCTGGCATCTTTAGTATATAGTACGCTTGCTTCTCCCCTAAGATATCCTTTTCTTCTATTGCATCTATTACTCCTGCCCCATGCATAGGGTAAACAATTTTATCGCCTACATTAAACATGCAAGTCACTCCTTTCAATGTCTATTCAATTATCAACACTCTTATTATACTACAAAAATTACCAAAAGTCAAAACTTTTGGTAATGGTTTTTTAGCCTTAAAATCGCCAAAACCGTTAGTAATTCAGCATTTTAAGGCTTATATATTTTTTGTTGTGTTTTTGGATTCTCTACTACTTATTCGAATTCCTATTTCTTATCTGTAGAACCAAATCCTCCTACTCTTGTTCCTTCTGCTACATCATCATCTGTTGTTAAAAATTTTTGGAATATAACTTGCCCAATTACATCTCCTTTTTTTACCTCGATATCATGGTCTTGGAAATTAAAATATTGAAAATAAAAATGTCCATCATTAGATTCATTTTCATAATAATCTGCATCTATTATACCTATACTATTTGCCATTACAAATCCTTTTTTAGGCCCGCTACTTCTGTTTGCTAACATATACCATTCATCATCTTGGCAATATGCTTTTAACCCTGTTGGAATTAAAGTTGGTTTTATTCCTGGTTTGTATGCAGGTATAACAACATCTTCTGCTGCTTCTACATCATATGCAGCCGCATGTTTTGTTTTTCTTACTGGAATATGTATGTCCTTATCTTCCCATCCTTTTGCTATTTCAAATCCTCTTAATCTTTTTGCCATATTAATCTCTCCTTTATTATTCCTTTACTTTTCATATTTTATATTAATATTTTTATTTGTCAATACTCTAATTTCTTGCATATTATAAAATAACAGATTATGTTACCATTAAAAAATATATCTTTATATATTTGGTCATAGTCAATTTTACTTATTACATTTATTGGTGGTGAATTACTATGAATTTTTGCTCATTAGATACAGTAAAAATAGGCAAAACTTCTAAAATTATAGATATAAATTGCAATCAACTTATAAAAAGAAGGTTATTTGATTTAGGAATTATAGAAAATTCTAATATTACACCTGTATTTAGAAGTCCTTTTAAAGATCCTACTGCATACTTAATAAGGGGAACTATAATCGCACTCAGAAGCGAAGATACACAAAAAATTATTGTAACTATATAAATAAACTCTTCATATTATTAAATACAGAGGTGATTTTATGTCTTCTTATAAAGTTGCACTTGTTGGAAATCCTAATGTTGGCAAATCCACAATTTTTAATAGTTTAACCGGAATGAAACAGCATACTGGTAATTGGACTGGAAAAACAGTTGGTAATTGCGAAGGGCATTATAACTTTAATAATGACAATTTTAGTATTGTTGATATTCCAGGAACCTATTCTTTAATGTCTAATTCTGAGGAAGAAGAAATTGCTAGAAATTTTATTTGCTTTGAGAAGCTTGATGCTATAGTAATTGTTGTTGATGCAACTTCTTTAGAACGAAATCTAAACTTAGTGTTTCAAATAATGGAAATTACATCTAACATAATAGTTTGTGTAAACTTATTAGATGAGGCAAAGAAAAAAGGAATAGCTATAGATTTAAAAAAATTAGCTATTCTATTAGGCGTACCAGTAGTAGGTACAATTGGGAAAAAGAAAAAAACATTAGTTAATCTAAAAAACGAGATTACTAATGTTTGCTCTGGCAAAATTTCTCCTATACCTAAGATTATCAAATATATTCCAATCATAGAAGACAGCATAGCTTTACTTTCGCCTGAGATAGATATTCCTTTTCCTCTTTCTAGATGGATTTCGTTAAAATTAATATGTAATAACGAAAGGTTGCTTTCCTCAATTTCTAATAATTTTCAAGTTAATTTAATTACACCTAATATAAATACAAAATTGGATGAAATTAGCTATTTACTTGCCCGAAATGATATAAATGCTTCTAATATAGAAAATTCTTTATTAACTAGTATTCTAAAGCAATGCGAAAATATTACTAATGCTGTTTGTACATATAAAGAAGTTAATTATACAAAACGAACAATAAAAATAGATAAAATATTAACTTCCAAAAAATTCGGAATTCCAATAATGCTGCTTTTTCTTTGTTTATTATTTTGGATTACAATAGTTGGAGCAAATTATCCTTCCCAACTTTTATCAGATTTCTTTGCTAGCTTAAAAGAGAAAATTTTAGTTTTCTTTGAATATGTACATTCTCCTACCTGGCTTACCAGCTTACTTGTAAATGGAGTATATCAAACTGTTACATGGGTTATCTCTGTTATGCTTCCACCTATGGCAATATTCTTTCCTCTATTTACTATTCTGGAAGATTTGGGATTTTTGCCTAGAATTGCTTTTAATTTGGATAGATGTTTTAAATGTGCATGTACTTCTGGTAAACAGGCACTTACCATGTGCATGGGGTTTGGTTGTAACGCTGCAGCAGTTATAGGAACAAGAATAATAAATTCTCCAAGAGAAAAATTAATTGCAATACTAACAAATTGTTTCGTTCCCTGTAATGGAAGATTTCCATTTTTAATTACTGTGGCAACAATATTTATTTCAGGTTCTATAGCAGGTATATTTTCTGGATTAGTTGCAGCAGTATTAGTTATGCTAGTAGTTTTATTAGGAATTTTATTAACATTATTAGTCTCAAAAATACTATCTAAAACTATATTAAAAGGACTTCCATCATCTTTCACTTTAGAGCTACCACCATATAGAACTCCACAAATTGGCAAAATATTAATTCGCTCATTATTTGATAGAACTCTATTTGTATTAGGTAAAGCTATTTCTATAGCTGCACCTGCTGGAATTGTAATATGGTTGTTTTCTAATATTAACATCGGCGAAGTATCCATATTAGATTTTATTGCAAACACTTTAAATCCATTTGCAAAAATAATTGGTTTAGATGGATATATTTTAACAGGTTTTATCTTAGGAATTCCTGCGAACGAAATTGTACTACCAATAATTTTAATGGGATATTTAAAAAACAAAGAATTAATAGATATCGAAAATGTTGCTGTAATTGGAAATATTTTAAACTCAAATGGTTGGACTCTACTTACCGCAATTAATGTAATGATATTTACATTATTGCATTTTCCTTGTGGTACTACTTTACTTACAATAAAAAAAGAAACAAAAAGTATAAAATGGACTATTGTTTCTTTCCTTCTTCCTACCTTGTGTGGAATTATAATATGTTTTATTACCACACAAACATATAATCTAATTAATTTACTAATTTAGGAAATTCGGGATTTGGGGGCTCCAGGATTTGAGGATGTTCCTATAATCCCGAAAAGGGAAAAAAGGAACGTTCCCAAATCCCGATACAAATTCCTATTTTTCCTTTATCACACCATTTATTAAATTTAAATCTGATGGAATAATATTTTTTATATTAGCCTTTCTAAATATAGCTTCACCTAACATTATTCCTGCCTTTGCACCATTCATCCAATCTGGATTTGTAGGCATTAAACTTCTTAACTCATCTAAAGTAGTTTTGTTAAGTAACTCCTCATTTTTCTTATCGAAATCTTCATATGTAACATATACTTTGTGAATACCATCATCAAAGAACTTATTAGGTTGCAAATTATATTTTACTAACTTTTGAAATCTTAATTCTCCACCTGTATGTATTGCAATGTCACAATTAAAATTAATATCTTCTGAAATTAAATTTTCTAAATAATTAATAACTTCTTCTTTTGATATTCCAGAATCTAATTCATTAATATTTGGATATTTATCAAAAACATCAGATACTCCCACTGTTAAATTAACTCTATTTTCTACTGTATCATTATCAAATATTACTAATTCTGTAGTTTTACCACCCATATTTACCATCATAACTCTATTATTATATGTTCCCTGCATAGCTTTTTCAAAATAATAATTCTCTTTATCATGTGATATAACATTAAATTCTAAATCTAATTCATTAAATCTTGCTTCTATATTTGCTAACTGCTCATTTGGAATTTTTCTCCATATTCCAGTTGCATATATTTCTGTATTGTTTTTATCCAAATTATATTTTTCTTTAACTTCTTTTATAAATGCCATCATTTTTTCTATATTTTCTTCTTGAATACCATCTTCCGAAAATCCTCTTTTAAACATGATAGATTTTTCTTCTATTAAACTTAATTCCTTTTTATATTCATATAATTTTATCGTTGATGACCCAATATCAAAATAATACATATCCTAACTCCTTCTATTTTATTAAATCCAAATTTCCATTTATTATTGTTGGCTCAAATCCATGAATTTCATCATATAAATCGCCTTGCGGTATATCATTAAATAAATTTTTTTATTTTCTAAAAAGTAGCTCCACCTATATAATTTTTATAATTATATTCTTTAAATAAAAAATTAACAATATTTATCTCAAATTTTTATTGATATATCTTATAGCGCAGTTTTTTCGACATTTTATATGCTATTCCTTTCCTTGACTTGTAGCTTTTTTTGATATATTATATAGTAACAAGTTAAATAACGGGAGGGATATTATGGAATTAAAAGGATCAAAAACAGAAGCAAATTTAAAAGCTGCTTTTGCAGGAGAATCAGAAGCAAGAAATAAATATACGTATTTTGCAAGTGTAGCAAAAAAAGAAGGATACGAACAAATAGCAGCACTATTTTTAGAAACTGCAGAAAATGAAAAAGAGCATGCAAAAATTCACTTTAAATACTTAAATGGTATTGGTGATACAATGCAAAACTTAGCAGATGCAGCTGCTGGTGAAAACTATGAATGGACAGATATGTACAAAAAGTTTGCTGAAGAAGCAGAAGAAGAAGGATTTAAAGAAATAGCTGCAAAATTCAGAGCTATTGGTGAAGTAGAAAAACATCACGAAGAAAGATATAGAAAATTATTAGAAAATGTAAAAGACGGTGAAGTTTTCAAAAAAGGAAGCATCGTTGTTTGGAAATGCAGAAACTGTGGACATATAGTTGTTGGAACAGAAGCTCCAAAAGTTTGTCCAGTTTGCAATCATCCTCAATCATTCTTCGAGGTAAATGCAGAAAATTACTAATACATAAAACTAAAGGAACGGGTTATAACAACTCGTTCCTTTTCTATTAATTTATGACCACTTAAAGAAATATTTGCCAAAATATCTTTATTATATCTTTGCTATTAAATCATATTCTTTAGACTTAGCTATAGTACAATTTACAAAATCACCTATAGTTAATTCTTTATCACTTTTTATATATGTAATTCCATCTATATCTGGAACTTGGTAGCTAGTTCTTCCGACATAATATTTTTCGTCAAATGTTATACCTTCTATTAGTACTTTCTCTTCTTTTCCTACTAAATTTAATAAATTGTCTTTAGAAACCTGCTGTTGTAATTCCATTATTTTATTATATCTAGCTTTTTTGGTCATTGGATGAACTTGCTCTTTTAACCTAGCGGCTGGTGTTCCCTCTTCTTTTGAATAAGTAAATGCTCCTAAATTATCAAATTTTGTTTTCTTTACAAACTCATAAAGTTCTTCAAAATCAGCTTGTGTTTCGCCTGGGAAACCAACCATAACAGTTGTTCTGATTTGCACATTTGATATATTTGTTCTTATTTTTGTTATAACATCTTCTATATTTTGCTTACTTGTCTTCCTATTCATTCTTTTTAAAACAGAATTTGAAATATGTTGTATTGGAATATCAAAATATTTACAAATTTTACTTTCTTCCTTTACAACTTTTATTAGTTCGTCATCTATTCCTTCTGGATATGAATATAAAAATCTAATCCATTCTATTCCATCTATTTTACAAAGTTTTCTTAAAAGTTTAGCAAGCCTTGGCTCATTATATAAGTCCAAACCATATTTTGTAGTATCTTGAGCTATAATTATTAATTCTTTTATGCCTTTTTTAGCTAATATCTTTGCTTCCTCTATAATATCTTCTTCTGGTCTGCTTATAAATGGACCTCTAATAAAAGGAATTGCACAATATGTACATCTATTGCTACAACCTTCTCCAATTTTTAAATATGCAAAATTATTTCCTGTTGATATTTCTCTTCCCAAAAATTCTTCTTTGCTAGCTAATGGAAGTGGCTCTTTAGGATAAGTTTTAATTTCTCCATATTTTTTATTATCTTCTACTTTATTATTTATTAACTCCTCAATAGCAGTGTAAAACTTATCGTATTTATCTAATCTAATCCACAAATCAACCTCTGGCAAGGCTTTTTTTAATTCATCTGTATATCTTTGAACTAAACACCCCATAGCAACTAAATATTTACATTTTTTCTTTTTATATTCTGCCATTTCCAAAATTGTATTTATGGCTTCTTCTTTTGCAGGGTCTATAAATCCACAAGTATTTACAATTATCATTTCTGCGTCTTCTGGATTATTTACAATCTCCATTCCGTGTTCTTTTAATATTCCTATTGCAATCTCAGTATCTATCAAATTCTTAGAGCAACCTAATGATACAAAACCTACTTTCATCATTTCTCCCTTCTGTCAACTTTTGAACTTTAGGGACGGGGCTTAAAGTTCAAAAATTATGTTTACTATTAATTTCTACTCTTTACCATACATTTGCTTTCGTGTAAGTTCTAATAAATTTAATTTTGAAAATCCCTCAACTTGTACTTTAGCTCTATCTTTTTTAGTTTCTTCTACAAAACACTCTAATAACTTCGTCTTGCTTATGGCTTCTTGCATATCTATAAAATCTATTATAATTATTCCGCCAATATCGCGTAATCTAAGCTGTTTTGCAATTTCTTTCGCGGCTTCTGTATTTACTCTTAATATTGTATCCTCCAAATTATCTTTACCTACACATTTTCCAGAATTAACATCTATAGCAGTTAATGCCTCTGTCTTGTCTATTACAATATATCCTCCACATCTTAGCCAAACTTTGTTATTTTCTAAACCTTGTAATTCTTTCTGCATAGTATATTTTTCGAATACATCTTTCTCAAGTTCTACTTTTACATTATTGTCTAAATTATATGCTTCTAGAAAATTCTCTATTTCTTTATTAAACATTTCATTATTAGTTACAATTCTATTCATATTACCATCTGCTGTTCCTAGAATTAAAGACTTAATAATATCATTATTTTCTTCTATTAAACATGGCAAATTACTTTCGTTTTCTAACATCTTTTTTTGTATTTTATTCCATCTGTTTAGTAATCTTTGTATATCATCGCAGATTTCTTCTTCTGTAGCAGAAATACAGCTCGTTCTTATTATTGCTCCAAACCCACTAGGAATATGCTTTTCTACGATTTCTTTTAGTCTTTGTTTTTGGTCTTCATCTTCTATTTTTCTAGAAATAGTTATAAAATTGGTTTTTGGCATTAAAACAATTTGTCTTCCTGTTAATTTTATATTAGCGGTTAATTTAGCTCCTTTTTGTTTTATTGGATTTTTTTGAACTTGTACTAATATCTTTTTATTTAATTTAATTTCTTCATTGATTTTGTTCAAATCTTCAAAATGTATAAAAGCATTTTTTTCTTTACCAATATCAATAAAAGCTGCTTTTATTCCTGGAACTATATTTTTTATAATGCCACTATATATATTTCCTTCTATGTTATCTTGATTCTTAATAATATACCTTTCTACTATTTTGTAATCTTCTATTAAAGTTGCAACTTTTTCATTAGTATCAACTTTTATTCTTATTTCTTGCATTTTTTCCCTTTCTTAATAATAGTTTAAGCAAATTTAATTATACATATTCATTGCTTTATCTATTCCATAAGTTATAATATCACATACTGCATCTGCTGCTTTTTTAGTTGATTTGTTTAATATATCACGCTCTTCACCTTGTAGTTTTTGAAGTACATACCCTATCATCATTTCCTTAAACATTGGTTTTCCAATTCCCACTCTAATTCGTGGAAAGTCTTCTGTCTGTAGCTCTTCTACAACAGATTTCATTCCATTATGTGTACCTGGTCCACCCTTTTTTCTAATTTTAATTTTGCCAATATCTACATCTATATCATCATATATAACTATTATATTTTCTGATGGAATTTTATAAAAATCCTTGTATTTTATAATAGCCTCTCCACTTAAGTTCATATATGTTTGAGGTTTTAATAAAATGACTTTTTCATTATTTATCATTCCATCGCCATATAAAGCTTTAAACTTCTCTTTAGTAACAGTTATATTAAGTTTTTGGCTTAAATGGTTTATTGCATCAAACCCCATATTATGCCTTGTGTTTGAATATTCTCCTTCTGGATTTCCCAATCCTACAATTAAATACATTTTATCCTCCTATAGTGTTTTAGGGACGGTCTAAAATCCCTGTTTTTAATAACTATTGTAAAATATAAAATAGAGGGAAAAAAGGAACGTCCTCAAATCCCGGTCTGGGAAGACCCCAAAATCCCTAGTGTCTTTTATATGTATCTTTATTTATTCTTTCTGAACTTATTACTTGTCCATTTTGTCTTACTGTTTTATATGTTTCTGATTTTATACTTGTAGCTGTAGTTTCAGTAACTCTTGATGTAATCTCTACATCGTAATCTGGATTCTCTTTCAAACCATAAATCTCACATTTTGCTACTCCACCACTTACTGTGCATAATATTTTTACTGGATAATTTCTTGTGTTTTTAAATTTAAAATCTATTGAACCATATACAACTGTAGCATCTCTACCGGCTTTTGCATACGATGGTACAAACTGATGGTTTCTTCTTTCTACTATTTCTAAGTTTGAGTATAACACAGCATTATATAATGTTGTAGATATTTGGCAGATACCTCCACCAAGACCATCAACAACCTCACCATTCTGATACATAGCTGCTTCCTTATATCCTGCTGCTATAGTTCTCTCTCCAACAACAGTATTATATGAAAATGTTTCACCTGGCATTAATACTGTTCCGTTTATTTTTTCTGCTGCTAGTCTTAAGTTTGTTGTTCTATCTGTATCTCTTGCATTATAATTTGTAGAAAATTTTGCAAGTAAATCTGGAAAAGCTTCTGTTCCAATCATATTTGTTGTTACACTTGGTGCAGTATATTTTAATGGAATCTCATATTCATCTTTAACATCATTCAACATAGCTTTTGCTTCGTCAACAGATATATTAAAATCCACACCATTTTCATGTGGATATACCACGTATGGATTTGTTGTATAATAAGCATTAACAGGTTCTTTGTATATCTCATTATGAATTTTATCTATATCTATTGCGTCAGGGTCTTTAGCAACTGTTACAAGTTCTATCTTACTACTTGCATATGTTAAATCCTGAATTTTATTTTTTATATTCTCTATAGATGGTGTTACATCTACTACATTACCAGATTTTCCTCTAGTAATAATTAATTTATTTCCTTCTACATAATAACTACTTTGTACAACAGTATCTGGCAATTTGGTTGATATATCATTAAGAATAGAAGTACATTGTTCTGTATTTACTGTAACGTTAAGATCTAAATCATTAACAGAAACTAAATTTTTTATTATTGTACCCATATTCTTAAAAATATTGCTATCTCTTCCCATGTTATATGCTCTATTTACTGCTTCTTCAATATTTAAGTTTGCCCCTAAATCTTCTAAGTTTAATTGAGTTTCGTATTCACCATGAACTACTGTTAAATTGTTTGGTAATACATTATTAAACTCGTTAGTTACTTTTTCTATTGCTTGCTCCTTTGTTAAGCCAGCTACTTCAACACCTTTTATATAAATACCAGTTATAATTTTATCACTTGATGATATATATAGTGTTATCCCTAAAAATAAAATAAAAAAGATTATTATGAAACTTATAAAAACTATTCCTAAAACTGTTCCTACTTTTAAATTTTCTTTATTTTCTACTATTTTTAAATCTGTTGTTTCCAATTTTTTCTCCTTTGATAATATATAAAATGCACATATATTATACTATATTTCGACTATATATACAATTATAATTTATACTTTTTAAGGTACAAAAAAGGAGTAGTTTTTACTACCCCCCTTAACATATTTTAATCATCATCTGCTCCAAATAACTCATCAAATTTTGCTTCTAATGCTTTTTCTAAATCCAAATTATTTACTTCTTCGTCATTATCCTCTAATGGTATTTCCATAGGCTTAGACTTTGGCTTTGGAGCATCTACTGTATTTAAGTTTTGGTCTACTCCACTACTTGTACTACCTGTTACCACATTAGCAGTTTCCTTTTTTGGAGTATTTGGTTCATCATCAGCAAACAAGTCGTCTAAAGATTCTACTTTTAAATCCTGAGCTTTTGTTTCTGAACTTGCTGAATAAGGATTTGCTGGGTTAAATATTCTCCATTCTCCTCTTTCTCCTACTTCTGCATCATTATGGCTTATTTCTAATCTAGCCATTTCTTTTCCCATTGGATGTCTAAAATAATAGAATTTATTTGCTTTAACAGGTCTTACACCTTTAACAAATATAATACACATATCATTGTCAAATCTTCTTAACTCATCTGGTGTAAGTAATGCTCTACCCATTATTTGGTCAGAATCACTTGAACCAGATTTCCAACCACCTTTGTCACGGTTGGTTGAATGACTATCTCTTGAAATTGTTTTTTCTCCCAACGCTTTAGAGAAATATTCCAATGTTTTTGTAGAGTTACTTCCTAAGAATACGTGTGTATCACAGTTACCAATTATAGTTTCGTATGACTTCTCGTAAACAGCCTCTAATTGGTCTAAGTTTTGTAAGATAACACTGAATGAAATACCTCTACTTCTTGATGTAGATATCTTTTTATCAAAATCTGGTATTTGACCAATGTTTGCAAACTCATCTAGTATGAAAAATGTTTTTTCTGGTAATTTACCACCAGCTTTATCTGCATAATCATATAATTGTTGAATCATCTGTGAAAAGAAAATTGTAAGTAAGAAATTATATGTTGTATGTGTATCTGAAGAAACTACATATACAGCAGTTTTTTCTTGTCCAATTTCTTCAAAATTTATTGTATCTGACGATGTTAGATCTGCTATATCTTTACTATCGAACTTACCTAATCTAGATTGTAATGTACTTAAAATAGAACCTCTTGTTTTTTCTGGTGCTATTTCGATTGATTTATAGTTCTTTCTTGCTGGGTGTGTATAATCCAATTGATTAATTAAATCACCTAACAAACTTGTACCACCACTATCATTTGCAGCCCTTACAAGCTCTGCACAGCTTGCTAAGTTTTGCTCTTCTGGTGGTCTTGTTGATATTAAATACCAAATTAAAGCTTTTAATAAGATTTCTGCCATATCATCCCAGAATGGGTCTGATGCTTTTTCCCCGCTTTGTCCTTTAACGATGGTATTTGCAATAATATCAACATCTATTTCATTTCTTATATGTGCTAATGGGTTATACCCATCACTACACTCTGGATTAACTAAATTTAATACTCTTACTTTATAACCTTTAGATTTTAAATATCCTGCTGTTCTATCGTATAATTCTCCTTTTGGATCTGTAAATATGTATGAACCTAAACATTGGTGTGCGTTTGGTATAGAATATGATGCAGATTTACCAGAACCTGAACCGTCCAACAACCAACACGTTTATATTTCCCATTTTATTTAATGGTAAATAATTATCTTCTGCTAGTACAATACCACTTTTTTTGCTTAAAACTTTATATTGCTCGCCATGTTCTGCCCATCCACTAGAACCATGTTCTATATCTGTATATTCATTTTTAGGTGATGCTTTTAGCAAACCAACTACTACAGCAGCTAAATAGAATATTGTAAAATATAAAATACTTTTACCAAATATTTCTATATATGCATTTGAAAATACAACTCCAAAACTTGAAAAAGGGCTAGTGATATATTTTCCTAATTGCTCGAAAAAAATTTCGAAATTAAATGCACCTGATTGCACTGCCTCTGTAACAGAAGCAGAAAATGGAGCAACTCCTAGGATTATAATTACTAACCATAATATTGCAAATATTATTATTTTCTTTTTGCCATTTTCTAACATACCCTGTAACTTATAATTCATTTATTTCATCCCTATCTTTTGTGATATTATCTTGAAGAATCGTCTTCTTTTGCCTCTTTAGCTTTATCTTCAAGTTTTTGTTTAGTTACACTTCTTCCTCTTGCTATTCTTGTTTCTGCAACTTCTTTAGTGGTTATTCTATATAGTTGTTTACTTAGTTTTTTTCCTTCTACTACAAGATATTTTGATTCCTCTGCATTTTCTGGGGCTACAACTTTATTTGTTCCCACTTCTCCTAATAATAAAGGAAAATCTTTTACATTTTCTGTAGTAATACATGCAAAAGTAAGTACTTTTGCCTCATCTTCAAAGAATATTGAATTGCAAGATTTTTCAGATAAACTATCTGTTTTGTTCATTAGAACTCCCCTCTCCTTTAATCTTTTTTATCTTTTATTTCGAAAGCAAAATAAGGTTTATTTGCTTTAAGTTTACATTTACCTCTAACTTCGTTAGCCTCTTCGTCAAAATATACCATAGGCTTTACTTCTTCTGTTGTTTCTGGGTCTATAATTGAAATTTGTCTTTTAAAACTTGGTGTGTACTTAAATTCTTTATATTCTTTTTCTGTGTCTGAATAAAGAGTATTAAATTTTAATGGCGTTGGTTTTTTAGAAATTGTTATTTTGTCACCTTGTAGTATTGCCATATTAATTACTACTCTATCTTTACCAAATGATAATATAACAAGTTCGTCTTTGTCATCAGAAGGGTCATCAACATAAAATGTTTTCTTCTTCTTGTCACCATACATTTCTTCTGTATAGTCCAATCTTGTTACTGTATACTTTGGTGATTTTTCTAAATCTTCTTTTAAAGTTTCATTTATTTGATATACTACTGTACTTACGTTATTTGGATCCATTATACTAAAATGTTTTCCTTCCCAACTGTACATAATTTATACACCCCACACTTCTACGATTTTCTATATACATAGTTTGTCTTTTGTAACACTACTATGTTTAATTATACCTAATTTGTAAGTTTTTGTCAACCAATTTTAAGTTATTATGTTAATTCGCTCTTTTTCTTGGATTAAAGCTAGATATTTGTTCTAATTCTTTGTATAACTTTTCTTCCTCTGTCGTTAATTCTTTTGGTACTATTATTTTTACTTCAGCTATTAGGTCTCCTCTTCCACCTTTTCCATCTTTGTATCCTTTTCCTTGAATTCTGACTTTTTCGCCACTTTCAATTCCCTTTGGTACATAGACAGAAGCAGTGTCGTCTATTGTATCTATAGTAGCTCTTGTGCCTAAGGCAGCTTCCCATGGGGTTAATCGTAAATCTGTGTATAAATCTATTCCTTCTAATCTAAACCTTTTACTATTTTGAATATTTACTTTTATAAATAAATCTCCGTTTTTACCACCATTTATTCCAGCTTTTCCTTGGCCAATCAATCTAATCTTTTCTTGATTCCTAATACCTGCTGGGACTTTTACTACAAAAGTCTTCATCTTCCCTTTCAGAGTCCTAAGAGAAATTTTCTTTTCTGAGCCATAATATGTTTCCTCTATTGACATATTAATTTCGGTTTCTACATTCTCTCCTCTTATAGGAATTTTTTTCTTTACTTTATTGTCGGATTTTTCCTCCTCACCGACAATATTTCCAAAAAACATTGTGAAAAATTCGGAAAATTTTGAGCCATTCTTCCTTTGGCTCTCTTCATACTTCTTCTTTTTTCCCACGTTATTATTCCATATTCTGTCATACTTTCGTTTAGAAGTAGAATTTGATAACACCCTATATGCTTCATTTATATCTTTAAATCGTTCTTCTGCAAATTTGTCATTAATATTAATATCTGGATGATACTTCTTTGCAGCTTCCCTATATGCTATTTTTAATTCTTGAGGAGTTATCTTACTAGATTCTAAATTTAGTATTTTGTAATAGTCTTTGAAAATCATTTAACATCCTCCACATTCATGGTGCCAACATTATATCACATAAAAATGCATTTTAAAATAGGTTTTTTTAATTTTTGCGCATTTTACTTTCATTTAACAATATATAGTTTCTAGCATTTATTGTTTCTGGATGAATTAACCATTCATTTTTTACATTATATGTAATAAATTCGTCCATTAAAAATATAAGAGTTTCATCAATATTTTGTGTAGATAATTCCCTACTTTTTTCTAAATTGAACCTTGTCCCTTTTCTATTTTCCTCGGTCTTATCAGCTACATATATAATCTTTTCTAACATACTCATATTTTCTCTTCCTGTTGTATGCCACTTTATAGCATTTATCATATCTTGTGTAAAACCAAATTTTTTAGCAGCAATATCTGCTCCTATCTTGCCATGTAAAAGTGATGGTTTTACAGTTTCTATTTCATCTATCCTTATATTATTAGCCTTGGCATATTCTATCATTTCTTCATCAGTCATTTCCTTAGCTATATCATGTGCTATTCCTACCTTTTTAGCAATCTCTTCTTGCACACCATATATTTTAGCAAGCTCTATAGCTTTTTTCGCAACACCCAAAGAATGTGTAAAACGATATTCTGATAAAACTGATTTCACATCATTTTCTATTTCTTTGTATTCCATATATTACCTCCTTGGTTGTTTTTATTAAAAATTATTTTTTCATTGCATACTTTATTAATTTATCAAGAACTTCTGTATATTCTATACCAATAGCATCAAATAATTTTATATACATACTATCCTCTGTAATATCTGGCATTGTATTTATTTCATTTACATACACTACATTTGTTCTTTCTTCTACAAAGAAATCCACTCTAGCTAAATCTTTTGCTCCAATCGCCTTAAAAACCTTTATAGCTATCTCTCTTAATTCATCTTCTAGATTTGTTCCTAACATATTTAAAGGTACCATTGTTTTCGTTGCTGGATTTTGATACTTAGAATTGTAATTATAGAATTCATCTTTTATATCTACTTCTCCTGGATATGAAGTAATTACATTGTCGTTACCTAAAAGTGCTATCTCAATTTCTCTTCCTTTAATTTCTTTTTCTAAAATTATTTTGTCATCATAAAAAAATGCACTCTCTATACTTTTCCTAAGTTCTGATGAATTTGTTGCTTTATTAACTCCGATTGAAGCTCCAGAGTTGGCAGGCTTAACAAATACAGGATATTTCAATTTATCATATACTAATTCTAGTAAATCATCCATTGAAACTTCCTTTTCGTTAAACTGATTATCTATGCTTACAATTCCATTTTCGGTATTTTTAATGCAAAAATATTTCGTTTGCATAACCCCAGCACCAGCTAAAATTGTTTTCATGTATAATTTATCCATAGCAACACTTGAAGATAAAATACCACATCCAACATATGGAATATCTACGAAATTTAATAGCCCTTGTATAGAACCATCATCTCCACCTTTTCCACGCAATACCGGAAATACACAATCTAAGTCTTTTAAAAATTCAATAATATTTTTTATATGTTTTAGCTTAATTGGTTCTTCTCCTAATTTATAATTTGGCATATTTGCTAAATCATCTAAAACTTCGTACCAATCTCCTTCTTTATTAATATATATTGGTATAACTTCGTATTTTAATTTATTTAAATTTTTAGCTATTGAACATCCTGACATAATAGAAATAGAATGTTCACTTGATTTTCCTCCAAAAACAACTCCTATTTTTATCATATTTTACTCCTTTATTCCATTATATATCTCGGCAAAATTCATTCCATGAGCAGCTTTTAATAATACAACATCATCCTTTGCTAAATTTTTATTTAGATACTCTATAGCTTCTTTGGTCGTATCTACTGCTATTACTTTTTCTGTTGGCATTCCTAAATATTCTACTTCATCTGCAATATATTTAGCCAACTTTCCAACTGTTACTAGTACATCTATTTTATGTGTAAATACCTCTATTCCTACTTTTCTATGAATTTCCTCTGCAAAATCTCCTAGTTCAAACATATCCCCTAGAACAGCAATTTTTCTGCTTCCTGGTAGTTCTTTTAGATATTCTAATGCAGCTTTCATAGAGTCATAACTTGCATTATATGCATCATTTATTATAGTTATATTATTTTTTATTTTGTCAACTTCCATTCTGTTTTTGGTTAATGTAAAACTTGCTATTCCTTTTATAATATTTTCTGGAGCTATATTTAATAAATTTCCAACTGCAATTGCACATAAACTATTATAAACAAAATGCTTACCACTCACCGGAACATTTACTGTATATTCTTTATTATTTATTTTTACATTATATGTAGAATTATTTCCATTTATTTTAATGTTATATGCCATTACATCTGCTTCTTGCTCTATACCAAATGTATATTTCTTATATTTTGTATCTTCTTTAGCCCATTTATTTAGCATATCATTATCATTATTTATTACTATATACCCATCTGGTTTTAGATTTTCTAATATTTCTAGTTTTGCTTTTAGTATATTTTCTCTTGAACCTAAAAATCCAATATGAGCTGTTCCAACATTTGTAATAACTGCAACCGTTGGTTTTGCTATTTTGCCTAGATACCTTATTTCTCCTAAATGATTCATTCCACTTTCTACAACTACAGCTTCATGATTGTTTAGTTTTAAAAGAGTAGTTGGAAGTCCTACTGCATTATTTTGATTTCCTTCTGTTTGTAGTGTTTTATATTGCATACGAACTACATTTGCCACAATATCTCTTGTACTTGTTTTACCAACACTTCCTGTTATTTGAACAACTGGGATGTTATATAATTCTCTTTTATATGCAGCAATATTTCCAAAAGCTTCTAAAGAGTCTTCTACTTCTATTATTGTTTTATTTTTGTATTGTTTTAACTCTTCATCTGTTATTTTTATTCCTGAAATAACAGCCACTTTAGCTCCCTTTTCTAAAGCTTCTTTATAGTATTCATTTCCATTAAATTTTTCTCCTTTTAGGCCTACATACACATCGCCTTTTTGAATTTTTCTTGTATCTGTGCAAAAAATTTCGCATTTTTCTTCTAAATTACCTATTAATAATTTACCTTTGGTTGCTTTTATAATATCTTCCACATTCATTTTCTATTTTGTATGATTTTTTATCATACTCCCCTTTCTTTGTTTTTGTTAATTTTTTACATTTTTATTTTACCTTAGCTATAGCAAACTGACAAAATCAAAGATTTTAGTATGTCTTGATTTTAATAATTTTATTATATTACATTTTTGATGTCAAGGAATTAAATCGTGCTACAAAACTAGATTGTACTATCCACTAAGGGAATTTATATAAAAGGCTCGTTACCTATTAGATAACGAGCCTTTTACTATAATATTATTTTCTAGTTTGCTTGTTTTTATTTATATTATATCTAATTAATATAGCAAGAACTATAATTACTGCTAATATAATTATATAGATAACTGTCTTGCCTGATTCTTCTGGTGCTTTCGAAATTTGTGTTGAATAAAAACTTGATAGATTGTTCTTTTCTATTTTTTCATTTTCTGTTTCTACAGTTTGTTTTGTTGTACTCAATAAGTCTTCCTCATTATAAATTTCGTACCTATCACTAGTTGTATTGTATGTTGTTATGTAATTTGTAATATTGGTATCTTGACTTGCTGTTTGATTTGTTTGTTGTTCATTATTCTTTTTTATTTCTTCTGCTTTTTCTACAGGAACCTCTTCTAATTTTTGAATAAGTTCTTTTGTATCTTCATATCCTGCTTCATTTATTGTTATTGCCTCTTCTTTTGTTGTTAATTTGTCTTGTATAAATTCAATTAACTCAGTCTTATTTTCGTCTAATTTTTCTTCTGAAATTACTTCTCCTGTTTGATAATTGAATTTTATCTTATCTCCATTATTGTATGTTACTTCTACTTCTTTCTCTTCTGTATTTAAGTTGTTTCCTATACTATTAATGTCTTCATTTTTAAAGTTTTCTGGATATGTTATTTTTTCTTTTAAGTCATATAATTTTCCATCTGTTCCTAATACTGTTTCGTATTCTTTTCCATTATAACTGTCTATTATAAAGTTTCCATCTACCATATCCATGTTTGGAGATAATGCAAATAGATTTCCATCTTTTAAATATAGTTTTGTATCTCTTTTTACTGAATTTCCTTCTGCATCTTCTATTATTGAATAATTACTATATGTTGTTATTTGTTTTCCTGCATATTCGAAAGTCTGTTCTGGGATTTGCAAAGTTTCATCTTCTGTATTGTTTGATGTTTGTGTATCTGTGCTTTCAGCAAGATTATGTTCTAAATCTTTTGGTATGTCTATTCCGGATTGATTTGGTAATATCTCATTATTGTATTTTAATATTGGATATTTATTTTCTGATAAAATATTATAGTCAAAATTTGTCGTTCCCCACTTCAAGTTATTTCTATATGTGGATTGTTGTTTTAAATCTTCTTCTACTAAATATTGTTCTTCTTTTATATATGGTTCATTTTCTTTACTTGGATTTTTTCCATTTACATTTGAGTATTTATAGAAATATGTATATTTTACTTTATTTATTTCTTCTGGCATATTTCCTATTCCTAATGATGTTGTTGAAGTATTTTCACTTATTAGTGTTGCCTCTATATAGTTTGCATAATAATAATTAGTTGTTGTTTTATCATATAATTCTGTTGCTATTTCTCCTATTATTCCTCCTACATTTGTTTTAGCTTGAATTGTTCCTCCTGCATAATAATTATTATAAATATAACTTACATTGCTTATATTAGTCATTTCACTATTATCTAAATATCCTAATATTCCTCCTGCAGAATGTTCTGTTGCTACCACAGTAGCATTTGTATAGTTATATTGCATTGTTCCTGTAATACTATATCCTGATATTCCTCCTACATTTGAATAACCCTCTACATAATTATTAATACCATAACAATTATTCAATCCATTTACACTACCGGTTATTCCTCCCACATTACTGCCTTTAGATATAATATTACAGCTAATTACTCCGCATCTAGCATTTCCGTCCATATGAAATTCCTAATAGTCCGCCTACATCTGTACTATTTGGACTGTTCCCCTCTATTGTTGAACCAATTATTATTGAATCATATAAACTTCCACCATTTCCTGCTATTCCTCCAACAGAGGTCTCACCACTTATATTTGAATCAGTGACATTTACATTATATATACCATTAATCCAACCATATGTTCCCATTGCTCCTCCGACTTCATCTCTACCTTTTATAGTACAATTATTTACATACGCATTTTTAGTAACTTTACCACTCCCTACTAGTCCGCCTACATAGTTATCTCCTTCTATTGTAGAATCACTAATACTAACATTTTCAAATGTATTTTCTACAGAAGTAGTCATGATTCCTACTAAACCACCTATATAATCTCCATCTATTGTTTTTATATGTATATTACTAGCGGTTATATTTTTTATGTTTCCTGTAAGGGTATTTCCAAATAATCCTCCCATATTATTATTTCCATTAATATATACTTCGTTTAAACTTACGTTATTTATCTCATATCCAGTCGATCTTCCTATACAACCTAAATAGTTACTTTTGTTATTTATATTTATGTTTATTTTATTAAAATCTACATTTAATATATCTCCTGAGTTAAATGCTACAATACCAATGTATTGCATTTGCTTCATTGCAAAATCCTGATTACAATTTATTTCTATACCTTCAAAATTTATATTTTCAATCTTATTTTTACATTCTTTTATTAAACCAAAGTAATTATCTGTTGCCTCTAAATTAATATTTTTTATTGTATGTTTATTTCCTTCTGTTATTAATTTTCCTATTTTTAAATTATGGTTTATATTTTGTTTTCCTATAAAGTCTAAATCTGTTAATAATCTATAATTTTCATAACTATTTGGATCTATATTCTCCCAATCTTCATATTTGGTTATTTCTTTATAAAATTCTTCTTTTATTAAATAATATTGTTTTTCACTCTTTTCTTCATTATTTTCTTTATATTTTATATTAGTTATTTGGTATGAATCATAATATTTGGTTGGACTTGCTGTTACTGTTATATATGTCTTTCCATTTTCATTTCTATTATCTTCTACTTCTAAATCCATATTTTCTATTTCTACTTTTGTTATTTCTAAATTCTTTGGATTATTTATGCTTAATCTAATATTTAATGTATTCGAATCTGTTCTTAATGTATTTACTGTTTCTAATGATACTTCTGCTTCTGACAAATATATATCTTCTTGGTTCGGTAATAGTTCTGTTTTTTCTACATTCTTTATTTTTGGTAATTTATTTTTTAAATCACTATAATCGTAGTTGTCATCCCACTTTAATATATTAGTATATGTTTCATCTTTTTGTAGTTGTTCTATTGTTAATTTGTTATTTGTTTCTATCTCTAACCCATTTATTGTATTACTTGCAGCCACATAATTATTTTCTCCATCCTTTTCGTTTCCTGAGATTTCTCCCATAAAGTTTGTAGTTTTTTTATTTACAATATTTCCTGTATATAAATTATTTTTATAATTTGTTGCACTACTATATCCTACTAATCCTCCTATATAATTTCCATCTGCCTTTATATTTACATCTATTAAACTATTTTCCAAATCAAAGCTTCCATTTCCTACTGCTCCACCTACATATTCTCCATCAGCCTCTATATCTCCTTTTACTATAGTATTTTCTACGGTATTATATAATGCATTAGCACTTCCTATAATTCCACCTATTCCTATATTATTCATACAATTCTTAACTTGTATATTTAGATTATTCGTATAAATATTGTTCATATCTCCAGAACCATATCCAATAATTCCACCTATTCTTGCACTAGATAAATTTTCAGCATATATATTTATATTACTTAGTGTTATATTTTCATACTTTCCTGCATCGCATCCTGCAACTAGTCCACTTATATATATATTCTGCTTATTTATTGCTTTTATATTTACTGTATTTACATTTACATTTTTCATATTAATATAACTACCCTGTCCAAATATACCAACATATCCTGATGTAGTTTCTATATTATAATTCTGGATATTTAAATTAACTATATTAGTTTGTTTATTAAAAGCATTAAATAAAGATCCATTTACAAAAATATTTTTTATTGTATGTCCTTGTCCATCTAATATTGCTTGTAAAGTTACACCACTATATAAACTTTCTTTTGCATTTTTAAAATCTAAATCATTCATTAATCTATAATTTTGATTAGGTGTTTTTTTCATTTGATACCAATCATCTATTGTATATATTTCATTATACAAGTCTATCTCAATATTTCTTTCTCCTTCTTTATATTCCCTTGTATATTCTATATTGTATGCTCCTTTTGTTGTTAAACTTAGTATTGGATATTCTGAAACACATTGGATTGGATTTGTTAATTCTAATATTACTTCGCTTCTTCCTGATGAATAATTTTGTGATACTATTTTGCTTGTCAGATTTTTTACTATTATTTGTTGTATTGTTTCTCCTGCTGGATTATATACATTTACTTTTACTTTTGCTTTCTTATTTTCTTGTTCTATTATCTCTGTACTTGATATATCTGGTAGATCTTTCTCGGTTATTTCAGGTAACATATTATAATCTTGTCTTGGCATACAATCGTTTAATTTTAGTTGTGGATAATAACCTGAGGAAATTAGGCTATCTATTTCAAATTGATTATCACTATTTAATACTTGGTTTTGAAAATTAGTATCATATAGTAGTTTCTCCGTTATTTTTTTATCTGCTGTTCCCTTAAATTCTTTATCATTTATATAATAACTATTACTTATTCTTCCTAGTCCATTAGTTATATTTGGATTTTTATCTAATTGATAGGTACTTCCTATTCCCACTGTATATACATTTTCCACCTCTCCACTACTATTATTTATGACTAATAGACCTGTTTCATCTTGTGTTCTTATTTCATCTGCATCTACCCCTACCAAAGAGTAAATATTTTTAATTGTCCCTCTATTTATATAAATTAGTGGACTATTATTATTTGTTGTATAATAATAACTTAATTTTATATTTTTCCCATATAAATATCCATTTTCTATATTCCCATAATTATTAAGTATTCCCTTTATACTATTTCCATATAAGGTAGATTTATAATTTATTATAAAATTACTAATATTTCCATAATTATCATTTCCTAGTATCTGTATATCCTTATTATCATTCTCTATACATTCTTCTACACTTATGTATATATTAGAAATAGTTCCATAATTATAATAAAATAGTCCCTGACCATTGCATGGTAATTCATTAGAAAAATAAAGTTTTAAAACCATATTTTCTATTCGTCCATTTTCTCCTATTGTTTCAAATAAAGCACCATTTCCTCCATTAAAATATCTCTTATGTATTGTGTGTCCATTAAAATTAATATGTCCTTGAAAAGCTGTAACTCCACTACCAAATCTAACTTGTGAACTATTAGTTTCATTTCTAAAGTCTAAATCATTTAATATTATATAGTTTCCTTCTGGTTGAATCATCTTATATTCTGCTATATTTGATATTCCTAATATCTCTCCTTCTTTTGTATTAAACTCAAAAGTTGATAATATATATTCTCTATCTCGTATTTTTACTATTAATTCTATCTTATACTCTTGATTTTCTTTTATATCGATATTTTTTATAACATTTTCTAATTTATTATTTTCAGGTATATCTTCATATTTTGTATTGCTTATTTCTTCATTATTTTCATATATTTTTATATAATAATCATTTGTACTTATTTCATCTCTTTTATCTACTAAATTTATGATTGCTTCTCCTTGCATTTCATATTTGTATTCTTCATAATTCGTCTTTTTATTGCCTAATTCTATTTGCAAATCCTTTATATATACATATGAGTTATCTTCTGTACCTCCATTCCATATTACAAATCCAACATAACCTGTATCATTAATTATAATGGTTTGTTGATATTCTATATATTCCTTATTGTTTTCAAAAATTATATCTTTTACATTTGCTCCTATTTTTTTATTATTTTGAATTGCAATTCTTGCAATATCATTTTCTGTCTTTAATTTAAAAGAAATAGTTACTTCTTGTCCTATATAATCTCGTAAATCATATGTATAGCTTTGCGAATTGTTTTTTACTCCTGGCCATAATCGTATTGAATTGTCAGTTTCATTGTAATTTTTTTCATAATATCCCCATGTTGAAAAACAATTAGTATACCACTTTACTTTTGATTCTACATCTACTAAGTTTTTTCCCGTTGTCATTTTTAACATACTTTTTAATCCAATATTTCCACTTATTCCTGGCTCTGTTAGTATTTCTATTTCTTTTATTAAGTAATTTACTTTATAGGTTGCATCTGTCTCTCCTTCGTTATATTCATCTGCATAAAAACTTAATTTATATTTTTTTTCTTCT
>MNRL01000006.1 GCA_001915925.1 Clostridium sp. CAG:354_28_25
TGAATATTTAGTTTTTTCGTTAAAAATATTCTATCAAATTGGTATCTCTTATTCAATTTTTTTCTTAAATTTTCCCTACTAAAATTTTATACTAACTTAGCTCAAGTCTTTTTCTTTATAAATTATATTTCTTTCTATTTTCTTTTGTTGCAAACCCAGCTTTATCTGTAACTCTATTTAATAATGTAAATCCATCTAAATGATCACATTCATGTTGAATTAGTCTAGCAAAAAATCCATGTATTTCCCTTTCTATTTTTTCTCCTTGCTCATTGTAATATTGTAAGTTAATTTTTTTAAATCTTTCTACTTTTCCAGCAATTGAAGGTACACTTAAGCAGGCTTCAAATTGTATATCAGTATCATTTGCTGATTTCTCCCATTTTGGATTTATCATAGCAGTTAATGGTATATCTTCTGCATCATTATATCTTACATTCTCTTTTTTTGCTCCAACTACTATAATTCTTTTACTAATTCCAATTTGTGGTGCAGCAATACCTAATCCTACTCCATCTTCAAGAGTTGCTTTTAAATCATCTATAATGTCTAATATATCATTATTTATATTCGTTATATCAACTTCTTCTGATATTTTATTAAGTACTGGATCTCCTACTTCTCTTACTTTTATTATTTTTCCCATAATTTTTTCTCCTTTAATTCTATTTATTAGATTATATCATTTTATTTTTTAATTGCAAAAAACGGTATTGTGTCCAATACCGTTTTTCGCTTTTAATACAAATGACCCTTGATAGAGTCCCCTTCAAGCATCCATACAAAATGCGAATGCATAAATAGCTCTGCATCTTTAAAATGCTTATCATAAAACTCTTCGAAATCATCTCCTGTGTCAATGTCTGAGATAACCCAGTGTTTGTCCTTATCAAGTCTTATCTTCCGCAAAACCGGTCCTGCAGGATTCGGAAAAGCATATGGGTTTAAAAACCAAAACCCCTCTTTTCCTTCTAATAGTTCCGGATTGTTTAAAAGTTCTTTGAATCTGACAGTTGGCACATTCAAAATTTTTTCTACTTTAGCTGTTTCCATCTTTTTTCCTCCTAATTTTATCATGAAAACTACTTTATATTACAATTAATATTTTAATTCACAATATAAATTATGTAAAATACAAATAAGTAATGCAGATATAACCAACTGTTATACCTGCAAAAACTCATTTTTCATTATTTTAATTAAATCTTTTAATTCTTTAAACTTATTTTCTTTATTTATATATATTCCAAATTCCATTGGTTCAAACTCAAAATCTGTATTTAAGATGGCTAATTTATTTTCTTTTAATTCATCTTTTATGTATTCTTTTGTTATTAGTCCAATACTATCTTCAGTTTTTAGAATTCCAAGCATTGTTGTATATGTAATATTTTTAATATTTTCCATACCATCTGTTAGGTTTAATTCTTTCATTAAATTTATAGTGGTAATTGATGTTCTCTTTGGAGTATATATCTTCTCTTTTGATAACTTCTCTTTATTAAAAACCTTATCTTTATATTTTGAATTCGTATTAATTACAAATATATCATGCAATAAGCCTAATTTAATAAATTCAATCTTGTTTGTATTATATACACTTTCATCGACCTTTTTAGAAAGTACAATGTCCTGTTTTTGATTTTCTAGCATATTTAACATATCATTAAATGTTTCATTCGTTACTTCTATTTGACTAGTTGGATTTAGCTTATAATATTCTGCAATACATTTTCCAAACATTCTACTAAGCATTGTAACATGTGAACCTAAACGTATATTTCTAATACTAGTAAATTTTCTTTCGGCATTATATATTTTTATTATAGGCTCTTCTACCTCACTAAATAATTCTCTACCTTTATCTGTTAGCTCCATCCCATATTTGTTTCTTTTAAATAAAGTAACACCTAATTGTTCTTCCAAATTCTTTATATGCTTTGTTACTGCTGGTTGAGATATATTTAGTTTTTCACTTGCTTTAGTTATATTTCCTTCTTTTGCCACAAAAACAAATATTTTATATAATTCTAAATTAATCATATCAAATCCCCACACTTTAATTTTTTTACTCGCTTAAATAAATCTTTTTCTTTCTTTGTTATTGTTTTCTCTTCTATATTTCCATTGTTGCATAATTTAACTTTTATAAAGCCACTAGAAATGTTAGGATGTCTTAATATTCTAGCACCACTATTATCTATTTTCTCTCTCGAAATTGCTATATAAGAAAATTTTTCGTCTTCATATGGTACATCTGCATCTTTTACAAATTTATGAACTTTACTTCGTTCTACTCTAACAATAGAATGGCACCAATCATCTGCTGGCAAATTACATTCTGCTTGACAAGTACATGGTGCTATTATATTCAAGTTGCTTTCTAGCGCTAATCTTTGTACTCTTCTTATATTGTTAAACCCTTCAGGAGTTCCTGGTTCTATAAATATAGCTAACTTATTAAAAGTTTCTAAGATATCCTTTATTACTTTTTCTTTACTTGCTTCTTGAAGCTCATTTATCATATAAGAAGTTATTACTAAATCCGCTTTATCAGTAATATTGCTATGAACTATATCTTGATTTTTCCAATTTATATTGTTATGACCTTGCAATAATTTTTTAGCCATATTCTCCATTTCTTTTTCACGCTCTATACAAATGATTTCTTCTACATTTATATTGCTAAGTACAGCCCATTCACCCGCTCCAGTTCCTGAACCTATATCTAATACTGTTTTTATAGTAGGATTATATATATCTAAAGTTTCTTCTAGTGCTTTATTTATTGCCCCAAAAGTAGCAGGCATCCTAATAATAGAATAAGCCAGAACCTCTAAATTTTTATTCAATAAACTTTGTCCTGTTCTTTTAGCATTCATATATCTATCACTTAAAATTCTTGCAGTATCTCTTAATTCTGTTAGACTTATATTCTTTATTTCCTTTTCTATTTTTTCTTCTAATTCATTCGGTATTCTCATTATTCCTCCAATTTTTGAACTTTAGTAATGGAGCTTAAAGTTCATTTTTTATGTTACCTTTTTGAACTTTTAGGACCATCCCCTAAGTTCAAACTTGATAGAATAAATTTTATTACATCATCATCTTTTGCATCTTTATTTTTGTATTCATCTTTTTCTTCTCTAGTTAAATCCACAAAATATTTGCCCGTATCTGGCAATATGCTTATAGAATCTAAAGGATATCCCTCATTTAAAATTGGTGATGGCTTGCCTACAAAATAAAAATCCCCCTTTGACCATGTAAAAGTTTTCACATCTTTTCCATCATATATTGCCATTCCATAAACCCATTTAGCTTTTAAATTCTTACCATATTTTTTTACTAACCCAGTATAGTATTCTATCATTTCTTCATCTGATAATCGTTTTCCATGTACTCTTCTTACATGTGTTCCTGGTTGATATACTTCATCTATATCTTCTATAAAAAGGCTATTGTCCATACCAATTGTTGGTACTTTTACAAATTCATAATATCCTTTAGCTTTTATTATTGCATTTTCTATGGAATTTTTTCCATTTTCTTCTACATTATCTGGTACTTTTAAATCTAATAAAGTTTTCAATTCAATTCCGTTTTGTTCTAATTTATCAGCATATATTTTTACTTTAGCTGGATTATTTGTTGCAAATAATACTTCCATTTGTTCCTCCTTCGGGATATGGAAACATTCCTTCGAGATTTGGGGACGTTCCTTTTTTCCCTTTTTTAATATTTAATCTAATATCTTTAATTTAATTTGCCTGTTTAGTAATTCCATATTCCTAAATGACCTTTTGCTTGTATTGGTTCTATTTTTCTTATATCTTTTAATACCCAAGCATATCTACCAACAGCGTATTCTCCACATTTATATTCTGTTGGATTTTCGGTTTTTATTTTATTTATAAATTCTTCATCCATATAAATACAATCTACTAAATTACATTTTGCAATTATATATCCATATTTTATATCTTTATCTTTTAGTAAATTAACCAGTTCTCGTATTCTTTCGTCATTTTTCGGAATCTTTTTTAAACTAGTATGAATGTATAACTCGCCCCTATAGTTTGTTTTCCAACTTCTTGTTTCGATATATTTTACTTTTTCTTTAATTAAGCTTCCCCATGGTTCCATTAACGATAAAACTTTCATTTTCATCTACTCCTAATTTATATATCTGCAGGGATTTAAGGACCGTCCTCGAATTACCAACTAGGGAAAAAAGGACCGTCCTCGAATCACCCTCTAGCTAAGAACACCTTCAAAATCCCTAATAATTTGTAGTTCTTGTTAAATGATATGGTCTTTTTGGTAATTCCTTATTCTTTGACATAAGCCAAATATAATCATTTAATTCTATTGCACTTACTTTATTATTCAATAATCTTTTTATTTCATCTATTACATATATAACTGTTGCTCTAATTTCTACTTCATATGCTGAATTTTCTTGTATTTCTACTTTATTATCAACTATATCTGCTAATTCTTTATTGTATTTTACTAATTTTAGTGCTCGTAAGCCCTGTGGTATTTTATAATCACTGCAACCAACTAAATGTGAGCAGTCTACTTTTATATTTTCTTTTTTTTCCCTTATATGCAAAATATCTGATGTTAATAATTGTGCCAATTTATAAAAATATATTGTTTTACCTTCATATGTCCTTATATCTTTAAAATCTTCAAAATTATCTATTATAAATTTAAATAATTCTTCATCATTTGTTAGCTTATATATTGCATTGTAAAAATCTCCACCGAATCTTTCGTTTACAACTTTATTAACATTTTTTATAATTTTAAATCTTTCTTCAAAAAGTGGAATCTCTACATTACCTTTTAGATATTCTTTAAAGTTTTCTTTTGTTAAATTATCAAATGATTTATTTTCTCTTATATATCTTAGCATTGCATACATAAGTGCCATAGAGCCATCTTCTTTTCCGTTACTTGTTTCTATTTGCCATTTTGGACTTCCCCAAAAAGAAAAGTCTATTGCCTCAAAATATAGTAAAAAAGTAATTATTGTTTCTACATTTTCATTAAATAAATTATATGGGGAATTGTATAACCAATTTTTTATATTTATTTCTTGTATTTCATTTGCAAACTTTTTTATTTCATCCTTATTTATTTGAATATATTTTGCATTTTCTATTACATACTTATTTGATTCTATTATTTCATTAAACATCTCATTTTCTCCTTTTGTAGCCTAATTATACAACATGCATAATTAAATATCAATTAGATTAAATATTACTCATTTATAACAAAAGAAAAAACTTATATAAAAATTATATAAGTTTTAACCAATTATTTTTTCTATATTTTTTACTCTTGCATCTACAATATTATTATTTTTACCTGTTCCTATCTCGATATTTGGATGAACGTTTGGTCCATGAAAATCACTACCTACAGTTATAATTAAATTATAGCTATTAGCAATTTTTTCATATTCTTCCATTTGCTCTTTAGTTTGTCTAGAATGAAAACATTCCATTCCCTCAAGTCCATAACTGATAAATTCTTCTATTTTTCTTATAAGATTTTCTTCCTCTAATTCTAAAGTGTATGGATGTGCTAATACTGCTGTTCCTCCAAATCTCTTGATTGTCTCAATTACTTCTTTAGGACTCATTTCACCTTTTTCCCTTTTTATACTTTTAAACGGTTCTTGGTTTAAATATTTTGTATATGCTTCTTCTTCATCTGCAATATAACCCTTTTCTAGCAAAGCCTTTGCAAATTCTGGTTTACGAATATTTACATTTTTAGCATATTTTTTTACATCTTCTAATGTTATATTAATTCCTAATTCATTAAATTTTTGTATAAATTCATTATTTCTCCTATTTCTATCATCAGTATAACTTTTATATATTGCAATAAAGTCAGGATTTCTATAATCCAAATTATATCCTAGTATGTGTACTTTTTTAGCTTCATTATCTTTAGCTGAAAATTCAATTCCTGGAATTAAACGTAGGCCTTGTCTATTTGCTTCTTCTAACGCCTCATCTACACCACTTGTAGTATCATGATCTGTTATTGCAAATATCTCTAGTCCCTTTTCTTTTACCATTTTTACAACTTCTGTTGGTGAATATTCTCCATCTGAGGCTGTTGTATGCATATGTAAATCTATTTTCATATATTTCCTCCTATCTCTTTAGATAATATATTATACCTTAAAAATATCTAGTTTGCAACGTATTCGTTGACATAATTTGTGGTTTGACTTATAATTAATTTATCTTAATAAGGAGGGCTGAATTATGGATAAAGAATTTTTATTCCAGAAATATGACGTTTCTAAGAAAGGAGCACGAAGTTCAGAATTTCGGAATGCTTTTGCAAAAATAAAAGACTCAGTTTTTGCTAATGTCAAGGCAAGCAATAATCCTGTTTTTGTTTTTGCAACCGGTCCATCCGGTGCTGGAAAAACAGGGTTGGAAGTCAAAATTGAATGCGATTTTCCAGAGCAGGAATTTATTACCCTTGATATTGACGAGTTTAGGGTTTATCACCCTGATATCAAAGAAATTTTGTCCGATTATTGGACAATCTCGGCAGACCTTACAACAAGCTTTGCTAAAGATATTCGGGATGAGCTTTTAAATCTTGCTCTTAAGCAAGGTTATAGTGTTATCTTTTCTGCATCAATCAATCGAGTTGAAAAGGCTGAAAAAATTATTGCAGATATTCCAAAATCATATCAAATTGGTTTATATGCAGTCATAACTCATCCTTTGGAATACAGATTGACTGCAGAAGAAAGATATGAACGTGAGGTTTTCAGAAAAGACTTTGTTCCAAGATGTCCGGATGAAAATTACATGAAAAAATGCGATAATTTCGTGAAAATTTTACCGGAACTTGTGAAACTCGTTGATTTCTTTAAAGTTTATAGAAGACAGCCATCACTTAATTACTTGCCACTTGAGTTCGTATGTGATGATTATTCTTCTGAACTTTCGTCTCAATTAGAAACACCTCGTCCAGATTATGATGAGTATTTTAGCAGATTAGTTTTACTGCTAAATAAACGCACTAATAGAGCAAATGTTACAGAAGAAGAGATACAAAGAATTTTTTCTCTTTATGATATGTACTTTTCGTTCTAACTTGTTCATAATTCTGGCAAAAATGGGACCACAAATAGTTAAACCTATTGTGATCCCATTTTTAATTTTTACTTATTTAATAAAGGCACAAACTTCATTTCTCTTTCGATGAATTTTTGCTTATTATCAAGTAAATCTTGCATCTCTGATAAATAATCAGTATACTTTTTGTCTGGATAATACATTTTCGCATATCCATCTTTACCAAACTTCTTAGTCAATTTTTTAAAAGAATATTCGATAATCTGTTCTACTGATGGATTTTCGTCAGCGTGCTTATCTGCTTGGTATAAGAAAGAACGTTTTAACATATTCTCTACAGAAGTTTCTCTATCAGCAGAAGATACCAACTTACCATATTCGCTTCTTGCCTCGTATTCTAGGCTTGCTCTATGGTCAACGATTGCTTCTGCAGTAATTTGAACTTCTTCTGGCTCAAGGAATTTTTGGATTTCCTTATCTGCCAAGAACATCTCGCTTGAAACTTGCTCATGATTGTCTGGATCTTTTTTGTATCCAATATCATGATAAGCAGCAGTTATTAGAACAATCTTTGGATTCAATTTCAATTTAAACTCTGACATTATTTCAAAAGCTCTTAGTATTACTGTTACTATATGCTCTCTGCCATGACCTTCAATATTAGTATCATATAGAGGTAACACCTTGTCCTCTACATAAGCTATTTCATTCTCTATTCCATATACCTCATTTCCAATATACTTAGAAATTTCTTGCATCAACTCTCTCATTCCTTATACCTCCTTAAAATATTCTTTTAATTTTTGTACAGTGTTTAAACATTGCTGTATGTCTTCATCACTTGCGTTACTTTTTGCGTATTTGCATATATCTTTAATTGCTCCTACGCCTTTTCCAAACATTTCCTTATATTTTTTATGACATGGAAAAATCCATACATGTAAATGTTTTGACCTTTCTTCTTGCACTATCGTTACTTCATGAACTATATTAAGTTCTCTTAATGCCTCTATTATCCTTGCAATATAATCTATCAATTCATGTCTTTCTATTGTATTTAAATCTGCAATAGAATTAACATGACGTTTAGTTGCAATTATAATAAAACCATTCAATGGAATTTCTGTATCTGCTCCAACAGTAATATATTCATCTTCATATATTAGTCCTCCAGGAAGCTCTAATTCACCTTTTGCAATAGCACAGCTCATACATTCATATTTCCATTTTCTACCCAAAATATCTATGGCCTCTTTAGTCTTGCCAGTAAGCATATCTTCATTAAAATTATTCATTTTTTCCTCCATAGTTGTGTTTTATCACAAGTTAATCAGAAATGCAATAATCTTTTTTAGCTTCGTCTACATGTCAATATAGCAAAAGAAACACAATAATCGCATTATCATGTTTCTTTTGTTTAGCTCTTCAGTTATTCACACCATGCTGGACCGGAATAGTATCCTCAGTAATTGCTGAAAACACATATCCATTCTCTTTGGCATAGTCTATAATTCCCTGCAGAGCATTTGCTGTTGGTTGATGTCCATATCCATCATGCATTAGTACAACATTTTCGCGCTTTGGTGCAATTCCTGCTACAAAATTGTTGTAAATTTTATCTGCTGTTCTTGCACTCCCAGCATCATCTACATCGACATTCCAATCGTAATATGTAAAGCCTTCTTGCTCTACTTTATTAGTTGCCTCTGTCATTATTCCTTCGCAATAATTTTTGCTGATGGTATTAGATGCTCCTCCAGGGAATCTTATGTATATTGCATTATAATCGAAATCATTCAATATTTCTTCCTTCAATCCAATAAAATTCTCTGTAATCGCATCTACTGACGAATAAATCTTAGCATAATCATGAGATAACCCATGTAATCCAAGAGTATGACCTTCATTTATAATTCTTTGAATCTTACTCTTATCTTCTTCTGAATAATCTACAATAAAAAATGTCACTTTTACATCATTCTCTTTAAGAATATCCAGAATTTCTGGAGTAACATCTGATGGTCCATCATCAAATGTTAAATATATTACTCCTGTTGCTTTCAAAATCCTTCGTTTTGCTATAGCAATGTTTCCTGATGAATCTGTTGCAGTATACACGAATTCATATTCAGAATCACTAATCTTATGTCTTTCGCGTTTTGCTTTAACATCTTCATCATAGTTGTCAGTTACTATAACTCCTGGGTCTAGACTTTCCAGATTATTAAAATCTTCAACATACAGTGTGCTACCACCCTGCATATCAATAACTGGTGCAGTAGTATCTACTACATTTATAGTTCTTGTAGCAGATTTTAATCCCCATTTGTAGGTTATTTTATATTCGCCTACTTTAGAGGTATCAACATTACCAGTAATTTTAACATCTTTAGAAACGTTAAAACCAAGGTATTTTATTGTAGGTTCATCATTAAATTCTGTTCCAACTTCAACTTCGATAGTTTTATCTTCCATTGACAGTGGCGAAAATAATAATGTTATTGCTAATAATGCAATAATTCCTCCTACAACCCGTCCGAATCTTATAGACTTTCTCCTCCGTCTTCTTCCTTTAGACATCGCCATATTTATGCTCCCTTTCTGCTGAAAATTATAACGTAAGTAACTACTATCCTCCTCCATAAAAATTATTTTACAGAATTTATCAGCTTTTTCTGTAGGAATTATATTTTACCACCATATTTTTTTAAAGTAAATATTTTTTATTAAACTATACTTTTTTATTGGTAGCATATATAAAAACCGGACTTTAGTATACTAACCAAAGTTCGGTTTAAAAATTGTTTTTTATTTTATATTGTTTCACCAAATAATATTCCTTTTTTATTTATAATCTCAAACTTGCCATCATTGTATTTAAGCTCTGTAGTAACTAAATCATCCATTTGATCTAGTTTCTTATCTACTTTAAGAATATTTTTATAAATACTTCTATATACACCACCATGTGTTACAATAGTTATAGTATTTAATTCTTTACTTTTACTTATAATCTCTGTTATGCCCTCTTTTACACGTTTGTCAAATTCATTTATATCTTCTCCACCCAAAAAACTTGTACCTAAATAGTAACCCGTATTTTTATATTTTGGCATATCAAAAACATAACTAAATATTTTTTTAGCTTTTTCTTTATTCACTCCAGATAAAATTCCATAAGAATTGCATTCTCTTATATTATCTATTACTTCTACATCTACATTTAACTTCCTATTTAATATATTGGCAGTTTGATATGCTCTTTTATATGGACTCATAATATTCTCCTTAAAATAATAAATCTAAAATTTCTTCTACACATAATCTAGTCTCTTCACCTAGCATTTCAACTTTTTTTATTTTTAACTCTTCTAATCTTTAATTCTGTATCAATTCTTTTTAATAGTCCTGCTGTTGTCTCCCCAGGAATTCCAAGACCATATATATTTTCTACTTGATTATTTTCTTTTAAATCTTCCCTTAATCTATTTACATATCCGTGTTTTTCTTCATCCCACGCACCATAGACAATACTATCTCCTAAAATGCATATATTTCCTTTTAAATTAAACATTTTCTCTCCTTTAAAAAAACATTTATCTTTTATCGGGATTATAGGAATGGACAGCGGAATAAAATTACCACACCCATTTAAAAGTGTCCCCATTTGTTGTAAAATATAAATTAAAGGAGGATGCTTATGGAAAGGAAACAT